>NZ_JBYFBZ010000001.1:0-650489 GCF_057652215.1 Soonwooa sp. T0.1_25 | reverse complement strand
GAAAAAGGAAAACTCGCCAGACGCTAATCTCAACACCGAGTTTTCTCCTTTTCAACAAATTTTGCCAACATCAACAACAGAATGAAATATTTTATAGTTTTACAATACAAAATGAGGGTATAATTCTGTCCAACGTTTGGGGAGACTTACAGCTAAAAGTGTTTCCTGAAACAAATCGAGCGCATCTATATCAAAATAAATTTTATTTGCTTTATCGTAAAAAAACTTCCAGGCAGCAGTATCATTAAGTTTTTCGGTGTTTGTTCTAGCGAGGTTAATGTAATATTGACTTCTAGCAAAGTTTTCAGTTTTTAATTGATTTGCGATTTTAAGACTTAAATCAACTATTTTACTTTTTTTTTAAAGTGACAACCAAACTATCAGTTAGTGCAGATATTGGACTTTGCGAATTGACACACAGAAATAGTAAAATCAATATTAAAATTGATATTTTTTTTAAAAAAAATATCATAAAATAATTATTTATCATCTGATAAAATTAAACAAAATTATTTTTTGATATTAATTTCTATTCATTTTTAAAGCCAAAAGATTTTTTAACTTTAAAGCAATAATATGTTGGTCAATCAAATTAAAAAATAAGTATTTCCGTAGAAAACACAGTAGAATATGAAAAAACAGTTGCTTTGGATTTTATTGATTTTTACTTTTTTTGGAGCATGTAAAAAAACTGAAGAAGTCGAAGCTCAAAAAATTATTGATCAAAAACGCATTGAAGACAGTATTTCGCTCGTCAAAAAATCAGCGGAAATCACACCGCTTTTAGATTCAATTATTTTAAAAAATAAGTTTAACACCATTGTGTCTGTAGATTGGGATAACAAAAAAATCTATGAACGCGCCAATGGTTTTTCTAATTTTAAAACTGAAACAAAAATTGATAACCAAACACTTTTTCCCATTGCGTCGAACAGTAAGCAGTTTGCTGCTGTTTTAATCCTACAACTTCAGGAGCAACAAAAACTTAATATCGAGGATAAAGTGTCAAGGTATCTACAAAATTATAAGACAAAAACTTATCAAGAAATCACGATTGCTCAATTACTACATCACACTTCTGGCATTAATTTTACTGGAGAGCGACTTCTTTTCAAACCAGGGAGAGCAATGCATTATTCTAATGATGGTTACAAAAGTCTAGGCGATATTGTTGAGAATCTTACTGGAAAATCTTACGATGATAATGTAGTGGCACTCTTCCAAAAATTAGGAATGACACATTCTTCAACAGGAAATCTCTTTAATGGAAACAATTTTGCAAGTGCACATCTTGGCAGTTTAAAACAAAATGAAGAAGTCCCAAACATGCCAAAACGTCTGGATAAAAATAGTATTTCGATTGCAGCTGGTGGAATTTTGTCAACAGTTGATGACCTTCATCTTTGGAATAGATCTTTGTATAACGGAAAAGTATTGAGCGATTCGGCATTTCAAACTTTTGTAAAGCCTGCCAAAACTTTTGATCACTATATTTTAGGAAAGGTAAAATACGGTTGCGGAATTATGATTCACGAAGAAGACCCGAAAACTTACTTACACACCGGCTATGTTAAAGGCGCACCTTCTTTGGTGATGTATTATCCCGAATCCAAAACTTCAGTTGTTATTCTATCCAATATAGCTAACGAAAAGCTTGGTAAAAAAGCCATCTACAAAAGTCATCGCGAGATAAGAGCAAAAATAGATTCTTTACAAATGCTTTGGACAAAAGAAGAAACAAAAAATTCAAATAACTAAACTGATTTACAAAATATAGATACTACAGGTGGTAGAAAAAACTGTATTTTTACAAAAATTATTTCTGTGAAAAAAATCTATACTTTTTTATTGTTAAGCTGTTCACTTATTGTTACAAAAGCGCAATATTATGGCGACTATGACAATAACTTCCGAATCGGAATCTATGGCGGAATTGACGCACCTTCTTTGGATAACAAAACGCCATTTATCAATTATAAAACAGGTTTTAATGTCGGCGCAAATGTTGACTATTTCTGGACTTGGTTCGGGTTGGGCGCAGATTTTAATTATCTAAGTAATTCTACAAAAAGCACCTACCCTACTGATAATTTATTTTTAAACAATATTAAATTAAATAACATTCAGCTTTCAGAAAATTCTCTCAATCGAATGTTTGTCGGTATTGGTCCTAATTTTAAACATGATTTTTCTGATGAGCTTTCGATGATTTTCAAACTTCGTGGTGGCATCAGTATTTTGAAGAATGGCGATATCAAATTGACAGGAATCGCAAACAATCAAAATATTGCGCTTAGCGAGCATAATAGTTACGATGTGTCAAGTGTTGCGAGCGCAAAAGCACAACTGGAGTTTAATTATTTTTTCACTGAAAATCTTGGGTTCAATTTTGGTGCCTATTATCTTCAGCATTTCCAAATTAAAGAAAACGGAACAGGTACAATCGCAGGCTATTATCCATATTCGGAGGTTAATGGACAAAACAATCTCAACACACAACAAGGCTTCCAAGGTCGTAGCACGCTGGAGCACGAGGCGCATTCTGTCGGGGCTTTCGCTGGTTTGGTGTACCGTTTCGGGAACACTTACAAAAATAAAAAGTCCAAAGTTGCGACGGGCACTTACAAAATGGAAGTTTTAGTAAAGGATAAATATTCTGGCGAAGTACTTCCAAATTCGGAGGTTGTATTATTTAACAGCCAAGGTCGACGCGCTTATTATGGCACTTCTAATAAAGACGGAAAGGTGACCTTCAACAATGTAAAACCTGATGATTACGAGCTTAAAGGAAAATATCGCGACATTAATTTAGTCACAAAAAAAATTGAAAAAACAACTATTTTCACATTAACACCTTTGTATTTCGAATTAGAGAATGAGGATGAAAGATTCTTTATCGAAGGAAAAGTGACTGATTGTAACACAAAAAAAGCTTTGTCTTACGCCAATGTTAGTCTTAAAAATGAAAAGACTGCAGAAGTTAAAAACCTAAAAACTTCGGCGAACGGAACTTTCAGTTTTATGGCTTCAAAAGAGGAGTTGTATACTATCTATGGCAAAAAAGGAAACTACTTCTCACAAACCGAAAATCTTGACGGCAAAAAGAATGATCGAACTAAAAAAATGTTTATCAATCTTCAAGTTTGTATGGAGGAAGCGACTTGTGACAAAGCGATTAACTTGCAAAACATTAATTACGATTTTGATCAAACCACAATTCGTGAGGATGCAAAACCAGAACTTGACAAACTTTATCAGTTCTTAGCAGAAAATCCTACGATAAAGCTTGAATTATCGTCACATACCGACTCGCGCGGTTCTGAAGATTATAACCTAAAGCTATCACAAGGTCGTGTCGATTCGGCGGTTAATTATTTAGTATCAAAAGGACTTAGCCGAAGTCGCGTCATCGCAAAAGGTTATGGCGAAACGAAATTATTAAATGAATGTAAAAACGATGTTAACTGCTCCGAAGAACAACATCAACACAACAGAAGAACAGAGTTCAAAGTTATTTGTGCTAAATAAATATAATTGAAAAGCCTTTCAGATTTGGAACCCTGAAAGGCTTCTTTTAAAAAATTATTTCAAAATCTTATCTGCAACTTTTTCTTTACCGTCAATTGGTGAAGTGATTTTAAGACCTAAAATTTTTGTTATAATTGGATAAACATTAACATTATCAAAATGCGAAATCTCAAAATCAGATTTGAAAGCTGGTCCCCAAGCTCGGAAAATAGCGCGCATTTCAGGAACTTTTTTAGGATCAAAACCGTGTTTTCCGATGCTTGTTGTCTTAGCTTTTTCAAGGAAAACTTTTGGCGCATTAGGAACTAAAAGTATGTCACCTATCCTATCAAATATATCATCTTTTTTACCATAATGCAATCGGCTTGGGAAGCAAGATTCTTTGTAAACTTTATAATCACCGGTTTTGTTTCTTTTAAGTTCTCTATAGACGAGTTTGAACTCATCAGGATTTTTAACTTTTATACGTAACAACGTATTGCTATTAAAGTAATCAAAACGCGATTTATCTTTCAGGATTTCGGGAATGTCGATGGCATTTTCTTTATCAACTTTTATCATTCCATGATCGGACACGAAAACGAAATTCACATTTTTAAGTCCAAGATTATTGACTTTGGTAACCAAATCTCCAATTGCTGCATCGACAGATTTTACAGCCTCTTCCGTTTCTTTAGAATCTGGTCCATGATGATGTCCATTCGCGTCAACTTCGGGAAAATACATCGTAATAAAATGTGGACGTTGCGCTTCTGGAAGTTTGAGCCAGTTGAGAACAATGCTTATTTTTTGCTCATTATTAAATTTTTCGTGGTAGTTGTAATAATAAGTAGGTCGCGTTTTCCCCGCATCGGACTGAGAACTTACCCAAAACAAAGACGCAGACAAAAGTCCTTGCTCTTCAGCTAAACTCCAAAGTGGTTTTCCCCCGTACCAAGAACCATCGCTAACGATTTTTCCGTCATTCATTTTGTAGGCTTCGTTTCTTTTGTAGTCATAAAAAAAATTGTCTACCAAACCGTGATGCGCAGGATACAAACCTGTGATTAAGGTGTAATGATTCGGAAATGTTATTGAGGGAAAACTTGGATTCATGTAATCGGCTGAAACGCCTTGTTTTGATAATCTATTGATATTGGGCGTCGCATATTTTGTAGGATAATCGTACCTAAAACCATCCACCGAAATCATAATAACATAAGGTTTATCTTGAAAATTTGCTACGGTATTAACACGATTAGGAACTACAATTTGTGCTGTGTCTTTTTGTGCGCTTATAAATGCGAAGAGCAACACATTTAGGAAAAAAAATAACTTCTTCATTTTGTTAAAAATAATGAACAAATGTAGTTTTGATTTTTGAAACTTGAGTTAAATAATGGTCAATTTTTCTAATTATCCCGAATCTGCGTGAGGGCGAAGCGCATTGTGGAGCTCGTAATGTGAGGCGGCAGAGCGCAGCGGAGCCGTCCAAGCATCACAGCGACTGCGCGTAGACCGACACTGGCGGCGAGAGAGGCGCGAGCGCAGCGAGCGTCCGAACGAGCCGTCATGTGGCACGCCCAAAATAAAAAAGTCCCGTCTCTTGGTAGAATCGGGACTTATCATATGTTAAGAAAAATCTTAAGCTTGTACGTTGTTACTTCCTAATACGAAAGGTTCAACTTCTTTGATTTCTCCGTATTGTTGCTCGTAGTTAGCGATGTTTTGTTGTAACGCAGCTAATACTCTCTTCGCATGAAGTGGAGCTAAGATTACTCTTGATCTTACGTTAGCTTGTTGTACACCTGGCATCAATTGGATGAAATCCATAACGAACTCTGATGGAGAGTGGTTAACTAATGCTAAGTTACAGTATACACCAGCAGCTACCATTTCGTTAAGTTGGATGTTGATGTTGTTAGGATCTTGATTTTGATTGTTGTCCATTTTAAATTTTGTTTTTGTTTAATATTTAAAGTTTCAGGTTTGCAAGATATGACTTTCATCTTGAAACCTGAAACTAAAAACTAAATATTTTAGTTGATGTCTTCGAATTCTTTTTTAGAACCAACGATTACGTTTTGATATTCTTTAAGACCTGTACCTGCAGGGATTCTGTGTCCTACAATTACGTTTTCTTTAAGACCTCCTAAGTAATCTACTTTACCAGACACTGCTGCCTCGTTAAGTACTTTAGTCGTTTCCTGGAAGGATGCTGCTGACATGAATGACTTAGTCTGTAACGCTGCTCTTGTAATACCTTGTAATACTGGCGTTGCTGTTGCAGGAAGTGCTTCGCGTACTTGTACTAAAGCTTGGTCTTCACGCTTCAACTTAGAGTTTTCGTCACGTAACTCTCTAGCTGTGATCATCTGACCTGGTTTTAAGTCTTTAGAATCTCCAGCGTCAACAACTACTTTAAGTCCAAATACTCGGTTATTTTCTTCTAAGAAGTCATACTTGTGCTCTAAGGCTCCTTCTAGGAACTGCGTATCGCCACCATCTACAATCGAAACTTTTGTCATCATCTGACGAACGATAATTTCGAAGTGTTTGTCGTCGATTTTTACACCTTGCAAACGGTAAACCTCTTGGATCTCGTTCACTAAGTATTCTTGTACCGCAGTTGGCCCTTTGATGTGTAGGATATCGTCTGGCGTAACTGATCCGTCTGATAATGGAGAACCAGCTGTTACGAAGTCATTCTCCTGTACCAAAATTTGGTTAGAAAGTTTAACTAAGTATTTCTTGATTTCACCAGTTTTAGCTTCTACAACCAATTCGCGGTTACCTCTCTTGATCTTACCGTAAGATACTACACCATCGATTTCTGTAACAACCGCTGGGTTAGATGGGTTACGAGCTTCGAACAATTCGGTAACTCTTGGAAGACCTCCGGTGATATCCCCCGCTTTTGCAGATTTTCTTGGGATCTTAACTAAGACTTTACCAGCCTTAATTTTTTCTCCGTCGTTAACCATAAGGTGGGCACCAACTGGAAGGTTGTAAGCTTTTTGTTCAACACCTTTAGAGTCTACAACTTTAAGGGTTGGTACAGCTTTCTTATTTCTAGATTCAGAGATAACTTTCTCTTCAAATCCTGTTTGTTCATCAATCTCAAGCGCGAATGAAACCCCTTGGATAATATCTTCGTATTCTACTTTACCAGCAGTTTCCGCAATAATTACCGCGTTATATGGATCCCATTTAGCGATCATTGTTCCTTTAGAAACTTTCTCACCTGGTTTTACAAATAATGATGAACCATAAGGTAAGTTAGCAACCATGATAGGTGTACGTGCTTCGTTATCCATTACTAAACGGAATTCTGTTGAACGAGACACAACGATTTCTGCTGTATTTCCGTCTTCGTCTTCCGAAGTAATAGTTCTAACTTCGTCCATCTCAACAATACCATCACGTTTTGCAACGATAGAAGGATTTTCTGAAATGTTACCTGCAGTACCCCCTTGGTGGAAGGTTCTCAATGTTAACTGTGTACCAGGCTCACCAATAGATTGTGCAGCGATTACACCAACTGCTTCACCCATATGGATCATCTTACCTGTTGCAAGGTTACGTCCATAACACTTAGAACAGATACCTTTTTTAGCTTCACAAGTTAATGGAGAGCGTACTTCTACAGACTCGATACCAGCAGTTTCGATTGCTTTAGCTAATGCTTCGTTAATCAATTCTCCTGCTTCTACGATTAACTCGTCAGATTCTGGATCGTAGATATCGTGAAGTGATACTCTACCTAAGATTCTTTCAGAAATTTTCTCAACGATTTCGTCATTTTTCTTAAGTGGTGTAACTTCTGTACCTCTTAATGTACCACAATCTTCTTCAGTAATGATAACATCCTGAGCAACGTCAACTAAACGACGTGTTAAGTAACCTGCATCGGCAGTTTTAAGAGCGGTATCCGCAAGACCTTTACGAGCACCGTGGGTAGAGATAAAGTACTCCAAAATCGAAAGACCTTCTTTAAAGTTCGCGATAATTGGGTTTTCGATAATCTCAGCACCAACAGAACCAGCTTTTTGTGGTTTTGCCATCAAACCTCTCATACCTGATAACTGACGGATCTGTTCCTTAGAACCCCTCGCACCAGAGTCAAGCATCATATATACAGAGTTGAAACCACCTTGGTCAGTTTTCATTCTGCTCATGATCATTTCTGTTAGGGACGCATTGGTATTTGTCCAAACGTCAATAACTTGGTTATAACGTTCTGTATCGGTAATAAGACCCATGTTATAGTTAGCCTTAATTTCGTCAACAGATTCGATAGCCGAAGCAATCATTGTTTTCTTCTCAGCAGGAACTACGATGTCACCTAATGAGAACGAAAGCCCTCCTTTGAATGCGTTAGAATAACCTAAGTCTTTCATATCATCCAAGAACTTAACCGTTGTAGGGAAGTCTGTATCTGCAAGGATTCTACCGATAACATTTCTAAGAGATTTCTTAGTCAACAATTCGTCGATATAACCTACTTGTTTAGGAACGATTTGGTTGAAGATAATTCTACCAACAGTAGTTTCGATTAGTTTAGTAACCAATTCGCCATCAACTTTTACTGGTAGTTTACATCTTACTTTAGCATTCAAAGAAACTTGTCCTTCAGCGTAAGCAATTTCTGCTTCTTCTGGAGAATAGAAAGCAAGACCTTCACCTTTAACTTTCATTGTTTCTGTAGAATCCAATTGTTTTGTCATGAAGTATAGACCCAAAACCATGTCCTGAGAAGGTACCGTAATTGGAGAACCATTCGCAGGGTTTAGGATGTTTTGAGAACCTAACATCAATAACTGAGCTTCCAAAATTGCTTCTGGACCTAAAGGTAAGTGCACCGCCATCTGGTCACCATCGAAATCGGCGTTGAAAGCCGTTGTTACCAATGGGTGAAGTTGGATCGCTTTACCTTCGATCATCTTAGGCTGGAAGGCTTGGATACCCAAACGGTGAAGTGTAGGTGCACGGTTCAAAAGAACTGGGTGACCCTTCATCACGTTTTCTAGGATATCATAAACTACGGGCTCTTTTCTATCGATGATTCTCTTAGCAGATTTTACAGTTTTTACAATTCCTCTCTCGATTAGTTTTCTAATGATGAATGGTTTGTAAAGTTCTGCTGCCATATCTTTTGGAAGACCACACTCGTGCAATTGTAGGCTAGGCCCAACAACAATTACCGAACGAGCTGAGTAGTCAACACGCTTACCTAATAAGTTTTGACGGAAACGACCTTGCTTACCTTTCAATGAATCTGAAAGTGATTTCAATGGTCTGTTTGATTCCGACTTAACTGCAGAAGATTTTCTTGTGTTATCGAATAATGAATCAACCGATTCTTGAAGCATACGCTTTTCGTTTCTTAAGATAACTTCTGGGGCTTTGATCTCCAATAATCTTTTAAGACGGTTGTTTCTGATGATAACTCTTCTATAAAGGTCGTTAAGATCCGATGTTGCAAAACGTCCACCATCCAACGGAACTAATGGTCTTAATTCTGGTGGTATAACTGGAAGAACACGCATCACCATCCACTCTGGACGATTGATCATTCTTGTATTAGCACCTCTAAGGGCTTCAACAACATTTAATCTTTTTAATGCTTCAGTTCTTCTTTGCTTAGAACCTTCGTTGTGAGCTTTGTGACGAAGATCGAAAGACAAGGCGTCTAGGTCGATTCTCTTCAACAGTTCTTCAACAGCTTCGGCACCCATTTTAGCAACGAATTTGTTAGGGTCAGAATCGTCAAGATATTGATTCTCTACAGGAAGCGTTTCTAGAACATCTAGATATTCTTCTTCTGTAAGGAATTCTTTATCCTCGAAATCTGAACCGTCTGCTTTTTTAGCAATACCTTGTTGGATCACTACATATCTTTCGTAGTAGATGATCATATCTAGCTTCTTAGAAGGAATACCTAATAAGTAACCTATTTTGTTAGGTAAAGAACGGAAATACCAAATGTGTGCAACTGGCACAACAAGTCCGATATGTCCAATTCTTTCACGTCTTACTTTTTTCTCTGTAACTTCTACACCACAACGGTCACATACGATACCTTTGTAACGGATACGTTTGTATTTTCCACAAGCACATTCGTAGTCTTTTACAGGACCAAATATTTTTTCGCAGAACAAACCATCTCTTTCTGGCTTGTGCGTACGATAGTTAATTGTTTCTGGTTTTAAAACTTCCCCTCTAGATTCTTGAAGAATAGATTCTGGTGAAGCTAAACCGATAGTGATTTTACTAAATCTACTTGATTTATTTTTATTTGACATTGTTTTTTGTTTAAGATTAAAAGAACCAAGAGCCAAGAGCTAAGACTAAAAAATCTTGCATCTTGTGTCTCTTATCTTGTGTCTATTATTCCTCAAGTCTTACGTCAAGTCCAAGACCTTGTAACTCGTGAAGTAATACGTTGAAAGATTCTGGAATACCTGGTTCTGGCATTGCTTCTCCTTTCGCGATCGCTTCATACGTTTTCGCTCTACCAATCACGTCATCCGACTTAACAGTCAAGATTTCTCTAAGGATATTAGATGCACCAAATGCTTCTAATGCCCAAACCTCCATCTCTCCGAAACGCTGACCACCGAATTGCGCTTTACCTCCTAATGGCTGTTGCGTAATTAATGAGTAAGGTCCGATAGAACGTGCGTGCATCTTATCATCTACCATGTGTCCTAACTTAAGCATATAGATTACCCCAACTGTTGCTGGCTGTGTAAATCTCTCTCCTGTACCACCATCGAATAGATAGGTGTTACCATAAGCTGGAAGTGATGCTTTGTCTGTGTATTCAGTAATTTGATCTAGCTCTGCACCATCAAAGATTGGTGTTGCGAACTTCAATCCTAACTTTTTACCAGCCCAACCAAGAACGGTTTCGTAGATCTGACCAATGTTCATACGAGAAGGTACCCCAAGTGGATTCAATACGATGTCTACTGGTGTCCCATCTTCTAAGAATGGCATGTCTTCTTCACGAACGATTCTTGATACGATACCTTTGTTACCGTGACGTCCTGCCATCTTATCACCAACGTTTAGTTTACGTTTTTTAGCGATATAGACTTTAGCCAACTTCATGATACCTGCAGGAAGTTCGTCTCCGATAGAAAGTGCAAATTTTTCTCTGTTTTTCACACCTTGGATATCGTTATACTTAATTTTATAGTTGTGGATTAATTGTTTGATTAATTCATTTTTGTCAGCATCAACTGTCCAGTCAGAACCGCTAATGTTAACATAATCCTCAACACTTGTCAATAACTTCTGAGTGAATTTAACACCTTTACCGATTACTTCTTCATCCAAGTCATTTTTAACACCTTGTGAAGTTTTTCCTGATACTAAAATGTTAAGTTTTTCGATCAAAGTATTTCTTAAATCATCGAATTTAGCTTTGTAAGTATTTTCGATTTCTTCAAGTTTGATTTTCTCTTCAGATCTTTTCTTTTTGTCTTTAATGTTTCTAGAGAACAACTTCTTGTTGATAACAACACCTCTTAAAGAAGAGTCAGCTTTCAACGAAGCATCTTTAACATCACCAGCTTTATCACCGAAGATTGCACGAAGAAGTTTTTCTTCTGGTGTTGGATCTGACTCACCTTTTGGTGTAATCTTACCAATCAAAATATCACCAGGCTTAACTTCTGCGCCGATACGGATCATTCCGTTTTCGTCAAGGTCTTTAGTAGCCTCTTCAGAAACGTTAGGGATATCTGCTGTCAATTCTTCCATACCTAATTTGGTATCACGAACTTCTAGAGAATACTCATCAACGTGAATTGACGTAAACCAGTCCTCACGAACTACTTTCTCGTTAATTACGATAGCATCCTCAAAGTTGTAACCTTTCCAAGGCATGAAGGCAACCACCAAGTTTCTACCCAAAGCCAATTCTCCGTTTTCAGTTGCGTAACCGTCACAAAGAACTTGACCTTTCTCAACAACGTCACCAACTCTTACGATTGGCTTCAACGTGATTGTAGTAGATTGGTTGGTTTTTCTAAATTTAGTTAAGTTATAAGTTTTAGTACCTGTATCGAAAGAAACTAGATCTTGATCTTCGCTTCTGTCATATTTAATAGTAATCTTGTTAGCATCAACATATTCTACAGTACCAGTACCTTCAGCATTGATTAAGATTCTAGAATCTCTAGCAACTTGCTTTTCTAGACCTGTACCAACGATAGGTGCTTGTGGTCTAAGTAGAGGAACGGCCTGACGCATCATGTTAGATCCCATCAACGCACGGTTCGCATCATCATGCTCCAAGAAAGGAATCAATGAAGCCGAAATACCAGAAATCTGGTTAGGTGCAACGTCGATAAGGTCAACTTGCGCGGGCTCAACAACTGGATAGTCACCATCTAGACGTGCAATAACACGATCCGTAGAGATTTCTCCGTCATCCTTCATCTCAACGTTCGCTTGTGCGATTACTTTATCTTCTTCGTCTTCTGCGTTAAGGTAAATTGGCGCGCTGTCCAAATCTACTTTCCCGTTTTCTACTTGACGATAAGGTGTTTCGATGAAACCTAATTGGTTAATTTTTGCATAGATACCTAATGAAGAGATCAAACCAATGTTTGGTCCTTCTGGCGTCTCGATTGGACAGATACGTCCGTAGTGCGTATGGTGAACGTCACGAACCTCGAAACCTGCTCTTTCTCTTGATAAACCACCAGGCCCTAGTGCAGAAAGTCTACGCTTGTGCGTGATTTCTGAAAGTGGGTTGGTCTGGTCCATAAACTGAGATAGCTGGTTGGTACCAAAGAATGAATTAATAACGGATGTTAAAGTTTTAGCATTAACAAGGTCTAGTGGTGTAAAGATTTCGTTATCTCTAACGTTCATTCTTTCTTTAATCGTACGAGCGATTCTTGAAAGACCAACACCGAATTGTCCTGATAATTGCTCACCAACTGTTTTAATTCTTCTGTTAGATAAGTGGTCGATATCATCAACTTCAGCTTTAGAGTTTACCAACTCGATCAAGTGTTTAACGATAGAGATAATATCTTCTTTTGTTAAAACTTGAATATCTTCAGCGATATTAAGACCTAATTTTTTATTCAATCTGTAACGACCAACTTCACCTAAAGAGTAACGTTGCTCTGAGAAGAATAATTTTTCGATAATTCCTCTAGCAGTTTCCTCATCTGGTGCATCTGCATTACGAAGCTGACGGTAGATATATTCTACGGCTTCTTTCTCAGAGTTAGTTGGGTCTTTCTGTAATGTATTTTGGATGATTGAGAATTCGTTAGAATTTTCGTTGTGGATAAGAATTGTCTTAACCCCAGCTTCCAAAATAATATCAAGATGTTCTTTTTCTAGAACAGTCTCACGGTCTAGGATAATTTCATTTCTTTCGATAGAAACTACCTCACCTGTATCTTCGTCTACGAAATCTTCGAACCAAGTGTTCAATACTCTCGCAGCCAAAGTTCTTCCTTGTACTTTTTTAAGGTTTGCTTTGTTAACTTTAACTTCTTCTGCAAGGTCAAAAATCTGAAGAATCTCTTTATCAGACTCATAACCAATTGCTCTTAATAATGTCGTTAAAGGTAACTTTTTCTTACGATCGATATAAGCATACATTACGCTGTTGATATCGGTTGTAAATTCCATCCAAGACCCTTTGAAAGGGATAATTCTTGAATAATACAACTTCGTACCATTCGCGTGGTAAGTTTGACCGAAGAATACACCTGGAGATCTGTGTAGCTGTGTTACAATAACACGCTCTGCTCCGTTGATGATGAAAGATCCTGAAGGCGTCATGTAAGGAACAGGTCCTAAATAAACGTCCTGAACAACCGTTTGGAAATCCTCGTGTTCTGGATCTGTACAATACAATTTCAGTCTAGCTTTTAACGGAACGCTGTACGTCAAACCTCTCTCAACACACTCGTCGATAGAATAACGTGGCGAATCTACTAGATAATCTAAGAATTCTAGAACAAATTGGTTTCTAGAATCTGTAATTGGAAAATTCTCCTGGAACGTACCATAAAGGCTTTCATTAAGACGTTGTTCAGGAAGCGTGTCTAACTGGAAAAAATCCTTGAAAGACTGGATTTGGATATCCAAAAAGTCAGGCGTTACAATCTTACCTTTCGCAGAAGAAAAGTTGATTCTTTCAGTCCCTTTGATTTTTGAATTTGCCTGTGTTTCACTCATAAAATTACAAGAAAAAGGTTAAAAAATATTTTGTTTATCTCAAAAATATCGAAGCAGAAGAAGAAGTCTGAAAAAGATGAAAAACACTCGATTTTTGGGCTATCAGAATTGGTTTTAAATCTTTATCTTAGTTCTCGATTCTAATTCTAAGCAACGCTGGTATATCTTTTCACAACGTAATGCAAAATATTCTTTTCTAATTAAAATTTTGGGAAACAAATAAAAACTTACAAAAACAACAAAATCCCTTGTAGCCGAAGACACAAGAGTTTTACAAAAATTGTCACTAGATAAATTTATTTTTTAAGCCCAAAATGAGGTGCAAAGATACAACTTTACATGCTGAATTGCAAGAAAATATTAATAAATACTTTTTTCCTGATCAACATTTAAAAGCGATAATTCCAAACCTAATTTATGTAAAAGCATCTGTTTAACAAAAACGCAACCCGTTAAAACCCTAAAGCCATTAACGAATTAACAAAAACAAGGCTTTTTATTGTAAATTAAATAATTAAAGAACAACTCTTTACACCTGCAAAATACTGTAATAAAATAAAACTCATACGAAACAGAAACTGTGAATCAATAATACCTGATAAATATTATTTTTAATAAAATTATGCGAAGCATTGTTTTATTACTAGAAAATTTACTTTTTTTTTATCTTTGCAACAAATAACAAAATGTTTATTTCTCTTAAAAAATTTATCTTATTTAAGGCTTGCGAAATTGTCACGAAGCAAGATTTTTTTTGAAAACTAACCTACTGGATTTAAAAAAAATATCTGATCTATAAATCAAACCAATCAACTACCTTCATGAAAAAATTCTACTCAATTGTAGCAAGCATCACCTGCACGTATATATTTGCGCAAGTCGGCATCAACACCACAACACCAAAGTCCACTCTGGAAGTGGTCGCCAAGACCAATGGTGATACCCAAGCCGAAGGACTCATTATCCCGAGATTAACGGGAGATCAAATAAAAACCATGACCGATAATCTGCAATCAGGAACCGAATCTTTAATGATTTATGCTACTTCTGCCCCTGCGGTTTCTAATGCTAAAGTTGATAAAATTACACAAGCCGGATATTATTATTGGAACGGCAGCATTTGGGAAACTATTGGTGGACTTACATCTAATATTTATACCGCCGATGGTACAATTACCACCGCACAAGCAGCCAGAAATGTAGAACTGAATGGCAAAAACCTTGTCTTCTCCGGTGTTGGAAGTGTTGGGATTGGCGTTGCGAATCCATCAGCAAAGCTGGATGTTGCAGGAACGGTGAAAGCCAGCGCAGTGGACTATAATTCGGATGCAAGATTAAAACAAAACATCACTCCGATTACAAATGCAGATGAAATAATATTAAAACTAAATCCTGTTTCTTATTTCTGGAACGAGAACGGAAAAAAGAAAGGTGGAAATGCCCAGCTTCAATACGGGCTTATCGCTCAGGAAGTAGAAAAAGTACTTCCCAATATCGTAAACAGCGATTCGGAAACCTATAAATCGGTAAACTATAACGAACTGATTCCTATTTTACTGAAAAATGCTCAGGATCAGAATATCAAAATCAAAGAATTACAAAAAGAAATAGAACTCCTGAATAAAGGAAAATAATCCAAAATTAATTCTGTACAATCTATTTATTCAGTTGAAGATTAACTATTCTTCAATTCTTTATTTAATGTAATTCTGATCAAATGAAACTAAAACTATATCTCATTTTCTTTCTGGCTCTCTGTCAACAGATCCTTGCACAAAGTGATTACTATTGGGTTGGCGGTGCAGGATCCTGGAGTGACCTCAACCATTGGCGGATCGGCTCGTCATCGGGACCACAAGCGACTATTATTCCTTCCAAATATGACAATGTTTTTTTTAACAACAACAGCGGTTTTACAGCTTCGGGAGTTACTTTAAACGTCTCACCTTCTGCCACCTGTAAAAACTTCATTGTAGATGATAACTTTTCCAGTAGTATCCGTTTTTCACCAGGAAGCATATTAAACATTTATGGAAACTTAAAATGGCGAGGAAATATAGCTGCATACTATAATATAACATTTAACCTCTATTCCGATAGCGGGAATACATTGCCTAACCTTATAGATATTACAGGAAAACTTATAGATCTGAGTTGGATTTCTACGACTTATCTCTCCTCCGTTAACTTTTTGGGAAATGGTAGTTTTAAGTTAATCAATGATTTTAACAGCAACGGCTATTTCTCTTTTAATGTAGGAGAAAGTGCATCCCTAGACTCTAACAACAAAAATATAACTGTAGATCGCGAAATTACCTATACCTCTTCTGCGGTATCCGATTTTGGAACGTCGCAATTGAAATCACTTAGTTATAGTACAGCCGCAACTTCGACCTTTAATGCAAATGTCAATCTTACGCAAGCTTCCATCACAGCATATTCCTTAAGCTTTCCAACAACACAGAATGTAAAAAATATATCGTTCACAAAGAAAATTACGGTAGGTACTTACCTGAAAACAGAAAATATTACGGGAGTATCGAATGCCGCATTAGAAACTTCCACAGGTACGGGAGGATATGAGATCGGAAACCTAAACATACCAACTAGCAATTCTTCTTGGACTTATATTGGAAGCAGTACACCTACCAATAATATAGCGACGCTGAAAGTGGGGACTCTGACAATGGGAGGAGATGGTAACCGATATTTTTATGCATTACGAAATGACATTTCCAATCTTACATTAGGTAGTGGAAATAGTGCTTTTTCTACGGGGAAATATAATATCGACAATCTTATATTGAATGGCGGGAATTACTTTATTTCGTCTGCATCTGGTGACGAATTCAAAGTAAATCAAAACCTTATTGCTAATGCTTCCTGCGCTGGTACAATTCCTAGACTTACAGGGGGCAATGTCGTCATCCCAGCAACGGCTAATGGCGGTGCAGTTATCGATTTTCCGAGATATATGTTTCAGAACGTAAAACTTACTGGAGGAGCTTCTGTAACGGCGGCAATAGATAATGGCGGCAATACGGGGAATATCAGCTTTGTCGGCGCAGCATCCCGGACTTTTTACCGTATTGGAGGTGGTGGCAATTGGGATGATTATGCCAAGTGGTCTTTCATTTCTGGAGGAACGTCTGCGAATTGTCTGCCAACAAGATTTGATGATGTCATCTTTGATGAGAAATCTGGCTTTACAGCAGGTAATAATACCCTGACAGGAAGTTCTACCTCATTGGAGGTTCGTAATATGACCTGGAACAATACTCCCGGAAACCCTGTATTTAATCCTGGGTTTTCTTATGTCAATATTTACGGGAGTCTTTATTTACAAAAAGATATGACAGCTTCCAACGCAACGTTTAGCTTTTTTAAAATTAGTCCTGCAGATCCGCCGATAGACCGTTATCTGAGCTTTGAAGGGCAGAAAATTAAGACCTTATATGTAAGTGAGTTGGCAAATGACAATTTTCACTTGCAACCGGCAAGCTGGGCAGCACCTTATGATGTAGAGGTAGTGGAAGGTTTTAGCTTCAATGTAATGAACAATGGTATTTGGCAACCTGCCAATCTATATGCCAATAGTACAAAGATTAATGCAAACTCTGTTTATCTTGGAGGTAAATCTGTATTCATAGATCATACGCTCATCCGTACCCCTACGCTTTGGATGTACACCCAGCAGCCTGTAAATGCACCAGCTTCTACACTATATATTGCAAAAGAGTACAATGGTAAAAAAGACACCTATACTCATGCTAATCATTTCTTTGGCAATCTCTATATGGAGGGTACAGCAACAGGTACTTTTTCAGCGGTAAAATCCAATTTGTTCCAGATAAATTCTGGGACAGATATTAGCATTACCGATGCAACAACTAATATATTGAATGTCAACGCTGGAAATAAAATATCTTTTACAGGAACTGATTTCGTAAAGAATTTTAATGTTAATACAGCAGTTGATTTGGTTATTAATCTACTTACTAATTTGACTGTTACCGACACCTTTTTGTATAAGCGTTTGGATTGCGATATCGTAAAATCCTTTACAGGAGCAGGAAACAGTAATCTTATTTTAGGAAATACTATTAACGGTAATGGTTTTGTAGAGCTTAATCGTTTATCAGTTTCTTATATCCGTGCGTCCTATGTGACACCGGTTGCTGGTTCCAATCCTATTAATGCCAACAATTCTATAAATAATACAGGCAATAGCGGTGTAAATTTCACATTACCTGCTCCCAAAAACTTTTATTGGAAAGGTGGCTCTGGCAATTGGAATGATATCAATCACTGGTCTCTGGATTCTTCCCCGGCAAGAGCTACCAGCACTTGTGGGATTCCTTCGCTATACGATAATGTATTTTTTGATGAATATTCTGGAATTGCTACGGTTGGTACAACGAATGTTGAAACACAAAATCCCGTTTATGTTAATAATATGACATTTAGTGGGCTTCCAGCAACTGCAATTTTTAATATTACAAATAATAATAGTTATCAGACTTATATAAACGGTGATCTTACACTATATCCCGGATATGGAGCCGTATACAACAACAACCCTGGGTTTACCCTGATTAACAGAAATAAGCCGGCAGGCATCAACAAATCGGTGTACCCGAACGGAGCAGGTGCAAATTTAATTTTTACGGATAATGCCAACTGGAAAGTGCATCACGGGACAGAAGCTGTAGATATGTCATCTGGCTCAATTAATCAACAGTATATTGCTAGGCTGGATCTTAGCGGTACGGTGTTGAGGCTGAATCAACTCTCCACAACCGGAACAGAAATCCTATTAGACGGATCAGATATTTCTGCAAGCACGATTAATATTAGTCCGCAAACCCCAGTTAATTCGCTTAATAGTATTTTGAAAGGTGGTTCTATTAAAACCAATTCTCTTGCTCATTATTTTGAGAGGATCGATATACGCGGTTATTATAGCAATTATACTGACCAGTTTTTGACCACTATTGATTTACCAAATACCAAAGTAAATCTTCTGAATATTTTAACAAATAGTAATAGTAGCACCCCTATAACTACTACATACGCGACTGTAAGATTTGCCAGTCTGAAGGAAGTAAATCAACTGAACATTGAGAGATCAAATATCATTGAGCTGGCAAATAATATCAAGGTAAACCAGTCTATGTTGTTGCAGGGAGGATGTACGGATGCGGATCAGCTGCTGATACGGGGATATAAAAATGCGCTAAGGCAAATCATTATCCCTGCATACAATACTACAGATTTTATCATCAACCGAGTAAGGTTAAACTATATATCATCTTCCGACGGACAAAGCTACACCGCGACCGAAAGTACGAATGTGGGCGGAAACTCTGGGATTAATTTTGTTGCATCTCCTTCCAAGGATTTGTATTGGGTAGGAGGGCAAGGTAACTGGAATGACGGAAATCATTGGTCGCTAACCTCCGGCGGAACTCCTGTCGGGAGTTGCGGTTTCCCCAGCGCAAAAGACAATGTGTTTTTTGATGCTAATTCAGGTTTCACGACGACACACAAAACCGTAATCGTTGGTGGTAATCAAAGTTCCCTTGCCAATAATGTCACTTTTAACAGTGATCCTAATTCTCCATTAATAAATGGAGCTACATATTCTATTGAGAGAAATCTTCTAGTTTATGGAAACCTTGTATTACAAAACAATACAACACTTGGCTCTTCTATTGACGTTACTATGCCGCAAAGTACCACACCTGGACAAACCAGGTATATTGACACTAAAGGAGTAATGGGAATGAGGATTAGCATAAACGCGTCTCAGGATTATTTTGAGCTTCAGAGCCCTTATAAAGGTTCAATATACGGAACGAATGTAAAAGGTTTCAAAACCAATGCCTATGCAATGGATATTAATAATTATGGGTTGCAGTTCCATTACACACAGAACATTAATCAGGTATTGGATTTCGGACAATCCGTAATTACTGATGCTTCATCAGGTAGCGGTATTGTTATTTCATCAGGTAACAATTATCCTGTAACGATAAATGCCGCGAATGCTAAGATAGCAACCGGTAACTTTGTCATCAATGTTCCGAACCAGAATAGCTTTGGCGATATTACCATCAACAAAAACGGAATATTTAATGCGGGAACAACAATACACAACTTCAACAAGGTAACTTTCCTGGGAATCCTGACGCCTTCGGCAACCAGTACGCTGGCTTCTGCTGGGAATTATAAGACTCTGTACTTCTCTCCCGGAAATTATAAAATAGCTTCGGGACAAAACATTTCCGAAAACCTGTTTATGACAGGAACACCATGCAACAGGATCAATATAAGTAGGACAGCAGATTCCGGGCAAAGTCTTATCAATTTGAATATGGCAGCAAGCTATACATTGTTTTACGCTTCTATTCAGGATATGAATTTTTCAAGAACTGTAAATGCCTATGGAAACAGTCAGGATTTGGGTAACACCAACAACCTTACTATTGTACCCACCAATGTACAGGCTGCGGGATTTGGGAGTAAAACACTTTGTGCTTCTGATTTCCCCAAAACCTATGATGGATCAGCTTTATTTGGTACAGACCCTAATGCAACTTATACGTGGACAAAGATGGGAACACCTGATGTGGTGATCAGTACTCAGCCTATTGTTACCTTTACCCAACCGGGAAGCTACAAGGTAAATGTAACTTACAGCCAAGACGGATGTAACATTACAGAAAACTTTACGGTTTCTTCTGTTGCTTTACCTGTAGATAATACTACTGTGTCTACTACTAGTGTATCCCAGTTGCCTATGGGAAATGTTCCCGTTATTTTCAAAGGAAGCCAGACCAGCCAGACCTATATCTTTACATACAGTATTAACAACGGTCCCGATATGGAAATCACTTCCAATACAAATGGGGTTGCAACAATTAATCATCCGAGAAATGTCGCGGGCACTTTTGTGTATCATCTGAAAGGGATTCGTTTTGCTAATGGAATGGCTTGTCCAGTTGTTATTAGTAATAAAGATATTGTTGTTCAAATTAATCCTGATTGCCCAACACCCGGAGTTGTTCAGATGTATGGCACCGAATTGATGGGATGTACAGCAAGTAAGGGAGCAAAAAGACTCGCAGAGGCATCCCCGATTAGCATTACAATTCCTTCTTTGGATCTCAATATAGCACGCTTCATCCCAGAAACTGGCATTATTGTTAAAGAAGGTACAGATATTTTCCTGCTTAGAAACAGCAATGCTTCACCTGAGACTTTAACAGGACTTCCAGCCTCAAAACCTCATGCAGTAGGTGCGATACTCTACCATAACGATCATTTTTATGAAGGCGTAGAAAACGGAAAATGGATACGGATTGATAATGATTAAATAATGGCTCAAAATTTATAATGATTATTGAATAAGCAATACCATTCGTAAAATAACCTGAGTTCGGTTTAGGCAAAGTCTAAAAATACTTGACCGTCATTTACTTTTTTCAAGTTTAATGGCGGTTTTTTTTGGAAAGAAAAAAACCACTTCACAAAGAAGTGGTTTAGAAATATTTAGATTTAAAATCTTAAGGCTTAGTCCAGAAAGTCCATTCTCTACCGTTGTACAAAGCCAATTGCTGTGTTCCGGTTACATAGACCATCATTCCAGCTGTTGGATTGACGATATCTGTGTGTGAATTCACTCTCGGTAAGATCATCGCTTTATTTGTATCCCCTAAGACCAAAATCCCAGAAGTTGTATCTGTAGCCGGCGTTCCACCAATCAAGGTTTTCGCTGTTGAATTTTCAGTATTAGTATCTGGAACGTTGGCTGTTGTTGGTGCATAGGCACCTGCCGACAAATCTCCCCAACTAGTCACAGCAGTTGCATTAGCTGTAGCTGCAGTTCCAAATTTAACTTTCTGATCAGTACTATCAAAAATTATAGTTCCTGGAACTGCAGAAGTTACACCTGCTGCAGAAGTCACCCAAGGCAATACAACTCCTCTCGCGCCTCCAGCTGCATTTCCAAATTCTAAGGACACTGTTGCGTTAGCCGCTGTATATGGACTCGCTTTACCAATAGTAACTTGAGCAAAACTAAGGTTAGAAACTAAAATTATTAGTGATGTTATATATGTTTTCATCTTAATTATGGATTTGAATCATTACAAGTTTGTTTAGTATAACAGTTCCAAGACGTCCCGTCATAAATCTTAAGACAATTGACAGTTGTGTCATATACCATCATTCCCGTTACTCCAGTAATAGAAGTCAATGCAGAAGTTGGCACCCTATTGATAACGAAACCTTTTGTTTTTGCATCTAATACCGTATATGCTCCATTTACTCTTACAGGCCATTCTCCTGTATTACCTCCAGCTCTAGCAAGAGCAGTAATACCGTGTTTAGTAGGCAATGTTGTTCCTGTAGTCGTAGCAGGGCGGAAACAACGATCACAATCTGGATCTCTTACAAAACTATTTTGAGAACTTCCAAAATTTTGACCAATATCAGCCGTACCATCTGTATTGTCAGAAATACCTGCTAAGTTGGATGGGTTTGTAGTTGTATTCAAGTTACTTCCTGCAACATTCACCAATTGAGGAACTCCGTTAGCTCCCGTAGATGTACTAATGATCTGAGCCGGAGTACCCGTTGTTGTGCCATTATAAGTCACTTTGATTTGACCACGGTAAGGATAATTCGCATCTGTTGTAGGTAGAGATAATGAATGGATGTGAGTTCTTCTTACAAATTCTGACCCCTCCAAAGCATCTGCACAACCATCATTGTCTGAATCAACATCAAACTGATTGGAAATCCCATCATTATCTGGATCACAGAAACCATTTTTGACTCCATTTGCTTTTCCAGTAATATGAGTAGGTCCTTGAACGATCTGACTTAGAATAACCGTGTTAGATCCTGTCCTATTCCAAGTGATATTTTTAAATGCATTTCCATTAAAAAGCTGAAGAGGAAACAGCTGCCCCCCACTAACTTTACTACCATACATATTAACCGTTCCATTTTTATGAATTATAATTCTCACCAGCGGATTAGCAGCTGTTCCTGTCATGGTATAAATCTGGGGTATGCTTCCATTACCATATCGATCTCCATTAAAAAACCTTACGTTATCCGTTTGATCCGGCTGAAACTGCAATTCACTTGTTGTTAAATTTGTACCATTTATATTCAGTGTAAATGAATTATCTAATGTGTAAACATCAAAGATAAATCCTAAATCTGCAGCAGGCGCAGAGAAGTTAACCGTAGTTCCGTTTGAAGTATTATAATTAACAGTTCCTACTTCATCTCCACATTCAAAAATATCTAATATACCATCATTATCAGAATCTAAATCTTGATAATCAGGAATAGTATCAGCATCCGTATCTTTTTCTACTACCACATTCACACTACAAGCAGTAGTACTACCATTTAGGTTGACAGAAAGTGTTCTTGTTCCTGAGCTACCACCACCATCATAAACTAGTGGAACATCAATAGACGTAGTAGAAGATGTAATATTTACGGTAGATGAACTATTGAAATTTGCTCCTATGATATTAATAGTATAAGTTCCAGGTCCATAAACATTAGTAATTGGAATATTAAGAGACCTTACACCGTTACTAGGTACTCTCTCAACAAAAGGAATTGTTGTAGATGATTGCGATATCCCACCACAAGTCAATGTGAAAGGAACATAATAAGGCACTGTTGCTAAGTCTAGATTAGCCCGAGAAGGAGTGTTATAAGTAGCTGATACAATAGATGTACCATCATATATATTGATTCTTCTCACAACTATAGTTCCAGCCGTTGTATTACCAGTTGTTGTTGCAATATAAACGTATCCCTGTAAGTAAGCCATTCCTTGAATCCCATTTGCTGTAGGCAAATTCGCAATACTAGCCGCCCCAGTTATAGCAGTAGAAATTGCCTTTGTAGCAACGCCAGTAGCAATAGAAATTTTAAAAAGATATCTTGCTGTACCCGCAGCATTGTTAATAAACATGTAGATATTATTCTGATAATCAAAGAATGTATCGGTTCCAAACGTAGTTCCATTATTCCAGTCAGTATCTGTACTGGTAATAGGTATAGCAGATCCGGATGGATAAATTGGGTAAAGAGTCTTGGTATCAGATCGGAAACCATAAACATTTCCAAAATAAGGACCTGGAACGTTATTGGTTGCTATCCCTCCAATTTCTACACCAGGATTAGTAGTTCCAGATATAGCAGTACCATTTTTATACAATGTAGAACCTGCTGCATTATTAGAATTAATGAAAACAAGTGTTGATGGATTCCCGCCAGGCTGATCATAACCAACAGCTAAGTTGCTTATATTTGAAGGTGTTCCACTTGAATTAGGTATTGTTATAAGTATTGGCGAAGCTCCATCTGTTATATCATAAACTCTACCAGTGGAAGCAGTTGATAAATAAAGTCTATCTGCGGCGGCTTGAGAAAATAGCATTCCACTAGTCATAAGTAGAAATACTAATATATAAAGTAGATTTAATTTTTTCATAAAAGATTATTATTAATAAATATATAATTTGCCTTGGAAAATTATTCCCAAAGAAAATGTCTAGTAAAAAAACTTATGATTAAATTAAATCCGGTGGTGGCCTTACTGAATAGCCAACTGGATTGGCTTTTAAGTTGTAATTACTATGAGTATAAAAATAATCCGCCGAATAAAGAAAATCTAATGAAACGGTTTTGGACTGCTCATTAGAAAGAACAATGCATTTAAAATATTGATAATCGTTATTTGGTGAAATAAAAGAAATATTTCCAGATCTCTTTCCTATTAAGAACCGACTACCATCAAGACCATTAGAAATCTTCAAAGTGATTTCTTTTTTTGGCAAATCAGGTAGTGATTTCGCCATTTTTTCTTCTTTAGAAACCAACAGTTTCTTTTTCGGATGAAGTTCTTCCGCGCTTTGCTTTGCAGGAGATTCGGTTGTAGAATTTTTAGCGATAAGTTTGATCTCATCGTCGTTAAGCTTAACGACTTTTGAGTATTGCTGTATGCTTTTGCTTTTAGATATCTGCTGGTTGAAGGATTCATCTTTGGAATAGATGACCGCGTCTCCAACCACTACAATTCCTGGAGGAGCAGACTCATTATGGCTTATTTCTTGAGCCGAAACAGAAAAAGAGCCTAATGAAAAAAAGAAGAATAAAAGAGAAAACTGCCACAATTTAAAATTTAAATTGGCATAATCTCTTGCTTGCACCGAGGTAGGCAATAAACTTTTTTTCATTTTGCAAAAGTAATAAAAATAATGGCTTAGTATCAACAATAACAAAACTTAACATAAAAAAGCGACTAGGTGTAAACCTGTCGCTTCTATTATATTATTGAGTAATGATTACTTCAATTCTACTTCAGCACCAGCTTCTTCAAGTTGTTTCTTAAGAGCTTCAGCTTCGTCTTTAGATACACCTTCTTTGATTGGAGAAGGAGCTCCGTCTACGATATCTTTAGCTTCTTTAAGACCAGCACCAGTTAAATCTTTTACTAATTTAACAACAGCTAATTTAGAAGCACCAGCTGACTTAAGGATTACGTCGAATTCAGTTTTTTCCTCAGCAGCATCACCAGCACCACCAGCAGCTACAACTACAGCAGCAGCAGCAGGCTCAATTCCGTACTCATCTTTAAGGATTGTAGCTAATTCGTTAACGTCTTTTACAGTTAGGTTTACAAGCGTTTCCGCTAAATTTTTTAAATCTGACATTGTATTAATGTTTTGTTTGTTGAACTTATTTGATTGTTTTGAGTTTAATTATTCTGCGCTAGCTTCAGGAGTTTCTGTAGCTGGAGCTTCTTCTGCGTTTACTTCTTCTACAGCTGGCGCTTCTACTTCTGTAGCACCTTCTGCTTTGTTTTGTAATGCAGAAACCAATCTTTGGATTGGTGATTGAAGTAATCCAATGATTTCTCCGATCATCTCCTCCTTAGACTTGATGTTAGCAAGAGTGTCTAGGTTGTTATCACCAACGTAGATAGTCTCTTGTAAGAATGCAGACTTAAGTGCTGGTTTTTCAGCTTTCTTTCTGAATCCTTGGATTAATTTTGCAGGAGCGTTAGCGGTTTCAGCGATCATTACTACTGAATTCCCTTTGAAAGTTGGGAACATTTCAGAATAATCAACACCTTCAACTTGCTCCATAGCTTTTTGTAAAAGTGTATTTTTAACAACTTTTACTTTGATATTTTGCTTGAAAGCTTGTCTTCTAAAATCTGAAGTCTGACCAGCATTCAATCCTTCAAGATCAGCTACATAAACAACTTTAGCATCTTGTAGTAGATCTTTTATATCTTGTATTACTAATACTTTTTCTTCTTTTGTCATTTCTTCTCGATTTTAGTTTACAGATTTCGTGTCAATGGCAATACCTGGACTCATAGTAGAAGAAAGGTAGATAGACTTAACGTAAGTACCTTTAGCCGCGGTTGGCTTTAACTTCATTAGAGTTTGGATCAATTCCTGAGCATTTTCCTTGATTTTATCAGCATCGAAAGATACTTTACCGATAGCAGCATGGATAATACCATATTTATCAACTTTGAAGTCGATTTTACCAGATTTCACTTCAGAAACTGCTTTACCTACTTCCATTGTAACAGTACCAGATTTTGGGTTAGGCATTAGACCTCTTGGACCTAACACACGTCCTAAAGGACCTAGTTTACCCATAACTGCTGGCATAGTAACGATAACGTCAACATCTGTCCAACCATCTTTTATTTTTTGTAAGTACTCATCAAGACCTACATAATCAGCACCAGCTTCTTTAGCTTCAGCTTCTTTATCTGGAGTTACTAAAGCAAGAACTTTAACATCCTTACCAGTACCATGAGGAAGAGATACAACACCTCTTACCATTTGGTTAGCTTTTCTTGGATCAACGCCTAATCTTACAGCGATATCTACAGAAGCATCAAACTTTGCAGTGTTTACTTCTTTCACTAAAGCAGAACCTTCTTCTAAAGAATAAACTTTGTTCTTTTCTACTTTTGCTAAAGCTTCCTTTTGCTTTTTTGTTAATGTTGCCATAATTCTTACGCGTTTGTTGGTTTAGTTCCTGTTACTCTTAATCCCATAGATCTTGCAGTACCTGCAACCATACTTAAAGCTGAATCGATTGTAAAGCAGTTAAGGTCTGCCATTTTATCTTCAGCGATTTTTTTAACTTGATCCCAAGATACAGATCCTACTTTGTTTCTGTTTGGTTCTCCAGAACCTTTCTTTACCTTAGATGCCTCCATCAACTGAATAGCTGCTGGAGGAGTCTTGATTACGAATTCGAAAGATTTATCTTCGTAAACCGTAATAACTACTGGTAAAACTTGTCCTGGCTTGTCTTGAGTTCTTCCGTTAAATTGTTTACAAAACTCCATGATGTTAACACCTGCAGAACCCAATGCTGGACCTACTGGTGGCGAAGGGTTTGCTGCACCTCCTTTCACCTGAAGCTTAACCATTTTAAAGACTTTCTTAGCCATTTTGATTTGTTTTTGTGTGAATAATTAATGAATTTGGAAGCATTATTTATTCATACCAAATTGTTGTCTCACCTAACAAGATGGTATTTCGGATTGCAAAATTATAAAATATTTTTGAATCTACAAACACCAAATCGTTAAAAATCAATAAGTTTTTAATTTTTGTAGAAATACAAAGCAAAATGATACAATTCGTAAAGTGATCTACTATTCAAAATAGCAAAACCTACTAAGAAAAACATTAGGATACCAACGTATAATTTTCTGAATTTAAGAGAACTAATATTTTTAAATCCTATTCCGAAAATAATTGGAAAAATAAAAGCATAATTACCAGTAAATATATAAGCTTCGTGAATGCCCAGACCGAAAACAACATGGATAACAATATCAACCAAGAAACTTACAATTAAAAAGCGCATCCATATATTACTTCTATTTTTTAAAACAATAAAAACTAAAAATAAAAACAAACTATAGAATAAAACATTTGGAAATATCGCCGAATAAGAACCACCAATGACTGCATCAATACTAGATCCATCGATATACAAGATTCTAGTTGTTACAACTCTTGGTATTACAAAAACACTTCCTAAAAAGAATTGAAAGTAATAACTGAAATCAAAACTTGGTCCGTATAAATGTGACTTCATAAAACTTAAAGAAGCTTGAATCTTGTCATAAAACACAATAAAAATACCTAAAAACGAGCAACCAATTAGAAATAGTTTTGATAAATAATCTTTTTTAAACTTAGACAAAAAAGAAACTAATAGTATTTTAAAAAAATTGGAAACCGTAATACCAGCAACAATAACGGTTGACAAAATAAATAATGGCGTCGACAATTCTTTGTTTTCCTTTTCTCCTTTAAAAAAGTAATAAAAGAAAATTGGCAATACACAACTCGTAAACACATAAGAATCGAAAGTGAAACTTAGCAGCAAATTCCCAGCAAAAGTCATGAAAAACAAGCTTAACCAAAGTGAACTTGTAGTTGTTAAACCAACAATTTTATTTAAAATTTTAAAAATGAACAAATTCTGAAGACTTAATAAACTGGAACAAATCGTAACTAGCACAACAGAACTTGTTTTAACACTAGAACCAATCAGCAAAAGATTAAGACTTTTTGAAATAAGTTTAAGTAAAGGATGTCGAACAAAACTTGCTTCATGCAAAGCATTATCAAATCCGAAATACAGATCACATATATAATTAGGGTGGTAGACCAGCTTGACACTTAATCCAAAACACAAACCAACTGACATATAAAAAACAAAGGAAATAAATACAATCAGAACACTGTACTTATGAAAGTTTTTATCAGAATTAATTTGAGAATTGAGCATAAAAAAAAACCACTCGATCGAGTGGTTTCAAATATAGTATAATTTTTTTATCCTACTTTTTCTACTTGTACGAAGCTCAGCTCCATAGGTGTCTTACGACCAAATATCATAACCGACACTTCAAGTTTTTTCTTCTCTTCAAGAATTTTTTCGATAGTACCATTAAATCCGTTGAAAGGACCATCAATAACTTTCACATTCTCTCCAACTACGTAAGGGATTTCAACATCTGTTGCAAATTCTGACAACTCATCTATCTTACCTAACATTCTGTTAACCTCAGATTTTCTCATCGGTACAGGATCTCCACCTTTAGTTAAACTTAGGAAAGAAATAACCCCCGGAATGTTTTTGATGATGTGAGGCACCTCACCTACTAAATCCGCTTCTACCATTAGATAACCTGGATAATAAGGTCTTTCTTTAGGAACCTTTTTACCATTTCTAATTAAGATAACTTTCTCCATTGGAATAACGACCTGAGTAACATAAGACTCCATGTTAAGTCTTCTCATTTCGTTCTCAATATAGTTCTTAACTTTATTTTCCTGCCCGCTGATTGCTTTCAGCACATACCATTTCAACTCACCCATCGCAGAAAACCTTAGTTAAATATATTAATTAAAGAAGATACAAAATTCTTAATTGTCGTACTAAACAAAGTATCTACACCGAATGTAAACATAGCTAGAATAACAGTAGATATTGCAACAACGATAGTTGAAGATTGCAAATCTGGCCACTTCGGCCACTCTACCTTATCTTTAAACTCTGTGTAAGAACCTTTCAAAAAATCAATTAGCGAACTCATAAAATTCTTATTAGCACGGGCACAAGGACTCGAACCCTGATCAACGGTTTTGGAGACCGGTATCCTACCATTGGACGATGCCCGTAGATTAAAAAGTTCCGCAAGTTTCCTTACGGAACTTTAGTTATATTTAGATGATTAGTCTAAGATTTCAGTTACCTGACCAGCACCAACTGTTCTACCACCTTCTCTAATCGCAAATCTAAGACCTACGTTAAGAGCGATTGGTTGTAACAATTCTACTGTAATAGTTAAGTTATCACCAGGCATTACCATCTCAACACCTTCTGGTAAGAAGATCTCACCTGTAACGTCAGTTGTTCTTACGTAGAACTGAGGACGGTATTTGTTATGGAATGGCGTGTGACGACCACCTTCTTCTTTAGAAAGGATATAAACCTCTGCTTTGAATTTTTTGTGTGGCGTTACTGAATCTTTCTTAGCGATTACCATACCTCTCTTGATGTCAGTTTTTTCAATACCTCTCAACAATAGACCTACGTTATCACCAGCTTCACCTCTATCTAGGATCTTTCTGAACATCTCAACCCCTGTAATAGTAGAAGTTAATTTTTCATCACCCATACCAACGATATCAACTGGATCACCAGTGTTGATAACACCAGCCTCGATTCTACCAGTTGCTACAGTACCTCTACCTGTAATAGAGAATACATCTTCGATTGGCATCAAGAATGGCTTATCTTGATCTCTTTGTGGTTGCTCGATCCAAGTATCAACAGCCTCCATTAATTCATCAACAGTTGCAACCCATTTTGGCTCACCGTTAAGTGCTCCTAACGCAGAACCAGCGATTACTGGTGAATCTTCTGAATAGTCATAAGTAGATAATAAATCTCTTAATTCCATTTCAACAAGTTCTAACAATTCTGGATCATCAACCATATCCACTTTATTCATGAATACAACAATTCTAGGTACGTTTACCTGACGACAAAGAAGGATATGCTCTCTAGTTTGAGGCATTGGACCATCTGTTGCAGCACATACTAAGATTGCACCATCCATTTGAGCAGCACCAGTTACCATGTTCTTAACATAATCGGCGTGACCTGGACAGTCTACGTGAGCGTAGTGACGGTTTTCAGTTTCGTATTCAATATGTGAAGTATTGATAGTAATACCTCTTTCTTTTTCTTCTGGTGCAGAGTCAATCGCAGAGAAATCTCTTTTCTCAGCAAGACCTTTATCAGCTAATACTTTACTGATCGCAGCAGTTAAAGTAGTTTTACCATGGTCAACGTGACCAATAGTACCAATGTTCAAGTGGGGTTTGTTACGATTAAACGTTTCCTTTGCCATGACTTTAATATTTAATTATTTAAAATTCAATTTTTAGGTGTGCAAATATAGTGATTTTTTTTATACCAAAATATTTTTTGATATTTTTTTTAAGAATTCACCAACATTTACACCTATTTAATTTTCAGATGCAAATTTACAAAAAAAATTCACTTTCGAAAACTTATTATTAATTAGTTCAAAATTATTCGAAAGATATTTCTTTTTTACCTCTGTTAAACATCCAAAATATGATCGGGAATATCAACAAGGTTAATACTGTTGCAGTTATCAAACCGCCTATAATAACAATAGCTAGAGGTTTTTGTGACTCAGAGCCAATACCTGTTGACAAAGCAGCAGGCAATAATCCAATCGACGCCATCATAGCGGTCATCACCACGGGACGCGTCCTAACTTTAACACCTTGGAAAATGGAATCCTCCAGACTTAGTCCCAATTTAACGTTATGATGAAACTCTGTTATTAAAATAACACCATTTTGGATACAAATCCCAAGCAAGGCAATCATCCCAACGCCAGCCGAAATTCCGAAATTCATGTTGGTGAGATGTAGAGCCAAAATCCCGCCTATTAAAGCAAACGGAACATTGGCTAAAACCAACAACGAATCTTTCATGTTCCCAAACAGAATAAATAATAAAAAGAAAATCATTATAAAACTAATCGGCACCACTTGTCCAAGCCTGTGCGTCGCACGTTGTTGATTTTCGAACTGCCCTGTCCAACCAACCGAATAGCCTTCTGGCAATTTGATGTCAGCAACTTTCTTTTGTGCATCAGCGATAGTGCTTCCCAAGTCGCGATCACGGATAGAAAATTTAACACCAATATAACGTTTGATGTCATCTCTATAAATAAACGCCGCGCCGTTATCCTTCTCAATAGTAGAAATTTCTTTTAAAGGAATTTTGGAACCATCTTGCGTCGGAACCATCAACGATGCGATATCGGTTTCGTTCTTTCGATATTCTTCGGAGTAACGTAATCTAATCGGGAACTTCCTTTCACCGTCAAACATTTCCGAAGCTGTTTTCCCCCCGAAAGCCATTTCTAAAACCGCTTGCGCATCCGATGCCATTACGCCATAAGCCGCCATCTTGTTACGATCAAGCACCACGACAACTTCTGGCTGACCAACATTTTTAATAATTCCGGCATCTTTAACACCATCAACATTTTTAATCGATTTTAAAACATCTTCTGCCAAACGATCTAAGGTATTAAGGTTATCGCCATAGATTTTAATACCATTTTCAGCTTTAAAACCTGCAACCGCCTCAGCAACGTTATCGGAAATAGGTTGAGAATAATTAAATGTTATCCCTTGATAATTTCTAAGCTTAGCATCAATCTCTTCAATAAGTTCGTCGTAAGTTATATTGCGCTTCCACTGATCGCGTGGCGCAAGATTAACCGCAAACTGCACGAATCCAAAACCGTTAGGATCGGTCCCATCGTTACTACGTCCTGTTTGTGCCAAAACGCCAGTTACTTCCGAAAAGCTCATGATATCTTTTTTAAGCTCATCCGCTGTTTTCAGAGATTCTTTAAGCGAAGAGCTCATCGGCATCTCCGCAGTTATCCATAACGAGCCTTCATTAAGTTGTGGAAGAAATTCGGTACCAAGGAATTTTGCAGAAAACAAAACACTTCCCAATACACCAAGTGCGATAATGATGCTTTTCTGTTTATTCTTAAAAGTGAAAGAAAATCCTGCTAATACAATTCTGTCCCAAAAATTAACAAACAGATTATTTTTTTCTTTTACATTTTTATTTAAAAGTAAATGTGATAAAACAGGAACTAAAGTCAATGTAAAAAGTAGTGCGCCCACCAACGCAAATCCCAAAGTATAAGCTAAAGGCGAAAACATTTTGCCTTCAACTTTTTGGAATGCAAAAATCGGCAATAAAGATGTGATGATAATTAATTTTGAAAAGAAAATCGCTTTTCCAAGTCCAGTTCCGGTTTGTTTAATCCAACCGCCTTTTGCCATTTTGTTAAAACGATCCATTCCATATTTATGAGCACGATGGTCGAGCATTACAAAAAGTCCTTCTACCATGACGACGGCGCCATCGATGATAATCCCGAAATCGACCGCACCTAAAGATAAAAGATTGGCGCTCATCCCAGCAAGATTAAGACACAGAAACGCAAACAACAAAGACAACGGAATAATAATCGACACGATAAAGGTCGTTCGCCAGTCCGCCATAAAAATAAAAACAATAACAGTTACCAAAATAATCCCTTCGATAAGGTTATGCATCACCGTTTTTGTCGTAAAATCCATAAGGTCATCGCGATCATAGAATGTCACCATCTTCACACCTTTTGGAAGAATCTTTTCGTTAAGCTCTTTAATTTTTGCTTTGACACCGACCAGAACTTCGCGTGGGTTTTCACCCTTCCTCATGACAACAATTCCTTCGACTTTATCTGGATGATGGTTAAGTGACGCCTGCCCTACTCGCGGCATCGACGACTCGTGGACTTCTGCAATATATTTAACCAAAACTGGATTTCCACTATCATTCTGAATGCTAATATTTTCAATGTCTTCGATCGATTTCGCAAGTCCAATCCCACGAACAACATAAGCTTGCCCGTTTTTTTCGATGACGTCACCACCGACATTCAGGTTACTTTGTGTCACCGCATCATAAACTTGTAGCGGCGTCAAATTATATTTATCCAAACGTCGAGGATCGATACTCAACTCAAAAACTTTTTCTTGACCACCAAAAACATTGATGTCCGCAACGCCAGGAACGCCACGCAGCGCACGATCAACCACCCAATTCTGAAGTGTTAATAATTCTCGAGAATCTTTGGTTTCACTTTCTAAAGTATATCGAAAAATTTCACCAGTTGGTCCGTAAGGTGGCTGAACTTCAGGATCGACTTCGTTGGGAAGACTAACTGTCCGAAGTTGGTTGTTGACTTGATTTCGAGCAAATGTATCATCAACACCGTCAGCAAACAGAATTTTAACAATAGAAAGTCCAAACATTGTTGTACTTCGGACGCTTGTTTTTTTCTGAACCGAGCTCATCGCAAGCTCAACAGGCGTGGTCACAAAACGTTCTACTTCTTCGGCGCTTCTACCATTCCATTGGGTAATGATAACAATCTGCGTATTGGTTACATCAGGAAATGCTTCAATCGGCATATTTTTAAAACTGATAAAACCCGAGACCGCCAAAATAGCCACCCAAATAAAAGTAAAGACTTTATTTTTTAATGAAAATGAAATTATATTTTTAATGAATTTGTTCATAATAATTTTTTGAAAGTTTTCAGAAATGTTGGTTAGTAGCATCCTGAACAATTAGAAATAATTGCTCTAAATGCTTTCAAAAAAAGAGAAAAATGAAAAGAAAGTTTAAATCAAATTTCTAAACAATTAATGATCGATAGATTAAAAGCTGATTATTGGTTATCACTTCTTCGCCTTCGGCAACGCCTTCGGAAATGTAAGTGACTTCGCCAACTTGTTTAAGAATTTTAACCTCTTTGACTTTGATGTTAGTTCTTGATTTAAAAACCACAACAAAATAGCGGTTGTCATCATAAATCACCGCTTTGGAAGGAACCGCAAGAGCAGTCGTACTATCGGTAGAAGTCACTTTTATCGTTGCTTTACTATCTGGAATAAGTAGACCGTCAGAATTATCCAAAATGACTTTGGCTTGCATCGCATTGGTATTTGGATCAATGATTTTAAAAATTTTGTCAATTTTACCGAAGAAAGTTTTGTCAGGATATGTCAAAGTCGAAACTTCCGCTTTCATACCCAAATGGATTTTATCAATATCAGCTTCATTGATGTTCATAATCGCCCAAACCTCTTTGGTATTCGCTACATCAAAAATATTTTCACTTCTGTCGCTTCGCAATTGCATATCTTTATTGATATCTTTATGAACGATGTAACCGCTAATCGGGGCCAGAACTGAATAAATATTTCCTTTTTTAACATTGTAAACCGTACTAACAGCATTGGCGCGTTGCATTTGATCTTGTGCTTTTTTCACTTGACTTTTAGCTTCCAGCACATCCTTTTCTGTGGTTAGTTTGCCTTCGTACATTTCTTTAGCCACACGAAGATTATTTTGCGCCACCACCAAATCGGTTTTTGCATCGCTAACATCCTTCTGAACTTCCGCAAGCTCTGTACTTCTAATAGTCGCCAAAACTTGTCCTTTTCGGACATAGTCGCCAAGTTCTGCATTAACACTCAAGACATTACCGCCAACCAAAGGAAACACATCGATGTAATTGTTTTTGTCGGCAGCAATTTTTCCAAAAAAACTGATTTCGTTTTCTATAAATTTCTTTTCAACTTTTGCGAATTTGGTGGTTGCATACATTGTATTACTAAGTTCAAATCCTTTCTGTATCGGCGCTTTGACGTCTTTCTCGTTTTTAGAACAAGAAAAAAGACCAATAACAACCGTTGGAATAATGATTAACTTTTTCATGATTAATAGAAAATTTTTGTTTGTACTAATTGATTTAATTGCTCGGCTGACAAAATAACTTGTCTTCGCATATCGTAAAGTTGTAGCATCGTCTCGCGATAACTGTCCATAAAGTCGGTGAACTCAATAAGGCTGATGTTAGAATTTCTAAAATTCTTCAACATGCCATTATACACGGCGTGTAGATCTTTGATATCTTCCTCGGTAATGCTTTTTAATTGGTCGTAATTATTCTTCCAAGTGTTATAAGACGACGCGACTTGTGTTTCTAAATCCAACTTTTGAAACTCTGCATTCTTTTGATTTTGTTGAATCGCAAAGTTGGCTTTGTCAACATTTCCTGTATTACTTTTCCAAAGCGGAATCGGAATACCAACATTTAGATTGAATTCATTTCTGAAAGTTCCTCCGTTTTGATCCCAAGCCGCACCAAGATTAACATCGGGAACATTGAGCGACTTTTGCCATTGCGCATAGAGTTTCGCATTGTCTATCAAACGTAGAGCGTACTGATAGTCGGCATTATGAGTGATAGCCTTGGATTTAATCTGTTCCAGATCATCAGCTGTTGAAAGATCGAGAAGTTGCGCAGCATCAAGAGATTCGACATCTGGCGTTATATCTTCGAAAATCCCTGTTAAAACTTTTAGGGTCTTTTGAAGTGCTAATATCTCGTTATTAGACGCGATTTTATCATTATTTAATTGAATGACGAAACTTTGCAAACGCACTTTGTCTTTTAAAGAAATATTGCCTTTTTTAACTTGAACATTGTAAGCTGCCAAAAGTTCTTCCATGTAGCCAAGCTGATGTTGGACATTTTCTAGTTTCTTGTTTTCGAAATAAAGACTGAAAAAAGCAACTCTCAGCTGCGCTTTAAGATCAACCAACAATTGATTGAACTGTAACATCGACAATTCTTTATTTGACTTTGCAAAAGCGATTTCGTTTTTCTTTTTACCACCAAGGAAAATAAGTTGCGACACGCTCACACTTTTCGAATGTGCAGCATCAAATACTTTTTTGTCCTCAGGATTGTAAGCGTTGACTTGCAAACTAAGTTCGGGTAACGGCCAAATCTTTGACTGTACAATATCAGCATCTGCCATACTCAGATTGTATTGCTCTGCTAATAGTTGCAAATTGTTTTTTTGAAAGGCGACTTCACAGTCTGCGAGAGTCAGTTTTTGTTGGGCTCCAAATAGGCCACTGAACACAAAAATTAAGCTTTTTACATATCTCATCTCATAGGCTTTGAGACAAAAGAGCACTTCTCAAATTAAAACCTCCTTAAAATTCAATTAAAAAAACATTAAATTATTTAATTACGACTAAACAAATCCGTACCCAACAATCTGATTTAAAACAAATTAAAATACAAAATCAATAGAATGAACATTAGTTAATTTTAGAAATAAAAAGAGGTGTTCTTTTTGGGAAAATTTAGAAAAAGTCATGAAAAAGTATAAAACAACTTAAATCTAAAATGTAATTCTGAAGAGATTTTCGTTTTCGGATTTTGCGATGTAATAAATATCGGCGTTATGATATTCCAGAATTCGTTTAGTAATGCGAAGTCCAAGTCCAGAGCCAGATTTGTTTTGCGTATTGTCACCTCGCATAAAAGCTTCGTACAATCGAGATTGCTCTTCTTCGCTAAGCGTTTTTCCTTTAGAACAAACATCTACAACCAAACGATTATCGATTTGCAAAATGTCCACACTAGCCTTTTGATCTTCGGAATAGATGGCTGCGTTTTTCAATAAATTAATAAAAACAATTTCTAAAAGCGACTTAACACCACGAAGTTCTAAAATATCGAGATCGTCGATACTATCCAAAATTTCGAAATCCATCTGCAATTCTGGAAAGTTACTTTCAACATTTGCAAAAGCATCAAACACGACTTCGTCAATTCTCACAAGTTCGAAAATACTTCGGATGTTTTCTTTATCAAATTTGGTTAATAGCAACAGCGAATTCGTTAAATCAGACAATTGATGGACGTCGGTGTGCATCCTCTTTAACGATGCTAAAACTTCATCATCATGTTTTTGAAGCTTTATTAAATTCTCCAACTGAAAAGACATCCTCGTCAACGGCGTTCTGATCTCGTGCGAGGCACTTGCCGTAAAATCTCTTTGTGATTGGAAAACATCATTAAGCCGTTTAATCATCGTATTAAAAGACCTTGTCAACACACTTATTTCGTCTTTAAAATTCTGCTCTGGTATTTGATTGGTTAATTTGTGCGCCGTAATATCCGAAACTTGAGCGTTAAGTTCTTCAAGCGGTTTCAAAAACTTCCCAACGATATTGTAACAAAACAGCCAAAGAATAAGCAAACTAACTGCGTAGGAAAAAATCAAAAGATATTTAAGAAACAACAATTTCGAGTTACCATTAACATCAACCGCTGTTGTTAAAATGTAATATTTGGTGTTATTAATCTCACGAAGCGCCGCGTAGATTTCGGGAGAAGCACTTTCGTCGTAGATAATTTTCTTATTTTCCAAGTCGTCCAAAATCCGGCTGTCCCAACTCACCTTCCGATCTTTAATCGTGCTGTAGATTAGTTCTCTTTTAGCATTAAAAATAAGAATCTGCTCATTAAGCAACACGTTATCAGAATTTTCATCAAAAAACAAAGGCGCTTCTTCCTCAAAGTTTTTAGACTTTTCAATAAAAGTAATTGTAAAATCAAGTCGCTTTCTGAATCGCTCTTTAAATTCTTCTTTTCTAAAACCATTAAAAAGAATATAAATAACAATCATTACCAACCCAAATAAAATTGAAAAGGCGATACTTAGATTAAGCGCTATCTTTCGTTTTAGAGTCATCTATTGTACAAGGCTAAGATAATAGCCAAAGCCAGAACGCGTATGGATCAATTTAACAGGGAAATCTTTATCGATTTTCTTTCTTAAAAAATTAATGTAAACTTCTACAGTATTGGTATTCGTACTAAAATTATGCTCCCACACTTGTTCGGTTATCTGCTGCTTAGACACTGTGCGACCTTGCGCTTCTGCTAAGAAAACCAAAAGTTGAAATTCTTTAACTGTTAAGTTAATTTCTTGATTTCCGCGAAAAACTTTGTGATCAGCTTTGTTAATCTTAAGATCACCAATTATGATGACATCTTCAGAAGGCGTATCCGTAGACACTTTTCTACGCAACAAAGAGTTAATGCGCAGTAACAATTCTTCAAACTGAAAAGGCTTAACTAGATAATCGTCCGCCAAACGGCTATAAGCATCTTTTTTATCTGATAAATCCCCGTAAGCAGACAAGATAATGATAGGCGTTGTTTTGTCGTAAGAACGTATCGTCTCGCAGACTTCTAGCCCATTAATTTTAGGAACATTAATGTCTAGAAGAAAAAAATCATAATGTTGCATTTTGGCTTGATCTAAAAATGCTTCGCCATCATAGACCTTATCACAAGTAAAATCGTTAGCTGTCAAAAACTTAGCAAGCTCTTCTGATAACACCAAGTCATCTTCGAGAATTAATACCTTCATCCAAAAAATTTTTCTGAAAATTAACGAAAAATAAAGACATAAAAAAAATCCTAGTATTATTTTAGGATTTTGATTAGTTTAAATCTTCACTAAAAACGCAAACCTTTTTTAAAGGTTTTGTAGTGGTGTGAATATAGTGTGAAAATTAGGTTACCAATTGTCATTTTTTTCAATTCCTTTTGCAATATAATTTGACAAATCCCCATTCATAGAATTATAGTATTTTGGGATAAGCCTAAATAATTTTTCGACTGATGATCTAACCGATTTATCTTTTTTATAATACGTCTTATCTTTGAAATCTATTTCCATATATTCAACCCCACCACCAAATCTTGGAACCAACATTGATGTACTTAAAACATCAAATTTATATCTGCCATCTTTAAATGATAATTCAACAACAGACTTCACTGTATAACAATTGAATAAAAGTTGGTTTTTATCATTTTGGCAAAAATAATTTTTATCAACTGTTTCAAATCTTATGTAGTCGTTAACAATATCGCCTTTAGTTACAAAGTCAGGATTTTTAAAAGTTCTTTCAATCCACTCTTTTGATTTACTATAAATTTCACTTTGTTTTTTTTCAGGAACATTTGTAATCACGAAATCTGTCAATCCTTCCTCTTGGTTAATTGTAAATTGCCCAAAGACAAACCCCGACACGATCATAAATGTAAGTAGTAAATATTTTTTCATATAATTTAGATTTTAACGTATAACAAAATAACTTCTTCTGGATTATCCGAATCTGGATTATCAAAAATAAAATATATTAATTTTTCTCCTACATATTGAAGTTGGTAAGTCCTACTTATACCTTCATTATCTATTCCTATTACACTATAAACACCTTGCTTATCTTTTTCTATTTTTTCTATTTGTAAAGGATAGGTATTGCCATTCATTTCCAAAGCTAATGAGCCTTGATTTTTATAATATGCTAAATTCAACTCTGAAAACTGGTCTATTGTTTTACCGCTTTTTGTTTTCAAATTAAAAAATGAGAACTGGTTAAATTTTTTACTCACAAATAATTCTGATACTTTTTCCTGACTAAAAATGCCAATTGAAGATAGTATAAGGAAAAATAGTATAGACTTTTTCATTTTATATTGTTTGTAGATATGATTTTAAATATGGCATGCAATTCCCACTACTTCTGTTTTAGTTCGTAATATATCTTAATCTAATTTCAATAATCATTTTTGCTTCATGCATGTGAAATAGTGTATGTAAAAAAAATTTATTTAGTAATCTTTTATATCCATTTTACAAAGTAAAAGTAATAAAATTAAGAAGAAAGAGCAAAACAAAAAAACCGCTATAAAAGCGGTTTGTATAGAGAGCCAACAATGAGATTTGAACTCACGACCTCTTCCTTACCAAGGAAGCGCTCTACCCCTGAGCTATGTCGGCTTGGATAAAAAAAAATCACATTCCAGAAGAGGTTTGTGATTTTAGTTGAGCGGAAGACGGGGGTCGAACCCGCGACATTCAGCTTGGAAGGCTGACGCTCTACCAACTGAGCTACTTCCGCAATTTTGTTTCCAAAAATGTTGGTAACGGGAGCAAATTTAAAAATTAAATTTTGAATTTGCAAAATTAAAAAAACGTGGGGAGAGCAGGATTCGAACCTGCGAAGCCGAAGCAACTGAGTTACAGTCAGTCCCATTTGACCGCTCTGGAATCTCCCCAGTATTTTCAATAGAGCCTCCAGAGGGATTCGAACCCACGACCCCGAGATTACAAATCACGTGCTCTGGCCAACTGAGCTATGGAGGCATTTACTATTTAAGAACTCTTATCTTGCTGTGGTTAAGCGGTTGCAAATATAAAACTTATTTTCTTATTTCCAAAAACTTTTTCAAGTTTTTTTTTAATTTTTATTTTTTTGTGACTTTTTGCAAAGCCTTATAAAAACTGAGGATTTCAAAAAACTTTCGTTCTGTTTTGCGAGTGCAAATATAACGTAGTTTTATTGAAATCCCCAAATTTTTTATTAAGTTTTTTCAAACTTTTTTCTAAGCCATTTCTTTTCTCTTGATTAACAATTTCTTAGCGGTGTCCGCACAAAGATCAAGACTTTCTTCAAAGCTAGCGCAAGTCTTCTTAACAACGATATCGTCGCCCGGAATTTTTACGATAAGCTCGGTAGTTTTATTTTCTTTGTTCGAAGTATTTTCTACTTTTAAGAATACTTGACACTCGACAATTTTGTCATAAAACGTATCTAATTTGTTTAATTTGTTTTCAATTCTTTCTTCTAATGGTTCGTGAGGTGTCAACCCCATTGCCTGAACTGTGATTTTCATAACAACATTTTTTTTGAAAATTAATATTATGGATGTGATGGTGTATCACATTCTTCCTATTTCTTTAGCGCTCTTGGGTGCGCTTTGTTAAAGACCTTCTTCAATTCTTCTATATTAGCTTCGGTATAGACTTGTGTTGAGGCTAAACTGGAATGTCCCAAGATTTTTTTTACTTTAGAAATTTCAGCGCCATTGTTCAAAACATGTGTAGCAAAGCTATGTCTAAGAATATGCGGACTTCTCTTTTCTTTTGTAGTAACAAGACTAAGGTACTTATTTACCACCGAATAAACAAATCTTTCACCGAGTTTTTTGCCCTTTTTGTTAATAAAAAAATAAGTTTTATTTTCTGCATCAGGACGACGCACTTCGGCATAATTTTGGAGGTCACGGTGCAATCTTTCAGAAATAGGAACCACGCGTTGCTTATTTCCTTTACCAATAATCTTAAATTCTGATTTGCTAAAGTCTACGTTTTCGAAAAGAAGATTGCAAAGTTCTGTCTTTCTCATCCCCGTTTGATACAAGGTCTCAATAATCAATTTTTCTAACAAAGACATAGCTGATCTGCTTTCGGTCTTCTCCTGCAACAAAGTCATCTCGTCTTGAGAGAAGGCTTGTTGTTTTTCTGCATAGAATTTGAGGGAAGAGATACTCTCCATCGGAGATACCGTAATCTCGCCAATCCTGAGTAAATAAACATAAAAACCACGTAAGGATGAGAGCTTTCGGTTGATACTTCGCTTACTGAGTCTATTCTCGCTAAGATGTACTATAAAGTTACGAATAACCTTCTTGCTAATATCACGAAGATCTGCGGTGGCTTCGGTTTTTAAAACAAAGGACGTAAAGTCTTCTAAGTCTTTTTTATAAGATGTTATGGTGTGTGCGGAATATCGCTTTTCGATACGGATATAATCCAAGAATTTTTCTAACATCGACTAAAATGGGTTAGATATAAAAAAAAAATCACTCTCAAATATACGAATTTGAGAGTGATTGTATGATTAGCGAAAAAGAATATTAAGCTTGTTCTTCTTTGCTTTGTAGTCTTTGTTTATGAGCTGCTTTTGCTAAAGCTTGTCTGTTAGTTACAGAAGGCTTGATAAATTGTTGTCTTGCTCTTAGTTTACGAACAACACCTGTTTTATCAAATTTTCTTTTGTACTTTTTTAAAGCTCTGTCGATAGACTCTCCGTCTTTTACTGGAATTATTAACATATTTTACATCTCATTTTGAGTTGCAAAAATAGAACTATTTTTCGAATCTACAAATTTTATTTTATTTTTTTGAATAAATTTTAATAAAACCACGGATCTCGCGTGAGCGATGTTAGCGAAAATCCTTTGGCTTGGCGCGAGGCGGCGGAGCGTAGCGGAGCTGTCCGAGCGCCAAGCCAAAGATTGTAGCGGACGTAGCGACCCCAGCGAGGAACTGACGGTGCGCAGCGAAGCAAGCACCAAATGTTACCGAGCGAAGGGACACGCCATAAAAAAACTCCCAACAGCATCGGGAGTTACTTGTTTATGCTTTGATGTACATTGCTTTTTTGATTTCAGCTTTTATAGTTTCCAATTTCGGGAACCATTCTGCAAATAATGCCGCTGAATATGGTGCTGGCGCATCTGGCGTCGTAATTCTCTTAATTGGCGCATCCAAATAATCGAAAGCTTTCTGCTGGACCATATATGTGATTTCTGAAGCAACTGACCCAAATGGCCATGCTTCTTCTAAAATCACCAATCTGTTTGTTTTTTTAACAGATGCTAAAACAGTGTCGTAATCTAGTGGTCTAACTGTTCTAAGGTCGATAACCTCTACCGAAATCCCTTCTTTTTCTAAATCTGCTGCTGCCTGCATCGCCAATTTCATGATTTTACCGAAAGAAACTAAAGTTACATCTTTACCTTCTTTTTTGATATCGGCCTTCCCAATTGGGATGTAATATTCTTCTTCTGGAATTTCCATTTTGTCGCCATACATTTGCTCTGACTCCATGAAAATAACTGGATCGTTATCCTGAATTGCTGTTTTCAAAAGTCCTTTCGCATCGTAAGGGTTAGATGGTACAATTACCTTAAGTCCTGGACAGTTAGCATACCAACTTTCGAAAGCTTGTGAGTGCGTCGCGCCCAACTGACCTGCCGAAGCTGTTGGCCCACGGAAAACGATTGGCACATTCCACTGTCCACCGCTCATCTGAAACATTTTTGCAGCGTTGTTGATGATCTGGTCAATAGCAACCATCGAGAAGTTGAAGGTCATGAATTCTACGATTGGGCGATTCCCATTCATAGCTGATCCAACAGCAATACCAGAAAAACCTAGTTCTGCGATTGGCGCATCGATAATTCTTTTAGCTCCAAATTCGTCCAACATACCTTTAGAAGCTTTGTAAGCTCCGTTATATTCTGCAACCTCCTCTCCTACTAAGTATATGGATTCGTCCTTGCGCATCTCCTCGCTCATAGCTTGAGCAATGACTTCACGAAAAGTATATTCTTTCATTTATTGAAAAATTTTAGACTACAAAAGTAAGATTTTTTTATTATTTGCATAGCATAAAAAAGCAAGCTCCTGAGAACTTGCTTTTTTTTGATCTTAAATCTTAAGTAATATTAGTCTACTTTTTGCCAAGTTTGGGTTCTTCCGATAAGAGAGATCCCCATGTAACCTCTTACATTAAGCTTGTCTCCATCTTTAGTAACTGTACACTTGTAAGTTTTTCCATTTTTAGGGTCGGTGATTGTCCCTCCAGTAAATTCGTTACCGTCTTTTGATAGTCCACGGATAACTTCCATACCCAAAATTGGTTTTCCTTTGCGGTCATCTTTACAACCTGTGCAATTAGGATCTGTTGGCTTAATTAACAATTGAGCTACTTTTCCGTAATATTTACCATCTGATTTTTTAAAAATCTCAACATAAGATTTAGCTTTTCCTGTTTCGTCATCGATGGTTTTCCATTTTCCTTCGATTTGCGCGAAAGACATAGCACTAATGAATATTGTTGCAAAGGCAAGCATGTATTTTTTCATAATTTTAAATTTATTAACAATGTTATGATATAAAGAAGTTGTTAAAGTTAAATTAACATTCGATAAAAATAAATAAATATTCTATACCAACAAGTATTTTTTAATTAATGATCAAAAAAATAATATGCATCTAATACAATTTTTTATTAATCACTCGATTCATATAATCTTGATACCAAGCTTTTACTTTCATCATATCCAATTCTTGTTGCTTAGATTTTGCTTTGTTAATTTGATTATTGGTCAATCCTAAATCCGTCTTATCGTAAATCCCAGTTACTTCTTTACCATTAAAAGTATAAATAAAATCTCCAATTATCATTTGTTCTTGGATAGAATCAGAATTTACAATAATGCTCGGTTCGTTTTTATCAGATACCAAACTTCTCCCCCAGCTTCGGATTGTTTTATTATAACCCATCAAATCTGCTAAAGTTGGATAAATGTCAATCTGTTGGACAAAATCTTTATTAACGCCTTGAAGATTATATTTCGGATTTGGTGAATAAAACAACAACGGAATTGCAAAGCGATTCATTGTTTTTTGATATTCTGGATAATGGACCATATTGGTATGATCTGCTGTAATCACAAAAATAGTGTTTTGATACCAAGGTTTTTTAGAAGCGGTTTCAAAGAATTTTTTTAGAGACATGTCCGTGTATTGGATTGGCTCATGTATCGCCAAAGGTCCCTTTCTAAATTTCCCTTTATAGTGTTCAGGAATCTTAAAAGGATCATGCGAAGATGCTGTAAAAATTGTCGACAAAAAAGGTTGATGAGACCCTATATTATTGGCAAAATACTGAAAAAACGGTTCATCCCAAATTGACCAAATCCCATCAAAATCTTTATCATTATTATATTCGTCTTTTCCGAAATAATGTTTAAAACCTAAAATATTTCCGAATCCTAAAAAGCCCATCGAGCCATTGGGTGCTCCGTGATAAAAACTTGTGTCGTAACCCAAGTCATTAGCGACAGAAACAATCGACTGAATTTTTTGATTAGAATATGGCGACGACGTAAAAGCATCCGTCAAACTCGGAATCCCCGCCAACACAGAACTCATCCCATGAATCGACTGGCGACCATTAGCAAAGGCATTAGTAAAAATCAAACTATGCTGTGCCAAACTGTCTACAAAAGGCGTATACGACACATAATCTTTAATATTTGTTTCTTTATTAAATGCGCCAGAATATTCTTTCCCGAAACTTTCAACAATAAAAATAACAACATTAGGTCGCGATTCAACATGTCGTTTATAGTTTTTGTACGGCTGAATTTCCTTTTCAATAAAGACATCATCAACGAAATGAACAATTTTAAAACTATTCGTATTGATTGTTCTAAAAAACGAAAAAACACTGTTAAGAACAACATTGGCTAAGGTTGGATTCTTGACATACTTATTTGCGTCCACCAAATTAATCGGTCGCGTGCTATGTCTAAAATCACCGCGAATACCACCTACGACCAAAACTGCAGTTCCGCACAATATCAAAATACTCGACACAAAATATACCACTAGATTATGTGGTTTGCGATATTGGACTTTAACGCGTCTATATAAAAAGATCCAAAGCGCCATACATAACACAAAACTTATCAAAACCATCGGATTCTGAATCGTTGAATTCAAAAAAACCTGGGTTAAATTACTTTCGTGCTCAACTACAGAAAGCACCGAAGAGGTTAAACGTGACTGACTAAATCTGAAATAAACGAAATCTCCAAAATTGAAAGAAAACGCAATCCCATTTGTGATAAAATACCACCAAAATAAAAACTTCTGATATCCCGCTTTTGAATTAACAATTATTGGAATTAAACTCAACAATATAAACACCGAATTGACATACAAAATCGCGGTCGTATCGAAGGCTGTCCCGTGATAAGCAATATTAAAATAATCACCAATGCTATTGATTTTTAGCAAGTCTCGGTTAAAAAACCAAAACAAAAATCTCGCAATTTGATAAAAAAAGTAAACCAAAAAAAGGCGATACATCAGGATTAAAAACTCCTGCCATCTTATTTCTTTCATCTTGCAAAAATACATTTTTTACATGTTCAGTAAGTATTTCCTGACTTTTCTTCTTACAAATTGTCATTGCCCAATATCAATATTTTGTACTTTTGCGCTATGAACTTCATTAAAAATAACCTTGCCAACGCCTTTACGCTTGGCAACTTGTTCTCTGGCTGCGTCGGGATCATCCATTTGTTGAACAACGACTACCAGACGACTGCGCTCTGCATTATAATTTCGTTGGTATTGGATTTCTTCGATGGTTTTGTTGCACGAGCGCTTAAATCTAATAGCGATCTTGGCGTCCAGTTGGATTCTTTGGCCGATATGGTAAGTTTCGGATTTTTGCCAGGCGTTGTTCTTTACAAGTTTTTGGAAACTTATGGCAATACTGCTTTTGGAATCGATTTCCCTTTTGAATTAAAATACTTAGGCTTTTTTGTAACGCTTTTCTCTTGTTTGCGATTGGCTATTTTCAATCTGGACGAAGACCAAAAATATTATTTCAAAGGTCTTAATACGCCAACTAATACCGTTTTTCTTTTTGGATTATATTATATCGCTCAACAACATTCGACCTCAGGATTTTTTAACGTAGAACAATTAAAAAATCTGCTATCACCAGCAGTTTTATTAATATTGACGACACTTTGTAGTTGGCTTTTGATAAGTCCAATTAAGATGATTTCGATGAAATTTAAATCGATGAAACTAGAAGACAATTATCCAAAAGTTGCATTATTAATTGGTGGTATTATTTTATTAATAGTTTTAGGCGTTAATGCAATTCCGCTTTTGGTTGTGTATTATATTTTGATTTCTTTAGTATTTCAGAAACAGCTTAAATAGTTAAATTAAATTTGAGATTTGAAGTTCAACATTTGACATTCATAAATCTCAATAAAAAATTGTAAATCTTAAATAAACAAAAATGAATTTAAAACTGCATAAACCGCTTTGTGTTTTCGATCTCGAAACAACAGGCACCAACGTATCGACAGACAGAATTGTAGAAATTTCGATTCTAAAAGTTAATCCCGACGCATCCAAAGAAACCAAAACTTGGCTTGTAAATCCCGGCATGCCGATTCCAGAACCTGCGAGTTTGGTACACGGCATCTACGACAAAGACGTGATGAATGCGCCAATCTTTAAAGATATTGCACCCAAAGTTTTAGAAATGATAAAAGATTCAGACTTGGGAGGCTTCAACTCTAATCGTTTTGACATTCCTGTTTTGGCGGAAGAATTATTACGTGCTGGGATGGATTTCGATTTAACAAAACATAAATTTGTTGATGCACAAACGATTTTTTTCAAAAAAGAACCTCGTAATCTTGGCGCTGCTTATCAATTCTATTGTGGAAAAACCTTAGAAAATGCCCATTCTGCTGAGGCTGATACTTTAGCAACTTTTGAAGTTTTGGATGCGCAAATTGGTAAATACGATGATCTTCCGAATGATATTTTAGGTCTAAGTGAATATTCTTATCATCAAAAAAACGCAGATTTAGCAGGTTTTATCGGTTTTAATGACAAGAATGAAGAAATTTTTAACTTCGGAAAATACAAAGGACAAACGGTGAAAAGTGTTTTCCAAAAAGATCACGGTTATTATGGATGGCTGCAAAATGCTGACTTCCCATTGTACACCAAGAAAATATGGACGAAAATTCAATTAATGAGCAAGTTTTAATCTTGCTTTTTTATTTTAATTAAACTTAAAATTAAGACATGAAAATTATTTGCATAGGTCGAAACTATTCCGAACACGCTAAAGAACTTGGCAATGAAGTGCCAGAAAATCCTGTAATTTTTATTAAACCAGATACGGCAGTTCTGAAAAAAGATTCCGATTTCTACATTCCCGAATTTAGTAACGACATGCATTATGAATTGGAAGTTGTTGTTAAAATATCAAAAGGCGGCAAATACATTCAAAAGGAAAATGCAAGTAAACATTATGAAGAAGTAGGCTTGGGCATTGACTTCACAGCACGCGATTTACAAAGCGAACTAAAAGCAAAAGGCCTTCCTTGGGAACTTGCCAAAGGATTTGATGGTTCTGCTGTCGTTACAGATTTCGTTAATAAAAGCAATTATGATTTAGCATCATTAAATTTTTCTTTAACAAAAAACGGCGAAAAAGTCCAAAACGGAAATACAAAGGAGATGATTTTTGATATCGATAGTATTATCGCTTTTGCGTCACAATATTTCACGTTAAGAGTTGGTGATTTAATCTTTACAGGAACGCCAAAAGGTGTCGGCAAAGTAGAAGAAAATGATATTCTAGAGGGATTTTTGGAGGACAAGAAACTTTTATCATTACGCATTCAGTAGAACTTTAATTTAAAATTCTTATCTTTATAGAAGAGTAAAAGATGGATTTAAAATTAATATTATTGAATTATTAATTTCGAATTAGCATCCTATCTTTAAGATAATCATTAACCTGAAAATTATAGTCATGAAAAATATTATCCTTCCCATTGACTTTTCTGATAGCACAGAAAAACTTATAGATTATGCCATTTCTTTCGCAAAAGATGTTAATGCCAAAATCCACCTCATCCATGTAAGTCCGACTGACATTGGATTTGTAATAAGCGATATGGGTTACCAATACTTTCCAGAAGTTGAGGAAAACGAGTTAAAATATGAACTGAAAGAACTCAATAGACTCGAGCAATATATTATTGCTCACGATGTTGACGCATCGCACATCCTGAAACAAGGCAACGCATCGGAAGTGATAATGGATTATGTTACTGAAAAAACTGGCGATTATATCGTAATGGGATCACACGGCAGAAGCGGAATCTACGATGTTTTTGTTGGATCACTAACTAAAGATTTAACTAAAAATGCTAACGTCCCAGTTGTTGTAGTCCCTTGTAGAAAAGAAAAATAAGATCATTATCTTTTAATAAAATAAAGCCCACATTATGATAATGTGGGCTTATATTTAATATAATCAATTTATTTAACCTTCGTTCTTGTAAAGTTTTGGATCGTAGTAAGGGAATTTACCTTCTGTTTCAGAATGATACTCTTTATCCTTATCACCACCTAAAGTAACTACCAAAATATAGCACCAATAAATGAAAAATCCAGATGCTACGATAAATAGTACCCAGTTTAGGAAATTACCTGCAAAATCAAAGAACCCAAAAGTCCACTTGAAAACACTACCTAAGAATAACCAGAAAGATGTCATTGCTCTTCTTTTTTTAAATTAACTTTGCACAAATTTATAAAAAATGTTTCGATTACTTTCTAAAGAAAGCAATATTTTTTCAATTCCTGTTTACATTGGTTTTTTATCGCTGATCATCATTGCATTTAACGCGATGGATATCAACAGGTTGGATGCGGTATCAGCGGTTATCACTTTCGCTGGGATTTCGTTGGGATATTTTTTGTTTAATAAGCTCGATCTGACTTATCAAACGCATTTGCCGTTGTTTTTATACACATTTTTTGTATTTGCATTCTATCCAGGCGACCTTAGCATCGGTCTAGCAATCACCTTGTTAATTAACTCTTTTTTGCTTTTAATCTTGACCTCAACTAGCGACAAGCTCCGCAAAGGTTCATATCTTTTAGTAGGTGCATTATTATGCCTTAATTATCTTTTTCTGCCGATATTTTGGCCGATGATATTTTTTGTTATTATCCATGTTTTTGTAACATCGGGAAAAGCTCTTGCTAACCTATTTAGATTAATTTTCGGTGCACTATTGGTTTTAATCGCTTATTTCAGCATGATGTATTGGATTGATTACAGAAGTTGGGATCCTGATTATTTCCCTTTTACAAAAGAGTTTAAACTTGTTGATAAATTCACGAATTTGCTATTTATAAGCCCGATAATACTTATGGTAATCTATGGTATTATGGACCATTTTAAACATTTTAATGAAAAAAGTCCCACCAGTAAATACAAATACACATTTTTACTACTTTTTTCTTTAGCATTATTAATATCCGTAATTTTGTACATGGGAACTAATTACAAAATGCTTTTGGTTTTAGCACTTCCCGTGACAATTATCCTAAGCCGAATGTTAAAATTTCTTCCCAAATATTGGATGCAAGAAGTTGGCGTTTGGTTAATTTTGGTGTCATTATTTATTTTTAAAATAGCACCATTTATATTTCATATTTAGACATGATTCAGTTAGAAGATAAATTAATTTCTGAAGATATTTTTTCTGAAGAATTTGTATGTAACCTTTCCAAATGTAAAGGTGCATGTTGTGTAGATGGCGATACAGGCGCGCCTTTGGACGAAGACGAACTTCCGATCCTAAAAGAGATTTTCCCAAAAATAAAACCTTATCTAAGACCCGAAGGCATCAAAGCGATTGAAGAACAAGGTACGCATGTTATCGATAGCGAAGGCGATTTAGTAACAACTTTGGTCAACAATTCGGAGTGCGCTTATGTTATTTTTGACGAAAAAGGTTGGACAAAATGCGGTATCGAAAAAGCTTATGAAGACGGTGTTATCGACTGGAAAAAACCAATCTCTTGCCACCTTTACCCAATACGTGTAACCAATTACAGAACCTTCACAGCGCTTAACTACCACGAATGGCCAATTTGTGATGATGCTTGTACGCTTGGGAAAGAATTAAAAGTAAAAATCTATCAATTCTTAAAAGAGCCTTTAACAAGAAAATACGGCGCTGAATTCTATCAAGATCTAAGCAATGCTGCCGAAGAATGGGAAAGAGAATATAATTTCTAGGAATTTTTAAAATAAAAGAAGTGCTATAAGCCGGATTCTGTGCCCTCCTAGGAGGGCGCTTGTTATTTATCTGATTTGCAAATTGCTTTGCAACTTTAGCTGCTTACCCCTCGCCAACGACCGAGCCGACCTTAACTGGCGATATACTTAGCATTGCACCACATAGAGTTTACCTGGTTTCACTACAGCCGAACTGTACTTGCTTTCTGTTGCACTTGTCCTACGCTCACGCGTGACGGATGTTATCCGCTATGTTGCTCTTTGGTGTCCGGACTTTCCTACCTTCTCGAGAGAAAATCAACAAGCCGCACTTCTTTTATGCTGCAAAATTATCGTTTTCTGAAACAAGTTCAGATATTTTTTTTAAATAAATAGCATCGCTAAAGCTAATACCAAACCAATTGCAGTGAAAATAATCCCACGTTTGAAAGCTTTGGTCTTAGGATTAAACATCCAAAAACTCGAAATTACAAAGAAGAACAATGAAATTCCAAAGAAAGTATTGAGCGGCGACAATGTATCTTTGGATTGCGACTTGTGCAGTTTTGTCATTTTATCTAAAACGAAAGGCAATTCTTTTTTAGAATATTTAGCTTCACCCGTTGCGATATTATAAGTCCCTTGTTTGAAGTACATCATGCCGTTTTCAGTCTTATCAACTTCAAAACCTTTGATTTTTATTACTTTACCAAGTGCTTTTTCATCAAGATTAGCCTCGAATTTCTTTTCGTATTTAACTTCTTTTTTAAGAAAATCGGTATCGCGATAGACCAACAAAATCCCGCTAATGGCATACACCGTCATTATTCCTGCTAAAAAATAGCCCAAATAACGGTGTACAATTCTCATGAAGGTTTTGGTGTTTTTAATCTTATCCATTCTGTATTTATTTTTTTATTTGAAAACCCAAAAAGTGGAAGCTAATAAGCCTCCACTTTTTGATATGAAAAATTTAATTCTAGTAAATATTATAATTTGTATGTCAAAGTAACATAATAATTTCTAGGTGCAATAGGATTAACCGAATAATTCTCATGAACATTGTAATTAACCACATCGAACAGGTTGTTAACTTTCGCTTGGATCATGAATTTCTTCCACTCATAACCAGCAGAGAAAGATACTGTTGTGTAATCTTTAAGATCCATCATTCGAGAAACATCTTTTCTATTAACAGTTGTAGATTTAGAATCATTCCATCCAGCAATACGATCACCGATGTAATAAGCTCCAGCACCTAATCTAAGTCCTTTTAGCGTATTTTCGAATTTATAAAATACTGACAAATTAGCTGTTGTTGCAGGCGTTCTTACCAATCTTTGGTTTTCAACATATCCTTTTTCCGGTGTGTCTAGATACACAGAGTTGTTATAAGAAAAACCTCCAATAATAGATAAGTTTTGTGTAGGATTACCAGTAATATCTAACTCCACTCCACGGCTTCTCATTTTACCAGCTTCTTCTTTTAATAGTGAATCTGCGGCATTTTGAGCAGGAGTTGCAGGCTTGCTAGGATTTAAAAACCAGAATGTTTGGTAATAATTATTATAATTAATTTGGTATAAACTTAAATTAATAGCAACAGCATTGTTCCAGAAATTCTTTTTAGCACCAATCTCATATTGATCTACAGTTGTCGGTTTGATAGCTTGTTTTGGAAGTTTATTCAATGCTATATTTATATCGTCTGCACTTTGAGAAAAATCAACAGTATTGATTTGATCTGACGTATAACCAGCATTAGTTGCAAACGAATTGGTATAAGTTGCGAAAACAGACAAATCATCATTTGGCATATACACAATACCTAATTTTGGAGAAAATGCTTGATCTGAAGTTGACGAATTTTTAGTAAAAGTCTTTGTACCGCTTGCAAATACAGTGTTAATAGTCGGCATATTCTCAATATATGACCATCTTAGACCTGCAATAACTTTCCATTGGTTAGTAAGACTAATAAAATCCTGAACATATGCACCAACGCGTCTAGTTCTTGATCTATTGTTTTGATTAAGCGTCGCTGTTGGCTTATCAATATCTGTATTACCCCATGTTGATGCATCATCTAAATAAAGAATTCTGTTAGGCGTATTTGTTAAATTGTAAGTGTAAGAATCTGCTTGATTATAATCTGCATCAGCACCAATTAACACTTTGTGTCCAATACTTCCGGTATTAAATTCACCATTAATATTAGCTTGCACAGAACCATAATTTTGCTCAGCATAAGTTTTATTAAATGGCATTTTCCAAGATAATCTAGTAGCTGCATCTGATGCATAGCTCCATGCTACTCTTTCTGTTGAGAAGTAATCTTTTGTATAGTTTTGATAAGTACCAATAACATTTAAAGTCCACTTTTCGCTTAACTGATGATTAAATGTAACATTGGTTGATGTTTGTTGTACATTTTGATACTGCCAATCAGTACCGAAAAAAGTATTTCTTGGTATCCAATCGATCAATTTGTATCCACCATTTCTTTCTGTAATCGATCCAATTCCGAAGTCTGGCGTAGAATCGTTTTTAAGATAATCAGCTTCAACAATTAATTGTGATCTTTCTCCTAAATTAAATATAAACGACGGGTTGAAATAAAATTTTTCTGAATGAACAACATCACGGAAACTATCTGCATACTCGTAAGCACCATTCACACGAAAAGCAACATTCTTAGACAAAGGTCCATAAACATCGATAGTTGGCTTATAGCTATTCCAACTTCCAACGCTTGCCGAAGCACTTCCTCCGAAATGGAAACGAGGTTTTTTTGTAATTAAGTTAATAACACCTCCAGCAGCCGTGTTACCAAACATCATTGCATTAGCACCTTTCAGCACCTCAACTCTTTCTAGACCGCTAACCTCTGGGAAAACACCACTATTCATTCTACCTCCATTTTTGAAGATATTATCATTTCCTAATTGGAAACCACGACCTCCAAAACTGTCTTGCGAATTACCACGAGAAGAAGTAATATATACACCGTTAACGTTTTGCAAAACATCGCTTAACTGCTTAGACTGTTGCTGCTCAATAATCTCGTGCGTTACAATCGCTACGGGTTGAGGCGTTTCCATCATAGTCAAGTTAGACTTCGACGACAAAGGTTTTGCTTTGTTAGGATTACCAGTTTTATGAAGAAGCACGTCTTCAATCTGTTGAATCTTCACTGTATCACTTACCGCTTCATATTTCATTTGACTGAAAACCAATCCTGAAATTGCGATTAAACCGAGGCTAAATATTTTCTTGTTCACGTTATATTTATTTAGAAAGATTTAAAATAACGATGCGAATTTATAAATATTTAACATTTCTGCAAATTTATTTTTAATAATTCTAAATAAACGATCAATAAAAAAGTCTAACTAATTGATTTAGCCAGACTTAAGTTAATATGACATTTCTCAACTTTCTTAAAATCTAGAAAATAAGTGAAAATTTAGTTTCTAAAATCCTGCATATCCAGTTTTAGAGAAAAGAAATTTGAATAAAAATTAGACCCGCCAATTCCAGAATTTGTAATGGCGTAATCTAAAGTCAGACCTTTGTATTTTATACCGATACCAGCGCTCGGTTGGAAGGACATTTTTCGTTTTAAGCTTTCGATGTCTGTAATATTACTAAATTGGTTAACTCCCAATCTCACAAAAATCATATCTTGAAAAGTAAGTTCGGCACCAGCATAAGGCGTAATACTCGCAAAATCGGTCGAAATCAAAGAAGGTGTTTTAGCAAAATCAACATTAATTCCAGCTTCGGGAAGAAGTTTCAGATCACGATTAATCTCGAAAAGTCGGCTTGCTCCAACATTAAGCTTTGGCATCGTAATTTCCATTTTATCTTTTGGCGCAGGGTTAAACTCTTCCCCATTAACCACCGCTGATAACTCTTTCTGATTAACTGTCCAGAAGTTAACTGTTGTTGTTGCATCGCGCAACATGGCACCATAATTCCAGCCAGATTCGCTTTTATAGATTGCACCAAGGTCAAACCCGAATCCATAACCACTCGCAAATTTACCAACATTACGGTAGACAACTTTGGCATTAGCACCCAAACTTAATCTTTGATTGCCCGCAGGATAAAAGGCATAAGACAAGATTGCTGCATAATCTGCCGTCGAGAAAGAGGATATTTTATCATAATCGATGTTCCCTTCCGGATCGATCATTTGCGTCGTATTAAGAATATTATCTACGCCAAGACGCACTAACGAAATCCCAAAAACTCCACTTTCTACAGATTTTGCAAAAGCAACGTAATCGTATTTAGCAATAGACTCAAAATATTCTGCGTGCATTGCAGAAGCTTGCCAATCTCGGTCTATACCGTTAAGACCTGCAGGATTCCACATTGGCGCATAGACATCTTCTTGGTTAGATATAACCGCGCCGCCCATCCCGAGACCACGTGCACCAGCTCCAATATTTAAAAATTCATTAGAATATTTTCTAATAATCTGAGCTTCTACTAAACTAAGCGCCAAGAGGCATATAAAAAATAAATATCTTTTCATTAATCAACGATCTTATTGGCTTCCAGCAATTCTGCGGCTTTCTTCCTTTTAGATTTTATTAAACCATTAACTACAATGGACAAAATCATCACAGCTGAGGCGATATAAAAAATCGGACTCATATGTTCTGAAGATCCAAAGATAAAAAAAGCTAAAATAATCCCATAGACTGGTTCTAGATTAACAGTTAATATTAATGTAAATGGCGAAATATACTTCATTAGCTTGATACTTTCGAACATTGGATATGCTGTGAAAACACTTGCTAATAAAATTACTAACGCATAATCATGTAAACTTATTTCATGCGCAAAAGATAATTGTCCCGTTAACAAGAAAACCGCCGAAATAACAAGCCATCCTCCAAAGATTTCATAAAAGATAATATTGCCTGATGATGTTTTACCAAACATTTTACCATTAAGAACCGAGAAAATAGTACCGCAAAGCGCACAAAGTATCCCATAGAAAATCCCCAGTTTATATTTAAACTCTGCATTGAAAATCAACAAAATACAGACAACAATCACAATCCCGATAAGAATCTCAACCCAATCTATTTTTCTTTTAAAAATAATAGGTTCTATAACGGCCGCAAACAAGGTAGACAATGACAAGCACGACAATGCAATGGATACATTCGATACTTTAATAGACTCAAAAAAGAAAAACCAATGCGCCGCCATCACACTGCCAATGGCTACTAAACGGAGCAATGTTTTTTTATCAATTTTTAAACTTTCCTTTTTAAAAAACCTTAAATAGATAAATAAAAAAAATGCTGTGAAAAGCATTCTGAAAAAGACTAATGACGAGGCATCTATCTGAATTAACTTTCCTAAAATTGCGGTGAACCCCCACAAAAAAACAATTAAATGTAATCGAAATAAATGCGAACTAAACATTATTAAAACGGGTTTGTAAGATTTAATACAAACTTAGGCATAATTAAGTTATTTTTGCAAAAATAAAAGAATGGAATTTTTACAAATTTTCACCTCTGTAGATGCGCTCATTGCACTACTGACCCTAACATTTTTGGAGATTATCTTAGGGATTGACAATATCATTTTTATCTCCATTGTCACCGGAAAACTTCCTCCCGAAAAACGCAAACGTGCCACAAGAATTGGACTTTTTTTAGCGATGTTCATGAGAATCGCTTTATTATTCGGGATTACATGGCTTATCGCGATGAAGACAACACTTTTCGGATTCGATTGGGGATGGTTTCGTGCAGATTTTACTGGTCAAGCGCTGATATTATTAGCTGGAGGTATTTTCTTAATCTATAAAAGTACAAAAGAAATCCACGAAAAAGTTGACGCCAAAGGCGAGCAAGAAAGAGAATTAGCAACCGGATCTGGCGCAAAATCTTTCGGAAATATTATTTTTCAGATTTTGTTAATCGACTTGGTATTCTCGGTTGACAGTATTTTGACGGCAGTTGGGATGACAAATGGCTTACACGGCGCACTTCCGATTATGATAACGGCCGTTGTAATTTCGGTTGGTGTTATGATGTTGTTTGCTGTGCCAGTTGGTAATTTCGTTAATCAAAATCCATCGATCCAAATTCTTGGATTGGCTTTTCTAATTTTGATTGGTTTTATGCTGATTACAGAAAGTATGCACTTATCAGGTGCTGTACTTGGCGGACAAGAAGTTGGCGCAGTACCAAAAGGTTATCTGTATTTTGCAATTTTCTTCTCGCTGGTCGTAGAATTCTTAAATATGAGAATGCGTAAAAAGAAAGCTTAAATCTATAAAAATAAAATTCCCACCTCGATTGAAGTGGGGATTTTTGGTTAATTAGTTTTTAAAAATGTTTTCTGGGCTATTAGTTTCTGTGTCAAAATTAGACATTGATTTTAACAAAACTTTAAGTAAAAACCCCTCAATTTTAAAATGAGGGGTTTTTACTATTTTATTGAAGTGGCAATTCTTCGAGTTTTACAATATTCTTCTGTAACGCATAGACAACCAATCCAGTCACATTTTTAACACCGATTTTTGCAAACAATCTCGACTTGTGACCTTCTACAGTTTTTTGAGAAATAAACAATGTTTCGCCTATTTCTTTTGCTGTACGTTGTTGGCAAAGCTGCCTGATGATTTCTATCTCACGATCCGAAATACTTTCATCTGACTCTAAAATCGGCTTTGGAGAACGACTGGATATTTGATCGCGCAAAGCTTCAACTTGATCAGGTTTAAAATAAAAACCAGTCACAGCAACTTGTTTTATAACATTAACCAAATCAAAAGGTGACATCCCTTTCGGTATAAATGCTGAAACGCCTTCCTTTACCATAAAACCAACCGAATTATCTTGATAATGACTGGAAATAACGATAATCTTCAAATCAAAATTTTTGACTTTAATATGACGAAGCACCTCGAGACCGTCGATTGTTTTCATTTTTAAATCTAAAAGAAGAACATCAATCTCGGCGCCCGCTTCAAGATGTTGAAGCAATTGGTAACCGTCTGTAGTTTCGAAAACAACGTCCAGTTGCAGATCTTGCTCGAGAAAACTTTTCAAAAGACTTACGATAAGATAATCGTCATCTACTATTGCTATGCGAAATTTTTTCATAAGAAATATCAAAGATAAAGCGTGTACCTTTATCTTGTTTGGTTCTAAATTTATATTTTGCGTTAAGCTGATTCGCTCTCAAATCGATATTTTGAAGACCAATACCCTTTCCTTCAGTTTTAGAAAAACCGACGCCATCATTTTGTAAAACAAACGAAATTCGATCTTTTTTAATCCTAATGATCATTTTAATCTCACTAGCTTTTGCGTGTTTGTGGATATTATTAAGAAGCTCTTGCAAAATCCTGACAATTTGCAATTTCGTATTTTTATCAACTACTAAATCATCATCTGCTACAATGTAGAATTTAACAATATAAATACTTTCCCAACTTTCTAAAACACTTCGAATAACATCTGCCAAAGTTTTGTTTTCATACAAAGGTGGCGCAAGGTCATGAGAAATCCTACGCGACTCGTCAATTGTATTTCCCAAGAGATAATCCAGCTCTTTAGAAACTGTTCCCATGGCGGACTTCAGTCTAATGATCGTTAGTTTACTAATAATATTATCGTGCAAGTCTGCAGCAATACGCTCTCTCTCCCTTTCTTGCGCTTCGAGACTGACATTGAGAAGTTTTTTCTCATGTTCCAAAGTTTTATGATGTTCGGCTTCCTTACTTTTTAAAAGACGATGATAAGAAATATAAATAACGCTAACGGTTGTCACCACCAACAAGACAATCACTATAAGAATAAATATAATAATTAACAGAAAATTGCTTGGATCTTGCCAGTAGTTCATAACAAAAATTAAAATCGAAATTTACACAGTTAATTGCAAATTTGATTAGGTAAAAACCCTCTATTTTAAAAATTAGTAATTAGTCTTAAACTTGTTAAAATTCCAGATAAAATAAAACATAAAACAGGCAAATAGGAATTCAAAAATAATAAATGACAGCATAAAATAAACAACACCATTATTTTGTAACGCATTATTTAACAAGAAATTAACAACGATATCATCCAATAACGTAAACGAAAAATAGGTTAATAAGCCGACGCAAAGCAATAAATATTTAAAATTAAAGGCTTCTTCATTTTTAAGTTGCAAAATAACATAACCAATACAAAAACTAATAAACATTAATTTCATAAAAATTACGGCGTAAGCATTATAGTTGTTTATAGTAATGTTTTCGTGACCTAAAATAGTCATGGCAAAAAAAGAAAGACTCAACGTCCCAAGTACGATAACTAAAGTTTTTAAAACGCTCGAAGTACTAAATAAATCGTAAAAAATTTTGCAAAAAATAATAACAAAAGTACAGTTGACAAAATCAATATAATTATCCGAAATCGAAACTGAATTCCCTTCAGGTGGAAAAAACACTGATTCAATAACACTCTTCAACGTATGCACGCCACTTATTAAGCTGAAAATCCCAAGCAGTCTAAGGTTAAGTTTATCAGAAGAGTTGCTTTTTCGCAATGAGTAGAAAAAGGCCAAAATCAATAAAATCCCGATTACAAAACTTGTAACATTATATGCGCCGATAGAAAATTGCAAAAAGTCCATTTAAGACATGATTATTAGTTTTCAAAAATAGTTTTTTTCTTAAAAATGAGATTATCAAAGATCAAATTTTGTCCGTATCTATAAAAACAAGTATTTTTAGACTCTAAGAAAAATTATAAAATGGATTTAGAATTCAACAAGCGTGAAGATCAAAACAAACTGAAACTTTCAGAAATAAATAGACTTTATAACCAAATAAAAAAAGGCGGAGGCGACAAAGCTTTACAAAAGCAACACGACCAAGGCAAATTAACTGCGCGCGAACGTATCGACTATCTTCTTGACAAAAACTCCGACAGCATAGAAGTTGGCGCTTTTGCAGGATTCGACATGTACGAAGAGCACGGCGGATGTCCATCTGGTGGCGTAGTTGTGGTCATTGGATATGTTTCTGGCAAGCAATGTATTGTTGTTGCGAATGATGCAACGGTAAAAGCTGGTGCTTGGTTCCCAATTACTGGTAAGAAAAATCTACGTGCACAAGAAATCGCAATGGAGAATAGACTTCCGATCATCTATCTAGTAGATTCTGCAGGTGTATATCTTCCAATGCAAGACGAAATTTTCCCTGATAAAGAAATGTTCGGACGCATTTTCCGAAACAATGCAAAAATGAGTTCTGCAGGCATTGTTCAGATATCTGCCATTATGGGAAGTTGTGTTGCGGGAGGCGCTTACCTACCAATTATGAGTGACGAAGCGATGATCGTTGATGGCACGGGCAGTATCTTTCTTGCAGGAAGTTATCTTGTAAAAGCAGCCATCGGAGAATCTATTGACAATGAAACATTGGGTGGTGCAACGACGCATTGCTCTATTTCGGGTGTTACAGATTACAAAGCCAAAGATGATAAAGACGCATTAGATCGTATCAAAATGATTATGAAATCTATTGGCGGTTACAACAAAGCAGGATTTGACCGTATCGAAAGCGCACCACCAAAAGAAAATCCAGAAAATATCTTCGGAATAATGCCTGTGGACCGTTCAGAACAATATGACACTTTTGATATTATTAAATGTCTGGTTGACAATTCTGAATACGAAGAATACAAAGCAGACTACGGAAAAAGCATCGTATGCTGTACAGCACGTATCGATGGCTGGAGTGTCGGTATCGTTGCTAACCAAAGAAAATTAGTGAAAAGCGGAAAAGGCGAAATGCAATTTGGTGGTGTTATTTACTCAGATTCTGCCGACAAAGCAACGCGATTTATCGCAAATTGTAACCAAAGAAAAATTCCCTTGGTTTTCTTGCAAGACGTAACGGGCTTTATGGTCGGTTCTAAATCTGAGCATGGTGGCATCATCAAAGACGGAGCAAAAATGGTAAATGCGGTTTCAAATTCTGTTGTTCCGAAATTTACTATTATTACCGGTAATTCTTATGGTGCTGGTAATTACGCAATGTGCGGAAAGGCTTACGATCCAAGATTAATCGTTGCTTGGCCTTGGGCGGAGCTTGCTGTAATGGGCGGCCAACAAGCAGGGACTGTTTTATTACAAATTCAAGAATCTGCGCTTAAGAAGCAAGGCAAACAAATTACCGAAGAAGAACGCAAAGAGATTTTGGATAAAATCGTTGCCAACTATAAAAAACAAATCGATCCTAAATATGCAGCGGCAAGACTTTGGACAGATGCCATTATTAATCCTGTTGACACTAGAAAATGGATAAGCATGGGTATCGAAGCGGCTGATCATGCTCCAATTACCGAGAAATTTAATCTTGGGGTTATTCAAGTTTGATAAATTAAAAAACCTTAAAAGCCTTTCCTTGTGAGAGGCTTTTTTTATGGCTTGATTTAAATAAAATCCATTCTAATTAAAAATATTTTTAACTTTATTAAAATATTTTTTAACTTTATCAAATATAATTTTAAAATAATGAAACTCCCCATCTTTTGTCCAAGCTGCGAATCAACACTGCGCGTCAGCCAAATGACTTGCGAAACCTGCAGTACTGTCGTCAACGGCGATTATGATTTGCCCTTATATCTTAAACTAAACCGCGACGAGCAAGACCTTATCCTAGAATTTTTCCTAAACAGCGGCAGCATCAAAGAGATGGCAAAACAGGCAGAACTCTCCTACCCGACTATGCGCAACAAAATGGACGACCTCATCGAAAAAATCAAAAACCTAAAATCATAACCTATGTACTGGACATATATTTTTAATCCGCTTGCCAAAATATCATCAAAAGCCTTTATGCTAATTGGCCTTATATCTGCCGTTATCGGTTCGTTTATCTCACAGTTTTATTTTACAGTTTATGATGGTTTGATCGATGCACACACCTATTATTTGCTGACTTATGCGGAGGCCATTACTGCCAATATGATTAACATTATTTTGCCTTGTATCTTATTATTTATTTTAGGTCGCTTCATTAATCCAAGAACCAGAATGATTGATGTTCTTAATACATCTTTTCTGTACAGAATTCCGATCTATGTTTTCCCGTTCTTTACAAATCTACCTGCAATAAAGAGTATTGAGGCAAAAATAAATGATCCATCAATCGGTATCAGAAATATTCAATTTTCTCCTGACGAAACTGGGACAATTATTTGGATTTCCATTCTTAGTATTGCTTTAATAACCTATGCAATTACTTTAATGTTTTTCGGTTTTAAAACTTCAACTAACGCTAAGAAAACTTGGCATTATATAGCATTTGCAGGTGTTTTTATTATAGGTGAGATTTTAAGTAAGATCATTATCCTTTCAATATTATAAAATCCAAATTATGAAAAAATTAGTTTTAACATTCAGTTTTTTGTTGTTAAATGTTATGATTTTAGCGCAAACTATCATCGGAAAATGGCAAGGCGAATTAGTGTTTTCGGGGCAAAAACTTCCATTAATTATTAATCTTGGTGGCACTCCAGAAAACCTTAAGGCAACAATGGATAGTCCAAAGCAAGGCGCAAAAGACATTCCTATCGAAAAAGCTAACTTTCTAGGAAATCAGCTAAATCTAGTTTCAGAAAAACTAAACATCACCTATCTCGGTATTTTTAAAGACAATAAAATCACGGGAAAATTTATGCAAAGCGGCTTAAGCTTTGATTTGGTTCTGACTCCGTACACAGAACAAGAAAACGCTGTCCTCGATAGACCTCAAACACCAAAACCTCCTTTCGATTATCTCACCGAAAATATTAGTTTTAAAAATCCAAAAGACGGAAATACGCTCGCAGGATCTATTAGTCTACCAAAGGATCAAAAAGACTTTCCCATTGCAATTTTAATAACTGGTTCTGGCGCTCAAAATCGAGATGGGGAAATTGCTGGTCACAAACCTTTTGCTGTCATCGCTGATGATTTTGCTAAAAAAGGAATTGCAACATTAAGACTTGATGATCGTGGCATCGGCGAATCTTCGGTGGGTTCTCGAAGTGACACATCCGCCAACTTTGCAGGAGACATCGATGCCGCAGTGGATTTTTTATTAAAACGCGGTTATAAAAATATAGGTTTAGTTGGTCATAGCGAAGGTGCTATGATTGCGCCAATGGTCGCCGTCAAAAATCCAAATGTAAAATTTATTGTTTCTCTTGCAGGTCCTGGTGTTGCAATTAATCAGTTAATGTATCAACAAAACGAAGATGTTTTAAAACAAGCGGGACTACCCGAAGATATTGTTAAAAAAGATTTAGACCAAAAAAAAGCAATGTTTGATTACATTGCAAATTATAAAGGCAAAAATATTACTGTTGACTTTTCTAGTTTTTTATCGCAAACATTTCCAAATTTAGGTCCACAAGAAAAATCGGCATATTCTCAACTAACACAACCGTGGATGGTTTATTTCCTTCAATACAAACCAACAGAAAATTGGTCTAAAATCAAAATACCTGTATTAGCGCTTAACGGAAGTTTAGATTTACAAGTTTCTGCTAAACCAAATCTGGAAGTCATCAAAAGGGCTTTGACTGAGGCTGGTAACAAAAATTTTAAAACTGAAGAAATTGCAGGCCTCAATCATCTTTTCCAAACTTCGAAAACGGGAAGTGTTGACGAATACGGAGAGATTACAGAAACTATTTCACCAAAAATTTTAGATATAGTTTCGAACTGGATTTTAGGCTTAAAAAATTAATTTTCAGTATTTTTGCACTTAGTAAAAATGAAAAAAAATGAGTCTTAAAGCCGTATTATTTGATATGGATGGTGTTATCGTAGACACCGAACCTCTGCACAGAAAAGCTTATTTCGGGATGTTCAAACACTATGGCATGGATGTCAGCGAAGCCTTGTTCAAAACATTTACCGGTCGCACAACCGATAGCGTTTGTCTAGAATTAATCGATAAATACAATCTCGATGCTCAAAAGGAAGAATTAGTAAAAAAGAAACGAGAAATCTTTAAAGAACTTTTCGACAACGATCCAGAGTTCGATTTACTTCCTGGTGTAAGGAGTTTAATTCAACATTATTTTGACAACGATATCAAATTGGTTTTGGCATCATCGGCTTCCAATACTACTATTGAAATGGTTTTTAATAAATTTAAATTAGACCCATTTTTCGTTGGAAAAATTAGTGGGGCCGATCTCAAAGAGTCAAAACCTCATCCAGAAATATTTCTTCGTGCTGCCGAAATTGCCAATGAACCTATTGAAAATTGTATGGTGATTGAAGATTCAACTAACGGAATTTTAGCATCTCATCGCGCTGGTATTTTTTGCGCCGCTTACAAAAGCGAACATACTTTGGGCCAAGATTATACATTAGCCAATATTTTAGTTGACAATTATGAAGAATTAGAACTGTCTAAAATTGCACAGCATTTCAACTAAAACGAAACCAAGATTTGGATTTATAAAACGTATATCGAGAGAATTTAATTTAAACAATATCAAATATTCATATTACAATCCTAAACATATCTATCAAACATTTAATTTTAACACTACAATCCATTGATAATCAGTTATATTTTTATACCTTGGGTATTACAAAATTTCAAAGTTATGTATGTAGATAGAAAAATTTTAGAGGAAAAAAATGATAAAGAATTAGAACTTTACATTTCTCCTAATGATCGATATGTTTCAAAATCGATTGAATATGCTTTTAATATCTTAAAAAATAGAGGACGCCAATTTAGTATTCAAGAGGAAGAACAAATTCGACTTCTTATTAATGACAAGAAAAAAACGGAGGAAATCCATATCCACAAAAATCACATAAAAGCTGGGAATCTGGTGTATCTTTCCGGTGCAATCGGGATAGGAATTTTTATATGGAAGTTCGACCAATTACCACATCCCGCTTATAATATAATTCCATTTTTAACTTTAGTTGTTATTTTTATTATGGGATACCTTATGCAAAAAGGTGTCGACTGGATGAGATTTATATTATTGGGATTTGTCGTTGTCGGGACTTTAGCAATGCCTATTGTTGTGATGAATATTCTTAATGATCCAATCTTAACGATAGCTAACGCGGTACAAGGTGTATTACAAATTTGGGCTTTAGTCTTAATGTACAAAATTCCAGAAAATTGCAGAAATAAAGATTAAAAAAAAGGCAGGAAAATTATTCCTGCCTTTAATATTTTTAGTAACCTAAAAGTTTAAGTACATCTTGCGGCTGTTGCGCTTCCTGAAAGACTTCATAGGTAAAATTACCTTCATCATCTTGATTAATTAAAATATGTTTTGGCTGCGGAATCAAACAATGATGCACGCCTCCATAACCACTAATCGTATCTTGATAAGCACCAGTATGGAAGAAACCAATGTATAAAGGCTTTGTATCGTTATATACTGGCAAATAAATCGCGTTGGTATGTTGCTCGGAGTTGTAATAATCATCAGAATCACAAGTTAATCCACCAAGGAAAACTCTCTCGTAAGTGTCATCCCAACGGTTAAGTGGAAGCATGATAAAGTGACGAGAAATCGCCCAAGTATCTGGCAAAGTCGTCATAAAAGATGAGTCAATCATATTCCATTTTTCTCTATCGTTTTGACGCTTTTGTGACACGATTCTATAAAGCGTAGCGCCACTTTCACCAACCGTAAAACTGCCAAATTCGGTATAGATATTTGGTGCTTCAACACCTTCTTCGTCGCAGAATTTTTTAATTTGTGAAACAATTTCATCAATCATATATTGATAATCGTAATCAAAATTAAGAGAGGTTTTAATTGGGAAACCGCCACCAATATTAAGAGAATCTACTTCTGGCGCAATCTTCTTAAGACGTGCATAGACGCGAAGACACTTGTACAATTCGTTCCAATAATACGCTGTATCTTTAATACCAGTATTAATGAAGAAATGCAACATTTTTAGTCTAGCATTCGGATGTTCAGCGATTTTTTGACTGTAGTAAGGAATGATATCGCGATATCCTATTCCTAATCGAGAGGTATAAAATTCGAATTTAGGTTCTTCCTCAGAAGCAATACGAATCCCGATATTAAAGGTTGTATCAATCGACTCCGTCAACTTATCCAACTCACGATAATTATCCAAAATCGGTGTGATGTTTTCAAAACCAGAATTAATCATATCTGAAATTTTCGTCAAATAATCATCGGTTTTAAAACCATTACAAATTACTTCGATACTTTTATCAAACTTTCCTTTATCATGAAGACTTTTAACAATATCCATGTCAAACGCCGAAGAAGTCTCGATAGAAATATCATTTTTAATCGCTTCTTCTAACACAAATGCAAAATGGCTCGACTTTGTACAATAACAATAGCGATAGTTTTTTTGATAATCGTGTTTTTCAAAAGCTTCTTTGAACCAACCTTTTGCACGTTGGATATTTTGAGAAATTTTCGGAAGATAATTGAGTTTTAAAGGGGTTCCGTACTTTTCGACAACCTCCATCAAAGGAATATCGTGAAAGGTCAACTTATTCTCCTCAACATTAAATTCTTGTGTAGGAAAATAAAGGGTCTGATCAATTAACTCCGAATATTTTATTTTCATTTCTTAAATCCTAATTTTACAAATTATACAATTACAAAATTAAATAAAAAAAGATGCGAAATGCACCTTTTACAATTTTTTATGATAAACTTATTATCCTACAAAAATCAGGAGATTTCCTTTTTCATACTTTACTGTAACCACATCATTTTCAGCGACATTACGCGTTCCTATACGTTCTCCTATTTTTAAATTTTCTTTGTAAAGTGGCCACTTCAATCCTTTTGTTGTAATACTTTCGGCTTTTGGAAATGGAAAAAGCGAAATCATTTTATCCTTAACACCCGAAATTTCAAAATTTTTCGGGATAAAATAATAGCTCGAAAACTCATCAAAAAATTGAATCTTCATTTTGGATTTCATAAAATCAGCAACGCTTAAATTTCCTAAAAAATGATCCATTTCGCCTCCGCTTCCACCGTAAACATCAACGTTTTCAATTCCTTTCTCTAAAATAATTTCCAAAGCTTTTTGAAAATCGGTTTTGTTTTGATCAGGCGTTTCTATAAATTTTTCGTCACCTAAATCTAATAGTATATGTGAGTCAAAATCACCAGAAATAAAATCTAATTTTGAAACAATTTCAGAATCAAATTTCAACAGATAATTTAACGCGCCGTCTGTGCACGCGACCAAATTATATTTCGAGAAATCAACTAAACTTTTCGGTGGTTCACCAGTTATATAAAGTAATGCTTTCTTCATCTATTTTGAAATTCTGTCATTCGGATTCCAATATTCCTCTGGCTCATTTTCAATTTTTGAAATATATCTCGACAACACAAAAAGATAATCTGACAGGCGATTCAAATACTTTATCAACTCTGGACGCACTTCTTCGGATTCATTCAAAAAAACCATACTTCTTTCGGCTCTTCTACAAACGGTTCTTGCTACATGAAAATGCGTCGCCGCTTTTCCACCACCTGGCAAAATAAAATACTGAAGAGGCTCTAATTCTTCCTCAAAAGCATCAATCCAGTGTTCTAATTCTTCAATTTCTTTTTCAGAAATTACCAAGGCTAATCGTGCTTTTCCGTTGGCTAAAAACAATTTATCAATTGGCGTTGCTGCTTCGGAACCAACTGTAAACAAGTCAAACTGAATTTTCTTCAATTGTTCTAAAACTCTAGAATCAGTAACATAGGATTTTGCAACACCCATAAAAGCGTTGAGTTCATCGATGTTTCCGTAAGATTCCACACGCGAACTTGCTTTAGAAATTCTTGTTCCACCGTACAATCCAGTTTCGCCTTTGTCACCCGTTTTCGTATATACTTTGAATGTCATATTGATAGAATTAAAGCCTAAAATTACGGTTTTTTATCGCATTTTTAAGCTTCACATAATTTAATTTGACGAAAATTAAAATCTAAATTCTCTTAAGATAAAAGCAATTTAGAAACTTAAGAAACTTCAACAAATTGATAAATAAGCTTTGTTTTTGGATTAACAATAATAGTGGATTTTTTAGGAAAACGTTTGATTCTGTAGAATTCTATTGATTTATCGCTTTTAATTTCTTCTAAAAAATTAGTATCTAAAACACCATCTGGAATAAATTTCTCGAAGAAACTTAGTTGGTCAATAAACTTTTGACCATCGATTTTTTGAGCTTCTTTATCAGACTTTCCTTCGTCGGCTGTTGGTTGAGCCGCCATTAATTGCAATAATTCAGTTCTGTCGGCTTTGTATTTTAAGAAATAAGCTGGACTTCCATTCGGAAATTTCATTTTTTTGCCTTTAAAATCGGAAACAATATCCGTTTTTGCATTTGGAAAAACCTCTTGAAAACTTACGTTTTGCGAATTAGTAACCGAATTTATCGTTTCATTCACGGCTTTATCCATGGTTTCTTTTACTTGCTCTTGGGCTTTTTGCTTTACAGTTTCTGTGGCTTGGTCGATGCTTTCGTTGATTTTTTCTTCAACTTTATTACAAGAACTCAATGTTAAAGCTAAAATTAAAGTAATAGCGATATATTTTTTCATTCTTTTATAAAATTTTGAAATCTACATTCAACAATTAACTTGCCAGGATTTTCTATAAAAAAACGAACTACCATTTAATCATTTGGGAATTCTTATTACAGAAAAAGGGTACATTTAGAGTAACACACCTATAATTCAAAATTCAGGTTCTACCTTTTTCAAATTTCAAATTAACTATTCCTCATCTTTATACGTTTTCACCAATAAATCGAGGTTCAAACTTCGCGCTGAAGCATCAAAAATTTCTTTGTAAGTTCCGTCTAAATGGTACAACTCATCGTGGTTTCCGTGTTCTACAACTCGACCTTTTTTCATGACATAAATCGTATCCGAATCGATAATTTGTGACAACGAATGAGAAATAATAACCACCGTTCTTCCTTTTTTAATGGCATCCAACGAGTTTTTAATTTGTTCCGTTGCAATTGCATCCAAACTTGCCGTTGGTTCGTCCAAGAAAATAATTGGTGGGTTTTTCAAAAATAATCTTGCAATTGCAATTCGTTGTTGTTGACCACCAGAAAGTTGCGTTGCATCATGCTGATAAGCCAATGGCAAATCCAAAACTTGTTCGTGCAAATAGGCTTTTTTCGCTGCTGCTTCCACTTCTTCAAAACTGGCGTTCATGTCGCCGTATCGAATATTATCTTCAATACTTCCTTTAAAAATGTGATTTTTTTGAAGCACCAAACCAATATCATCCCTCAAAAACGTATTGTCGTAATCGTTTAAATCCACATTATCCAACAAAATTTTACCAGAATCTGGAAGATAAAATTTACACAACAAATTAATCACCGTAGATTTTCCAGCGCCTGAAAGTCCGACCAACGCTGTGGTTTTACCATGTTCAATTAACATATTGACATCAAAGAGCGCTTGTGTTCCGTTTGGATAAGAGAAATTTACGTTTTGAAGTTCAAAAGTCCCTTTTATTTCTTTTTCAATAAATTTTCCGCTTGGTTCTTCCTCATCATCAGCATTCAAAATATCAAAATAACCTTCGGCATAAATCATCGCATCATTCATATCATCATAAATCCTGTGAAGCTGACGGATAGGCGAAGAAACGTTGTTGAACAACATTATATGCAACATAATTGCACCAATCGTCATCTGCTGATCGAGCACCAAATAAACAGTTAAAAGAATAATTAAAACAACACCAATTTGCTCAATAAAAGTTTTTAATCCATCATAGAAAAAATTCGTTTTACGCGTGTACAACTGGCTTTCCATGAGTTGCATTTGGAGGTCGTATTGTTTTTTTCCTTCAAATTTTTCTCGAACAAAACTTTTAATCACCAAAATTGAATTGATGAGATTAAGCAAACCTGAAGTCTTTTCTTCACGTTGATTTCTTAATGTTCGTCGGACTCCAGAAAGTTTTTTAGCTTGCAAATTACTTACCCAAAAATAAATAGGAACAATAATCGTGGAAACCAAACCGACATAAACATTCTGCATGTACATTACGATTAACGCAATAATAGAAGTTGTGAAAAGTGGTAAAATATCGATAAAAAAGTTTTGCACAAGCTTTGTTAAACTTTCAATTCCTCTATCGATGCGGGTTTGCAGTTTTCCAGATTCGTGGTTTTCATCATTAAAATAAGAAACTTTGTAAGTCAGAATTTTATCAATTGCTCGTTGCGCTAACTCTGAACTGACATTAATTCTAATTTTTTCGCCATAAAATTTTTGTCCGAAATTGATAAAAATGTTCAAAATTTCCTTCACCAAAAGAATAATCGAAATAACGACCAAAATATGAATTCCTTCCTGCATAGGATTTGGTAAGTCAATCAATTTTTGAACCTCATCAACGGTATATTTCAGGACAATTGGGTTGACTTGCGCCGCCAAAGCGCCCAACAAAGTAAGAAGCAGCGTCCAAAAAATCATCAAACGATAAGGCTTAATGAAAGGTTGAAGCTGCTTAAATATTCCATAGATAGTAATGGTTCGGTTGAAAGGATTTTTCATATTTCAATTTGCGAACCATAAATGTAGGAAAAATATGAGTCAGACGATACGAGTTTCGGTTTTTAAGGTTTAAGGTTAAGCATGTCATAAACTTCTAAGATTGATAAAACCCGCAAATTCTACCTCGTAACTCAAAACTCGCATCACGAGCCTCGTAACTCGCAACTCATAATTCATAATTCATAACTCGTATCTCTAATGCGGCAACTTTTCACGGAATTTACCATAAACCCAAGTTCCGAAAATTGCTGAAAGTAGCGTCACCGTTACGACCAAAGCGCCAGTTCCGATTTGCGCAAACAATGGTCCTGGACAAGCGCCTGTAATCGCCCATCCAAATCCAAAGATTAAACCGCCATAAATTTGACCTTTGTTGAATTTTTTGTCAGCGATTTTTATGGGTTCGCCATCCAAAGATTTGATTTTGAATTTTTTGATTAACCAAACCGATAACATTCCCGTTACAACGGCACTTCCGATAACACCGTACATGTGAAAAGATTGCAAACGGAACATTTCCTGAATTCTAAACCAACTGATGAGTTCGGCTTTTGTGATGACGATTCCGAAGAATATTCCGGCTATTAAAAATTTTATATAATCTAATGTTTTCATTTTTTAAATTTTAATTTGAATTGCAAGTTTTGAGTTTTAAATTTAAGATTTAACGTTCTTAAATCTTTCTTCTAGGCTCTTTACAATGATAAAATCCACGGCATTACAAAATTAGCAACGATGAATCCACCCAACATAAAACAAATGGTTGCAACCAACGATGGCCATTGCAAATTTGACAATCCCATGATGGAATGTCCACTCGTACAACCGCCCGCGTAACGCGTTCCGAAGCCTACTAAAAACCCACCAACGACGAATAAAAAGAAACCTTTTAATGAAAATAAAGTTTCCCAATTCATAAAATCGGATGGAATTAAACTTGAAAAATCTGTAATTCCGTAAGCTGCTAATTCTGTTTTTAGATTCGGATTTACATCGACTGGTTGCCCATTAGAAAGGAAATTAAAAGCGATAAAACCGCCAATTAAAATTCCGAAAACAAAAACTAAATTCCAGATTTCGCTTTTCCAGTTGTATTTAAAAAACGGAATATTCGATGGTGCGCAAGACGCACAAATATGTCTTAACGACGACGAAATTCCAAAAGTTTTGTTACCCAAAATAAGCAACATTGGGACTGTAAGTCCGATCAAAGGTCCCGCAACGTACCATGGCCACGGATTTTTTATAAGTTCTAACATTTTTTTTTAGATTTTAGATGCTAGAACCAAGAATCAAGATTTGAGATATTTTTTCATATCACTTCTTGGCTCTTGGCTCTTGATTCTTGATTCTTGATTCTTGATTCTATTTTTTAATAACTTCTAGCTCAACAAAGACTTCGCTGCCTTTTCTTGGTGGAATTGAATTATAACATTCTTCCATTTTTTTGATTTCGTAATAAGGTTCAAAAATGGGTTTGTATTCGCACGGACAACCACCAAACGGAGGACCTTGATGTTCGAAAACCGCATCAAACATAACACCTACAATTTTACCATTTGGGTTTAAAAGTTCAGCGGATTTTTTTGCATAATTTGGTCGCATTGAGGGCGGAATTGCACAGAAAAAAGTCTGTTCCAACATCAAATCATATTCGCCTTTATGCTCAAAAAAGTCACCTAAAATCACTTTTATTTGAGGATCATTTCTGAATTTACTTTGCAAAATTTCGACAGCTTTTGGCGCAATATCGATGAGTGCAATGTTTTGAAAACCGTTCTTTAAAAGATATTCGGCTTCGTAAGCATTTCCGCAACCAGGAATTAAAATCGAGATATTTTTATCCTTAATTTCGTCTATGTAGTCGGTGATTGCAGGTGATGCATAGCCAACATCCCAAGCCGTTTCTTGATTTTCCCAGCGGGTGTCCCAATATTTTTCGTCTAAAGGAAGGTCGCATTGCGTAACGCAACATTTTAGGTCTTGATTTTTATTTTCTTCTGTATTCATTTTTCTAGTTTAAAATGTGTCGCAAGGACGGAATTTATTTCAAATTTAAAGTCAACGAATATTTCAAAAATCAGTTCGTCGTTAATTTTTTCATGTTTTGTAAAGAACCTCCATTAAAAACATTCTCAAATCCAGCTTGTTTTAAAATGGATTGCGCTTGTTTGCTACGCATTCCACTTCTGCAAAAAACCACAATATTTCTTTTATTTTTCAACTTGTTTATTTGATTTGAAATTTCATTTAACGGAATATTCACCGCATTTTTTATACTTCCCGAAGCAAATTCTCCTTTGGAACGAACATCAATTAAAGTTGCTCCATTATTGATAGCTTCCGTCAGCTTTTCTGAATCTTCGGAACCAAAAATCTTTTTTAGAAAATCAATAATCATAATTGCATTTTTTTAGATGGACAAACAAAATCAGTTTTTGGAATTTCCGTTTTTGAAATGGCATTAAAACCGCCTTCAACTTCCGAAAAATTACGATAACCACGCGCTTGAAGAATACTTGCAGCCATCATACTTCTGTAACCTCCCGCACAATGAATGTAAAAAGGCTCGCCAGAATCTACATCATTTATCCAATCATTAATATACGCCAAAGGTCTGCTGTAAGCATTTTGCACGTGTTCTGCTTCGAACTCGCTTTCTTTACGAACGTCTAATATTTTAATATCTTCATAATATTCTGAACTAAATTGTTCGGCAGAAATTCTGTTCACGGTATCGATTTCTTTTCCTGAATTTTTCCAAGTTTCAAAACCATTTTCAAGATGGCCTAAAATATGATCAAAACCCACACGACTCAATCTGGTAACAGCTTCTTCTTCATTTCCTTTATCGGTTACTAACAAAATCGGTTGTCGAACATCTCTCACCAAAGCACCAACCCAAGGCGCAAAATCACCATTCAGACCAATATTTATCGACTGCGGAATAAATCCTTTTGCAAAATCTGCCGCCGAACGAGTGTCCAAAATCAAAGCTTCTGAACTCTCTGCAATGTCTTCAAATTCTTCGGCTGACAAAGCTTTTAAACCATTATTTAAAACTTCGTCAAAATTTTCGTAACCTTTTTTGTTCATCGCAACATTCATCCCAAAATAAGCTGGCGGAGGCAACAAACCTTCGGTAACTGCTTTAATGAAAGCTTCTTTGTTAGGTTGATTTAACGCATAATTAGTCTTTTTTTGATTTCCTAAAGTGTCAACCGTTTCTTTTTGCATATTCTTACCACAAGCGGAACCCGCACCATGAGCTGGATACACCGTAATATCATCCGACAAAGGCATAATTTTGTTTTGCAAAGAATCATAAAGCAAACCTGCCAAATCTTCCTGCGACATATTTGCGGCTTTTTGAGCTAAATCTGGGCGACCAACATCACCCAAAAACAAAGTATCTCCCGAGAAAATAGCGGTTTCTTTTCCGTTTTCATCAATTAAAAGATAAGTGCTGCTTTCCATGGTGTGACCAGGCGTGTGAAGAACTTTAATCTTGATATTTCCGATCTCGAAAACTTGTCCGTCTTCAGCAATAATTGCTTCAAAAACTGGATTTGCTGTTGGTCCGTACACAATTTTCGCTTCTGTTTTTTGACTTAAGTCAACGTGACCGCTAACGAAATCCGCATGAAAATGCGTTTCGAAAATGTACTTTAAAGTCACATTATCTTTTTGCAATCTTTCGATATAAGGTTGGGTTTCACGAAGTGGGTCAATAATCGCAGCTTCGCCGTTGGAAACTATATAATAAGCGCCCTGCGCTAAACATCCTGTATAAATTTGTTCTATTTTCATATTCTTTAATTTAGTTGTACAAAGTTCTTACTATTTAAAATCTTACACCGCTACTTTTGTTACATAGGAAGGTTTTGGTTGTTGGTTATTGGTTATTAGTTGTTAGTTGATGGTTGTCAGTTGTCAGTTGTCGATTTTGGGTTCTTGATTCTTGTCTCTTGCCTCTTAATCAAAACTGATTCATAATTCATAATTCATAATTCATAATTCATAATTCATAATTCATTACAAAAACATTTCCTTTATAATTACAAAAATTCCCATTATCAAAACAAACCATCCGAAAGCGGGTTTTAGTTTTTTACCATCAATATTTTTTGATAAACGAGCACCAATTATAATTCCGAGAATTGCTAATCCAGAAATGATCATTAAAAATGTCCAATTAATTTCGTCGAAATGCTCATAAGAGGCTAAAAATCCGAATGCAGAATTAATTGCAATAATTAATAAAGAAGTTCCAATTGCTTTTTTCATGGGTGTTTTTAATAATCCAACCAAAGCTGGAATAATTAAAAACCCGCCTCCAGCTCCTACAAATCCAGTAATTACACCAACCATTAATCCTTCAAAAATCACTAATGGATAATTGTATTTTTGATTAGTTGGCAAAATTTCATGCTTATCTTTTTTTATCATTTTAAAGGATGCCACCAACATTAAAACTGCAAAAACCAACATCAGGAACATGCTTTTCGAAACGTGAAAATCTCCAATTTGGAATAATGTATTTGGAATTTGAGGAAGAATGAAATGTCTTGACAAGTAAACACCAACAATAGACGGCAAACCGAAAGTGATTACGGTTTTTAAATCGATTAAATTATTTTTAAAATAACTGGTTGAGCCCACCAAACTTGTTGCACCAACCACAAAAAGCGAATATGTTGTTGCTAAAACGGCATCCACTTGGAATAAATACACCAAAACCGGAACGGTTAAAATACTTCCGCCACCGCCAATTAATCCGAGTGAAATTCCTATTAAAATTGATGCTAAAAATCCTGCTATCTCCATTTCCTATCTTATGATGATGCAAAATTGGGATAATCGAAGAAGTTGTACAGCTACTTTTGTTACAGAGCCCTTAGCTATTTAACATTAAATGATTGAAAAGATTGAAAAGATTGAAAGATTAAAATTTTACATACATCACAACTAACTTCTAATTTCTAACCTCTAATTTTTAAAGTAAAGTAATTTTGTTACGACCAAGTTGAACTTCGCCGTTTTCTTCAAGTTGTTTTAGAAGTCGGGAAACCACGACACGAGCGGTTCCTAGTTCATTGGCGAGTTGTTCGTGGGTAACATTTAACGTGTTGGATTGCGTGAGTTCAGCTTTTTTTTCGAGAAGGTTTAGTAAACGTTCATCTACTTTTTTAAAAGCAATTTCGTTGATGATGCCCAACAATTCTTCAAATCTTTTATGATACAATTTGAAAATATAATCGAGCCACTCAGGATGTTCTTTTATAAACTCCGAAACCTTGGTAACAGGAAGGAAAAGAATCTCCGCGTCTTCCTCGATTTCGGCTTTCACTTTGCTGGTTTCGTTGTGCATTCCGCCCAAAAAAGACATGATACAAGATTCGCCAGCTTTTATGTAATACAAAAGAATTTCGCGGCCGTCTTCCTCCGTACGAACGACCTTCATTGCGCCTTTTGTAACAATAGGAATCGCTCGAATGCTAGAATTTTCGTCCACAATTACATCTCCAGCTTGATATTCTTTGCTAACGCTGTATTTATAAAGCTTTTCAAGAAGTTTTGGCGTGGATTGAAACTCTTGTTTTAATTCTGGACTATCCATTTTATTGTTGACTATCGAAAGTTGTAAGGTATTTTAATCTTGTGTTAGAAAGCTGTTCTGCGTTTCGGGCAACTTCTTCATAACTTTGATTGGACTTCAATTCAGTTTTTTGAAGAACGAAAGAATTATGTGCGTTTTTATCAACAACATCTGAGAAAATAAATTCAATTTCGGAATTTGCTAAAGATGCAAAGCTAATATCTTCGAAACCATAAAGCAATTTTAAATCTTTGGTTGCAGGATAAAACTCATCTACATAAGCTTGGAATTCATTTTTTGAATCGAAATCTCCAGCCCAAATATTATAAACATAATGCTTTTTCGTTGATTTATTTAGAATATCTTGATACACGAAGTTTTCACCCAAATAAGCTTCTCGAACTTGTGGGTCGTTCGCCAAATCCTCCGGAAGACCTTCTTTCAGGATTCTTCCTTCAAACATAATGTAAGTTTTATGTGTAATCGCTAAAGTCTGTTGAACATTGTGGTCGGTAATTAAAATCCCGATGTTTTTGTCCACCAAACTGCGGACAATCTTCTGAATATCTTCAACCGCAATCGGGTCAACTCCCGCAAATGGTTCATCGAGAAGAATAAAGTTGGGACTTGTCGCCAAACATCTTGCAATTTCGGTTCTACGACGCTCTCCACCAGAAAGTAAGTCACCACGGTTTTTGCGAACGTGATGAAGCGAAAATTCTTCAATCAGTTCATCACATTTCATTTGTTGCTGCTTTTTCGAAAGATTTGTCAACTGCAAAACGCCCATCAAATTATCTTCAACAGACAATTTCCTAAAAATAGAAGCTTCTTGCGCCAAATATCCGATGCCTTTTTGGGCACGACGGTACATCGCATCGTTGGTAATTTCTTGTTTATCGAGGAAAATTTTACCAGAAGTAGGCTTCACCAAACCTACAATCATGTAGAAAGAAGTGGTTTTTCCGGCTCCGTTTGGACCTAACAAACCGACAATTTCACCTTGTTGAACCTGCACAGAAACTCCTTTTACAACTTTCTTTGGTCCGTATTCTTTAATTAAATTTTCTCCTCGTAAAATCATAGCGACAAAGATAATTATTTTTTGAATCTAAATTAGTTTTAGGATTTTACTTCTTTGCAGATTTTATAGCCCCGATTGAACGGCATGTTTGAGCTCATCCCAAATAACAAGGAAAAAGCTTGGCTTTGGGATAGCGAGTAGTGAAAGCGGGATTAGCTCCTGATTATAAAATAGATGAAAACTAGGATTTGAAATTTGGAAATAGCACAAAATAATAACGTAATTTGTGGAAAAATAGCAGAAATGCAAATCATCGAAAGTTTCCAGAACGAGAAAATAAAGAAAATTAGTCGTTGGCTAAGCAAAAATAATGACCGAAAAAAAGCCGAAGTTTTTTTGGTGGAAGGTCAACAAGAAAATGAACGTGCACTAAATTTTGGCTACGAGGCTGTAGAGTTTTATGTTGCACCAGATATTTTTGTAGGCAAAACACCAACCGAAAATGTGAATTTTGTAAGTAAAGCGGTGTACGAAAAAATTGCATATCGTGGGACGACGGAAGGAATAATTGGTGTCTATAAGAATAAGGAACTGAATTTGGCTTCGCTAAAACTAAAAGAAAACTCTACAATTATCATTTTGGAAAGCATTGAAAAGCCGGGAAATCTGGGCGCAATCTTGAGAAGTTGCGAGGCTTTTAGTATTGATGCTTTGATTGTGACCGATCCAAAAGTTGATTTTTATAACCCGAATGTTATCAGAAGTAGCGTTGGTTGTCTTTTTGGAATGAACTTTTGTGCGGTAAGTAATGAAGACGCTTTCGACTTTTTGAAAAGAAATGCTTTTGAAATCTACACGACTTTTATGTCTGACGATGCGCAACCGCTAGACTCGCGTAATCTAAAACAAAAAAGTGCTGTACTTTTTGGGACTGAACATTCTGGACTTAGTGATTTTTGGAAGGAAAAAGGAAAAAACACACTGATACCGATGGCTGGAAGTATTGACTCTTTGAACTTGAGTAATGCTGTTGCGATAACTTGTTATGAAGCACTTCGTCAAAAAATGAAATAAAAAAAACCGTTTCGAAATCGAAACGGTTCTTTTTTTTACAAATAATTTTTAATTATTTTGTAGCTTCTTTTACTTCTTTAGCAGCATCTTTAACTTCTTTAGCAGCATCTTTAACAGTTGCAGCAGCAGAGTCAACTTTAGCAGCAGCTGAATCAACAGTAGCTGAAGCTGAATCAACAGTAGCAGCAGCAGTATCAACTACAGCAGCAGCTGAATCTGTGTTAGCAGCATCTACGTTTTCAGTTTTTTTACAAGCTACAAGAGCAACAGCAGCGATAGCAGCTACAAATAATGACTTTTTCATAATAAATTAAATTTAATTTTGTTTGTTATTTTAAATGAATTCTTTTCTGTTCTATCAATTTGAACAGGACAAAGGTATGGCAGCAAAAAAATTTGTGTTAGAAAATTAATTGTAATATCTTTGTAAAATAGTTTTACAATTAAAAGCACCTGTAAAACAGTTAATTATAAATTTTTCAACATTTGGACAATTTAGAAATTTTATACTTTGAACAGCTAAAAAAAGAGGTTCAAGCCAAGTATTTAGACAATCATACACCTTCCCACAATGATATTACTAAGTGGAAAGGCATTGACATCATATATTTTCAAGAAGACTTAAGAAAATACGCTAAAGGAAACATTAGTGAAAAGTCTTTTTACACTTATTTCAAAACCTCGCCAGTAAGCAAATTGCCAAGAATTGACATGCTTAATTTATTATCAAATTATGCAGGTTACGAATCCTGGTTTAATTATAAAAAGCTGAAGCCAATTACTTTACCTACAACTGAAGTAGATGAACCAGAAATAGAAATTACACCTACTGAAAAAACAGTAAAATTTGTTGAAAATTCAACAATGGATAAGCAAGCAACGATTGATGTTATTCCAAATAATCTTGAAGTTGAAAAAGTCGATAAAAATCTGCAAATTCAAGATAGAAATAATTTAGAAAAATCTACAAAAAAAGAAGTTTTACAATTAAACACTACTGAAGATCAACAAATTGAAACTTTATCTAGTATTTCGAAAAGAAATTTCTTCAAGAAAAACATTTGGTATATCATAACATCTGTATTAAGCCTTTCGATTTTATTCTTAATATTTCGCGATCAATGGTTATATAAAGATTACACATACAGCTTCATTGACTCTGATCGAAATACATTAATAAAAGATGAACTAGATGTAAAAATACTTAAAGAGAATGAATCTCCAATCCTAATAAGAATTAAACCGAACGCTCCTTTTAAATACACAACACAGAGCAAAACTTTAACTATGATTGTTTCTTCCCCTTTTTATAAAACTGATACAATCAAAAGGAACTTAGAAACAGCACCTGAAAAAGAAAACATTGAGCTAAAACCTAATGATTATGCGATTCTACTTTACTATTATTCTAGATCTATAAAAGATTTTAAAAAGAAAAGAGAACAGCTAAACCAATTAATTAGCGATGATGCACAAATAACGCAAGTCTACGACAACGAGACTTACGCTGTTGAGCGACTTGATAAACAAAAATATATTAGCCTTGTTACGTTACCAACCACTGCTTTAGAAAACCTAAATGTGATTGATACACAGATGAAAAATGGCAAAATAGTACTTATCCGTTTTAAAATTTCAACCAATGAGAATTAAAATACTATCCATATTTATAGCAATTTCTGCATGCATTAGTATTATTTCGTGTAACAAAAAGTACGAAGGCGAATCGAACATCAATGATGTTAAATACAAGAATAATCGCAATACGATTCCATCTGCAAAAATGGATAGCGCACAAGCTATAAACATTATAACTAAGCAGAAAATCCAAGACCTACTGGATCTTTCAACGCTTTATATTTCTGGAAATAAGGATACTGAAATTGACTCTGTAATCTATGCACAAATGCAAAGCTATTTTTTAAAAACGGATTCTACTCAACTAAAACCTCTATTCAAAGATCTTGACAGCCTAAAAGTCCGCTATGCGAGTATCAATAATTTAAATATCGAAAGAAAAATTACTGAAAAAGACACTTTTGATGTTGCTAAATTTAGTGTTGAATATTATAATAGCAAAAAAGCTTTTATTGGAAGTTATGATAGAAATGCCGAATATGTTTTGAAATCTGTCCCAGCTAAAGACAACAATGAATTTAAGTTTTATTTTAAAAATTTTTACACCGATCTAGGTAAGAAAAAAGATTCGACATCGGCGCAAACTGAAAGCAACCAGGATAAATCAAAAGAACAAAAAACATTGATTAAAGCAGAAAAACCTATCAAAAAGAAATAAAAAAAGCCTCCAAATGGAGGCTTAATTTTTAAATCTTATTAAGATTATTTTTTAACTGCATCGACAGCTTCTTTAACTTCTGCTTTTGCAGAATCTACTTTAGCAGTCGCAGAGTCAACTTTAGCTACTGCCGTATCAACCTCTTTAGATAATGAATCTACTTGCGCTGCAGCCGAATCAACGATTTTTGTATCAACTGTTTCAGCTTTTTTACAAGACACTACCGCTAATAAAACGATCGCTAATGCTCCTAATACTTTTTTCATAATAAAATGTTTTTTAGTAATTATATATGTAAAATTTGTGTTTTGTCTTAGGTTTAAGACATTACAAATATATACCTCGAAATATTACAAATAAAATAATCGTATTGTATAGTTTTTGTAATTCAATTTACAAATTTACCATACTATAAATCAACAAATTAACCAGAGCAATGGTTACTAAAATACAAAAATTTGATTAGGGATTATTAAAAAATCCAACCTAATATCCGAAGACAAAACATCTGAAATTAAAAAATCTGGTCTATAAAAACTTAATCCCACTTTAGTATTAACAATATTTTCACTAAAGAAGCGATCATAAAAGCCTTTACCATATCCTACTCTATTACCTTTTGCATCACAATACAACAACGGGGTCAAGCAAAAATCAAATTCCTTGATAGTGTTACTAACACTATTTTTGGGTTCTTTAATATTCCATTTGCTAATAGAAAACTCGGTGTCGGGCGTTACTTCGATAGAAATTAAATCATCAGCAACAATTTTCGGAACAAAAATTTGAATGTTATTTTTAAAACAATAATCAAAGAAAAACTTTGTATTAACTTCGTTCTTAGACGTTATTGGCACAAAACAATGAAGTTTCGAATTCGGTTTTAGGCTAAATTCTTTTAAAAACATTTCAAAAATCTGCTCAGAAAACAGAAAAACCTCGTCTTGGGACAAGGTCATTCTTTTATCTAAATATTTTTTTCTTAAAACTTCTTTTGTCTCAAAAATTGCTTCCATTATATCTCTTTAACCGAAATAATATTAACCGGACAAGCTTTTGCAGCTTTATCACACGACTCAAAAGCATCAGGAAATGGTGTTTTAATGGTAAAAAAACCTTTCTTTTCTACTGATTTTAGTAATACAGATTTACCATCTTTTTTAGACATTCTAAAAAATTCTGGTGCAAATTCCGCACAATAATTACAACCAATACATTTGTCTCTTTGCAATGTAACAATAACCATCAATCCTATTATTAATGAGAATAAGCGCCTTCTTCTACATTGTTTTGTTGCGTTCCGGGCTCTTCAACCTTTACAACTTTATAAAGTTTGTCCGATGGACGCACACGGAAATCCGTTTTGAAAGTAATAACATCAGCCTTTGTTGCCTTTGTAGCACCTTCTTTACCATCAACCATCAGACCTTTAATCACCATTTCTTGCGAACCAGTTGTCGGACCTTGAATTAAAACTGTATCTCCTTCCGCCAAATCATAAGCCTCGATTAAGAATTCAGCAATCTCCGATTTTGGATAGAAATGACGACCTTTTCCGATATAAACTTTCTTCTGTGTTGCACTAGATCCAGAATTATCAGACCATTCTCCCAGTTCTTGACCAAGATAATAGCCAGCCCAGAAACCTCTGTTATACACAGTTTCTAGACGCTCCATCCAGCCATTAACCTTTTCTTGAGAGAAAGTCCCATCTGCGATACTGTCAATAGCTTCACGGTAACATTTTGTCACCATAGCCACATATTCTGGGGCACGACCACGACCTTCAATTTTTAAAACTTTAACACCGGCATCCTCAATTTGATCTAAGAAACCAATTGTACAAAGATCTTTTGGCGACATCATATATTCGTTATCCAGTTCGATTTCGAAACCAGTTTCTTGATCGATAACTGTATATTTTTTACGACAGTTTTGCTTACACGCGCCTCTATTAGCTGAAGAATTGTGAGAGTGAAGACTCAAATAACATTTACCCGAAACCGCCATACAAAGCGCACCATGACCAAAAATTTCAACTTCTACTAAATTACCAGAAGGACCTTTAACTTGTTCTTTTTCGATTTGTGTCGCAATTTTTTTGATTTGAGAAATACTCAACTCGCGACTCATTACCATTGTATCAGCAAAAAGTGCATAGAATTTAACCGTTTCGATATTGGTAATATTAATCTGGGTAGAGATATGAATTTCCATACCGATTTGTCTTGCATACGCAATAACCGCTTGATCCATCGCAATAACCGCTGTAAGATTAGCAGCTTTCGCTTTATCCAAAAGGGTTTTTATAATCGATAAATCATGGTCATATATAATCGTGTTAAGCGTCAAATACGTTCTTACACCCTTCTCTTCACAACGTCTTGCAATCTCAGGAAGATCGTCAAGTGTAAAGTTCATGGTAGCACGGGCACGCATATTAAGCTGCTCTACACCAAAGTAAACAGAATCTGCACCATTGTCAATCGCCGCTTGTAACGAAGTAAAATCTCCTGCGGGAGACATTAGTTCTATTCTTCCTGTCTTTGTCATTTTATTATTACTAAATTTTTTGCAAAGGTAATTAATTTATTCTTGTTTAAAATTAAAGGCAATTGATAGTTTTATTAACCTAAAATTATATCCTCTATGAGAAGTTTTGTCAGCATTCAAAAAAAATCATTGACAAATTTTCACATTTAGTAAAAATAAAAAGTATATTTCAAATCTTAAAAAGCCTTTAAAACCACTAAAAAACTCTTAAAATCGAGAAATATTTATTAATTTATATTTAATAATGGTTAAACTTAGTTAAATCTGTAACACTAAGTTTTTAGTTTATACATATTTAGCATTAAATTTGTTTAAATATTAAAATCAAAAACTAAAGGAAATATAAAATGAAGAATACATTAAAAAAACTAATGCCGTTAGCTGTAGTTGGGGTTTTATCAGGCGCAACTACTTTTGGAGCTATTAAATATTTTGATCCACATAATTCTGGTGAGGATTTTTCTTACTTTACAAAATCTAGTAACAATGCAAGCTTTGCTGGTCTTAATACTAGCGCAGTCGGAGATGACTTTGTAAAAGCTTCTAAGATGACTGTCCCTGCAGTTGTTACTATAAAAAATTATTCTAATAGATCTGCGCAAAGAGCGCCAGATAGCGATTTGTTTGATTTCTTCTTCGGGAATCCATTTGGAGGAGGAAGACAGCAACCGCAGCAACGTCAGCAACCACCTAAAAATATGCCTTCTGGTTTAGGTTCTGGTGTAATTATCTCTCCTGATGGTTACATCATTTCTAACAACCATGTAGTAGCAGGTGCTAGTAAACTAGAAGTTGTACTCAGTAATAAAAAGACTTACATTGCTAATCTAGTTGGTACCGATCCAAATACAGATATCGCACTTTTAAAAATTGAAGAAAAGGGTCTTCCTTATCTTAATTTCGCAAACTCAGACGCGGTTGAAGTTGGACAATGGGTTTTGGCAGTTGGTAACCCGTTAGGACTTAATTCTACAGTTACAGCGGGTATTATCTCCGCTAAAGGAAGAAGCATCGATCTGTTAAGTCAACAATCTAGAACGCCAATTGAAAGCTTTATCCAAACGGATGCAGCAATTAATCCGGGTAACAGTGGTGGTGCTTTGGTTAATGTGAGTGGTGACCTTATTGGTATTAACACAGCAATCTCGTCAAATACTGGATATTATGAAGGTTATGGTTTTGCAGTTCCTTCTAACTTAGCAAGAAAAATTGTTGAAGACATTAAGAAGTTTGGTTTGGTACAAAGAGGTTTCTTAGGTGTTGGTACACTTGATTTATCAAACGACAACCAAGTGATGGCTTACAACCAAGAGAAAAAAGCCAATTTAAAAACTGGAAATGGCGTCTATGTACGAGAAGTTAGCGATAATAGTGGCGCTGGTGATGCAGGTATAAGAATTGGAGATGTTATTACGAAAATCGATAACACAGACATCAATAGCTACGCAGATTTATCTTTCGTGATTGGTAGCAAAAGACCTGGTGACAAAGTTTTGGTGACTTATACCAGAAACGGAAAGACCAATACCGCTAACGTAACGCTTAAAGACCAAAAAGGTAATACCTCTGCAAGAAGTAAAGCTGATTTAACGGTTACTGAAAAAATCGGTAGTGAGTTCGAGCCATTAAGTGATAGAATTAAAACAAACTATGGACTTAACAGTGGCGTAATTGCTAGAAATGTAACCGAAGGTGGCGAAATGGACAAAATCGGAATCGTTGATAACTACATCATTATCGAAGTTAATGGAAAACCTGTTAACAGTCAAAAAGATGTTGAAAAAATCCTTGATGGATATTCTGGAAATGTACAAGTTAAATACGTTGACGAATACGGAAGAATGACAACTAGAGGTTTCAAAATGCCTTAATCAATAAACAAAATCCAAAAGAAAAGCAGCTCGAATAAGAGCTGCTTTTTTAGTTTTAAAACAAAGTCAATTTGGATGGATCACTTCCCATTTGTGGAATATGAATTTCTTTTCCCCAAGCTTCATTTAGTTTTTTAATAAAATGTGCGGACAAAAGTGGCGATGCTTTTTCTATATTTTGATGAACGAAGAAATACAAGTTTTCTAAACCTTCTTTCTTCCACGTTGTCAATCGCTCCAACCAATCGTCCAATCTTTGATAATCGTTCTCAGCATTAGCACCAACATATCTAATAAAAGCTGTTGGCGTCGTCAATCGCATGTGTAACATATCACGACGTCCAGCAGTATCAACAATAATATTGCTAACATTATTATCTTCAAACAATTTGCATGTTTTATCAAAAATCTCTTCATCTACAAACCATTCGGTGTTGCGAAGTTCGACTGCTAATGGCACTTCTTTAGGCCAATTTTGGACAAACTTTTCTAAACGTTCATAATCTTTAGGTTTAAAATTATCGTGTAACTGTAAAAAAACCATTCCTAATTTATCTCCGAAATTAAGAACCGAAGTTGCAAATTGTGTCACAACATCATCAATATTCAATAATCTTCGAAAATGCGAAACTGTATTTGTGATTTTTGGGAAAAATTTAAAATCATCGGGCGTTTTATCTTTCCAAGTTAAAACCTGATCAGGAGAAGGCATTCCGTAAAACGTTGCATTCAACTCAATGGAATTAAATTGCGTCGCATAATAACTTAATTCATCTTTTGTACCTTTTGGATAAAAGCCTTTAAGGTCAGTTTTATTCCATTTTGCACAACCGATTGATATGTCTTGCAAACCTTTTTTATTTAGTTTTAAAATAGTCTTAGTATGCGAATTATCTTGAGGTAGCCTAAAATCTATTTTTGAAGGATCTTCAACTTGTCCGAATTTCATTGTGATTAAATTTTAAATTCAAAGTTTAAAGTTAGAAAAAAACTGACATCTTTTGTAAATGTTTACTTCAAAAAAAGACCGCAGAAAATCTACGGTCTTTTTAAGTATCAATTAATTATAATGTCATTTTGTTATGCTTCGCAAGAAGAACAACTTACAAAGTTCACCATCAATTCTTTTGACACCGACGAACTTCTTTGGTAATATAGGGTTTTTACGCCTTTTTTCCAAGCTTCAATCATCACATAGTTAACATCCTTAACCGGCATTGTAGACGGAATCTGTAAGTTAAGTGACTGTGCTTGGTCGATATATTGTTGTCTTTGAGCGGCTTGTGATACAATTTCCATTGGAGAAATTTCTCTAAATGTTTTGAAAACTGCTTTTTCATCATCTGTCAAACCATCAAGATGTTGTACCGAACCGTGATTAAGCATCACATTTCTCCACGTCTCTTCGTTATCAAGACCTTTTTCTTGTAGCAATTTAGCAAGGTATTTATTTTTACGCATAAAGTTTCCTTTTGCTAAACCTGCTTTGTAATAGTTAGAAGCGAAAGGCTCAATTCCTGGAGATGTTTGCCCTAAAATAGCAGAACTAGAAGTTGTCGGCGCAATCGCCATCAGAGTTGTGTTACGAAGTCCGTAACCTTTTAACATTTCTGGTTCACCATAGATGTTAGCCAACTCTTTAGAAGCTTGCTCAGCTTGCTCTTTAATATGTCTGAAAGCTCTCGCGTTAAATTGTGTCGCTTCGAAACTTTCAAATGGAATCATATTCTTTTGTAAATAAGAATGGTAACCCAAAACTCCCAAACCTAAAGCTCTGTGACGCATTGCGAAATTACGCGCTGATGTCAAATAATAGTTACCTTCAGTTTTTTCAATAAACTCTGACAATACAGCGTCTAGAAAATAAATCGCCAATTTAACAGCGTTGGTATCTTTCCACTCGTCGAACAACTCAAGATTCATTGAAGATAAACAGCAAATAAACGACTCGTTGGTTGTCGATGGCAACATAATCTCCGAACAAAGATTACTTGCATTAACCATTAATCCAGCGTCTTTATAGACTTGAGGTTTATTTCTGTTAACATTATCTGTAAAGAAAATATATGGCAAACCTTTTTGCTGGCGGCTTTCTAGCACGCGCGCCCAGATTTTACGTTTTTCCATATCACCATCTACCATATCTTGCATCCAATAATCTGGAACGCAAACACCTGTAAACAAGTTTTGGATAGGACTTCCGATATCTTTAATTGATAAAAACTCTTCAATATCGCCGTGGTCAATGTCTAGATAAGCTGCAAAAGCACCACGTCTAACACCACCTTGTGATACAACATCCATCGCAGTGTCAAACAGTTTCATAAACGAAACCGCACCCGAAGATTTTCCGTTGTCTGTAACAGCAGTACCACGATTACGCAATTCTCCAAAATATCCCGATGTACCACCACCGATTTTAGTTTGCATAATTACTTCACCCATTTTGTGTGTGATTCCTTCGATACTATCTGGAATATGAACATTAAAACACGAAATCGGCAATCCTCTTTGTGTTCCCATATTTGCCCAAACTGGCGATGAAAAACTGATCCACCCTTTTACAATCATCTCTTTGAAAGCTGGTTGCAATTCTGGTTTGAAAAGTCTTTTTGCCGCAGCAGTTGTAATACGATCAATTGCGCCATCTACAGTTTCACCTTTTAGAAGATAACCTCTGTTAAGCATTTGCTCGGACTCTTCGTTGAGCCACCAGATATCGATATTTTCGTCCATCATAATTTTATGTAAAACTCTCTTTACTTTGTATAAATTAAAAAAAACATTTAAAAGGAAAACTTATTAGACTCTATTTTCAAATAAATATATTAAATGATCTAATTTTCCACTTAGTTTTTCAACCTCTAATTTTAAATTTCTAACATTCTCTTCGAGTTGTTCTTTGTTCACATCAATACTTGTTGGCATATCACTATAAATATTATCAAGTCTTTGATTAATGGTTTCAAGACCTTCCTCATGCTTATTTAGCAAATCAATAATTTCTTTCATTAAAAATAAATTTTAAAACAAATCGTTAGCAGTAATCGACTTGTCATGCTTAGTATAATCTACAGGTCTTTTTGCAAAGAAATCGTCCATAGAGTTTGCGAATACTTCCTCCTCGAACCAAACCATTGGTCTGTATTGTTCTGGAGAAACATCGTAACGTGTTTTCATACCGATTTTTTTAAGAGAATCGTCAACACGGTATTTCATAAAGTTAAGAAGATCTTCTTTTGAAAAGTTATCCAATTCACCTTGCTCAAAAATCCAATCAAGAATTTCTGCTTCCAACGCGATAGACTCATCCACTAAAGTGTAAATATCTTCGATGTCAGAATCTGTTAAAAGATTTGGTTGCTCCTCTCTGATTTTGTTGATTAAATAAATACCAGCATTAGCGTGAATTTGCTCATCAACAGACGTCCAAGCAATAATGTTAGACACATTCTTCATGAATCCTTTGAATCTTGTAAACGACAAAATAATCGCAAACTGAGAGAACAATGATACGTTTTCAATCAAAATCGAAAACAACAACAAAGAAGAAACATATTCTTTCGGCGTTGTAGAATTAGCGTGTTTAAGAACGTTTGACAAAAAATCAATTCTTTTCTTAACTGCAGGAATTTCTACAACGCTGTTAAACTCTTCGTTGTACCCAAGCACTTCCAACAATCTAGAATAAGCTTCTGAATGACGGAATTCACACTCCGCGAAAGTTGCTCCCAAACCATTAAATTCAGGCTTTGGCAAGTGGTTGTAAAGATTTCCCCAAAATGTTTTAACCGAAACTTCGATTTGAGCAATTGCTAAAAGCGCATGTTTAACCGCAATTTTTTCATGTGGCGCCAATTGAGAATGAAAATCTTGAATATCTGCAGTAAAATCTACTTCTGAATGAACCCAAAATGATTTGTTAATCGCTTCCACAAATTGCAAAATCTCTGGATACTCAAATGGTTTGTAACTAACTCTTTTATCGAAAATGCCCATAATTCTTTAACTTTTTATTCGCGTTTTATACTTTCTAACAGTGATTTATTTCCTTTATAAACACTTATTTGTTTCAATTTCAATAATTTAGAAAATATGATTTTGAAACAAATCGGTCTTACAAAAATAGAAATTGAAAGTCTAAAAAGAAAATGCAAAAGCCCCGAAAACTCGAAATTTAATGTTAATGTTTGAAAAAGTTTTCCACAGAATTCACCAAGCTTTGATTAACAATAGGTTAGCAAAATCTTAATCTCTTTTTATCCACAATGATGCTTTCAACTATTAAACAAAAATATACATCATATTGATATTCAACAATTTAAAAACAAACAGGAAGCGGTGTGTTGATATAAAATAAGAGAGCTTAAAATTTAGAAAAAAAGACGAGATAAAATTCGTATCTTTGTAGACAAACTTGGGGTTGACTGGTTTCGACAGCAAGACCAATGTGTAAGTAAGCATGCAGAGAACCGTAGCGCGATCTCTTTAATCCCTTGCTACAAAATTTTAACTGGCAACGAAGAGTTCGCTCTTGCAGCTTAATCCGAAGTTTAGTAGGTTCTGAGCGCTTTCCTGAAGATAGTAAGGAAGCAAGATGTCTCACCAATGTTCTGTTCTGCGACGTTGGATTCTGGGGCATAGGAATGCGGAAATAAGGTTTTGGAAGCTTCGTCCAAAACACGAAAATTTTAGAAGATAAGATGTAGGTTGGGTGTTTGCTCTCTGCCTATGTTCGAAAACCAATAGCAAAATAAGCATGTAGAAAGCTTATGTATTGCTTGTTTGGACGAGGGTTCGAATCCCTCCAACTCCACAAAAAAACCTCTGAAGAATCAGAGGTTTTTTTATTTCTAATATCTAATAAATTATCTATTTAAAAGTGAGACAATTAACTTTTTAGTATTAAAATCAAAGTCATTAGAAATTACATTATCATTAATTGACTTTTTCTTATCCGGAAATAATTCAATAAGTTTTTTCTTATTCTTAGGAAATTCCACAAATTTTCCGTCCTCCAATTTCAAATAATATTGATCTGGCTCTTCTCTAAATCGATTCGGTTGATCTTTATCAAAAGAAGATGCCGCATATTCACCTTTCTTAAATGTCTTGGAAATTTTACGATATGCACTTACCTTATCACCTTTAATATATTCAAACAAATAAGATTTCGTCGATTTATTCTTATATATAATATCTCCCAATACAACAAATTCCTTTGTTGACGGAAAATAAACAGGGCTGTACCAATCTTCTTTGCCCATCAATAGCATTTGTCCATTCTGAAGAAACTCAAACTGATCTAGGCTAGCATTATATCTAACACTAGTCAACTTTTCAGAAGTTCCAACTTTAGCTTCCGAAAAAAGATCATTGTTTATGTAAGGAATACCTTCTGTTCCTAAATCAGTTTTAAATCCATCTTTCAAAAAAATACTTTGAGCATTCAAACTCATATTTTGGATGTGCAACGGCGCGGCTTCCTGAGCAAATATTAAAACTCCCGAAAGAGATAAAAATGAAATAAAAATATTCTTCATGATTTTTTCTTTTAAATATACTAAAAATTCAGTCCCGAAATTAATAATTGTAACTTTGCTTTAGTATCGATGACCACAGTAATATAAGTCGGTGTTAAAATAAATTTACTTGGTTTAAAATCGACAACTTGACCCGATAATTTTAGTCCTGGAAAATACTCTTTATTAAAATTTTCTGTCAAGCTTTGTTTAGACGACGTTACCATGTCTTTCATAGGGATGCCATATTCTTGCTCCACCATTTTTCTAATCTTACCTTCGAACAAAACTGTCACAGCTTTTTGAAAAATGTTTTTCGTTTTTAAATTAAAATCTGTATTGGTTAAAACAATCTTTTGTCCGACTTCATCATAAGAAGCTTGTCCTTTAATAAAAGACGTTCCATGAACATAGCCCGAAGTCGTAATTTCTAAAACAATATTATCTTTTTCTGGATATACAGAAATGGCTTCTACTTTAACTTTTCGAGAAGAACTGCCAAGTTCGATTTCCTTATGTAAAAACTGTTTCTCTGCTAAAATACTTGCTTCATTAAAACTAATATTAGTTGTTGTCTGTAGCACAAAATCATCAGAAATATCAGGTTTAGAAATGTAATTAGGAACTTTTTTAACCAAAGCTGACGCAGACGGCACTTCGCCTACGAAAGTCTCAGAAAGAAGGCTAAGACCAACATTTGTCTTAATCTTATCTGCATAGACTTCAATGGGTTTTAAATATGTTCTTTGAGGCGTAATTTTTAACCAAGTATTATATTCTTGAGAAATATTAATTGGCTTTGCAAACTGATTCCAAGCAAGGACTAAGTAAGGTTGTAACTTAAAAGAATTTTTAATCTGTGCATCTATTAAAGAAGTGAATTTTGATTGTTGTTCTTTAAGTGTTGATTCAATAAAGTTTGCAACAGGGATCTTAACTTTTCCGTAATCGAGAACCGGCTTTTCTTTCCAAACAAAGCCTGCACTCTGCGTCGATGTGGTCAAACTCCAATCTGGATTAGTAGAAATTGACGAAACAAAATTCATCACTAAGTTAAAACTTGTATCTTTGTATAAGTAAACCCCCATTGTCCCGTAACCTTTTTCTGCCCAAATTTGTAATGGCACCGAAATCATCAATCGATTATTGGTTAAGGCTTTCAGCTTAATATCTGACAACTTGTTGACTTTAACTTTGAATTGGTCGTTATTGTTATCCGTAAAAGATTTGTCTTCGTAGATGGTTCCTATAACAGATTTATTAATGAGATTTTCAATTTCGGAAATTGGAAGTTGTATGGGAATACTAATATTGGACGGGATCTGTGGAAGATCGAGCTTTGGGTTAGTTGTTGTTTGGCTCCATCCCAAAACAAAACATAAACTATATAACCAGCTAAGGAAAAATTTCATTCAACTATTTTGAACAAAAATAATAGAATTCTAGTTACTACAAAAATTAAAAACGCCTTACAAAAGCAAGGCGTTTTTATTATGATCAAAACGAAGATTATTCTTCAGTTTTTTCTTCTTTAGAATCAGCAGCAGGTGTTTCTTCAACTTTCGTTTCAGCAACTGGAGCTGTTTCTTCTTTTTTAGTAGCAGGTTTTCTACTTCTTCTCGTTGTTTTTTTCTCTTCAGCTTTAGGGTTGTAAAGCTCGTTAAAGTCAACAAGTTCGATCATAGCAGTATCTGCACTATCACCAAGTCTGAAACCAGTTTTGATGATTCTTGTATAACCGCCATTTCTTTCAGCGATTTTTGGTGCTACAGTTCTGAAAAGTTCTGTAACAGCTTCTTTACTTTTAAGGTAAGAGAATACAGTTCTTCTGTTATGAGTTGTATCTTCTTTAGCTTTAGTAAGAAGAGGTTCAACGTAAGTTCTTAAAGCTTTAGCTTTAGCAACTGTAGTGTTGATTCTTTTATGTTCAATTAGGGAACAAGCCATGTTAGACAGCATTGCTTTTCTGTGCGGCGCCGTTCTACCTAAGTGATTGATTTTCTTTCCGTGTCTCATTGTAAGGATTATTTGTCAGCGTCTAACTTATATTTTGCAACATCAAACCCGAAATTTAGTCCTTTTGCGTGAACCAATTCTTCAAGTTCTGTTAAAGATTTTTTACCAAAATTTCTGAATTTCATCAAATCAGACTTACTGAAGGCAACAAGTTCTCCAAGCGTTTCTACTTCAGCCGCTTTCAAACAGTTAAGGGCTCTTACAGAAAGATCCATATCTGCTAATTTTGATTTAAGAAGTTGTCTTGTATGAAGTGTTTCTTCGTCATATTGGATAGATGCTTTAACAGCTTCCGTTTCTAGCGTAATTCTCTCATCAGAGAATAACATAAAGTGATAAATTAATATCTTAGAAGCTTCTGTTAAGGCATTTTGAGGTGTGATAGAACCATCAGTCTCAATATCCAAGATTAGTTTTTCGTAGTCTGTTTTTTGCTCTACACGATAATTTTCGATGCTATACTGTACTTTTTTAATTGGTGTAAAGATAGAATCTATTGCAATAGTACCAATTGGTGCATTGTTAGACTTGTTTTGTTCTGAAGGAACGTAACCTCTACCTTTTTCAATATTGAAAGTAATCTCAAAGTTAACGTCTTTAGTAAGGTTACAGATAACAAGATCTTGGTTAAGAACCTCGAAATTGTTGATACCTTTACCTAAGTCACCAGCCGTAATAACTTCTTGACCAGAAATTTTTACATTAACTTGCTCGCTAGATGGGTTTTCTGTTGTAGCCTTAAGACGAAGTTGCTTAAGATTAAGTATGATTTCAGTAACATCTTCGATCACACCTGGTATAGTCGAAAATTCGTGCTCTACGCCCTCTATTTTGATAGATGAAATAGCATATCCTTCCAGAGAAGAAAGCAAAACTCTTCTCAATGCATTACCGATTGTTAATCCAAATCCTGGTTCAAGAGGTCTAAATTCGAATTGACCTTTGAAATCTGTAGAATTAAGTAGGATTACTTTATCTGGTTTTATAAATGTTAAAATTGCCATAGTATGGTTGAGCAAAAATTTGAAAAAATTATTATTTAGAGTATAATTCGACGATTAACTGTTCCTTGATGTCTTCCGGAATTTGGATTCTTTCAGGAGCAGAAACGAAAGTACCTTCTTTCTTCTCGTCATTGAATTGTAACCACTCGTAGTTAATTTTAGATGCTAAAGAGTTAGCGATAACTTCTAGTGATTTTGATTTTTCTCTTACTGCAACTACATCACCAGCTTTTAATAGATAAGAAGGTATGTTAACCAACTCACCATTAACAGTGATGTGTCTGTGAGAAACTAATTGTCTTGCAGCAGATCTAGTTTTTGCATAACCTAGTCTGTATACAACGTTGTCTAGTCTAGACTCACATAATTGTAAAAGAACTTCACCAGTTACTCCTTTGCTTCTATCAGCCTTTTCGAAAAGGTTAGCAAATTGTCTTTCTAAAATACCGTAAGTATATTTAGCTTTTTGCTTTTCAGCTAACTGAATAGCGTATTCAGACTTCTTAGCACCTCTTCTTTTGTTAGGTCCGTGTTGTCCAGGCGGTTGGTTTTTTCTTTTTTCAAAGTTTTTATCGTCTCCGTAAATTGCTTGACCAAATTTTCTAGCAATTTTAGTTTTAGGTCCAATATATCTTGCCATTAGGGATAAATTCTAAAAATTAAACTCTTCTTCTTTTAGGTGGTCTACATCCGTTATGCGGCATCGGTGTAATATCAACGATTTCGCTCACTTCGATTCCTGAGTTGTGGATAGTTCTGATAGCAGACTCTCTACCCGCACCTGGACCTTTTACAAACACCTTAACTCTTCTAAGACCAGCTTCGTGAGCTACTTGAGAACAGTTTTCTGCTGCCATTTGTGCAGCAAAAGGAGTATTCTTTTTAGAACCTCTGAATCCCATTTTACCGGCAGATGCCCAAGAGATTACTTCTCCGTTTTTATTTGTTAAAGAAATGATGATGTTATTGAAAGAAGCTTGAATATGCGCTTCACCAATAGCCTCAACTTTTACTTTTCTTTTTTTAACAACTTTAGTTTGTTTTGCCATAATAAATTCTACAGATTATTTACTTGCTTTCTTTTTGTTAGCAACAGTTTTTCTCTTTCCTTTACGGGTTCTAGAATTATTTTTAGTTCTTTGGCCTCTTAAAGGTAATCCCAGTCTGTGACGTATTCCTCGTTGGCAACCAATATCCATCAATCGCTTGATGTTTAATTGCGTTTCAGATCTTAATTCTCCTTCAACTTTGATGTTGTCTGAGATATAACCTCTGATTAATGCCAATTCATCGTCATTCCATTCGTTGACTTTCTTGTCTTCGCTGATACCAGCGCTCTTCAAAATTTCTGAAGCCGTGCTTCTTCCTACACCGTAGATGTAAGTAAGACCGATAACGCCTCTTTTGTTCTTTGGTAAATCAATACCTGCAATTCTCGCCATAATTTAATAGTGGTTGTTAACCTTGTCTTTGTTTAAATTTAGGGTTCTTCTTGTTGATTACGAACAGTACACCTTTTCTGCGTACAATCTTGCAATCAGCACTTCTTTTTTTAATAGATGCTCTAACTTTCATTTGAGAGATTTTTCTTTTATATTTCTATTATTACATTTAGATAATTAGTATCTAAAAGTGATCCTTCCCTTAGTAAGGTCATACGGAGACATCTCCAATCTTACCTTATCACCAGGAAGCAGTTTGATGTAATGCATTCTCATCTTACCAGAAATATGGGCAATAAGGATATGCCCATTTTCTAGTTCTACTCGGAACTGCGCATTCGAAAGTGCTTCCGTAATAACACCGTCTTGTTCTATATGCTTTTGTTTTGCCATTTACAATTATTCTACATTTGTTGTTCTAGACAATTTTGACTGCATTAAACCATCGTAATGATGATTTAACAAATACGTATTGATTTGCTGAACTGTATCCAGGATCACACCAACCATAATTAATAGTGATGTACCACCGAAGAACAGGGCAAATCTATCTGTCTGAACAAACGCTCCGTGCACTATAGCCGGAAGGACTGCAAAGATAGATAAAAAAATCGCACCTGGCAAGGTAATTTTTGACAAAATGTCATCTAGGTAATCTGCAGTCTCTTTTCCAGGTCTTACTTTTGGTATCAAACCGCCATTACGCTTAAGGTCATCCGCCATTTGGTTAACTGGAATTGTGATTGCAGTATAGAAAAATGAGAAAATAATAATTAATAATGCAAACAATACATTGTATTGCCAACTAAAAACATTTTTGAATCCTGCCAAAAACGTATTAGACTCATCCACTTTTGTTAATAATCCTGGTACGAACATCAAAGCTTGTGCAAAGATAATCGGCATAACACCTGCTGCATTTACCTTCAATGGGATCCATTGTCTAGCACCTTGCATTAGGTTTCTGTTAACACCGCCTCTTGCCTGAGCACGACTTACATACTGAATAGGAATTTTTCTAACAGCTACTGATAAAATAATAGCTAAAAGAACTACTAACAACCAGAACAATACTTCTACTAAAATCATGATTGTGCCAAATCCACCTTTACCAGTCTGAGTTGAAAACTCTTGGATAAATGCAGTTGGAAGATCCGCAAGGATACCAACCATAATAAGGATAGAAATACCGTTTCCAATACCTTTATCTGTAATCTTCTCACCTAACCACATTGCAAAAACTGATCCTGCAACTAGGATAACAATACTTGGTAACCAGAACATAATAGAGTTAGGATCTATATAATAAGCTGATTGGAATTGTCCGTAAGGTAAAAAGAATTGTGTTACCGATGTTAAGTATGAAGGTGCTTGTACCAAACATACTGCAATCGTTAACCATCTTGTGATTTGGTTTAGTGTATTTCTACCACTCTCACCATCTTTCTGTAATTTTTGCAAATAAGGAATCGCCATACCCATCAACTGTACGATAATCGAAGCAGAGATGTAAGGCATAATTCCTAATGCCATAATTGATGCTCTCGAGAAAGCACCACCAGTGAATGATGAAAGTAAACCCAAAAGGCCGGCCCCTTGTTGGTTCCCGCCTTGATTTTGGTAATGTTGTAGAAGGTTGCCCACCTCTGCCATGTTAATAGCAGGAAGTGAAATATAAGAAGCGAATCTATACACAAGGACTAAAGATAGAGTTAAAATAATTTTATCTCTAAGCTCCTTTAGGCTCCAAATGTTTTTTAGTGTTTGTATAAATTCTTTCATTTGATCTTTTATTAAAGAGTGATTGCTTTACCTCCAGCTTTAGTAATAGCTTCTTCTGCAGACTTAGTAAACTTGTTAGCAGAGATAGAAACATTAGCTTTAAGGTCTCCTCTACCTAAAATTTTGATTAAGTCATTTTTAGAAGCTAAACCGTTAGCAACCAATACTTCTTTAGTGATCTCTCCAGAGATACCTTTTGTATCGACAAGATTTTGGATACTATCTAGGTTGATAGCTCTGTATTCTTTTCTGTTAACGTTTTTAAAACCAAATTTTGGCAATCTTCTTTGAAGTGGCATCTGTCCACCTTCGAATCCGATCTTCTCAGAATAACCAGCTCTTGCTTTTTGACCTTTGTGACCTTTGGTAGATGTACCACCTTTACCACTTCCTTGTCCTCTACCAATTCTCTTAGAGTTATGCGTAGATCCTGATGCTGGTTGTATGTTATTTAAATTCATTACGATTATGATTTTTAAAATTATAATGTAATGGCCTAGATAAAGACCATTACACTACGTATACATTGTATTATTTCTCTTCTTGAACTTCTAGTAAGTGACCTACTGCAGCAACCATACCTAAAATAGCAGGTGTTGCTTCGTGCTCAACTACTTGGTGAAGTTTTTTCAAACCTAATGCTTCAAGCGTTCTTTTTTGGGTTTTTGTTCTACCAATAGCGCTTCTTACTTGTTTTACTTTAATCTTTGCCATTGCTTATATATTAACCGTTAAACACTTTACTTAGGGAAACACCACGCATTCTAGCGATTTCTTCAGGTCTTCTGATGTCTAATAAAGCTTTGAAAGTTGCTTTAACCACGTTGTGTGGGTTAGAAGATCCTTTAGACTTAGATAATACGTCTTGTACACCAGCAGATTCTAGTACTGCACGTACTGCACCACCAGCGATAAGTCCTGTACCGTGAGATGCAGGTCTCAAGAAGATATCAGCACCACCATATCTAGCTGTAGTCTGGTGAGGGATAGTTTTGTTCATTACAGGTACTTTTACTAAGTTTTTCTTAGCATCTTCTACAGCTTTAGAGATTGCAGAAGCTACTTCCTTAGATTTACCTAATCCGTAACCAATAACACCATCTTCATTACCAACAACTACGATAGCAGAAAATCCGAATGCTCTACCACCTTTAGTTACTTTAGTTACTCTATTAACAGCAACCAGACGATCTTTTAGTTCTAATCCTCCAGGTTTAACTCTTTCTATATTGTCTAACATATTTTTCTGAATTTAAAAGATTAGAATTTAAGACCAGCTTCTCTAGCACCATCAGCCAAAGCTTTAACTCTACCATGGAATACGAAACCGTTTCTGTCGAATACGATGTTCTCGATACCAGCAGCGATAGCTTTCTCAGCGATTTTTTTACCAACTGCAACAGCAGCTTCAGTCTTAGTACCTTTAGCGTCAACACCTTTCTCACGAGAAGAAGCGAATACTAAAGTTTTACCCTCTTTATCATCTACGATTTGAGCGTAGATTTCTTTATTACTTTTGTAAACAGACAATCTTGGTTTTTCAGCAGATCCTGAAATCTTACCTCTAACTCTTCTTTTGATTCTGTTTCTCTTTTCAACTTTTGTTAATGCCATTTTCTTAAATTTTATGCAGATTTACCGGCTTTTCTTCTGATGATTTCACCTACGAATTTCACACCTTTTCCTTTGTAAGGCTCAGGTTTTCTGAAAGATCTGATCTTTGCAGCCACCATCCCAAGAAGTTGTTTATCGTGAGAAGATAGAGTAATAATAGGGTTTTTACCTTTTTCAGTCAAAGTTTCTACAGCAACTTCTTTTGGAAGTTCTACCACGATACCGTGTGAGAAACCTAGAGCTAATTCTAGTTTTTGACCAGAGTGAGAAGCTCTATAACCAACACCCACAAGCTCTAATTGCTTTGTAAAACCTGTACCAGCACCAACAACCATGTTATTGATAAGTGCTCTGTATAGACCGTGAAGTGCTTTATGTTGTTTAGAATCTGATGGGCGAGTTACTGTGATTACGCCATCTTTTTCTTCAATTGAAATTCCATCGGTTAACTCTTGAGTAAGTTCTCCTTTTGGACCTTTAACTGTTACAATACCATTGTTGTTAGTAACTGTAACACCAGCAGGAATTTCTATAATTGCTTTACCAATTCTTGACATTATTTCCTATATTAAAAATTAATAAACGTAGCAAATTACTTCGCCTCCTACTTTTTCTTCTCTTGCTTTTTTATCAGTCATCAACCCTTTAGAAGTTGAGATGATTGCAATACCTAGTCCGTTAAGAACTCTTGGAAGTTCTGCAGTACCTTTGTACTGACGTAGACCTGGTCTAGAAGCTCTTTGGATAGACTTGATAGCTGGTTTGCTAGTTTGTTTGTCATACTTTAAAGCGATTTTGATAGCTCCTTGAACTGAGTTATCCTCGAACTTGTAGTTAAGGATATAACCTTGGTCAAAAAGAATTTTCGTAATCTCTTTTTTGATTTTCGATGCAGGAATTTCCACCACTTTGTGGCCTGCGCTTTGTGCGTTCCTTACTCTAGTTAGGAAATCTGAAATTGGATCTGTTACCATTTCTTTTTTTAATTTATTGATTGGTTAATAACAGCTAGTTTTGAGTTTGGATTTCAGATTTCGGATATCAGATTCCAGACTATAGAAGTCTGTCATCTGACATCTTCTATCTTATATCTCGAAAAACCAACTTGGCTGTCTAGATTAATTTTTAGTTGATTACCAACTTGCTTTCTTAACTCCAGGGATAAGGCCATTGTTAGCCATTTCTCTGAAAGTTACTCTAGAAATCCCGAAAGTTCTCATGTAACCTCTTGGACGTCCAGTTAACTTGCAACGGTTGTGAAGTCTAACTGGAGAAGCATTTTTTGGTAACTTCTGTAGTGCTTCGTAATCTCCAGCTTCTTTAAGAGCTTTTCTTTTCTCAGCATATTTAGCTACAGTAGCTTCTCTTTTGCGCTCACGCGCTTTCATTGATTCTTTAGCCATGTCTTAGTTCTTTTTGAACGGTAAACCGAAGTGAGTTAATAATGCTTTAGCTTCTTTATCTGTCTTAGCAGAAGTAACGAAAGTAATGTCCATCCCTTGGATTTTCTTTACTTTGTCGATAACGATCTCTGGGAAGATAATTTGCTCAGTAATACCTAAGTTATAGTTACCTCTACCATCGAATCCGTCAGCTTTGATACCAGAGAAATCTCTGATACGTGGAAGCGCTGAAGATGTTAATCTGTCTAAGAACTCATACATTTTGTTAGCTCTAAGAGTTACCATTGCACCAACTGGCATACCTTTTCTAAGTTTGAAAGCAGCTTCATCTTTTTTAGATAAAGTACCAACAGCTTTTTGTCCAGTGATATTTGTTAATTCTTCTACAGCATAGTCAACAATTTTCTTGTCTTGCGTCGCTGCACCCAAACCTTGGCTAACAACGATTTTAAGTAACTTAGGTACTTGCATTACTGACTTGTACCCGAATTCTTCCATCATTGCAGGAACAATTTTGTCTTTATATGCTTGTTTTGGTCTTACGATATATTCCATTGTAATCTAATTATAAAGTTTCACCAGATTGTTTTGCAAATCTTACTTTCTTATCACCATCTACTTTATAACCAACTTTAGTAGCTTTTCCTGTTTTAGGATCAACTAACATAACGTTAGAAATGTGGATAGATGCTTCTTTCTCTACAATCCCACCTTGAGGATTTTGTGCAGATGGCTTAACGTGTTTTTTCACGATGTTAAGACCTGCTACAATAACTCTAGCGTCTTTACCTTCTTTTTTGATCACTTCAATAACCTCACCAGTTTTACCTTTGATTTCTTTTCTTCCGGTAGTGATGATTACGTTATCTCCTCTTTTGATTTTTAACTTTGTCATTTTTTTGTAAATTTTAAAAATTAAAGTACTTCAGGAGCTAATGAAATGACTTTCATATATTCTTTATCTCTCAACTCACGAGCAACTGGTCCGAAAACACGCGTTCCTCTCATCTCTCCAGCTGCGTTAAGTAATACACAAGCATTGTCGTCGAATTTGATGTAAGATCCATCTTTTCTACGTACTGCTTTTTTAGTTCTCACTACTACAGCTTTAGAAACTTGTCCTTTTTTTGCATTTCCTGATGGCGTAGAATCTTTGATAGTCACTACGATTTTATCACCAACTGAAGCATATCTTCTTCTGGTACCACCCAGAACTCTGATAACCAATACTTCTTTAGCACCAGTATTATCAGCTACTTTTAATCTTGATTCTGTTTGTAACATTACTTAGCTCTTTCTATGATTCTTACTAATCTCCATCTTTTGCTCTTACTCAAAGGTCTTGTTTCTGTAATTAGAACAGTGTCCCCTTCGTTGCACTCGTTATTTTCGTCATGTGCAGTATATTTTTTCGTTTTCAAAACGAATTTACCGTACATCGGGTGCTTCATTCTCATAGTTTCACTAACAACAATGGTTTTTTCCATTTTATTGCTGGAAACTACTCCGATTCTTTCTTTTCTTAAATTTCTTTCCATTGTAAAAAGGAATTATGATTGTTTGTTAGTTAACTCAGTGTTTAATCTAGCGATTGTCTTTCTTAAATCTCTAATCTGAATTGGATTTTCAATCGGGCTGATTTTGTGAGCCAAAGTTAATTTGTTAAGGTTAGCTTTAGCTTCAGTCAGTTGATTTTTCAAATCCTCAACGCTTAAGTTTTTGATGTCAGCTTTATTCATTGTTATTCAGATATTAAAGAGGTTTAACAAAATCGTTAGCAACTACGAACTTAGTAACGATTGGTAACTTTTGAGCAGCAAGTCTCAAAGCTTCTTTTGCTACGTCGTAAGGTACTCCACCTACTTCGAACATAATTTTACCAGGTTTAACTACAGCTACCCAATATTCTACAGCACCTTTACCTTTACCCATACGAACCTCTGCAGGTTTTTTAGTAATAGGCTTGTCTGGGAATATTTTGATCCATAATTGACCTTCTCTTTTCATATATCTAGTTGCAGCGATACGGGCAGCTTCGATTTGTCTAGCTGTTACCCATGCTCCTTCTGTTGCCTTGATACCAAATGTTCCGTATGCAAGTTGATTACCTCTTTGAGCAATCCCCTTCATCTTCATTTTATGAATCTTACGGAATTTCATTCTTCTTGGTTGTAACATAATTTAAATTTTAGATTTTGGATTTTAGATGTTGGATTTTAAAAAAGTAACGGTAATTTAAAATTTAATAGCCTAAAATTTTTAATTATTTTTTATCTCTTGAAGGTCTTCTGTTGTTATCTCTGTCACCTCTAGATGGTCCACCTTTTTTAGGTTGTCCTACTAGTGGCGAAAGATCTCTTTTACCATAAACTTCACCTTTCATGATCCATACTTTCACACCAAGCTTACCGTATTGAGTAAGTGCTTCTCCGATGTGATAGTCGATATCTGCTCTGAAAGTTGACAAAGGGATTCTTCCTTCTTTGAAAGACTCTGATCTTGCCATTTCAGCACCGTTCAATCTACCAGAGATTTGAACTTTGATACCTTCTGCACCCATTCTCATTGTAGATGCCATTGCCATCTTAACTGCTCTTCTGTAAGAGATACGGTTTTCGATTTGTTTTGCAATGCTATCTGCTACTAGTACAGCGTCTAGTTCTGGTCTTTTAATTTCGAAGATGTTAATCTGGATATCTTTTCCAGTTAACTTTTTAAGTTCTTCTTTTAGTTTGTCAACTTCTTGACCACCTTTACCGATGATAAGACCTGGTCTAGCTGTTGTGATAGTTACAGTAACTAGCTTAAGTGTTCTTTCGATAAAGATTCTTGAAATTCCACCTTTAGATAATCTTGCTTCAAGGTATCTTCTGATTTTGTAGTCTTCAGCGATTCTATCACCGTAGTTTTTACCACCAAACCAGTTAGAATCCCATCCTCTGATGATACCTAATCTGTTACCAATTGGATTTGTCTTCTGTCCCATACCTTGAATTAGTTTTCTTTATTACCTAAGATTAACGTAACGTGGTTAGATCTTTTTCTGATTCTGTAACCTCTACCTTGTGGTGCAGGTCTTAGTCTCTTCAATTGTCTTGCACTATCCACAAAAATTTCTTTAACGATAAGGTTAGCTTCCTCGATGTCAGCACCTTCGTTTTTTGCTTGCCAGTTGGCCATAGCAGAAAGAAGCAATTTTTCTAACTTGTTAGAAGCATCTTTCTTAGAATATTTTAGGATATAAAGAGCTTTGTCTACTTGTTCTCCTCTGATGATATCAGCAACTAATCTCATTTTTCTTGGAGAAGAAGGACAGTCGTTAAGACGAGCTTTTACCACATCTAGGTTAGCTGCCTTTCTTGCTATTGCGCTATCTTGCTTTCTTTTTCCCATGATTATCTGCTACCTTTATTTTTGTTACCACCGTGACCTCTAAAAGATCTTGTCGGAGAAAATTCACCTAACTTGTGTCCAACCATGTTTTCAGTAACATAAACAGGAACAAAAGTTTTACCGTTATGTACTGCGATAGTTTGACCTACCATGTCTGGAGAAATCATAGATGCTCTAGACCATGTTTTGATGACAGTCTTTTTGTTAGACTCGATATTTGCTTGTACTTTCTTCTCTAATGTATGATGAATGAAAGGTCCTTTCTTAAGTGATCTTGCCATAATTATTTTCTTTTAGATACGATGTAACGGTTAGACACTTTGTTTTTCTTTCTAGTCTTGTAACCTTTAGCTGGCTTACCGTTTCTAGATCTTGGGTGACCTCCTGAAGAACGTCCTTCACCACCACCCATTGGGTGATCAACTGGGTTCATTACAACCGCTCTTGTTCTTGGTCTTCTACCTAACCATCTGCTTCTACCTGCTTTACCAGATACAGTAAGTTGGTGGTCAGAGTTAGATACAGAACCGATCATTGCCATACATTCTGTAAGGATCATTCTAGATTCTCCTGAAGGCAATTTGATGATTGCATATTTACCGTCTCTAGAAGTCAACTGTGCTGATGAACCTGCAGATCTTGCAAGGATTGCTCCTTGACCTGGCTTAAGCTCGATACAAGAGATAACTGTACCTAGAGGGATATTCTTAAGTTTCATTGCGTTACCTACGTTAGGTTCAACGCTTTCTCCTGAAACTACTTTTTGATCTACTTTGATACCGTTAGGAGCGATGATATATCTCTTCTCTCCGTCTGCATACTCTAATAGAGCGATGAAAGCAGTTCTGTTTGGATCGTACTCTACAGTCTTAACTGTTGCTTCAACGTTAGCTTTGTTACGTTTGAAGTCGATAATTCTGTATTTCTTTTTGTGTCCACCTCCGGTGTAACGCATGGTCATTTTACCAGTTTGGTTACGTCCACCTGACTTACTAATACCAACTGTTAGAGATTTCTCTGGCTTGTTGGTAGTAATTTCTTCAAAGTTATTAACAACTCTGAATCTCTGTCCCGGGGTGATAGGTTTTAATTTTCTAACAGACATTACTATTATTTATAATTATAATTAATTCGTTGCAAAAATGTCGATTACTTCTCCAGCAGCTAATCTAACAACTGCTTTCTTTAATTTGTTGGTTTTACCAACTTGTAATCCTTTTTTCGTGTATTTAGAAGAAACTTTAGGCGCATAAATCATGGTTCTAACGTCTGCTACTTTTACACCGTAAGCTGCTTCTACAGCCAATTTGATTTGGATTTTATTCGCTTTAGTATTTACTAAGAAAGAATAGTCACCTCTCAAATCTGTAAGATAGTTAGCTTTTTCTGAGATAATTGGTTTAATAATAACTGACATGATTTATTATTTCTTTAAGTTTTCTTGAAATTTTTCTACTGCACCTTCTAAGAATACAATCTCTCCTGCGTTAACTAAGTCATAAGAACTGATCTCGTTATAAGTCATTACTTTAGTCTTAGGTAAGTTTCTTGAAGATAGATATACATTCTTGTTAGCTTCTGCTAAAATGTAAAGAGATTTTTTTCCTTCAAAACCTAATGCATTGTTAATGTTGATAAACTCTTTGGTTTTAGGCGTATCGAAGTTGAACGCTTCTAAAACTTTGATTGAGTTATCTCTCATTTTTTGAGACAATACAGATTTTTTAGCTAATCTCTTAAGCGCTTTGTTCAATTTGAAACGGTAATCTCTTGGTTTTGGACCAAAAACTCTACCCCCACCTTTGAAAGTTGGCGACTTGATATCACCATATCTCGCAGATCCTGAACCTTTTTGCTTTTTAAGCTTTCTTGTAGAAGCTGTAATTTCGCTTCTTTCTTTTGATTTATGAGTACCTTGACGCTGAGCAGCAAGATATTGTTTCACTTCTAAGTAAACCGCATGCTGATTAGGCTCTATTCCGAAGATTGTTTCGTCTAGACTTACTTTTCTTCCGGTTTCTTTTCCTGATGTATTTAATACTACTAGTTCCATTTTCTGATAATTACATAAGAATTTTTAGCTCCCGGAATAGCACCTTTTACTACTAAAAGATTTTGCTCTCCATCTACTTTCAACACCTGAAGGTTTTGTACAGTCACCTGCTTACCTCCCATTCTTCCAGCCATTCTCATACCCTTGAATACTCTTGAAGGGTCTGATCCAGCACCGATAGAACCTGGAGCTCTAAGTCTGTTGTGCTGACCATGAGTTGCTTGCATTACACCTCCAAAGTTGTGTCTTTTAACAACACCTTGGAAACCTTTACCTTTTGAAGTTCCTGTAACATCAACAAATTCACCCTCTGCGAATAAGTCAACTTTAACTTCGTCTCCTACTTTTACTTCGTCAACAAATTCTCTGTAGAATTCTACCAACTTAGCTTTAGGAGTTGAACCAGCCTTTTTAAAATGACCAGCTAACGCTTTACCAACGTTCTTCTCACTCTTGTCATCGAAACCTAACTGAACAGCTTTGTAACCGTCGTTTTCAATGGTTCTGACCTGTAAAACCGAGCATGGACCAGCTTGGATAACTGTACAAGGAATGTTTTTCCCTTCTTCGTTAAACAAAGATGTCATACCGATTTTTTTACCAATAATACCTGACATTATTTAATATATATTATTATTAATTCTCAACACTTTAGCGGTTTTTGTCATGTACTATGTTTGAAATAGGCAGACTTCTTCCCTAAAATGAGTGTGCAAATGTATGAATATTTTAATAAACTCCAAAAAAAATTTAAGAAAATATTTGATTTTTTGACAGTTAGCTGATTTTAGAAAAAAATGTGCCACAAAAATTATAATCTAGAAACCTAGATCTATTTTGCGAAAATTTGTTATAAAATGAAAATCTGACAAAAATTTACAGAAAAACACACTGCTGAATTTGAGTCAATAAATGAGTAATTAATAGAAGTTCCAAAATTAATATTACAAAATATCTCGACAAACATTAAGGCAAAAGTAATTTAATTAAAGAGGAAATCTTTTATTTAATGGTTTAATACAGTTTGATATGTTAAGAAGTCAATCGAAATAAGAATGAATGTCAAAATTAAATACTATCTACTTTTTCCTTGTGCTTTTTAACCGCCGCATCGATCGAATATGACTTATGAATGTCTGCTTCTTTCTTTGCCAATTCAGCAAGCTTAGCAAAATATTGATGTAATTGATCTAACTCCTTTTCTATCAAATCCTCAATATCGACCATGCGATTACTAGCTTGTTTGCTTGCAGCAATTAATTCATTAAGTTTAATTTGAAGTGCCTTCGAATCTTTATTCTGCGACTTTTGTATTAAAAAAACCATAAGAAAAGTAACGATGGTTGTCCCAGTATTAATAACTAATTGCCACGTATCGGAATAATGAAAAAACGGACCAGTGACTACCCAAATAACAACAACCAACAAGGCACCCAAAAAAGCTATAGAACTTCCAGTAAAATTGGTAGCCCAGTTAGCAAAAGCTTCAAAAAAATTATGTGATTTCATAAGGTTAATTTGTAATATTTGGAGCTAATTTAGCAAAATCTTAATGCAAAAACATCAAGACTTCTGTAACTTCGTAAAAAAGGAAATTTATGTTTTCACGGCTTATCATTGGTTGTATGCGTTGGGGAATTTGGGGCAGCAATCTCAACAAAAACCAAACTAGTCAACTTATCGTAACTTGTATAGAAGAAGGTTTTACATCATTTGACCACGCTGATATTTATGGTGATTATACAACTGAAGCTCTTTTTGGTTCAGCTTTGGAAGATATGAAACTGGATCGAACACAAATTCAACTAATTTCTAAATGCGGAATCGTTCTTAAAAATGAAACTAACATAAAGCATTATCATTACGATTTTGATTACATCATAAAATCTGTCGAACAAAGCTTAAAGAATCTTCACACGGATTATCTAGATATGTTATTATTGCATCGTCCATCGCCACTTCTTAATCCAGAAGTTGTCGCAGAAGCTTTTCAAAAACTTAAAAATGATGGAAAAGTAAAATCCTTTGGCGTTAGTAATTTTTCGACCACTCAATTTGAACTTCTTAACCAGTTTGTAAAATTGGAAACCAACCAAATTGAGATTTCTGCAACAGAACCAAAAGCGTTTTTTGACGGAAGTTTGGATCAAATGATGTCTAAAAATATTCGTCCACAAGCTTGGTCTGTCATGGGAAATTATTTCAGCGACAGAAATAAAAATTTAACAGAAATAATAAAAAATTTAGCAGAAAAACATAATGTGGAAGAAGATTTGATACTGTTGTCATTTCTACTAAAGCATCCTTCAAAAATCCTCCCAATTGTTGGAACAACCAATATTAATCGAATTAAGAATTACAACAAAGCTTTTGATATAAAGCTAAACACCGAAGATTGGTTCAGGATTTTGGAAGCAAGTCGTGGAAAAGAAGTTGAATAATGAAAAGATTTACTACTTTAATTCTATAGGGTTGTTTCTTTTTTTAACATTTGATTTAACCTTATCAATACTTTCTGGCATAACAGTAAGACCTGATGAAGAAAGTTCACCTATAATATTATCATTAATATCTTTAATTACCTTTGAATACTCTGTTTTTGAAATTTTTTTATATAATTTTAAATTTTTCTCATCCATAAGTCCATTTCCATAATTAACATTTTTACTAACGCTAATCAAATTAAATTCATAATGTTTCTTTGAATCACCAATTTTAACAATAAGGCCAGGTAATTTTCCAAATTTATATGGTCCTTTACTAATGGGTATATCAGGAGTAAACCACGCTTCCCATGTACGCCCTCCATAATTTGCTATTGCTTGAAGGCAATTAAAATTGCCTATTTTCTCTTTCTTACCCGTAAGCTTCCAATCCAATTCTGGTTGCTCAGAATATGTAAATTTATATTTAAGTAGGGTTTCGCAATACTCAATTTTATCATTATCAGATATAATAATATATTTAAATCTTGTATTAGGAATATTTGAAATATTCATATTGTTTGCAATTTTTACGGATTGCAATATTGAATCTTTAGCAAAATAATTATTGCTCGCAAAAAATGATTTATCCCCCACAACAAATAGACTAAAATCCTCGGTCTTTTTATTTACCACATTAGTGGAATCTGGAGAATAATTTAATCTATACTCAAACTTATACTGAAATTCTTGCTTGTCATTATTTTGTCCAAACATTATTAAAGGCAACAGAAAAAAAAATAAATATCTCATAATAAAAAAGACGGATATCTCCGCCTCGATTTTAAATTATACTAATACTGTTAGTCATTACACATAAAATCATATCCATTCCAAGCCATTTCAATAATTTCTGCCATATTATTTCCGCACGCTATTCCCATAGAACCACAATCATATTGAATAAGTAAACAATCATAAATTTTCGTATTTGTTTCAATATTTTGCGCGGCATATTCTATATTATTGCTATCCACTGCAATTGTATTTGCACTCATAATTCCTGCAACACCTATAGCTGCAACTAATAATAATTTTTTCATTTTGTGAAATTTTAGTTTGTTAATCAGCTCAAAACTAAAACTAAAACTAAAACTAAAACTAAAACTATGCAAGCTTTTAATTAAAAAACATAAAATATTTTATTATGTTAAATTGATGTCTGTGAAAAAAAATCAATAAATTCGACATAAGTTTTTAAACCATGAAAAAACTATTATACCTTTTTTTACTATTACTATTATGGTCGTGTAACAAAAACATAGATCATGACTATGGTTTTTATTATTGGAGAAGCACATTTGGTTTAAATCAAGAAGAATCTAAACTTCTCAACCAATCGAAAGTAGAAAATCTTTACACTCGTTTCTTTGATATACAAAAAAGTGGAAACAATTATGAAGCTGTTGGTATTTTAAAAAGGAAAGACACTTCTAAAATCAATAAAATAATAGTTCCTGTTGTATTCATCACCAACGAAACTTGGTACAAAATTTCAAAACAAGACGTCACGCTTTTAGCACAAAAAACCTTTGATCAAGTTAATGAGATTTCAAAAAAAATGAATTTTGATTTGGCTAACGAAATCCAAATTGACAGCGATTGGACAAAAGGAACAAAGGACGATTATTTTCTGTTTTTGAAAGAACTTCAACGCATTTCGAAGCGCGACATTACATCAACTTTGCGATTGCATCAGGTTAGAGATAAAAAAACGATGGGCGTTCCGCCAGTTAAAAAAATGTATTTGATGTGTTATTCGACATCTTCACCTTTAGAAAAATCAGATAAAAATTCGATTTTAGATTTAAAACTTTTAAGATCTTACCTCAGTAACATCGAAGATTATCCTGTGAAACTTGACATTGCTCTTCCAATCTATTCATGGGCGATTGTGACCAATCATTTAGGAAAACACAAACTCATTAATGCCGTAAAAACTTCCGATTTAGAAAATTCAAATTTTGAAAAAGTTGGCGAAAACAACTATAAAGTTTTAAAAGATGACTTCTATTTTGGGATGTATCTTAACAAAGGTTTCGACATAAAAGTTGAAGAAATCCCCGAATCGGATATTGAAGAAAGTATTAACTTTATCGACAACAAGCTAAAATATCCTTACCAAATTGTTTATTATCATCTAGATAGCCAGTTTACACAACATTATAAAAACATCCTGAAATAAATTATGAAAAAAATAGGTATCAGTGCGCTTCTTCTCTTTGCGCTCAATCAACAGACACAAGCTTGTGCTTGGTACGATCCAGATTACGAATATTTTAATCTCTTCACGCAGAGCATTATTAAAGACAAATCTTACCTGCCGTTTTTGTTAAGTTATTCTTCCAAATTCTATGGTGATGAAGTCCATGTTCATGATGAAAATATCGAAGCTTGGCAGAAATTTTTCGGAAATAAATACAATTATGCCGAGACCGAATATCTAGTGAATAAAGTTTCTTATTATGATCTTAATGAGTTTAAAAAAGGAAAGACTAACAATACATTTTTAAAAAAGTTAGGACCGAATTTTTATACCCAAAATAAGGAAGCCATTGATTATTTGTTACAAGCAAAATATATGGAGCCTTATATGCAAATCAAATTTGTGGGAAATCCAGACAACTATTATTTTTCGGAGCAAACGGCCTCTGTTAATGCGAGTAATTTGGATTTTAACAATACCATGACCGCATTAACCAACCTTTATAATGCAGCAAAAAATCCTGAAATAAAGCTACGTTATGCTTATCAAATAGTAAGATTTAATCATTATACCCAGAATTATCAACAAGCCGTTGACGCTTTCAAAAAATATGTTGAACCTCTTAATCTAAAGTCAGCGCCTTATTATTTAGCTTTGGATCAAATGGCGGGCGCATTACGTGGTTTGGGAAAAGGTCAGGACGCGAATTGGAATTTCTTTAAAGTATTTTCGTTTTCAAAAGCGAGAAAAGAATCGGCTTTCACATCGATGCAATTGTCGGATAGTACGTCTTTCAAAGATCTGATGGCGCGCGCACAATCACCGGAAGAGAAGAATATGGCGACTTTTCTGTTAGCTTATCGAGATTACAGCAACCCGATTCCTGCGATGGAAAAAATGTATGACATCGATCCAAATTCAGAAATCTTGAAAGTTCTTGCAGCACGAAGCATCAACGAGTTGGAGCGAAGCTATCTTCCGATTATGTACAATTCTGACGAGGTTAACAACCAAGGAGAAGCGACAACAAGTGGAAATTCAAATGAAAAAAATACAACAAAATCAACTACAACCACTGAACAAAAAGTTGAGAAACCGAGCTTCTGGTCGAGAATTGTCAGCTTTTTCAAAAACTTATTTGGTGGAAGTTCTGACGATTCAACAGAAAGAGGCGCAAACTTAAGCGACAAATCTTATCTCAATAATCCTAATAGAATTCCGTTTTTCTCAGCAAAGGATAATCTTTGGGATGACAACAACAAAGTCCTCAACTACATCGATGATTTTGATAAATTTATTGATAAAACAAAAGACAAATCCAACGACGAATTTTGGAAAATTGCCTCTGCTTATCTTAAGTTTTTGAAAAAAGATTACGATGCGAGTAATGATATTTTGAACGATATTAAAACTAACAATCCAGAATATCTTCAAGAAATCAAAAAAATGAAAGCGCTAAATGCTATCGTTTCGCAACCGAAAATTGATGCGGATTTCGAAAACAAATTAATGACCGAATACAAAGAGTATTTCATTAAACCTGAGAAAAAAGCAAGTGACAGTACAGAATATTACGATTATTCGCCGCCATCAACTTCACAATTTTTGGTTGATATTTTAGCAAATCGTTACTTTTTGCAAGGTGAAGATGGAAAAGCTTATTTGATGAACAATTCGTTATCGTCTTTACAATACAGTCCAAACGCAGATTTGGCGAAAAAGCTACAATCATTTATTAACAAAGACAACAAAACCGCTTTCGAAAAAGAAGTTGTTTCTAAAAATATTGACATCAAAGGAAATCCTGATGCGTTTTTCAATTTAATCTATGGTGATCAAGAAATGCGAAATGCCAATTTCACTAAGGCGAAAGATTACTATTCTAAAATAAAAGATTTTGGAGGTTTAAATGATTTAAGTATGTACAATAATACTAATGATAACAAGACGCCGACAGATCCTAGTATTTATAATGGTTTTAATAATATATCACCATTAGTTTTTGGTCATAATGTATGGGAGAGTTTTGGAAGCGCTGAAACCGAAAGTATGAAAGCTGAAAGTTTTGTATCGGATTTCCCAATGATCGGAGCAGATATGAACAAATTGGAATTAGCAAATACCGCGATGGAACTTCAAAAAATTGGAGCGGGAACCGGTCCGAAGGCAGCACAAGCCAATCAGTTGATCGGAAATATGTTGTACAACTCTTCTATTTTGGGTTATTATCGGGAACTTTTTGTGATGGATCTCAACAATGCTGGTTGGAACAAATATGATTTTTGGAAAATCGACACACCATACAAATATTACTACAAAAACTATTCGTACACGAGTTACATAAAACCTGAGAATTTTGATTTGTCAATTAATTATTACAAAAAAGCTTTGGATCAAACAACTGACAAAGACCAAAAAGCAAGAATCTTGTTCCAAATGGCAAGTGCGGAGCAAGGAAAATATTATCAGTGGGAGTCTAAACAAGAAAATAATTTATCTTGGGACGATCCTAACTATGAACAAAAACGTAAAGCTTTTGATGCGCAAATTGACAAAACTAAAAATGACAAATACCGAACTTACTTTGCACAGTTAAAACAAAACTATGCGGATACGCAGTCCTTCAAAGATTTGCAAAGTAGATGTCTTTATTTTAAATATTATACCACTAAGTAAATATGAAAACTCTTCTTTTAGGTTTTGGTCTTTTGACATTATTAAATTGTAACGCATCAAAATCCAATACTGGTGATAGCAAAAACCATGATAGTCAATTAATTGGAAAATGGTCTATGGCATTTGACAATGCATCAATCACGAGGTCTCGCACAATAACCAGAGCCGCGGATGGAAAATTTGTCGCAGATAATGCAACAAAAATCCAAGGTCGTGCCCAACGCTATCAAACTTCTGGAACTTGGTGGACAGAGAATGGATTTTATTACGAAGCCAACATACAATCTGGCGACACCATTAAATACAAATACAAAGTCGACAATGTAGCGAAGTTAAGTTTTGAAAAAGAACCAAGCGCAGAAGAAGATTATAAATACTTTGAAGTACGCCAATAAATAACAAAAAAGAGATGGAAAATTCCATCTCTTTTTTTATTCTATTTAATAAAGAAATTAATTCTTCTCAAATTTGGTAGATGATGATTCGCCGTTAATATTGGTTTTAATAAGGTAAAGACCTTTAAGCAATTTAGAAACGTTAATCTGTGCATCTTTAGATTCACCCTTCATCACAAGTTGACCAGCAGCATTGAAGATCTCGTAAACAACTGTAGATTTCACATTAGAGAAATGTACAACATCAACAACTGGATTTGGATAAAGTTTAACAGCAGTTTTGTTAACTTCAGAAGTTGCAAGAGCTCCTAAAGTAAACTTCTTAACTGCGTAGAACACATTATTAATTGCAGAAACTCTTACGATAACTGTTTTGTTAGCTAACTCCGCTGGGAAAGTTACAGAAGCGGCTCCGTTATTAGGAGTTGTCTCCAAAAGCGTCACCCAAGTCGCACCATTATCAGCAGTATAATCAACTTTGACATTAGTAACATTATATGGTGAAGCATTTGTCCCCGAAACAACCCAAGTTAAATTAATAGGACTACCAGCACTACCAGTTGGTGCGTTTACAGTGAAAGCTGCAGCAGATCCAACAACAATTTTTTGTGTTGCATAGGCAGTTTGCGCTTGACCAGCTGGTTTGTTATCTCTAACTGTAACGCGGAAATTAGAAGTTTTTGCAACGGTTGACACCGCTTCGAAGTCCAAAGTATTTTTGAGATTACCCGCTAACACAGTTGCCAATTTTGGAAAATATCGAGTTGGGCTAGTAGATGGCATCCATGATCTAAAGCTTGCACCACTTGTTGTGTTACCAATATTTGATTTTGTAACACCGTTTGCCAACTTACTAGGATTCATTTCTTCCCAAGAATAAGTTAAAGCATCACCATCTGGATCTGTTGCTTGAGCCGTTAACACAAAAGCTGTAGATTTTGGAATAGTATAAGTTGTAGGCATCGCAGTAACAACTGGCGTCCCGTTAGTAATGGGCGTTTTCACACTAACATTGCCAGATAATACTGTCTGCACTTGATCAATACTTATTGAATGGAAATATGGATCAGAATGTGCTTGTACATCTGTTGTTGACCCAGTAATACCAGCATAACCCATAATTGTAGATCCTGAACCAGGTTCAACTTCTGTATTTAAATATTGTTCGTAGAAACTATATGTATGGCTATCTCCCAACTGGTGTCCCATCTCGTGAGCAACATAATCGATATCAAAACTATCACCAAATGGTTTGTCATCGCCTGGAGACGTAATGCCACTACCTTTATAATTGTTAGGAGAATTAAATGCATAACCACAACCATCTGGATCGCTAGCTGAAACCGCTGTATAAGACACATCGTTACTACCTATACAACCAATACAACCAGCGTTACCGCCGCCGCCAGTAGCACCAAATAAGTGGCCAATGTCAAAACTAGCATCAGTTACACCATATTGTCCGCCGTGCAAAACATTCATTAATTCATAATTCCATTTACACATTTGTGATGATGAACTATAAGGATCGCTTGATGCAGATTCAAAAATTAAAGCTGGAGCATCAATAGCATTAACATGAAGGTTAAATTCTTGCTCAAACACAGCATTAACACGTGTAAGAGTCGCATTAATTTGTGCTAAAGCATTTGCCTTACCTCCAAAATAACTTGTATATTCACCAGTTACAGACATTGCCAAACGAAGGGTGTGGGAGGTTTTATTACTGGATTTACTTGCAGTAGCCGCCTCATCTTTTAGTTTTTGCAAACGTGCTACAGATTCTGGATTTTCTTTAGTACTACAAATAAAAGAATGTCCATTTTTATTAGATTTTTCACTAATAGCATAGTAAGTTTTATCTAAACTCGTTGGACTGATAAACTCGTATCTGTCACCACCCATAATTGTAGCTTGGAAATCATTGGGCGCAACACTAAAACGAATTGTTTTAGTAGGATCGTCAATTCCAACGCCCACATACGAACCTAGATTATATCGTTTCGCTAAAGCTTCGTCCATTACGGGAAAGCTATTTACTGCGAAACGTTCTATCTTTCCAGAAGTTGTTGGGACATACACATTAACCGTTTGTCCTGCTCCAACTTTGGAAGCTGATAGTAACTGCGTTTGTATTTGCTTGATGTCAACTTTATAAAAACTTGCATTATTAAGATTGCTGTTTTTAAGTTCAATACTGCTAGGCGTTACTTTTGTCCATTGTGCATGTAGCATAGGAACTGATAGCGCCAAAGCAAAAGTTGTAATTATTAATTTCATAAAAATAAAAAGTTAGGGCGCAAATATATTACTTCAACAACAAAAACGCGCATAACATTAATAATATTTAATTAAATTTTAAGAACTAAATACATTTTATGAATTAAATTGTACTCTTATAACATATAGAATAAAATTTAATTTTTGATATGATTTTCAAAATTAAAAAAGCGGCCTCAAAATTTTGAGGTCGCCTCTTGTCAAAGAAATATTAAATTGAAAAATGAAAAAGTGTTTTTAGAATTTGTAGTTAAGTTGTACTGCAAAGTTTCGAGGCTGAATTTGGTCAATGTAACCTCCTCTGAAATACGAATTGTAACCAACAGCATCAAAAATATTATTAAAGAAAACACGAACACCCACTCCATTTTTAAGTGCATAACCAACCTGCGCATCCACTGTAGTATACTCTTTCATCATAAATGGTTTTAAACCAGGAGTTACGCTATTAACATGTAATGTATTAATAGTTTTTTGTGTCCATTCATCTACAGGTCTTTGTCCTACATAATATATTCCGGCTCCAACATCTAATCTATTTAAAATACCTTGATTGAATTTATAATTCAACCATACATTAGCTGTATGCTTTGGAGAATTCATAGGTGCTGATCCGTTAACATAAGATGGACTATTTTGGTATTGTGCATCAAGATATGCCCAACCTGTCATAACTTGAAGATTTGGAAGAATTCTACCAATTAACTCTACTTCCACTCCTTTTCTTTTCAACTCTCCAGCCAATCCGTATAAACCTGTTGATTGACCAGCTTCATTATTAATAGCATAAGAAAGATTATCCGTCTTAATATCGAACAAAGTTACATTAAACCTAAGTTTTTCATTTAGCCAGTCCGATTTAATCCCTGCTTCCCATTGTTCTGTTGTTGATGCTCCAACGGTTCCTCCTCCGAATAATGGATTCATAGAGCTTCTCAAAGCGGTTGTTGTTGTATACGATCCAAATACATTGAGGTTCTCTATAGGGAAGAACATTAATCCAAAAGAAGGATTCCAAGCTTCATTCTTCATTCCTTCTTTCGCAGCATTTAGATGGCTATATCGAATACCCAAATGAGCTTTCACATATTTATTAACTGTAATAACATCATGAGCCATAAATCCAAACGTACTTGCCAGCGTATTGATTGGTGTCTTGGCACTCCAAGTTATATCATAAGGTAATTGGTTATTAATATCGGTAAGTACATTAATTTGATCAACATTTTTTATTATTGTTCCATCTGATTTCTTAGCATCATATGCAGTACTTGTTACATCTGTTTCTTTCCAATCAAATCCTAATTGAAAAGTATGCTTCAAGAATCCTGTTTGCACATCTTGACCAATTAAATCCAACTGTAAAACTTTGTTAATATCTTCTTTGCCACTTCGGCCGATAGTACGATTTCTTAGTTCATTTGGATTTTTCGAATCAACTGGAGACAAAGAAGCTCCAATATTATCAGAGTGGTATGACGAACTCATGTAAGCTGCTCTTAATTTCAACTTGTCGGTCAATTTTCTAGTAGCAGCAGTTGAAAAGTTAAAACTATTAGTTTTTACATTATCTGATGAGAAACCAAGGAATTTTCCTTTTGGCATTTCATACAATGCGTTAATATCTCCTGTTGCCAAATTAACCGTTCCTCTATCTGGTGTAGTATTGTTGTGCATATAATCCATTTCAACAATAATTTCCGTTTTATCATCTGGTCTAATAGCAAAAGATGGATTTACATAAATTCTGTCTGTAGATACATAATCTCTGAATGAATTATTATTCTGATAAGCGGCATTAAATCTAAATGCTAGTTGCCCTTTAGAATCTAATACACGTTGAATATCTAATGTTGGTCTATAAAAATCCCAACTTCCATATCTAAATCCGACATTTCCTTTGTTAATAAATTGAGGTCGCTTTGTTACCACATTGATAACTCCTCCAGCTGCTCCAAGTCCGTCTCCAATACCTTGCGTAACTGCAGCAGAACCTTTAATAACCTGAATACTTTCAACACCTTGCATATCTGTTAGCATCGCTCCGGTTCTGAAGTCAGAATCCATCATCACTCCATTTTTAAGAACAGGAACTCCACGATATCCTCTAATAGACATACTCTCTCTTGTTCCTCCGTAGCTCCCAAACTGGGTTACTCCAGGAATATTTTTGGCTACCTCTGTAATTGTTAATCCTCCTAGATTCTCAATTACTTTGTGTGAAATAACAGAGATACTTTGTATTTGCTCTCTAGTCTTAAGTGGTAGTCTCGTAATCACTTCTAATCCTTCTGGTTGTCTATTTTTCAAACCAAAAAGTTCAACTTCTTCTATTTCAGTTTCTTTCTTTAGAGTGTCCTTCTTAACTTGTTGTGCGTTAGCGAAAGCACCAGCAAGAATAAGGATAGAAACAGATACTAATTTGTTCATGTATTTATTTTTTACAAATCTATTATTTTTATTAATTCTAAATAAACGCTGATGAATGATTTTTGTCACGAACAAGCATAAAAAAAATCCCTTTCCAAATAATGGAAAGGGATTCTATAATCATAGCAAAGTATGCTAGTATCACACTTTAATTTCTACATCAACACCTGAAGGAAGTTCTAACTTCATAAGAGCGTCTACAGTTTTAGAAGAAGAAGAGTAGATATCCATCAATCTCTTGTGAGCTGATAATTGGAATTGTTCTCTTGCTTTCTTGTTAACGTGCGGAGATCTCAACACAGTGAAGATTCTTTTGTTAGTTGGTAAAGGGATTGGACCGTTAACTACAGCACCAGTTGCTTTAACCGTTTTTACGATTTTCTCAGCAGATTTGTCTACTAAATTGTAATCGTAAGACTTAAGTTTTATTCTGATTCTTTGTGACATTTTAATCTAATTTAAAATTAACCTTTAGCTTTAGCGATTACGTCTTCAGCAACGTTATTAGGAGCAGCTTCGTATCTTTCGAATTCCATAGAAGACGATGCTCTACCAGAAGATAATGTTCTTAATGATGTTACATAACCAAACATTTCTGAAAGTGGAACGAATGCTTTGATAACTTTAGCGTTATTTCTGTCATCCATACCGTTAACTGTACCTCTTCTTCTGTTAAGGTCACCAACGATATCTCCCATATATTCTTCTGGAGTTACTACTTCAAGTTTCATGATTGGCTCCATGATAACAGCTTTAGCAGCTTTACCAACAGATTTGAAACCTAACTTAGCAGCTAATTCGAAAGATAATTGATCAGAGTCAACCGCGTGGAATGAACCGTCCTTAAGAGTAACTTTCATTGAGTCAACTTCGAATCCTGCTAATGGACCATTTTTCATTGCTTCTTTGAAACCTTTCTCTACTGAAGGGATAAATTCCTTAGGAATGTTACCACCTTTAATTTCGTTAACGAATTCAAGACCTGTTTTACCTTCGTCTGCAGGACCAATTTCGAATACGATATCTGCGAACTTACCTCTACCACCTGATTGTTTTTTGTAAACTTCTCTGTGGTTAGCTGTAACTGTTAAAGCTTCTTTGTACTCTACTTGAGGTTGTCCTTGGTTAACTTCAACCTTGAACTCTCTTCTCATACGGTCTACGATGATATCTAAGTGAAGCTCACCCATACCAGAGATGATCGTTTGTCCAGAAGCCTCGTCAGTTTTAACCGTGAAAGTTGGATCTTCTTCAGCCAATTTGGCCAAAGCGTTACCCATTTTATCTTGGTCAGCCTTAGTTTTAGGCTCAACTGCGATACCAATTACTGGATCTGGGAAAACCATAGATTCAAGAACGATAGGGCTCTTTTCATCACATAATGTATCACCTGTTTTAATATCTTTAAATCCTACAGCAGCACCAATATCACCAGCCTCGATAAATTCGATAGGCTCTTGCTTATTAGCGTGCATTTGGAAGATACGAGAGATTCTTTCTCTGTTACCAGATCTTGTGTTAAGAATATAAGAACCAGCATCTAATCTACCAGAGTAAGCTCTAAAGAATGCTAAACGACCTACGAATGGGTCAGTAGCAATTTTGAATGCTAAGGCTGCGAATGGATCATTAACAGATGGTTTTCTGCTAATAGGCTCATCAGTCTTAGGGTTAGTACCGTGGATCGCTTCTTTATCCATCGGAGATGGTAAATAACGACAAACAGCATCTAACATAAACTGTACACCTTTATTTTTGAATGAAGACCCACAAGTCATTGGAATGATGGACATATCCAAAGTTGCTGCTCTTAAAGCTGTATGGATTTCCTCCTCTGTAATAGAGTTTTCGTCTTCCATAAACTTCTCAAGAAGGTTTTCGTCATAAGCTGCAATCTCTTCGATCAATTGACCTCTGAATTGCTTAACTTCGTCTAACATTGATTCAGGAATGTCAACGATGTCGAAAGTAGAACCATAGTTATCATCATGCCAAACGATAGCTCTATTTTTAACTAAGTCTACAACACCTTTAAAGTCTGCTTCTTCACCAATTGGTAAAACGATAGGCACTGCATTAGAACCTAACATTGTTTTAACTTGGTTACAAACATTAAGGAAGTCTGCACCTTGACGGTCCATTTTGTTTACAAATCCCATTCTAGGAACTTTGTAATTGTCAGCTAGTCTCCAGTTAGTTTCTGATTGTGGCTCAACACCATCAACAGCAGAAAATAAGAACACTAAACCATCTAACACTCTTAATGAACGGTTAACCTCAACAGTAAAGTCAACGTGTCCCGGTGTATCGATTACGTTAAAATGGTAATCTTTAGCATCTGGAAGTGGCTTACCTTGCTCTGTTGGGAATTTCCAATCAACAGTTACAGCTGCAGAAGTAATAGTGATACCTCTTTCTGCTTCTTGCTCCATCCAGTCAGTTGTAGAACCACCTTCGTGAGTTTCCCCAATCTTGTGATTTTTACCTGAATAAAATAAGATACGTTCAGTTGTTGTAGTCTTACCAGCATCAATGTGCGCAGCAATACCAATATTTCTAGTTAATTTAAGATCTCTACTCATTGTCTTAATTAGAATTTAAAGTGAGAGAAAGCTTTGTTAGCTTCTGCCATTTTGTGAGTATCTGTTTTCTTTTTATATGCAGCACCTTCTTCTTTAGCAGCAGCGATAACTTCAGCAGCTAATTTCTGAGCCATTGACTTATCATTTCTTGCTTTAGAGTACTTAATTAACCATTTCATAGCCATAGAAATTTTTCTATCAGCTCTGATTGGCATAGGAATTTGGAAGTTAGCACCTCCAACTCTTCTAGATCTTACTTCTACATGAGGCATAACGTTAGTTAATGCATCTTTCCAGATTTCTAGAGAAGTTTTCTCGTTGTCACCTTTTTTGTTTTCAACGATATCTAACGCATCATAGAAAATCTTGAATGCGATAGACTTCTTCCCGTCTAACATAAGGTTGTTTACAAATCTTGTTACCAATTGATCATTAAACTTCGGATCTGGTAACAACGGTCTTTTTTTAGCTTTTGTCTTTCTCATTGTCTTGTACCTTATTTAATGATTATTTTTTCTTTCCTTTAGCTGGAGCAGCTGCTGCCTGACCTGGTTTTGGTCTCTTAGCACCATACTTCGATCTTCTCTGTGTTCTTCCGTTAACACCTGCAGTGTCTAACGCACCTCTTACGATGTGGTAACGTACTCCCGGTAGGTCTTTCACCCTTCCGCCTCTTACCAATACTATCGAGTGCTCTTGAAGATTATGTCCTTCGCCCGGGATATAAGCGTTGACTTCTTTACCGTTAGAAAGTCTTACCCTTGCAACTTTTCTAAGTGCAGAGTTTGGTTTCTTAGGTGTAGTTGTATATACTCTCGTACATACACCGCGTCTTTGTGGACAAGAATCAAGGGCAGCCGATTTGCTCTTCTTGGCAAGCGTGGCTCTTCCTTTTCTTACTAATTGTTGAATAGTAGGCATTTAATTGCTTTTATTTTATAATTCAGGGTGCAAAAGTAATGATATTTTTTTAATTTACAATAGCTTACACAAAAAATTAATATTCTTTCTGATTATAAATCATTTGTTTACATCACTCACAATAGATACTTTTGCGATAATTAATTCTAAAATTTAATGATGAAAAAAATCTACTTACTTACAAGTTTTCTTATAGCTGGTTTTGGTTTTGCTCAAATAAACAAAGACATCAAAACAGGTATTATCACAACTGTAACTAATGAAAAAATAGCTACAAAAGATATTAAATGGGATAAAAATGGTAAAGCAAGCTTCCTAAATGCTAGCAATAAGCAAATGGAAGATCTTTATGAAAACTCGATAAAATCTTTAGAACCAACTGAAGAAAACACAGAAATTTTCACCAATATTACCAACGAGAAACCGCTTGATCCTTCTGTTAAAAAAGTGGTTGATGATGGACTCTATCGTCCAATGTTACCAGAAGGCATCTATGTCACCAAGCAAGAATTTATTGACAAAGCGCCATCTCAAAAGAAACATTTGTCAAAGCGTGGACTTTATGGTTTTGAAAAACCTGTATTGGAAGACGCTGATCAAATATGTATTTTCTTTGATGAAAAAGAATCAAAATTGAAAAACGTCTTTGCGGTTGTACAAAATGGTATTCTTTATTTTAATATTAAAGCTATTCTTGATATCAAAAACCGAAATAAAAACGACAGAGCACAAGACAGCGACAATCCTAACTCTTTTGCGCGTGCAACAATAGGAGGAAACAATTACTACTACTCCGAAATTAACATTGGAAATGTTTGGGCAAAAGGTCTAGCTTTAAACTCTCCTCTAGGCGCAGCAATAACAAGCCCAAAAAGCGGCACAATTACCACTGACCCTTACAGTAATATGACCGCCATGAATGCGTATAAAGGTATCGTTTGGGATTCAGCGAATCAAGAATTCAACATTTTTAAAAATTGTAAGGATTACAATGATTTTATAAAAGATAAGTCGCCCGAAGATGTACAAGAGTGCACGACAAACCAACCAGATAACTTCCGAGTTAGAAAAGCTATTGAAAAGATTAAGTAAACAAAAAACGGATGAATTATTGTTCATCCGTTTTTTGTTGTTTTTTATTGTGATTCAATTTTATTTCTGATGTGTAAAGGACTTTTGATTTATCAGTAACGGTGTCATATTTCAGCCATTTAATTTTAGGGTTTATAGTACCTGCAATCGACTGCTTTGTGTCACCAGCTTGCCCATTGGTATGCCTGTATTGGAAAGTCTTGTTAATCAATGGTAGGGTGTAAGTTGTCATATCGTTTTCATCTCGCTCATCATTAAACATATACTTTTTTGAATTAAATTTTGACATTTGAGGTTCAATCTCTTTTCGATTATCAAAATAAAACTCAGGACGTTTTAATGTATACAAAACACCAAAACAGAAAAAGAACAAAGACAGCCTAAATATAATTTTGTCAGATGTATTAATTTTTAAATAAATAATTAGAAAAGAGAAAAACAAACATACATTAACTGCAGCTTGCATTCTTGTGTTCATTTCTTCGATCTGCTGCACTAGGCCAGAGCAAAAAAGACAAACTGCATAAACTCCCGCAATTATCCAAAGCAACTGATGAAAATTAGACTCAGCACTAGCTTTCGCTTTTTTAAAGTATTTAAGAAAGTACACAAAGATCGCAAGATCAACTAACATTAATAAAAACTGAAAAGCTATACTAATAAAACTATTAGACGAAGGCTTCAATCCTATGTAAGGATTAATAGAGTTAACAGTCCCAAGAGCATCTCGCAGAACATTCATTTTTAAAATTGCATGCGGTTGACCTCTAAGATTTTCTCCGGTGAAACTTCCAAAAGAAAAATAATTAAACGCTAGATAACCTCCTATGCCGACTCCAGCAATAACCAGAAACAAAAACATCATCTTGAAACGTTTTCTTTCCTGAGGTCTAAAAAACATAAAAATACTGAAGAATCCAATTCCTAAATAAAAATAAATTCCAGAATATCTTGTCGCAAACATCAAGATCATTAAAAATGATGCTGCAAGAATATCCTTTATTGAGGATGAATCTGTGCATAGAATCTTGTACAAAAAGTACATCATAAAATACATTAAGAATAGAAACGGTCCTTCAGAAATTGCAATTGAAAAAACGAATAACAAAGTTTTTCCCATAAATAAAAGCACAGTTTCTCGGAAGAAAAATTTCTTCACATAAGAAAATACAAAGACAACAATGATCATACTGACACTCAAAAACTTGTATGCCCAGAAATAATCTCTAAAAACCTCAAAAAAAACTCTTAAAAACGCCGGATAACCTAATGGAAACAAATTGGTGACAGGCTTGGGAAGATCGCTTGCAATTTCAAAATAAGACAAACTATCTGCATATACACCACCTGTTGGTAACAAAAAGCTTTGTCCAAAGTTGACAAGAACTACTATTATTGCAAGAATAATATATTTATTCATAATCTAATAAATGCTTCTACAAGTCGCAATATTAATAAAATTTCAAGAAAAATAAGAATAATGCATTATAAGCTTGATTTTGTCAAAAATCAGCAATTTTAATAAAATTACATTACAAAAAAAATAAATCAACTAATACATTTTAAATATATATTTGCAAAAAACATTTAGCTTTTGAAAAAAACTCTACTTTTTATACTGATTTCCAATTTTATATGGGCACAATGGAGCATTTCTAACGCACAAAGAAATGCTTTAGTAAGCTTATACGACAATACCAATGGACAAAATTGGAATCGAACTTGGGACCTATCAAAAGATCCTAGAACATGGTTTGGTATTACTGTCAAAAATGGTGATGTTGTCCAAATTTCACTCAACAACAATGCTTTAAAAGGTGTTTTCCCATCTAACTTGGCTTTGTTTACAAAACTTCAAAAATTAGACTTAGGAAATAATGAACTAAATGGTGAAGTTGCACCCAGCCTTTCTAGTCTAGCATCGTTAACGGTTTTAGACATTTCTAATAATAGATTATCAGGCGATCCCAGTACTAGAATATCAGGTTTGACAAACCTTGAAGATTTAAGTATTGGTGGTAACAATTTCGAAGTATCTGACCTTAACGCCAGTCTACAGAATTTCAGCAAATTAAAATCCCTGAATATTTCTCAGATGCAGCTAACAGAAATCCCTGCGAAGATTTCTACATTTTCTAATTTGCAACAACTTGACCTTAGCAACAACCAATTAACATCAGGTTTCGGTAGTTTAGCAAGCCTCACTTTGTTACAAGAACTTAACTTGTCTAATAACCAGCTTAATACCATTCCGGCTGAAGTTGCAACACTTATTAAACTGTTAAAACTAGACCTCAGCCATAACAATATTTCTAATTATTCTAACCTTGGTAATGCGCTAAGCCTAGAACAATTAAACATCGCAGATAACAAGCTAGAGCAAATTCCTAGTAAGATTACGACGCTTCCCAACCTTCTTAATCTTAACCTGAATCAAAATAATATTAAATCAGGATTATCAAATTTATCACAACTTAAAAATCTTCAACAGCTATCTATAGACGACAACGATCTTCGTGGTAGCTTTCCTACAGAACTTCTTAACATTCCAAGTCTTTTAATGTTATCACTTCGTGACAATCATTTGGAAGGCGAAATCCCAGCTAATATACCCGCAATTGCAGATGTTAGCAACAATAGATTTTCAAAGCAGGCTGTAGAAGCACAATTTGCAAATCCTAACTTCAATTATGATAGTTTTTATTACTCGCCACAACGTTATGACGGGCCTGCAGAAGTATTGGGTGTAATTGGTGAGCCCGCAAGTCTTTATCAATCTTTAAGCGGAACAGATTACAGTTTTACATGGTTCAAAAACTTGGACGAAAACATGAACATCGAAACCGAAAATCTTTTCTTTAACGAGGTCAAATCCGAAGATTATGCGACTTACACTGTCGAAGCTTTCACTTACAAAAAGATCGGCAACAATCTTATGCAATTATCACTTTTCCGTGAACCTATCAAATTAACAGATAAATTGGGCGTTGAAGATCCATCAAGATCGATTAAGATCTTCCCAAATCCAACAACAGATTTCATCAACATACTTGCAACCAACAAAAGCATCGAAAAAATCCTTATCTACGACCTTAGTGGCAAACAAGTTATGTCGACGACAGCAACAAGGATCAATGTTTCGCGACTTCCCTCAGGCGTTTATATGTTGAACATCAAAAACGAAAACGGCATTAAAAACTTCAAATTTATCAAACAATAATTTGAAACTACGATAATAAAATTTTTCAGGAGCATGGCAATTTGTCATGCTTTTGTCTTTTACACCCGCTGTCCGCTGTATCTTTAGGTTTGGCGCTCGGACGGCTCCGCTACGCTCCGCCGCCTCACGCCAACCCAAAGGATGCCGCTTCCATCGGGGCTAATTATTGAAGATTCCACATTCTTTTGACTAAAACTTATAACACAGAAAATGATAATTCAGTAGATTTGTATAAAACAAGCTTTTATGCAACATGTAAGACTAAAATCAATCCTAGATAACGATTTCTACAAAATAACGATGCAAAATGCCGTCGTAAAACTCTTCACCAACGAAATCGTCAAATACGAATTCATCAACCGAGGTCAACATAACTTCCCAGATAACTTTGCCGATGAACTTCGCAAAGCCGTTGACGACATGGCAAACCTAAAACTTACCAAAGAAGAAAAAGCCTATCTCCGCAAGACTTGTCCGTATCTTAGTCTTCCCTATCTGGACTTTTTAGAAGGTTATCAATACGATCCTAGCGAAGTCAAAATCGAACAAAATGGCAGCGACGTTAAAGTCAGCGTCGAAGGTTATTGGTACCGTACAATACTTTGGGAAGTTCCTATTCTAGCATTGATCAGCGAATTACATTATGAGATGAACCATTTCGAAAGACAGTCCAACCAAGAAGTCATCGACAAAACCGTCGAAAAAGGAAAGCATTTGACTGACCTTGGCGTTTCTTTCGCCGAATTTGGGACACGAAGAAGACATTCTTATCACGTTCACAATTTGGTAATGGAAGCACTTTTGCAAGACGAAAACTCAACTTTCATTGGAACATCGAATGTGCATTTCGCCATGAAATTTAATGTAAAACCAATCGGTACCCACGCCCACGAATGGTTTATGTTCCACGCGGCTGAATTCGGTTTCAAAATGGCAAATTCTTTAGCCTTAGAACATTGGATTGACGTTTATCGTGGTGATTTGGGTGTTGCATTGTCCGACACTTATACAACCGATGTGTTCTTCCAGCAGTTTGACAAAAAGTTTTCAAAACTCTTTGATGGCGTGCGTCATGACAGCGGTGATCCAATAGAATTTGCTGAGAAAACCATCGCGCATTATCAATCTTTGGGCATTAATCCGCTTTTCAAATACATTATTTTTTCGGATGGGCTTAACCTCGAAAAAGTGGACGAAATTACAAAAGCTTGTCGTGGAAAAATCGGAATTTCATTTGGGATTGGCACCAACCTTACCAACGATGTCGGCCTAAAACCTATGAACATCGTTATGAAATTAATCGGTGTACAAGCGCCCAATAAAGAATGGATACCGACTGTAAAACTGTCTGACGAAAAAGGAAAATACACGGGCGATCCAAAAATGATAGAACTTGCAAAAGAGTTTTTAAGAATCCAGGAATAATTACCCGTCATTTGCGTGAGGGCGAAGCGCATTGTCGGAGCTCGTTTTTTTTTCAAAAAAACAGCGACTGTGCGAAGACCGACCCGAAAGAGGAAATGGCGTGCGAGCGAAGCGAGCGCATAATTTCCGAATGAGGGACACGCCCAAAAATGTTAAAAGCTATGAACCAACTATTAACATTCGTATTCGGCATCTGCGCCGCAATAGGATTTGGACAGAATAAGAACTACGATAAAAAAATCGCAGATTCGCTGAGTGCAGATCAATACGGCATGCGTCCTTACGTTATCGTCATGCTGAAAACTGGTCCAACAAAAATTGACGACAAAAAGAAAATGTCAGAATTGATGCGCGGACATCTCGATAATATTGGGAAGCTTGCAAAAGATGGAAAACTGTCTGTAGCAGGACCTTTCTTTGATAAAAACGAAAGAGATTATCGCGGCATGTTTATCTTTAATGTTAAAACTATTGAAGAAGCAGATGCTTTAGTAAAAACTGATCCTGCGATTATGGCGGGTGTTTTTGCTTATGAAAGTTTCAAATGGTATGGATCAGCGGCTTTACCAATGTATCTGAAATATCACGAAAAAATTTCTAAAGAAAATCCTTAGATCATGGAAAGCAATTATCTCGAAAGCGTTAAAAAACAGTTCGAATATTACAAAAGTATTGGCGATAAAACCTTCGAGCAACTTTCGGATGACACTTTGTTTTGGCAATACAACGAAGAAAGCAACAGCATTGCAATTATCGTAAAACATCTTTGGAGAACTATGTTGTCGCGCTGGACAGATTTTTTGACAACAGATGGCGAAAAAGATAATCTTAATCGTGACTCGGAGTTTGAAAATAATATAAAATCTCGCGCCGATCTATTAGAAAAATGGAATACTGGCTGGAATTGTCTTTTTTCAGCATTAAACGACTTGACGGAAAATGACTTGGATAAAATCATCTACATTCGCAACCAGGGTCGTACGGTTTTGGAAGCCTTCAACAGACAATTGGCCCATTATCCATATCATGTTGGGCAAATTGTTTTAATAGGAAAAATGATTGCCGACAACAATTGGAAAAGTCTATCTATCCCAAAAGGAAATTCGAAAGTGTCTAATGATGAAAAATTTTCGCAACCGAAACATCAAGAACACTTCACCGAAGAAATGCTTAGAAAACTTGAAAATAATCAATAACAAAAAAACACTCGAATCTTCGAGTGTTTTTTGTTTGAAAAATATAGTTTTGAGTGAAAAATGTTTGAACTAAGATTTTTGGCTGATAAGTTTTGATTTTGAATTTTTAAAATTGATTTTCACTTTCGCATTTTGTCCTGCAGCCACCAATTTCGAAATATCATCCATTGTAAATTTGCCAGTTACATCGACAAATACGGCATCGCGATCTTGCGAGTTAACCACAATCATTAATTTTTTAATCGTATCATCTATCTGTTGCGCATTGATGTTGATAATATCACCTTCGCTGCGGATTGATGCCCATTCTTGAAACTTTTCATCATTAAGATAAGTCGTAAATTCTGACATGACTTTCGGACTCATATTCTCGGAAACCATCACTCGGATTTTAGAAACTTTCTTAACCAAATTAATAACTTCTTCGTTATCGCCTTCATTTCGTAACTGATTTTTAAGATAAGTTTTTGCTAAAAAAGTAGGCACATTAATGCTCATATAATTGGCTTGACCTCTATATTGTGGTGCATTAAAAAAGTCAACCGATGGCTTTTGCGAAACAATGCAAGATTGTAAACTTAGCAATGCAAAAGTCAAAACGGCAAAGAATAGATATTTTTTCATGGATAATATTTTATTTAATTTTTAAACTTAAAATCGTCTAAAAAAGTGATTGGTGAAATGTTATATTAATTGATCTGGGTAATACTTGCACCTGTTATTTTCTTAACATCGGTCACAATGTTACTAGGATTCCCTTTGTACTGAACCGACGCTGCAGAAGATACTTGTGCCGTCAAAGCATCGCTAACCGCTAGTTTTACACTACTTCCAGAAGATGCACTAACAGTCGCTTTTTTAGAAGTAAAACCAACTCCGTCCAAAGCTGCGCCACTCGACACGCTGTATGCAACATTATCGCCAGAGCCGTTAAGTCTTACAAAAGAGCCACTTGATACATCAATCGCCAAAGCATTTGTTTTTAAATCCATTCTAATGTTAGATCCAGAGCTTGCTTGTAAAGCTGCCGAAGAGGAAATATCAAACTTACCATCGATACGCGATCCTGAAGTTGCTTCAACCGCTAAAGCACGATCCGTAATGGTATTCATCGCTTGGAAGCTCGCTCCAGATTTTGTGACAATGCGATTCATTTTCGGGGCAGAAACAATAACTGTTAAGTTTCTGATATTTAAGTTTTTAACACCATTATTTCTGATGAAAACTTTTAGCACACCATTTTCAACTTCGGTAATAATGTACTTTAGTTTATCAGGCTCTACATCTACAAAAACCGATTGATTGGCAGCTTGCGTAAATTTTACACTCACACCAGTTGATACTTCGATGCCATCAAAATTTGCAACTTTTCTTTCGCTTTTAGAGTTTTCATCTGATGTCGAATTAATGCTCGAAATCGGATTAAGTGCTGTTACATTTTTAGTTTCTTCTATTAAATTAGAAACATCATCCATAGAGATTTTCCCATCCAACAGCATCAAAATGGTGCTTTCATCAGAAGAAATATTTAATAATAAATCATTTAGCACACCATCTTTAGCTTCCGAAGCCAAGAACTTAATTTTGTTATCACGACTATTGACAGTCATCAATTCTTCGTACTTCATCGCTTTAATAGCTGATAAAACACTATTTTTTTGGTTCTCATAATTCTGCAACGGAATTTTATTTTCCGCAGCCAACTCCGCTGGGAAGGTTGGTTTTTCCATGATCATAATATTAAGACCTTGGATTTTACTTAACAAAGGTTTTATTTTACTCAGCTCAGAGTCGCCAATGTTAAGTTTGTTCAACATGCCGAACATTGGTTTTGCAATCTTTATCGTCGTGACACCCTGCGAGTCTTGATATTGCGTGAATAACTGATTCAGCTTTTCGGACTGACCAAAAATATTGGTCGATAAGAAAAACAGGACGAGTAATATTGATAGTTTTTTCATTGTCTTAAATTTACAAAAATCAGTTGTATTTACTTTACACTTTGTGCTTGGTCAACAGTTTGGCTAACATTACTTGCAAGATAGTTAAAAGCATCTTCTGTTAGTGCCAAAGCTTCTTGCTCGTTGTATACAGGTTTTCCGTTGATCATCACGTAACTTGGGTTGTAGGCAACCTCGCTTTTGCTTGATGGTTTTGCCTGATTATTTTTTGCCGGGGAAGATGTCTCTGGTTTTGATGTCGTTGTCGCAACCTGATTCACCCTTGGGGTCTTTGTTTCAATTGTTGTAGGTTCAGAGATGTTTGCCTCTGTATCGTGCTTTGTTGGCTCTTCTATATTTTGAGAACCTATATCTTTCGGTGTAGTTTGTTCTGGTTCTAATGGTTCTGTATCTTGTTTAACAACGCTTTTTAAAGGTTTATTAAAATCACCATTTTCTTCATTAACAAAAAGGTAACCTCCCAAAACTCCCATAAACATTACTAAACTTGCAGCCATCCAATAATTCTTCAAACCGCTTCCGAATTTTGGTTTTGCTGTAACTAACGGAATAATTGTCGTTTTCTCTTCAGCTTGCTTTCCTCCCGCATCTTCTACTTTCGATAAAAAACTACCGAAATCCATCATCATCTTTTCCTGTTTCTCTTCTCTTAGAAAAGAAAAATAAGGATCGTCGCTTTCTTGCTTTAGAAGTTCTTCTTCTTCGGGCGACAGCTCCTCACCTTCAAAAAATCTATACTCCCAATCCTTGTATTTGTCGGTTTTCATACACGTAAAGTTTATTAATAGCTTCTCTCACCTTCTGACGGGCCCGCATCAGGTTAATTCTCACTGCATTTTCCTCCATTTCTAGAATCCCGGCGATCTCGGAAATGTTGTATTCCTCAACATCTTTAAGGTGGATGACCATCTTTTGTTTTTCGGGCAAATCGTTGATAAACTTCAAAATTTGCTCTTTCAAATTATTGGTTTCTATTTGATAAAGCTCGGATCTACCGTATTCTAATTGTGCGAAATTCTGTTTAACATCATGGTGTTTCAGCCGGTTGAGACACTCATTTTTCACACATCTTAATACATAAGATTTAAGATTATCTATAGAAAGTAATTCTTCTTTTTTCTGCCAAAGCTTCATCAACAATTCCATCGTTACATCTTCGGCTTCGTCGGCGCTCATAACAAACCTTTTCGCAAAACGATACATCTCATCCTTGAGTGTATATATCGATTCTTGAAATACTTCTTTAGTCATGTTATGTTTGCCGGTTTATAAGTAAGACACCTGTGATTACAAAAATATTACATTTAAAATAAAAAAAGCGCTTAAATAAATTTAAACGCTTGATTTTCAATAAAATGAAATTTAATAATTCTCGTAAATATATTTTAAAATATGTTTGTCATTTTCAGTTAAAACAACTTTGCGACGTTCCATTACTCTCTCCGAAACTTCATAAGCTTTCTCGATTTTGAATTTTTCATCACCCTTCATGCCGCCCCAAGTAAAATTCTCTACCAAATTTGGTGGAAAACCAGCTTTGAAAATATTAGCAGCAACGCCAACCACAGTTCCTGTATTTAGTTGTGTGTTAATCGCTGTTTTAGAATGATCTCCCATAATCAAACCACAGAACTGAAGTCCAGTATCTTCAAAACGTTTGGATTTGTAATTCCAAAGTTTGACAGAAGCATAATTATTTTTAAGGTTTGAAGAATTGGTGTCGGCACCAAGATTACACCATTCGCCAATCACAGAATTACCAACAAATCCGTCATGTCCTTTATTCGAAAAACCGAAAACTACAATGTTATTAACTTCGCCACCTACTTTAGAATGCGGGCCGATGGTGGTCGGTCCGTAGATTTTTGCACCAAGATTAAACTTAGAATGTTCGCACAAAGCAATTGGTCCTCGAAGGTTGCAACCTTCCATGACTTCAGCATCTTTACCGATATAGATTTTACCAGTTTTACAATTAACTGTTGCAAACTCTAGCACAGCTCCTTCTTCTATAAACAAGTCTTTTTTGTCACCTAAAAATCCACAAGTCGAAGACAACTCTTGCGACGTGCGACCTTTCGTTAACAATTCAAAATCGAAATCGATGGCTTTGTCATTATACGAAAACAAATCTGTAGGTTTTTTGAAGAACAAAATCTCTTCTGTAACATCGGTCATTTTCTCAATCTGGTTAAGAGAGAAGTTTTCCATATTGATGTTAGCCACCAAAAGTTCGTTGTCGTAGACTAGCGCTTCACCAGCTTTCAGATCTTTAATTTGTTGTAAAAGACTTTCTGATGGCAAGAAATTCGGAACAATAAAAAGGCTTTGTCCCGCAGCAGGTTTTTTATATTTTTCTTGTAGAAAATCTTCGGTGATGTAGAAAGAAGTTTCTATATCCAAAAGCTTTTTCCAGCGTTCCGAAAAGGTCAAAATCCCGACACGCATTTCTGCGACTGGTCGTGTAAAAGAAAGCGGAAGAAAATCTTCCCAATATTGTGCGTCCGAAAATACAAGTTGCATTTTTATAGAATTTAGATGTTAGATATTAGAAATCAGACTTTAAATCTTAAAGTTCAAATTTAATAAAAAAAGCTTCCGGAAAATCCGGAAGCTTTTATATTTTACGTTAATTCTCTAAAATTATTTAGCGAATTTTTTGTACTTGTTCATGAACTTATCAACACGTCCTGCAGTATCAACTAACTTAGTTTTACCTGTATAGAAAGGGTGAGAAGTAGAAGAGATTTCCATTTTGATTAATGGATATTCTTGACCTTCGTATTCGATAGTGTCTTTAGTATCAGCAGTAGATTTGCAAAGGAACATTTCATCGTTACTCATATCTTTGAAAACTACCAATCTATAATTTTCTGGGTGTATACCTTGTTTCATTTCAGAATTTTTTAAAAATTTTTGTTTAAATATGAGTTTCGGACGTAATGGCTTCCTACTACTCTGGTATTTGAGATTGCAAAATTAAACAATATTTTTTAATCTACAAATATTTCATTAAAATTATTTGGGCGTGTCCGCTTGTTTTTTTTTCCTAAACTTTGGCCATCCAAAAAAACAAGCGGGTCGCTACGTTCGCTCCTATCTTTTGTAATTGGCGCTGAGTGGGTTGGTTGATGAGCGGAGCCCAAACGCCAATTACAAAAGGATATCCGCTACCATCGCTCACGCGCGCGATTCCCTGTTACTACTATACTCTTTTGGCGCTCGCTTCGCTCGCGCCACCAAAGCATTTGTACAACTATTTCGCTTTAAACTTATTAATAGCATTAACCGTAAACTCCGACAATACCAATTGCCCACTAACCGCAGCACGTTCTGTTAAAAGAGAATCCCAACTTTCTGTACCTTTCCAGAAGATTTCTTTTAATTGGAACATCGCTTCAGGATTTGATTTCGCAAGTTTCTCGGCAAGAATTTCGATTTCAGCGTCCATTTCTTCTGTTGTCTCGTAGACATCTTGGAACATATTTTTCTCACGCGCCCACTCCGCCGAATAGAATTCGGTAGCATTGATTGCCAACTGTGCGAAAGCAGCCGTTCCGATTTTCTTTTCTACAACTGGACCGATAACAAAAGGACCAATACCAACCGCCAGTTCGCTCAACTTAACCGCAGCGTTTTCTGTTGCAAAAGTATAATCCGCAGCGCAAGCGATACCAACACCGCCGCCAACAGCTTTACCATGAATTCTTGCAATTATCAACTTTGGAGATTTGCGCATCGCATTGATAACATTGGCGAAACCAGAGAAAAATACTTTTCCAGTTTCGAAATCTTTAATCGAGATTAACTCATCGAAAGACGCACCTGCACAAAAGGCTTTTTCTCCTCCACTTCTCAGAATAATGACTTTTACCTCATCATTTTTACTGAGGTTATTAATTTCTTCTACAAGATTCTTGAGTTGAGAACTCGGCATCGAGTTGCTTTGCGGATGGAAAAACTCGATGGTTCCAATTCCGTTTTCTATGGTTGACGTGACGTGTGCTTGCATTTTATTAAATTAAATTGACTGACTATACGTTGGTAAAGATATTGCTTTTCACATATCTGAGCAAACCTTGAAAACAGTTCGTTAAATTCTAAATTAAACCTGAGTAAAAAATGAAATTAAGCTATCCTTAGACATCATAAAAATTTCATCGATAGATTGTTAATCAACTTATCTCTTAATCAGAGCAATTTATTCCATAATCAAATCAACTTTATCCAGAGAAACAGGAATGCAAATTTTATTATTAAATTCCAAATTTCCGCCGTTCGATTTATTATAAATAGTAACATAACTCAAATTAGCAATATATGATTTCTGAACTCTCAGAAAATTAGGATAACTGGAAAGTATGTCTTCAAAGTTTTTCAGATACCTGCTGCAAATCATTTTTTCACCATTGAGCAAAACAATTTCACAATAGGAACCTTCTCCTTTGATATATAAAATCTGATTGGTTTCCAGAAACACAATGCTATTGCCAGTTGGAACAGCTATTTTGTTCAGTTTATTCTGATTGATATTCTCTTTTAAAACTTTGATGTTTTCTGTTTTTATTTTTTGAAACCGCTTGACCGCTTCTACAAGTTCATTTGGATTAACAGGTTTCAGTAAATAATCAATCGCTGAAAATTTGAATGCTTTTATAGCATATTGACTATAAGCCGTGGTAAAGATGATGGAAAAATGGATGTCTTCTTCGTGAAAAAAATCAAACAATTCCAGTCCGCTATGACCAGGCATCTCTATATCCAGAAAAACCAAATTAGGTTTGTGTTTGTTGATTTCTTTTACTCCTTCGGCAAGCGTCTCGCATTGTTCAATGATTTTTACATCCGGGCAATATTCTTCAATCAGTAATTGCAATGCAACACGTGCTCTGATTTCGTCATCTATAATAATTGCTTTTATTTCCATCTGGCTGGTATGTTGATAATTACTTTAGGTCCTATTGACTCTTCAAATTCTAATTTGTCAAGATATTGAACTGTAATTTTATTGGTTTTATTTTTATTCAGAATTTCCAATCTTTTTGAAATAGCATTGGTTGCAAATGACATATGATTTTTTCTGTTGGTTGCATTTAATTCTACACTTTTCTTCCTGCCGATGCCGTTATCATCAATCCAAATTTCCAAAGCATTATTGTTCCTTCTGAAGTCGATGGTCAATAATTTCATTCCTTTCAAATGCAGCAATCCGTGCTTAATGGAATTTTCTACAAAAGGCTGCAAAAGCATTGTCGGAATTTTGATTAATTCTGCATCAATTTGTTCATCAACAGTGATGGTGTAATTGAAATCATTAAAAAAACGCGCTTTTTCCAGGTCGAGATAAAGTGTTATGGTTTTTATTTCTTGCTGAATGGAGATATAATTTTTCTCCGTTAATTCCAAAATCATTCTCGTTAATGAAGAAAATTTGTTGAGATAAGTAATTGCCTCTCTTTTTTCATTCGATAAGATGTAGGACTGGATTGTATTCAAAGCATTATAGAAAAAATGCGGATTCATCTGTGACTGGATTGCTGTGAGTTTTGACTCATTCAGACTATTTTCTAGAGAAATCCTGTTGACTTCGATTTGGTTTTTTTTCTGAATTTTCTTCAGTTTAGATTTATAAAGCAGGTAGAAAAAAGTCATTAAAATCAGGATGCAAAAAACAATAAAAACATAACTTTCCCAAAATGGTTTTTGAATGGAAAAATTGTAATTGATAATTTGATTTTCAGTTTTCTCAAGATTTTCAATTTTGAATTGTATCGCATAATCGCCCGCCGCAAGCGAAGAGAGTTTCAAGCTTCTTTGGTTGTCTTCCAGCACGACCCATTTACGGTTATTTATTTTATAGGAAATAGGGAATTTAGTATTCGGCAAGTAAGCCAGGACAGAAAAGTTGAAACTGAGGTTATTTTCATCAAAAGCTAAATTCTTAGATGCCGCCACTTTATCATTCACCAAGACATTATTCAGCCTAAATTTGGGTAATTTTTCATCACTTAAATTAGAATTGGATTTGATGATTAGTCCGTCTGATGTTGCTAAAATGGTTTTATCTGATAATGTTGTAATGTCGCTTACGGAAACATCCGGAGTAATAATTTGAATTTTGGTTATTTTTTTTGTCTCCAAATGGTATTGAAAAATCGCATTGTCTGTAAACAAAAACATTTTATCATCAATCAACCTGATATTTTTGATGTCATCAGTAATACCATTCGAGATATTTTCTTTAGAAATCTGATTGTTCTGATTGATTTTTAATAATTCATTTTTATTCGACAACAGGTAAATGGAATTCTTGTAATAATACATTTTTTGACAAAAAACAGATTGATTCTTGTAAAGAATTTCCGTTTGAGAATCCAGTTTTTGAGCATAAAGGCCAATGTTTGTAGCAAAATAAATGCTTTGGTTTGCAGAATTATAAGCAACGGCTTTCCCTCTGACGTTAACCAATAAACGCGCCTCACTAAAAGTTGTATTATTTTTATTGTAATACTGTAGATATAGAGCATCCCAAACCGACTTTTTTGCTGCATCCAAATAAAAAATACCACAAACACCACTTGCAGCAAACGCATAATATTTCTCATCAATTTTAACGATGTCTTTTACAGCATTGTTGATTTCGGTGGTTGATTTACCGATAATTTTAAAATTATTTGAAGTAATGAAGTAAGTATTCTTGTCTTTAAATATTTTATAAACCTCGTGATTCGACTTTCCGTTATAAATGATTTTTTCTTTAAATGTTGTACTGTTTAGTTCACTCAAAATATCATTTTCATAACCAATCGTAATTTTTTCATTATCAGAAAACAAAGTCACAGGTTTGGTTTTGCATTTCCACAAAATAGAATTGAAATTCGGAACATACAGCAGTCCGTTGTTTAGGTTAGAAATCCAAATTTGTTTTCGGCATCTTTAAATATGCTCGAGATATTATAGTTTTTAAAATAGTTGGTGAATTTAGAATCATCATATTCAAACAATCCACGTGTAGTTGCCAGCCATAGCTTATTATTTACAAAACTTAGATTTTGAATAATGCTGCCTTTTAAAACAGTTTTTTTAGTAAATAACTTGTTAGAATATTGGAAAAATTGTCCATCAGTTTTTGAAACAATGTATAAATCTTCTGCATTACTTTCAATCAACACAGATTTTGCATTCGTCAATTCAGGAGGAAGTTCTAAAGATGCTATATTTAAATCGTAATCATTTTTTAAAAGTTTGTCGGTAAAAATGTAAAAATATTTCCTTGATAAATGTGTAGCTTTCAGAGAGATATTATTAAATTTTATTTTACGAATGAGTTTTAGATTGTTCAGGTCGTAAACTTCTATCTGATTTTTCTGAATCGTAAAAAGCTTATCTTCAATAATTCCAAATTCATAATAGCCGATACTGTTTTCTTGTTTGAAAGATTTTAAATCATTATTTTCAATATAATATAGATAACCATCAAAATTGATATACCATATTCTTCCAAACTTATCCTGCAGAATGTTGGAGCCACTTTTACTTGTCTGTTTTTTTGAAAAATAGGTAGAAAACTTGGTGCCATCATATTTAGACAATCCTTCACCGGTTGCAAACCACATAAATCCATTTTTGTCCTGAAAAACATCATAAACCTCATTAGACGGTAAACCTACCGACTTATCAATAGCATAGGAATATGGGTCTTGAGCTCGAAGAACAAAACAGTTTAAAAATAGAATGCAAAAAAGTAGATAGCGCAGTTTCAAATGGTGGAATAGTTACTTTACAAATATACTTTAATAACTTTTTGTACAGTGATTTACAAATGATTTGAGAAATAAATTTCATCAACTCATAATCCTGTTTGATGAATTGGTCTCGTCAATATAAACCTGGTGAAAGTAGTTTTGATGTAGAATTAAAATTTACAGACATGAAAAAACTATTACACTTTTGTTTATTACTGATTGCAGCAAGTGGTTTTGCACAAACACCAATATACAAATGGGATTTCGACGAAAGTATGAACAATTCGGGTTCAGCTACAATTTCAACTTGGATTCCAAGTGGTTCCTCTTCCTCAGCTTATGTTTCCAATAGATTTGGAGAACCTAATAAAGCTATTCATATTCCAAATACTTTGGGATATTCCATTGATATTACAAATGGAGCAATGCCTACAGGAAATGCTTCAAGGACATTAACTTTTTGGGTTAAATTTGTCAATGATACAGACAATAAAAATTATCCTGTAGTAGGCTGGGGTAATGTCGCAAGCGGACAAGCGTTTGGGTTTTGGAGAACCGGCGTACAAAACAGTTACTACACATATGGTACAGGAAATGATTATAATGTGCCACAGACAAATGCCCAAATACAAGCAACTAATAACGGTTGGATTCACGTTGCGATGGTTCATACGGGTTCAATGCTTTCTATTTATTATAATGGTGTATCGCAAGGAAATTTTGCAAGAGCCTTAAATACTGGCGTCCAATATTTTGGTCTTAATCGATTAGTAAATGCTTCTGCTGGTACGGGTGATGTCATACAAGTAGATGATTTAAGAATTTATAACGTGGCATTAAGCTCTACTCAAATAGGTGATATGTATAATCAAGCCACTACTGCCGCACCAACTATTACCAACCTGTCTTCTTCAAATATCGGAACTACAACTGCTACAATCAATTATACCGTTAATGCCAATAATGCGGCTACAACTACCGAAGTTCGTTATGCAGTTACACCGGTAGGATCTTCGCAAACTCAAAACGGACCAAGCGCATCTGGTATAGCCAACACACAGCTAACACAAAATTTAACTGGATTATCTCCCAACACAACTTATGAGTATAGTGTCTGGGCAACCAATAGTTCAGGAACAAATTTTTCAGCTCCTTTAACATTTACAACCGGTTCAACAGCACCAGCTGCAATAACGGCAGTTAATTCTAACAGTATCACGGATGTTTCAGCTACAATTAATTTTAATATAAATACAAACGGAGTCGCAACACCTACAACTATTAATTACGGAACTTCTGCATCTGCTTTGACAAGTACTACTCAAGGTCCAATTGTAAATTCAAGTGTTCCAATGTCAACCAATATAGGTTTAACAGGATTAACAGCCAATACAACTTATTACTATAAAGTGCAAGCGACTAATGGTAATGGTATTTCTAATTCTACTGTAAGTAGCTTTACAACATTAGCAACTGCTCCAACACCAATTCCTATTTATCATTATAAATTTAATGGAAATTTAAATGAAGAACATGGCGGACCGGCTTTAACCATAAGTCCATTAACCATAATGCCTTATAGTTTTCCAAACAATAGTGCTTTGCTGCTTGAAAAAGATAATCTGAATAGAACACCGTTTTTCACAGCCACTTTACCTAATTTACCACAAGGAAATGCGGCAAGAACGGTTTCCGTAAGAGTTTATTATGAGTCAGGTTCGCTTTCTTCAGAAAACAATCTTTTCTCTTGGGGAACTACTGTAAATACTCAGGCTTATGGTTTTAGTCAAACGGCTTCAAATGCAAATAATTATTTTGGGGGACCAACAGATTTAACTTTTTCGATGCCAACCAATTTTGCGACTTGGTACACATTAACCTTCGTTTATGATGGAACATTGGTTAAGGTTTACAGAGACGGAAGTCTTTTGCAGCAAGGAGCAAAAAGTTTGAACACAACGGGAACAATTCTTAGAATTGGATCTACACCAGATCAATCAGCTCGTTTTTTAAATGCTAGAATTGATGATTTAAAAATCTATAATACAGCTTTAACTCAATCACAGATAATAGGCTCGATTGAAACATTAGCCAACAATGATTACAATTCAAATACTTTAAAATTCAATTTGTATCCCAATCCTGCTAATGATATCGTATCAATTTCTACGAAAAATGAATTGAAATCTGTTGAGATTTACTCTTTGGTGGGACAAAAAGTTTTAACAACAGCTCAAAAAGAATTCAATATTTCTCAATTAAATTCAGGACTATATTTAGTAAAAGTTGAAGATGTGAACGGAAATGTCTCTAACCAAAAATTAATCAAAAAATAAGGAAGATTTTCATAAAATTAAAAAGCTTTAGCCAAGACTTATTTTAAGTTTTGGCTAAAGCCTTTATAAATATCATACGAACAAAGTGTTTAATTCAAATTGCTAATAATTTATTCTTGATTCAGTTTCTTTACCATTGTCAGAATGGTTGCAATCGCAACGGTTTCTCCCGTTTCGTCATAAACATCTACCAGCCAACGAACAATTCCTTTCGCAATATCTTCTTCGTCACGTTTTTCTTGATTAATTTTTTCTTTGCAGGTAAACTTCACGCCAATTGTCATTCCTGGATAAACTGGCTTCACAAAACGGCATTCGTCCAAGCCATAATTTAGTAAAACAGGACCTTTTCTGGCGTCAACGAATAATCCAGCAGCTTTACTCAGAATGAAATATCCGTGAGCCACACGCCCTTCGAAAATTGTCCCTTCCAAAGATGTCGCATCCATATGTGCATAGAAATTATCTCCGGAAACATTGGCAAAATTGGTGATATCAGATTCTGTAACAGTATGTTTTGCCGTGATATAAGTTTCACCGATTTTCAGTTCTTCAAAATGCTTTCTGAATGGATGAATGTTATCTTCCCATTGTTTTCCGCCGTATTGATATTGCTGAGTGATATGCGTTAACGTTGTTGGCGAACCTTGAATCGCCGTGCGTTGCATATAATGAAGAACGCCACGTTTTCCGCCCATTTCTTCGCCACCGCCAGCTCTTCCCGGACCTCCGTGAATCAACATCGGCAAAGGTGAACCGTGACCTGTACTTTCTTTGGCGCAGTCTGAATTAAGAATCAAAATTCGGCCGTGCATTGATGCGGCTCCAATAACAAAATCTCTGGCAAAATCATCATCAGCCGTCACAACCGAACAGCAAAGCGAACCTTTTCCCATTCTTGCTAACTCAATTGCTTCATCTAAATTATTATAAGGAATGATTGTGCTAACTGGGCCGAAAGCTTCAATATTATGACAATCTGTATATTTAAAAGGGTCAGAATTAAGGAATAAAATCGGAGAAATAAATGCGCCTTTATTTTTGTCCGCACCTTTAACTTCAAAATTTTCCAGATTTCCGAAAACGATTTCCTGAGTTTTGGATAATTCCTGAACTTTCTCAGAAACTTCTTTCACTTGGTCTTTATTGGCCAAAGCGCCCATTCTTACACCATCAACATTCGGATCACCGATGATAACACCAGAAAGTCTTTGTCCAAGTGCAATCTGAACATCTTCCACTAAATTTACAGGAACTAATAATCTTCTGACCGCTGTACATTTTTGTCCAGCTTTAGTTGTCATTTCGCGTGTTGCTTCTTTGATGAACAAATCAAATTCCGTTGTTCCAAGTTTTGCATCTTCGCCTAAAACCATTGCATTCAAGGAGTCTGCTTCCAGATTGAAAGGAACAGATTCTTCAACAATTTTTGGATGAGATTTCAACATTTTTCCTGTTGAAGCCGAACCTGTAAATGTCACAACATCTTCCATTGTCACATTATCCAGAATTCCGTTGGCTGAACCACAAATCAATTGCAGACTTCCTTCAGGTAAAATTTGGGAAGCAATAATTTCTTTAACGACAACTTCGGTTAGAAAACTGGTTGCTGTTGCAGGTTTTACAATTGCCGGAACGCCAGCCAAAAGATTGACCGCAATTTTCTCCAACATTCCCCAAACCGGAAAATTAAATGCATTAATATGAATTGCAACACCACGTTTCGGAGTGCAAATATGATGTCCGATGAACGTTCCTTCCTTCGAAAGCTTCACCGCATCGCCGTCGATGTAATAAGGTAAATCGGGAAATTGCCTTCTGAGTGATGCGTTAGCAAAAAGATTTCCAATTCCGCCTTCGATGTCTACCCAGGAATCTGCTTTGGTTGCGCCGGTTGCCCAACTCACTTTATAGAAAGTTTCTTTCTTTTCCAAAAGATGGAATGCGAGTTTCTTTAACATTAATCCTCTTTCCTGAAAAGTTAATTTCCGAAGAGCCGGGCCGCCAATTTTTCTGGCATAGTCCATCATTTCCGCAAAATCCAGACCTTTGGAAGTTGCTGTTGCTACCAATTCTCCATTAATCGAATTATATAAAGCCTGCCCTTCTCCCTCACCTTTTATCCATCTTCCGAGCGCATAATTTTCTAGTTGATTCATTTTTTTTGTATTTATGTATTTATGAAAATGTACAAAGTAGAATGTGTCGTTAAATGTACTTTTTAATTTGTACATTCTACTTTTTACAACTAATTAAACCTTCTCAATTACCACCGCAAAACCTTGTCCCAAACCTACACACATTGTTGCCAGCGCATATTTTTTATTTTGATTATGAAGTTCATACATTGCAGAATTCAGGATTCTTGCGCCACTCATTCCTAGTGGATGACCTAATGCGATTGCACCTCCGTTTGGATTGATTCTCGAATCGTCATCCGCCAAGCCCCAAGCTCTGATACAGGCTAAACTTTGTGCTGCAAAAGCTTCGTTTAATTCAATAATATCAATATCATTAAAAGTAAGACCTGCTTTTTGCAAAGCCAATTCTGCGGCTTTAACAGGACCAATTCCCATGATTCGTGGCTCTACACCAGCAACAGCGCTTGATACAATTCTTGCTTTTGGTGTTAAACCAAATTCCTTAATTGCTTGTTCTGAAGCAAGAAGATTAGCTGCCGCACCATCATTTAATCCTGAAGCGTTACCAGCAGTTACAGTTCCATCTTTTTTGAAAGCCGTTCTCAGTTTTGATAAACCTTCAACTGTTGTATCGTTTTTAGGAAATTCGTCTTTGTCAAAAATTATATCTTCACCTTTTCTTTGAGGAATATTAACGCCGACAATTTCTTTAGACAATCTTCCGTTTTCCTGAGCAACTTTAGCTTTCTGCTGAGAATTATAGGCAAACAAATCCTGGTCTTCACGCGAAATTTGGTCACGCTCAGCAAGATTTTCTGCCGTCTCGCCCATGGCATCAGCACCATACATTTCTTTCATTTTTGGGTTGATAAAACGCCATCCGAAAGTTGTATCATATATTTTTGAATCGCCACCAAAAGGCGTTTCTGTTTTTGAAATCACCAATGGACCACGTGTCATATTTTCGACACCGCCAGAAATCATCAAGTCGGCATCGCCAACCTGAATTGCTCTTGCTGCATTAATCGCCGCTGACAAACCGGAAGCGCAAAGTCTATTCACCGTTTCGCCGGGAACGTGATAATCCAAACCGGAAAGCAAAGCTGACATACGAGCGACATTTCTGTTGTCCTCACCTGCTTGATTGGCACAACCTAACACGACATCATAAATTCTTTTTTGGTCGATATTCGTGTTACGCTCCAAAAGTTTTTTAATAACAAAAGCCGCCATATCATCTGGACGTATGCTAGCTAAACTTCCTTTAAGTTTTCCGATTGGTGTACGAACACCGTCTACTATATATACTTGGTTCATTTTTTTTGATATTAGATTTTACAATTAATATTTTTTTCTATCGTTAATAAAAAGTTTTGTTTTCTTTGGCTAAACGACGGATAATTGGACTACAACGGTAGCGATCTTCATGATAGAAGTTATAAAGTTCATCCAATTCTTTTTCTAAATTTTGAAGTCCAAATTCGTCTGCCCAAGCTAATAGTCCTTTCGGGTAATTAACGCCTTTAGTCATTGCAACATCGATATCTTCAACTGAAGCAATATTTAAGAAATAGGCATCTGCTGCTTCATTCATCAACATTATTAAAACTCTTTTAAAAATTTTTTCTAAAAGTTTAGGATTTGTATCTAGTTCTGGCTGTGTCGCATTTTCTGAATAGTCATAAAAACCTCTACCCGACTTTCTTCCATAAAATCCAGCTTCGAATAATCGTTTTTGAGTAAACGATGGTTTAAATTTTGGATCATAGAAAAACTCCTTGAAAACACTTTCTGTAACACGATAGTTAACGTCATGTCCTATAAAATCCATCAACAGGAAAGGTCCCATTCGGAAACCTCCCAAACTTGTCATGGCATAATCAATCGTCGCACAATCTGCAACGCCTTCTTCTAAAATTCTGATTGCTTCTCCATAGAAAGGTCTTGCCACACGATTCACGATAAATCCTGGTGTATCTTTCGCAATAGCAGGAAGTTTTTTCCAGTTTTCAACTAAAGATTTCGTTTGTGTAACTATAGCAGGATTGGTTTGTACAGCAGGAATAATTTCAACCAAAGCCATCAAAGGTGCTGGATTAAAAAAGTGAATTCCGATAACACGATTTGGTTTTTGGCAAGACGCTGCAATAGAAGCCATTGACAACGAAGACGTGTTACTTGCCAAAATACAATCTTCAGATACTAAATTTTCTAATTTTTGAAACAAATCTTTTTTGATATCTAAATCTTCGATAATTGCTTCTATAATTAATTCCGAATGCGAAAGTTCATCCAATTTATTAACTAATCGAATTTTACTAAAATAAAGTTCAGAATCTTGCAAAGAAATTTTTCCTTTGTCAGCCAGTTTTTGAAAGGTTGCTTCTAGATTAGCGCCAGCTTTCTCTAACGCAATCGGATTGCTATCGTACAGACAAATATCATTGCCCGCCATTGCGACAACTTGAGCAATTCCGCTTCCCATTGCGCCACTTCCTACAATTCCTATTTTCATTTACTTTTTAATATTAGAATTTCATTTTTATTAATGACATTTAAAATAGTCAAAAGGTTCGCGGCAGTCTTCGCATTGATATAATGCTTTGCAAGCCGTCGATCCAAATTGACTTATCAATTTTGTATGACTTGATCCGCAATGTGGACAAGGCACCTCATCGGGCTTTGCAAACAAATCGTCTTGATTTGTTTTAGAATAAACTGGTGGCGCAATGCCATAAGCTTTTAGTTTTTCTTTTGCCTCCGCTGTCATCCAATCAGTCGTCCAAGCCGGACTTAATCGATTGGTTAATTTTACATTCTTGATACCTTTTTCAATAAGTTTTAATCGAATTGACTTATTGATCATTGATGTTGCTGGACAACCTGAATATGTTGGCGTTACAACAACTTCGACATCATCATCTTTGATAAGAACTTCTCTGACAATGCCAAGTTCCAAAATGTTAAGCACAGGAACTTCTGGATCCTGTACTTCACTTAAAAACCGCCAAATTTGTTCTTCTTTAAACTGCATTTCTTGCTGCTATTTCGACGGTTTGTAATCGTCGTTATTAATTTTAGCCATCGGTTAAAACCCAATGCTATGATAATTCGTACCTTCGGGACTATACAAGTTGAAGCATATTTTCAAATGTAAAGATTAGTATGAGGAGAACTACGAAGTGGCTCAACTAATTTACCATTCCATATTAGGGTAAGTGCGTTGCATATATTGCATTTCTGCAAATATGTAACCTAAAGCCTCGGTATGTTTACCGTCTTTACCACCAATTAATTTTCTTGATTTTGAAAAATCAACAGTCAACGTCGCTTCTTCTAAAACCTGATTAACACGAGTTATCCATTTATCTTTAAAAGTTGTGATGTCTGGCATTTCACCTGAAGCTATCAAAGACCTTTCCCAATTAGTTGGAATGAACATTTCGTCGGTATAATCAACAAAATCAAGAATTGATTTTTGAATTTTATCATGACTTTCTTCAGTGCCATCACCTAAACGGATTACCCATTCTGAGCTCCATTTTGTATGGTAAGTTGCTTCCTTCAAAGATTTTTCAGCGATGGCTGCAATTTCTGAATTTGAAGATTTCTTCAGTTCATTTAACAACAAAACATGATAGATATCGAAGTAAAACTGTCTTGCAATGGTATCTCCGAAATGTCCGTTTGGACGTTCGGTGATTAAAAGATTTTTGAAATCTCTTTCGTTGCGTAAAAATGCTAAATCGTCTTCAGTTTTGCCTTCACCTTGTAGATTAGCCGCTAACTCATAATAATGAGATGCTTCTCCTAAAAGATCCAAAGCAATATTTGACAATGCAATATCTTGTTCTAAAACAGGTCCTTTGCCACACCATTCTGACAAACGTTGCCCAAGAATCATGCTGGTATCTGCCAAATGAAGAAGATAGTTGAGCTGGTTGTTTTCTTTATTTTCCATTTTACTTGAAACGCTAAAATGCGCAAGTTTTAATTTTAAATTTGTTGATGGACTTTATAATTAAGTCCAATTGGGCTAAAAATTTTATCTTCCTCCGAAAATTAAAATCGGAACCCGAATCTGCAGCCCGGCCTGAGTGGAGCTCTTTTTGTGTAGCGTAGCGAAACAAAAAAGCGGGAACGGAGGACGGAAAAGCTGCCCAAATTGTTTTACATATTTTTGATTTCTTCAGGAACGTGGTAGAAGGTCGGATGTCTGTATACCTTGTCCTCCGAAGGCTCATAAAATGCACCTGCATCGTCGGGACTAGAAGCGGTGATAAATTTGGACTCAACAACCCAAATACTAACACCCTCCAAACGTCTGGTGTAAACATCTCTGGCATTTTGAATTGCCATTTCTGCATCGGCAGCATGAAGGCTACCAACATGTTTGTGATCTAGTCCTTGGCGGCTTCTGATGAAGACTTCCCAAAGTGGCCATTCGTTATTTTGCATCTTAACTTATTTTTTTCTGTTGTTCTTTTTGTTTTCTTTTTTCGTGGTAAGCTGTTGCCGCGTCTCGTACCCAAGCGCCTTCGTCGAAAGCTTTGCGACGTACTTCGAGTCTTTCTTTGTTGCACATTCCGTTGCCTTTAACGACATTCCAGAATTCTTCCCAATCGATTTCTCCGAATTCGTAGTGTCCAGTTTCTTCGTTGAACTTTAAATCTGGATCTGGAATTGTCAATCCTAAATATTCGGCTTGTGGCACCGTCATATCTACAAATCGTTGTCTTAACTCATCGTTTGAGAAACGTTTAATTCTCCAGTTCATAGAAGCTTCGGTGTTTCCTGATTCGGCATCACGAGGTCCAAACATCATCAAGGTTGGCCACCACCAACGGTTGAATGCGTCTTGTGCCATTTCTTTTTGTTCCGGTGAGCCTTGAGCCAACTTCATCATCAACTCGTAACCTTGACGTTGGTGGAAACTTTCTTCTTTACAAATCCTAACCATCGCCCTTGCATAAGGGCCATAAGATGCTCTACACAATGGCACTTGGTTAAGAATTGCCGCACCGTCTACCAACCAACCAATTGCACCCATATCTGCCCAAGTTAATGTTGGATAATTGAAGATACTTGAATATTTTGCTTTCCCTGAATGTAGGTCACGAAGTGTTTCGTCACGTGTTACGCCTAAAGTTTCGGCTGCACAATAAAGGTATAAACCATGTCCGCCTTCATCTTGAACTTTTGCTAAAAGGATTTTTTTACGTTTCAAGCTTGGTGCTCTGGTAATCCAATTGGCTTCCGGCAACATCCCAACAATCTCGGAATGTGCGTGTTGAGAAATCTGACGAATAAGCGTCTTTCTATAAGCTTCCGGCATCCAATCTTTTGGTTCGATGCGGATTTCGTTATCGATTTTGTTTTGGAAATGTTGTTCCAAGTTGATTTCTGTTGTTTCCATAATTTTATTTTTTAATGGAATTAAATTTTTTAAATCATTTATAAGATAGGACAAATCCTATTTTATGTCGATTAATAATCTTTTTTTTCATTGATAGGATTGCATCCTATTCTTTGTTAAATCGCCCCGTTGGGGCTTAACATTCTTCCTCTTTCTTGATAGAATTACATCCTATCCTTGGTTAAATCGCCCCGTTGGGGCTGATTATTATTTTTATGGTTTGTCCGAAGGAGCAAAACATTTCTGCGTTATGTTGTCGCAGCCCGACTTATCTCATTTCTTAAATTCATTTTTTGAATCGATGAATCTCGTTCCTCGATTTGAGCGGAGCTCATTTTTTTTGCGGCGGATTAAGCTTTTGCAAAAAAATAGCGGGAGCGGAAGGCGGAAAAGCTGCCCAAATAATCAATCTATAATTACTTGATGTCAAAGTTAACAATAACTTCCTCCGAACGCGGATGCGCCTGACAAGACAGGATAAATCCTGCATCCAACTCATCTTGCTCCAAAGAATAATTGATGTCCATTTCGACTTCGCCTTTCTCCAATTTACACTTACAAGTCGCACAAACACCGCCTTTACAAGCGTATGGCAAATCTGCGCCATTCTGCAATGCAGCATCCAAAATGGTCTGACCGTGATAAGCCAAATCCATATTAAGCGCCGATGCGTCCAACTTAACGGTTACTTTACTGTATTTATCGTCTGCTCTGTTAACCGCTTGTGCATGTTCTTTTTTCTTCTCCTCAGCTGTCGCACTATAAAACAATTCAAAATGAATCTTTTTAGGCTCTAAACCTGCGTCTTGCAAGGTATCGCGAACGCCAAGAATCATATCTTCTGGTCCGCAAAGGAAAACCTCATCAATATTATTAACAGGGACAATGTGCTCTAAAAACAACTTCGCTTTTTCTCCTGTGATACGTCCCGCCAACAAATCGGCGTCAGCAATTTCGCGACTCAAAATATGATAAACACTAAGTCTATCCATAAAGATATTCTTAAGTGCTTCGATGTCTTCTTTAAAGATAATGTGCGCTTTGTTTCGGTTTCCGTAGATTAAAACAAAGTTGCTGTTAGGTTCGTTTTTTAGGACAGATTTTACGATTGACATCACTGGTGTAATGCCACTTCCTGCCGCAAATGCAACATAAGTTTTTTTGTTGTCAGGTTTTAGTTCTGTAAAGAAAGTTCCTTGTGGCGTCATTACTTCTACCACGTCGCCTTCTTTTGCAACATCGTTGATATAGCTCGAAAATACGCCATCCGTGATCTTCTTCACCGCAACTTTTAGTTCATCTTCGCAGGGACTTGCACAAATTGAATACGAACGTCTAATCTCTTCGCCGTCGTTAATTTGTTTGAATGTTAAATATTGTCCTTGCGTAAATTTGAATTGCTCTTTTAAGTCCTCTGGCACGTCAAAACTTACCGAAACACAGTCTGGCGTTTCGCGTTTGATTTGTTTTATTTTGAGAGGATGAAAAGTTGTTGACATTATCTATTAAATATTTATTCCGTTAAGTAAAATTGTTGAAAGCTCTTCTTCTAATTCTTCCGCCGAAATATCTCGGCTTGGCTTGTACCAAAGCTCGATCCAGCGCAAAGATGACAAGATTGTGAACAAAGCTACAGAAACATTCATGGTTTTGAATTCTCCAGTTTTCATACCTTCTTCAAGAACAAAGGCAAAACTTCTTTCGTAAGATTTTCTGATGCTTTTATATTCTTCCTTCTTTTCATCACGAAGATACTTCCAATCGTTATTTGCAACCGAAACCGCGGCTGCGTCGTGAATCATCAAGTCTATGTGGACTTTGATAATTTGTTTTAATTTATCTTGAAAACTAGCCTCGGTATCTGCAATTTCTGAAAGTTGCGTTGTGTAAGCGTCAGCAATTTTAAAACAAATCAACTCTAAAATTTCGTCTTTAGATTTGATATGATTGTACATCGACGCTGCTTCCATACCGACTTTTTCAGCAATATCGCGCATGCCCGTTCCGCCAAAACCACGATCTTTGAAAAGCTTCGAAGCTTCGGTAAGGATAAGTTCTCTTTTATTTACTTTAGTTCTTAATGGCGCCATTTTAATATTTTAAAAGCTGATCGATTTGTATTTTTAATTTCTCAGCATTTGGAAGCATGGTTTCTTCTAAAACAGAGTTAAGTGGAATGGCTGGCATATTCTCAGCGCCAACCACTTTAACAGGCGCATCCAAATCGCGGAAACATGTATCCGAAATTCTTGCTGCAATGCTTTGCGCAAAGCTATTCTGTACTGGTTCTTCTGTTAAAACGATACAACGATTATGCTTTTTAACACTTTCAAAAATTCTTTTTTCGTCAAGCGGTGCCAAAGTTCTTAAATCGATAATTTCTACACGACCTTCAAAATCTTTAGCAGTATTGCTCGCCCAATAAACACCCATTCCGTAAGTGATAATCGTCAATGTTGATCGCTCTTTTTGAGAATCTGCTAACAAGACTTCTCTAGCTTTCCCAAATGGAATGATATAATCTTCGTCTGGCTCAATTGTTTTTGCTTCTTCAGTTCCTGCAATTTTTGACCAATAAAGTCCTTTATGTTCCAACATCACTACTGGATTTGGATCGTAATAAGCCGACTTCATCAAACCTTTAAGATCTGCTCCTGTCGATGGATAAGCGATTTTAATTCCTTTAATATTCGTTAAAACACTTTCCACAGAACTTGAATGGTAAGGTCCACCACTTCCGTAAGCGCCAATCGGAACTCTCAAAATCATGGATACTGGCCATTTTCCGTTTGATAAATAACAACTTCTTGCTACTTCGGTAAACAATTGATTAAGACCTGGCCAAATATAATCAGCAAACTGAACCTCAACAATTGGTTTTAGCCCAACAGCACTCATACCAACCGTTGATCCAATAATAAATGCTTCTTGGATTGGTGTATTGAAAACTCTTTTGTCGCCAAATTGTCCCGCCAAAGTAATCGCTTCACGGAAAACACCACCCAAACGTGCACCAACATCTTGTCCGTACAACAAAGATTCGGGATGTTTGTCCATAATTTCTCGAATGGCGAACAAAGCGCAATCCACCATTACGGTTGGCACTTTGCCTTCTGGCACACGTATTCCTTTTTCTTCGGTAATTGGTGTTGGCACAAAATCGTGGGTGAACAAATCTTCTGGTCGAGGATCTTCCGCTTGCAAAGCTCTTTGATAATCGGTTTTAACAAGGTTTAAAACCTCATTTTCTATCGTTGAAACTTCAGAATCGTCGATTCCGAATTCTGATAATTTTTCTCTAAGTTTTGGAAGTGGATCTCTTGTCGCTGCTTCTTCCAAATCGTCACGGTACCATTCTTTTCTAACCCCAGAAGTATGGTGATTTAATAAAGGAACCTTCGCATGAATCATCATCGGTCGACGTTCTTCACGAATAATGCGGATACATTCTTTAACTGTTTCGTAAGATTTAATAAAATCCGTTCCATCGATTGTCCTCGCCTCTATCCCTTCAAAACCTTGAATATATTTTGATATATCTTGAGCACGAATTTCTGAAGCATGCGCCGAAATATCCCACTCATTATCTTGTACCAAATACAAAATCGGAAGTTGCTTAAGCGCTGCCATTTGGAACGCCTCTGCCACTTCGCCCTCCGTACAACTTGCATCTCCAAGAGAGCATACTACAATTGGCTTATCATCGAAACCTTCGGCAAGACCCAATTCTTCTTTATATTTAAGACCCATCGCAACACCCGTTGTTGGAATTGCTTGCATACCAGTTGCACTACTCTGATGCGGAATTTTCGGCAGGTCGTCACGTCTCAAACTCGGATGAGAATAATAGGTTCTACCACCAGAAAAAGGATCATCACGCTTTGCTAAAAGTTGAAGCATCAACTCGTAAGGTGTAATCCCAATACCTAAAAGGATGCTATCATCACGATAATAAGCACTCAAAAAATCTTGTGGTAAAAGCTGTAATCCTACCGCTAATTGTATCGCTTCGTGCCCGCGAGACGTGGCATGCACATATTTCGAAGCCACACGTTTTTCTTCCTCATACAATTCGGTAAGACTTTTAGCAGTAAACATCAGTCGATAAGCATTCTTAAGAAAATCCTCCAAATTGCTTTCGTTAATATTTTTTTTGGGTTGGGTTAATTCCATTTTTACGTTTTAAATTAGATATTTCGATTATCCACAATTCGGTTAAGCTTTCCTCCTTCACTTCTTGGCAAATCACCATTATTACAAAGACATACTTCCATTGACAATCCGATGCAATCTTTAATTTTATACACTTGATATTCTATTTTCGCATGAAATTTTAGAAATATCACAACTTCTCAAAAAGGCGTCTTCAATTCCCACTGAGACTTTCACTATATCCATTGCCGATTTTCGTGTTAATTTGTTTTGATAATTAGCAGAAGCAAAATCATAAGTTTCCAAAACATCAGCAATCTGAGTATGAAAAAAATTAACACCGCTAATAATCACCATCTCATCAGCACGACCAACAATTGGTCCCATTTCACTAGAGTTCGAGACTTAGAAAGCTTCTGCATTGGGATTAAAAATCATTTTCGAGATTAATATCTTGTGATTGGTCGTTTACAAATATAAAAAAATAAACGACACTAACAAACGTTAGTTAGTGATTTTAATCAATATTTAGGATTAAGTTCAATTTAGATTGATTGAAAAAAAAAATTATTGTAGTTTTGAAACACTTTAAAAAAATTTGATGAAACTACGAGTACTTTTAGGATTAGCTTTTTGGTGTGCTTTATTTTTATTCTCTTGTAAAAATGACGATATCGTTTTTGATACGCCAGTACAATCGTTGAAATTTTCGACAGACACAGTGTTTTGTGACACCGTTTATAACCAAATGCGTTCCGAAACTTATGCTGTAAAAGTCTATAATAACGACAATAAAGATGTGCAAATCCCGAGAATTTCCCTAGAAGGAGGTAATGCTTCTCTTTATCGTATTAATGTTGATGGAAAGTCAGGAACTGATTTTAAAAATATCCCTTTAAGAAAAAATGACAGCCTTTTTGTTTTTGTAGAAATTGCGCCGACTGCCAACGCACCCGAAGCGATTGCAGAAGACAAAGTGGTCTTCGAAACCTCAGCTGGACAACAAAAAGTGACGCTTTTCTCAGTGGTACAAGATGCTGAGTATTTTATTCAGTCTGATAAAAATCCGAACATCTTATCCGACGATACAACTTGGAAAAACGATAAAGCCAAAATTATTTTTGGCGACTTAACACTTGCGGAAGGCAAAAGGCTGACAATAGAAAAAGGAACTAAAGTCTATTTCCATAAGAAAAGTGGACTTAAAATTTCTAAAAGCGCGCGGCTTGATGTACAAGGTGACTATCAAAACGAAGTAATCTTCCGTGGTGATAGAAATGATACGAGATACGACACGCTACCAGCAAACTGGAACGGAATACGCATGGATGCTGCCTCTACACTTAATATGAACTACGCCAAAGTCTATGGTGGAACGGTTGGTCTGCAACTAAAAGATAATACTGCAACAATCAACAATAGCATTATCCACACTTTCCAGAGTTTTGGAATCTATGCAATTGGTGCAACTTTGAAAACCAACAATTTGGTGATGAACAATTGCGGCGAAGCAGATTTAGCAATCTTTAAAGGTGGTACATACAATTTGACATACAGTACTTTTGCAAATTATTGGGACTTAAATGGAAGTCTTTCCGGCTTGAGCATCTACGCAACCAACTCTTGGAAAGACGGCGATAACGAGTATAAAGAACCGCTTATTTTCAACATGACTAACTCGATTGCTTATAACAATTTGTCAAATGCAGTTCTTTTTGCTCCAACGACTGGACAAGTCTTTAATTATAACATTAAAAACTCTTTGTTAAAATATGATGATAAAGCAGGTTTCGCTTTTGAAAACAATAACAACATCCAAAATTCTATCAAAAACGTGGAACCCAAATTCGCCAACTACTATATTCACAAAATGAATTTAAAAGTTAAAGAAGGTTCTGGCGCAATCGGAAAAGGCATACGTCTTGTGGCTGGTGAAAAAGATATTACTGGCACAGATAGAAAGAGTCCATCAACAATTGGAGCTTACGAATTTTAATAGATTCTCTTTTAAAAATGGAGATCACAAAACTTCAACAAGAAGTCGATGCTTGGATAAAAACGGTTGGCGTTAGATATTTTAACGAGTTGACCAATATGGCGATGTTGACCGAAGAAGTTGGCGAAGTAGCAAGAATTATTGCCCGTCGTTATGGTGAACAAAGTGAAAAAGAATCTGACAAATCCAAAGATTTGGGTGAAGAATTGGCCGATGTTCTCTTTGTAACTTTATGTCTAGCTAACCAAACTGGCGTGGACTTGCAATCTGCTTTCGATAAAAAAATGAAACTAAAAACCGAGCGTGATGCAGAAAGGCATGCTCAAAATGAAAAACTAAAATAAAGCTTTTATGCTATTAAAAAAGTCCCAACTGATAGACGGACAACAGATACAAATTACCGGTTCGAAAAGTATTTCGAACCGTCTTTTGATTTTGGCCGGTCTGTATAATCATATCGACATTCTCAATTTATCAAATTCGCAGGACACGCAACTCCTAGAGGCTGCGCTTAACCAAACTGGCGATGTTATCGACATCCATCATGCGGGAACAGCGATGCGATTTTTAACGTCTTATCTGGCGATACAAGAAGGAAGAACGGTGACTTTGACGGGTTCGGACAGAATGAAACAACGCCCGATTAAAGATTTGGTTTCGGCTTTAAAATCTTTAGGTGCTGATATTGAATATTTGGAAAATGATGGTTTTCCGCCTTTAAAGATTGTTGGTAAAAAACTTTCTAAAAACGAAGTTGAAATTCCTGCTAATATTTCGAGTCAGTTTATTACATCTTTGATGTTGATTGGTGCTAAACTAGAAAATGGTCTTAACATCAATCTGGTTGGCGAAATCACTTCTCGTCCTTATCTGGAAATGACTTTACATATTCTGCATAATCTTGGTATTGAAGCTAAACTTGACGGTCAACAAATTAAAATCGAAGCGCATACAGAAAGCCTAAGAACACAACATTACGAAGTGGAAAGCGATTGGTCATCTGCATCTTATTATTATTCTTTGGCAGCAATTGGTCGAAAAGTTATTAATCTAAAAAGTTTTAAAACATTGTCTTTGCAGGGCGACAGCGTTATAAAAGAATTGTATTGGAAATTTTTCGGGATTGATACATTATCAGATTTTGCGGAAAACAGCATTGCATTAATGCCCGATCCGCATCATGAGCTTATCGAGTTTATTAGTTTGGATATGAATGATTGTCCTGACATTGCACAAACTTTGTGTGTGACGGCGACGCTTTTGAAGATTCCGTTTTCGATAACTGGTCTGCAAACGCTAAAGGTTAAAGAAACGGATAGATTGGTTGCGCTTCAAAACGAATTAAAAAAACTGGGCGCAACAACCATCATCACCAACGACAGGATCGAATCTGTCAACTTTGGTGAAGCTGACGCACACATCCAAGTCGAAACTTATAATGATCATCGTATGGCTATGGCTTTTGCACCTGCAGTTTTGCTCTACGATCTTGAGATCTTGGACGATCAAGTGGTTGAAAAATCTTATCCCGAATTTTGGACAGATTTTAAAAAAGTGACCGAACAATTATAATCAAACAAAAGTAAAAATAGTTATCGCTAGCCCCGATGGAAGCGGCATCCTTTTGTGTGGGAGTGAGGCGGCGGAGCGTAGCGTAGCCGACCGAGCGACCAACAAAAGATATAGCGAACAGCGGGTCCATATTGTCATAGAACGACAAAATGGTCTTGCTCCTAAAAATTAATAAAATGTCAAAAGTATACATCATCACGGGAAGTTCGACTGGAATCGGTTTTGCGCTTGCAGAATATTTTGGTAAAAAAGGAAATAAAGTCTACGGTCTTAGCCGGAAAACGACCGATAGTCCACATTTTATGTGCCTACCAACGGATGTCACTAAGAATGATGACGTTAAAAATGCAGTTGGGAAAATTCTTGAAAAAGAAGGCAAAATCGATGTTCTCATCAACAATGCTGGAATGGGAATGGTAGGCGCTGTAGAAGATTCTGGCCAAGATGAGATTTTAAAACTTTTTAACCTGAATCTGGTCGGAACGGTGCAAATGATAAGTGCCATAATGCCAACCATGCGTGCCCAAAAAAGAGGGCAAATCATTAACATTTCGAGTATTGGTAGCGAGATGGGCTTGCCTTTCCGAGGATTTTATTCGGCCTCAAAAGCGGCGGTCGACAAGGTTACCGAAGCGATGCGCTACGAAGTTGAACAGTGGAACGTGAATGTCTGCTCGCTTCACCTTGGCGACATCAAAACCAATATTGCCGACAACCGCATCAAAACCAATGTCTCGGCACCTTATCAAGAAATTTTTAAAAAAGTCTACGCTTTGATGAACGCGCATGTGGACAAAGGCAATGAAACAATGGAAGTCGCCATCTACATCGATCAAATTCTACAAAAATCAAGCTGGAAAGCGCATTATTATTTTGGTGCTTTTGGACAAAAAATTGGTGTTCCGTTGAAATGGATTTTGCCACAAAACTTATACGAACATCTGATGAAGAAATACAATAATCTAAAGTAATTTCTGTTAAACTAATGTTGGTCGTTGTTAATGCCGAAATCTCTACTCTATATCATTGCGATTTTTTGGACTGTGTTTTTGCAAGCACAGCAACGGGATTTTTGGCTGATTGACAAAGACACGCAAACGAAAAACATCGTAAAAGATTCGGCAGCGGCAGTTAAGTTTTTGGACAGTCTCGCGCAAACCTCTTACTTTTTTGCAAAATTACACTCGGTAGAAAATAAAGACCAACACACCGAAATCTATTATGACAAAGGTCCCAACTTTAACCAAGCGCAAGTTAAATTTTCGGATAGTTTGCAAAAAGAATTCAATTATCCTAAGGAGATTTATGTCAAAAATTTGGATTCTTTAAAGCTAAAAATTAATCAAAGATATAGAGACAAAGGTTTTGCATTTAATCGTGTTAGAACAAAATTTATTGAGATTAAAAACGATAAGCCAACGATAGAAATTTCGGTGGTACCTGCGCAACAGCGACGCATCAATTCTTTTGTTGTTCGCGGTTACGAGCGCGTCCCCAAACGTTTTGTTAAAAATCTAGAAAAAGCCTATCTCGGGAAAGTGTACGATGATAAAAACCTTGTCGCCATCAACAAAGATCTACAAGGTCACACTTTTGTAAGTTTGGAAAAACCGCCGCAAACTTTGTTCACGAAAGATTCTACACAAATTTATCTTTTTCTTCAAAAAAAACGTGTCAACAATTTTGATGGAATGTTAGGTTTTGGAAACGATAAAACCGAGAAATTCACTTTTAACGGAACAATTAATATTGCGCTTCGTAATATGTTCAACGGTTTTGAAAGCATTAGTCTTTACTGGCAACGTAATCCTGACAAAGGTCAAACTTTTGATTTGCAAACCGATATTCCGTACACTTTTAAGTCGAATGTCGGCGTTAATGTTGGCGTTAATATCTATCGACAAGATTCGACTTTTGCAACGGTGAAATTCCGTCCTGCATTGTATTTACATTTATCACAGAATCAAAAAATTGGACTTCGAGGGATTTTTGAATCGTCAGCCGTTCTAGATTCTCTGTATACGCAAGCTCAAGATTTCACTAAAAAAGGTATTGGTGTTTGGTATCAATATCAATCTGGAAGCGACATTCCGTTGTTTATTTACAATACAAATATCCGAGCAGAAGTTGATTTTATTAAAAGTAATTACGATAAAACCAATCTCTCGGTTAACCAAATGCGTTACTTTGTTTCAGGCGAACATAATTTTCATCTAAAAGGAAATCATTATCTGAATCTTCGTGGTGAATCTGCTTTGTTATCGGCAAAAAACGATTTGTCCGTCAACGAACTTTTTAGATTTGGTGGTTGGAATTCGATGCGAGGTTTTAACGAATTAAGTTTGGTCAGCGACTTCTATGCCTTTGGTGGCGCCGAATATCGTTATCTCGTCAACGATCAAGCGTTCTTCGACGTTTTCGCACAGTATGGTACAATGTCTAACAAAAGTCTGAATGCCAGTCCAAGTCTTTACAGTTTGGGATTGGGTTTTAATTTCTTCTTGCCCGTTGGTTTGATGAGTTTCCAAATCTCGAACGGAAATCAATTCGGAAATCCTTTTAAATTTTCTGAAACCAAAATCCATTGGGGAATTGTGAGTCGATTTTAGAATTCATAGTTCATTAATTTGGATTATTACAGTTTTAAAAATATTTTATTATTTTAGCGAATAATTTCACAATTCTGGAATTATCCCCGTGTTCAAAAACTAAACTAATCCGAGAATTTACTAAATGAATAAATTTCTATTCGTTTTAATATTTTTTTGTCTCTATCTCAACACGAAAGCGCAACAGATAAATTCTGAAGCGCTTAATAAAGAGATTTCACAACTTAACGACGCCTACAAATACGAAGAGTCTATCATTAAACTTGAAGAAATCCTTCACAATAAAAAATCCCAAAACTACGAACGTTACAATGCTTACCTTCAAAAAGCTTTAACTTTTAAAAGACTTTACAATTATCCAGAAGTTCTAGAAAACCTAGATTTAGCTTTTGAGGAAGCGAAAGATACAGACTTTGTTGAAGAAGCAGAAGTTCGTGTTTTAACGGAAAAGATGTTTGTAGAATTCGACTTACGAAACTTCGATAAAGCCGAAAAACTTATTAAAGATTTATCCAAAAAAAATATTGATTTGCTAGATGCCGAGACGCAAGCTTTCTACCTAAGTGCGGTCGCTGTCCTACAAATCATCAATAAAAATTACAATGCCGCACAGTTGACTTTGGAGGATGCGATTGGCATTTTGGAACGGAAAAGCCCAAAACATCTTCCACTTATATACACCAAAATCATTGGACTTTCAGAACATCTTCAAGATAGAAACCTAGCGCAAAACGCCTTTGATAAAGGGATCTATTATGCTGAAAAATACAATATGGATATCTACAAAATATCTTTATATTACACGATGAGCCATTTTTTTCTGACTTTCGAAGATTATAAAAATGCTTATCTCTACGAGAATCAGGGTGTCGAAATCTCAGCTAGATATAATGCTGCATTTCAAAATGGAAAATTATCTGTTCTCGAAAGAAACCTTTTGAACAAAAGAAAAAATATAGAACTCGATTACCAAAAAAAAATTAAATACATCCTCGCTTTTGCATCCGCTATTTTGCTAGCTTTTTTAGTGGTTGTTGTTAAGTTATATCAATCTAACAGAGAAAAAAATAAGCTTATCCTTCGCGAAAACAACCGTATTCGCACCGAACTCGAAAAACTTACAAGTGAAGTGAATGAGCAAGGTGAAGACAAAATAAATCTTGCCAATTACAACCTTACAGATCGACAAATAGATATTGTGAACCTTGTAAAACTCGGAAAAACAAATAAAGAAATTGGCGAAAAACTTTACATTTCTGAAAATACAGTTAAATATCACCTCAAAATTATATACAGCAATCTCGGTATCGAAAACCGCTGGAATCTTCGTGAAAGTTTACAATAGAGCCTTTCATAATTTTTTTTTTAATTAGATGAAAACTTTATATATCCTTATTCTATTAGTCTTTAGTTGTTTTATTTCTGCCCAAAATGGGAATCTGAAAAAATTCAATGACGAAATATATGTCCTTAATAACAAGCATGAGTACGAACAAAGTATTATAAAAATCTATGAAGTTCTTTACAATCCAAAGTCTTCACATTACGAAAAATACAATGCTTATCTACAAAAATCTTTGACATATAAAAGGATATACAACTTTAACGAAGCTTATGGCAACCTCAACTACGCGTTAGAAGAAGGCTTAAAAACCGATAAAGTAAAAGAAGTAAATTCTAAGATCGCTATTGAAAAATTCTTTATCATTTTCGACTTACAACGATTTGAGAAAATTCGGGAAATGATAAATGATAACAAAAACATCGACTTATCATTAATCGATGAAGAAACAAAAGGTCTTTATCTTTCTGCCTTAGCCATTATTGAAATTATCGATGGTAACTACGGTGATGCCAATGACAAAATTAATAATGCAATTAGTATTTACGAAAAAGTAAGTCCTAAAGATTTACCCAATATTTATGGTAAGAAAATGTTTCTGTACCAAAAACTCAATCAACCAGAAAAAGTTGAAGAAGCTTTTCGAAAAGCAATGTATTATGCAGAAAAATATAAAACAGATCTATATATAAAGAATCTAGCTATCAATATGTGGGAATTTTACACCCATCAAAACAACCTCGAAAAAGCAAAATATTATCGCGAAATTGCGGACAATCTCAAAGAAGACGACAATACTTTAATCAATATTAATAGCCTAAAACTTATCGAACTCGAAAAGAAACTAACATCCGACTACCTAAGAAAAGAATACGAAGCACAACAAAAGAAACAACTATTAGTAATTGTTGGATTTGTAATTGTTCTCGGCATTTTAGGCTATTTAGGAATTACTTTATTTAAAAATAAAAAAAAACGTCTTGAAGTTGAATCTGAGAATTTAGAAATCAGAAAAAAACTAGATGAGATTTTATTTAATTCAAAAAATGAAACCGAAGATTCTGACTTTAAAAATACCAATCTCACCGATAGACAACTTGAAATTATCGAACTTGTAAAACTCGGCAAAACCAATAAAGAAATCGGTGCTGAGCTCTATATTTCGGAGAATACGGTTAAATATCACCTCAAGATAATCTACAATACTTTGGGAATAGAGAACCGTTGGGACTTGCGCTAAAAGAATTAACAAATTGATTTTCAAGCAATAGAAAAGACAAAAATTAAATTTAGTTAATATCAATTTCCTGATTTTCAGGATTCATTAAAAAGCTTTAATTTTGCAAGAAAGTAAAAATGTCTATTCATAACAAAATTGTTGAACAAGCCATCACTTTTGATGATGTTCTTCTCATCCCTTCTTACTCAGAAGTTTTACCGAATCAGGTATCTTTAAAATCTAGACTTACAGACAAAATCACGCTTAATGCGCCAATCGTTTCTGCAGCGATGGATACAGTTACAGAAGCAGATTTAGCAATTGCTTTGGCAAGAGTGGGTGGTTTAGGATTTATTCACAAAAACATGACAATTGCTGAACAAGCTGCACAAGTTAATCGTGTAAAACGTTCAGAAAACGGCATGATTTCCGATCCCGTAACCTTGTCAAAAGATCATACTTTGGGACAAGCCAAAGACTTGATGTCTAAATACAAAATCTCTGGACTTCCAGTTGTTGATGCTGACGGAATCTTAGTTGGTATTATCACAAACCGTGATGTTAAATATCAGGAAAACCTTGATATGAAAGTCGCTGAGATTATGACAATCGAAAATCTGATCACCTCTGACAAAGATACCAACTTAGAAAAAGCTAAAGAGATTCTTCTTAAAAATCGTGTTGAAAAACTACCGATCGTTGACAAGAAAAATAAATTGGTTGGATTGATTACTATTAAAGATATCGACAACCAAATGGAATATCCTAATGCTAACAAAGACGAAAACGGGCGACTAATCGTTGGAGCGGGTGTTGGCGTTGGCGAAGACACGATGGATCGCGTTAAGGCACTAGTTGCTGCAGGCGTTGACATTGTGGCGATTGACTCTGCCCATGGACATTCTAAAGGTGTTCTTGATAAAATTTCTGAAATTAAAAAAGCTTATCCTAACCTAGACATCGTTGGCGGAAACATCGTAACTGCCGAAGCTGCAAAAGATTTGATAAAAGCTGGCGCTAATGTTCTAAAAGTTGGTGTTGGTCCAGGATCGATTTGTACAACACGTGTTGTAGCGGGTGTCGGCGTACCTCAACTTTCTGCAATATATAACGTTTACGAATATGCTAAAAAGAAAAATGTTGCGGTTATTGCTGATGGCGGTATCAAACTTTCTGGCGACATCGTAAAAGCGATTGCTAGTGGAGCAAGTGCTGTGATGTTGGGTTCTCTTTTGGCTGGTACCGAAGAAGCGCCAGGCGAAGAAATCATCTTCCAAGGTAGAACTTTCAAATCTTATCAAGGTATGGGAAGTCTTTCTGCGATGAAGCGTGGTGGTAAAGAGCGTTACTTCCAAAGTGAAGCTAAAAAATTCGTTCCAGAAGGTATCGAAGGACGTGTACCTTACAAAGGAAAATTGGAGGATGTTATTTTCCAATTGACCGGTGGACTACGTGCTGGCATGGGTTATTGCGGTGCTAAAGATATTGAAACACTTCAAAAAGATTCTAAAATGGTGATGATTACAGGAAGCGGTCTTAAAGAATCGCATCCACACGATGTTATCATCACACAAGAAGCACCTAACTATTCTTTGTAAAACTAAAGATTTAGATAAAACTATTAAGCTGTCCTTTGTGGCAGCTTTTTTTAGGAGAAAACTTTTTTAAATGAAATTTGATTTAAAATAAAACATATTTCTGTAATTTTAAATTTCATATTTTTTTAGAGAATTTACTTTTAAAAACTCTAGAAATTAAAATTATTTTTAAAATTCATGTTTAAAATAAAAAACTATTTTCTTGTAGTATTACTGTTGTCATTAGTCGGATGTGACGTGATTCCGTCAGTTGCTATCTATCGTCCAAATTCGGGTATAACTTCCTCTACCAACGAAAGTCGCGAGTTTGCTGATCTTATCGCGAAAGATCAAATCAATAAAAATGACGAAACTGCGAAAGTCCTCACCTACCTACTCAACGACGCCGATCCAAAACAAAAGCAAACTGCCGCTGTCATTACCAATACTTCGAATTGCAATATTATTGTCCGTCTAACACAATCTGGAGGAAACAAAATTTACCATCTTCCAGTTTCTAAAAACAGTAAAAACCAATTTATCATCGATAAAGGAAATTACACTTTGAGATCAAATGTTTGTTCAGCTAAATATTATTCGCAGAAAAGTGTAACAGACGCTCTTATTTTGACTTTGGGCACCAATTAATTTTTTAATTTTTTTTTGAATTAAATATTGACTTCCGAGATAAAACATTAAGATGTCGGATCTATATTCATAGCGTCAATTCTTGTAAAATTCTGCAAGATTTTGTATCGAGAATTCAGAAAACTTAGCAATGCAAAAATCCGACTCAGCTAACCAAGTCGGATTTTCTTTTTTTAAAAATAGAAGTTTCTATTCTTTAATAAATTTAATTTCGTGATTTTTAGAATCTTTTGTTTCAATTTTTATGATGTACAAACCTTTTGAAAGTTTTGAAACATTAATGTTTAATTTAGACTTTTCCGAAACGACTAATCTTCCTGCAGTATCATAAATCGATATTGAATTTAATTGTTCATCAGCAATAATATTCAAGACGTCTTTAACTGGATTTGGGTAAATCTTAAATTTATTTTTATTAAAATCTGATAAAGCCAATGTTGAAGTATGGACATCTCCGGTCATTGTAGAATTAGCGCCAGACATGCTTCCGCCACATTCACCTTGGGTTATCGCAGTATTCTCTAACCATTCTCCTGTGGTATTGCTTGGTGGATTGACAGCTGAAGAGCTTCCTGTAGCATTATAAAAAATGACATAAGGATCGACAAAATCGCCATCACCTTGGTCAGCCAGAAATTCCCATCTCGTATTGGTATTATTCCATTGGATTTTGAATTCGCAAATCCCAAGTCCTCCGCAAGGTTGATCGCCTGTAACAGGCGTTGTAATATAGATGCCTTTACCGTAAGTATCCGTGCCGGTTTTAGTCAAAACAAAATCTTGGTTATTAAATAGATTGTAACAACCTTTATAATTAATTGTTTGTGCCTTAGATAATCCAAATCCCAAGCACAAAGACAGTAGTATTTTAGTTTTCATAATCTTAGTGTTTTTAGTTTTGTGATGGATAAATACCTTGAGTAGCAATAATACACTTAAAAGTAATGTAGGGCTGGATGTTATCATGTGGCTGATTACCTCCCGCAGTTTTAACAGAAAGATTACTCATTGGTGCTAAGGTCCCACTTGTCGCATACTTTTTATCCAAAACTTGACTATCAGACGGTAAAGCATTAGTAGGAAGATTTTGACTACCTACACTACTAACAGCATTAATTTGATGATTATGCAAAGGCATTTGATTTATTGTTAAAGTTTCCTTTTCTGTGCCAGCAGATTGTCCTAATACATAATTAGCACCACTAGTAGTAGAAGTACCATCGCCAATCAACACGCGACTTTGTACATTAGGCAATGCAAAGGTCGTCACACCATCGCCACCATAAGTTGTTCCTATCAAACTATATAAAGCAGAGTTTTCATTTATAGACATTAGTTGACCGTTACAGTCTGCCCAACCTTGCGGTGCAAAAGTAAATGCGACATATAGCATTTGTCCCAGATAAGCATCATCTCCGCCTTGTGCTTTTAGTTTAGTATTACCTGCTATAAAAGCAAGCAAAATACCTAGTATTAAAAATTTATTTTTCATGGTTTAGTTATTTGAAATTAATTACGTGACGGATAAATACCTTGTAGTGCGATAATACATTTTAATGTCGTATAAGGCTGCATATTGTTATGTGGTTGAGAAGCTCCTGAACCTGACAACATATTATTTGACATTGTAGTATCTGCAGCCGCATTCGAGTATTCTGGATCGCCTGCTAAAGTATCTGCCATACGATTTCCTACAGGAGTAGAAGAGTCACCTTTTACTTTGACAGCAGTAAGATTATGGTTATGCGTTGGTAATTCATTGGGAGTTAAGGTCACCCAGGGAACCCCAACTTGTGTACCAACTACATAGTTAGGACCATCTCCCATTATAGTACGTCCTCTCATATCGGGTAAAGCAAAATTGGACATACCATTGCCACCAAATTGTGTACCTAGCAAACTAAATAAAGCAGTATTTTGGCTAATGTTCAACAATCTTCCATCACAAGGCGCCCAGTTTTTTGGAACAACATTATATGGCACCCATATGATTTGGCCAATCAAGGGCACGTTTTGCGAAAAGCCTTTGATACCTATCATTAACAACGCAATGATAGATAGTTTTTTAAATTTATTCATGGTAAAAGTTTTTATGGTCTTGCTGGAAAAACACCTTGTAGAGAAATAATGCATTTTAAAGCCAAAGAAGGCATACGATTCTCGTGTGCTTGATTGCCTCCAACGGCACTAACAGCAGTAGATTTCATAATAACCTCATCTGCACCAAGTGTAGATGTTGAATATTCTTTGTCAAGCGTCTTTGTCTTTGCAGGATAAGCAGCATTTGGTTTATTCTGATTAGCCACTTCTGCCGTACCCATCAGTTGATGTGTATGTGTTGGCATTTCTGCGATGGAAAGTGTGACACTTTCTGTGCCACCTGTTTGTCCTATATAATAATCACTAAGACCTGCGCCTTGTCCATCATCAATAATCACGCGCCCTTGTGCATTAGGCAATGCGAAATTAGTCATACCGTTTCCTCCATAAGTTGTCCCTAGTAAAGAAAACAATGCGGTATTCTGAGAAATTTGTAAAAGAGCGCCATCGCAATCATGCCAACCTTGAGGTGCAAAATTGTAAGGTACAAACATAATCTGACCGATAAATTGATTTTGCGCAGAAAGCTTCGCGCTTAGACTCCCCAGAAGAACGAGGAGAGTACTGGTAATAAGTTTCATAGAAATTAGTTTTCGCAAAAATATAGAAATAATCAAATACGAAAAAAGATTTTTTTCATATTTAACATTAAGATAAAATAAAAGCTCAAAAAAAATAGATTCCAATAAATGAAATCTATTTTAAAACATCTAATATTTAAGTTTATTCTTCTTTATCTAAATCTCGTTCGAAAACCTTCAGGCGATGTTCAGTACTCATATCACCTTTTGCAATTTTTTCTTTTGCATAAACTTTAAAAGAATGTTCGGTTTTTTCTAAAAGATAATCATAAGGACCAACATTGGAAATTAGCTTAATCAAAACTGGAGAAGTCTCGAGACAGATAAACATTCCCATGATAAAACTCGCTGCTAGAGCAATGATTGCCGAGTTTTTGCCCAACTCGTCCAAAGCTTGTAATCGCGCCGCAAAACCATTAAATTTATCTTCAAAAGTTTCGGTGCTTTTTCTTTCAGTCTCTAGGTTGGTATAGACTTTTGACACTTCTTTGTCGAGATATTCCAAACGTGGCGCAACTTGTTTTTGATAATTTTCTAAATCTTGTCGACGTTGCTCTTTCAGTTCGGCTTTACGTTTAGCATTTGGTCCATAACCTTCTTTACCGCTGGTAAGTCCAGTTTTAGTACCGAGAATCTCTTTTTCCAATTCTACCGCAGCCGAATCATACGAAACTTTATAAGCTGCAATTTTATCATTAATTTCCTTTTTCTCAGCATCAAAAGGCTCAGATTGTTGAAGAATACGACTCTTCATTTCGGCTTGTAATTGTTTTTTATTCCGTTGAATAATCGTATTAAGTTGCTTGTTAACTTCCTTTTCAAAAATCTTAAGTTCCAAAGGTTTTGCAATGATAATCCCGAGAAAAGTCGCCAAAGCCAAACGCGGCAAAGTCATCAACAATTGATGCCACCAACCGACTGTTTTCTTAATCGATGACACGATATATCGGTCGAGATTAAAAATCATCAAACCCCACAAAAGTCCAAATCCTGCAGCAATCCAATAGTCATCAAAAACCGTAAATATAGCATAGCCAGCAGACAAAGTTGCAAAAATTGCGGTAAACAAAACGATACCACCAATACCTGCAAATTTATTCCATTCCGAGGGCGTTTTCTTCAAAATATGAACATTCGCACCCGAGCATAATATTAGAAAATGTTGTAATCCATTCATTATAAAAAGTTGTTATTTAGTTTGACTATTTGTCACATCAAATATCATTTTGCTACAAATAGTAATAGGCTTAACCAAGTAGCGAAAAATATGCCAAGGCTTTTAATCCTATTTTAAATTTTAAAATGAATTTCAACAAAGATTCACAAAGCTGATTTAGTAAAGAAAAAATTTAGTTTAAAAAGAAGAAAACTAAGATTCAGATTCTTCAGTTGGAATAATAATACTGTTTTCCTGGTCGCGCAATCGTTTTTCGGCATTCCATTTTGCGAACTTTGAAGGTTTTATATAATGTCCTTTTTTGTATGCATAGACTTTTGTAAACTCTGCACCAAAAAAGACGATTTGACAACTATAATTAACCCACATCATAATAAGAATGACCGTCCCAGCAGCGCCAAAAACAGAAGTTGGCTTAAACAAATCAAAATATAAACTCAGCAACATCTTCCCAATATTAAATAACAAAGCGGTTACCACAGCGCCCATCCAAACGGACTTCCAAGAGATTTCGACGTCGGGCAAAACTTTAAACATAAAAGCGAATAACAAAGTTACCACCAAAAACCCCAACACAAAATTGGATATTTGCATCAAAATGTAGGTTTCAATTCCAAAATAACTAGTTATAAGATTATTAGCTAGTCCCAAAAGTGAGGATAAAACCATACTTATCAAAAGCAAAAACGTGATAACGAGAATCATTCCCAAAGAATTGGCGCGGTCTAACAAAAATTTTTGCCAAGCACGTTTTGGTGCAGATTCGATGTCCCAAAGTTGATTAAGTGACGCCTGCATTTGGAAAAACAATGTCGTTGCACCAAAAATTAAAGTACCGACACCCAAAGTTTTCATCCAGATATTTTGTTTATCAATGACAGCGCTAGTAATAATACTTTCGATACTAGAAGCAACATCATTCCCCATGATTCCACGGAACTGAGCGGTAATTTCGCCACGAATCGCTTCTTCACCATAAAAATTTCCCGCAATCCAAATCACAATAATCAGCAATCCGGGAAGCGAGAAAATCGCATAATAAGCAATACTCGCACTGTCTTTGCTCGCAGACGACTTCATCCACTCGCTAAAGCTTTCTTTAAGAACACTCCAGAAGTCCGAGATTATTTTCAGCATATTTTATTCTTTATACCAACCCGAATATTTCATATAGTTGTTGGCAATTCTGTTGATTTCGCCTTCTATTAACTGTTGCGAAACATCCTTCACTTTTTTAGCAGGAACGCCAGCCCAGATTTCGCCTTCGCCGATGTGTGTATTTGCCGTAACAACAGCACCTGCTGCCACAATCGAATTACTTTCTACCACACAATCGTCCATCACAATTGCGCCCATCCCAATTAGGACATTATCTTTCAATGTACATCCGTGCACAATCGCATTATGGCCGATGGAAACGTTGTTTCCAATTTCTGTCGCACTTTTTTGATACGTGCAATGCACCATCGCGTTGTCCTGAATATTAACTTTGTTACCGATTTTTATGGAATTAACATCTCCACGAATCACCGCATTGTACCAAACGCTACAATCGCTTCCCATTTCCACATCACCAATTACCGTTGCAGTCTCAGCCAACCACGTGTTCTCCCCCATTTTGGGCGTTTTTCCTAGAAGTTCTCTAACTATTGCCATTATTTAATTTTAATTTTTTTTAGAAGCTATTCCCGCTTTCCGCTGTATCTTTTGTGGTGGCGACCTCGCTTCGCACGGCCGCCACCACAAAAGGATGCCGCTGCAATCGGGGCTAGAATTTTGTGCTTCGATAAGCCATAAGTCTGATAGAAAATTCAAATAACCTCTAAAGTCCTATTCCTCAAGCCAACACAGAATTCTTAAGCATTCTTACATTTTTTTCTTCCACCAAATTACGATATTTTTGCATAAGAAAAATCCAGTCTATGAGACAAATTTTAATAGAACCAACAGAAAATCCTAAAGTCCTAAAGTTTGTAGCAGATTACAACCTTATTCCAGGCTCTTTAGAACTCGATAGAGATTCCGACATTTCGGAAATCCCATTAGCGCAAGAATTGTTCAACTATCCTTTTGTTAACCGTATTTTTATCACGGCTAACTTTATCGCAGTTGCCAAAGAAGACAGCGTAGAATGGGAACATGTAGCCGAAAATCTTAAAAACGTTATCGAAGACGAACTTCTTGCAAACCCAAGAATTTACCTTCAAAAGAAAAAAGAATTGTACCAGATCTATTCTGAAATGACGCCCAACCCAAATGTTATGAAATTCGTTTCTAACAAAATGCTTATGGATGGCTTTTTAGAATGCAAAAATGTACAAGACGCAGAGTTTGTTCCTTTAGCAAAAGCACTTTTCGACGAATTTGATTTTGTAAAAGAAGTTTTCATTAGTGACAACTTTGTTGGCGTGACTAAAGATAACCAATACGAGTGGCATCAGATTATGACGCAAGTACGTTCTAAAGTTGCAGATTATCTACAAGGCGGCGGCGAAATTTCTAATGTAGAACCGCATCCACACGAAAATCCAGTTCAGAAAATTCTTGATAGAGATTATACAGACAACGAACAAAAAATTAGTAACATCCTTATGGAATACGTTGCGCCAGCTGTAGAAAATGATGGTGGAAAAATCTCACTTATGGAATATGATGAAGATAGCAAAACAGCAAAAATGCTTCTGCAAGGTGCTTGTAGCGGATGTCCTTCTTCAACAGCAACGCTTAAAAACGGTATCGAAAATATTTTAAAACAATTTGTTCCTGATTTAGTGGATAAAGTTGAAGCGGTTAACGGCTAAAATTTAAAATAAATTCAAAAAACTTTTTAATACAAAAAAAATTGATTACCAATAATATACCTCCAAAAAACACAAACAAAAAAGGGATTTTACTTGTTAATTTAGGTTCTCCTAAGTCAACTTCTGTCGCAGATGTCAAAGACTATCTCGACGAATTCTTGATGGACGAACGTGTTATCGATTATCGCTGGATTGGCCGTGCGCTTTTGGTACAAGGTATTATCCTGAAAACGCGACCTGCAAAGTCTGCCGAAGCTTACAAAACGGTTTGGACGGAGCAAGGTTCTCCACTTATTGTTATTACAGAACAGATAAAAAGCAAACTTCAAAAGCTGATTGATGTTCCTGTAGAAATTGGAATGCGTTACGCAGAACCAAGCATCGAAACGGGCATTCAAAAATTGGTTGATCAAGGTATTTCGGAGATTGTTTTGTTTCCGCTATATCCGCAATATGCGATGAGCACAACAGAAACGGTAATCGAAAAAGCAGAAAGCGTTCGCAAGAAATTTTTTCCGAATGTAAAAATCAATTATGTTCAGCCTTTTTATAATCGTGAAATCTACATTCACTGTTTAGCGGAAAGCATCAAGGAAAAACTACCAGAACACTTCGACGCACTTCAGTTTTCCTATCACGGCGTTCCCGAAAGACATATTTACAAAACCGACCCGACTAAAACCTGTAACTTAAACGATTGCTGCCAAAGAGAAAACAATCCGAGTCATCAATTTTGTTACCGTCATCAATGTTACAAAACGACTGAATCGGTAATTGAGAAATTGGGTATTCCAAAAGAGAAGGTTATTGTGAGTTTTCAATCGCGTTTGGGGAAAGACAAATGGATTGAACCTTATACCGATGAAACTTTGGAAAATCTGCCGAAAAAAGGGGTTAAGAATTTAGCCATTGTTTGTCCCGCTTTTGTTTCGGATTGTTTGGAGACTTTAGAAGAAATTTCGGTGGAGGGCAAAGAAGAATTTTTGCATGCTGGTGGCGAAAGTTTCCATTACATACCTTGTCTTAACGACGAAGACCAATGGATTAATGTTGTCAAAACTTTGTGCGAAGAAAAACTTGACCAATTTTATTTAGTTTAAAAAATGATATTTCGCATCGCTAGACATACCTCAAATATTGAAAAACTAAGCCATTTCTACTCTAGCATTTTAGGTTTTGAAGTTTTGGGAAGTTTTAAAAATCATGATAATTATGACGGTGTATTTTTAGGAAAGCGAAATGAAAACTGGCATCTAGAATTAACGCAAAGCAACGACGCTTCAAAAGCTGTTTTTGACGACGATGACATTTTGGTTTTTTATCCAACTTCACAATCAGAATATGATCAAATTTTGGAAAATCTACATCATCACAAAGTTCCGATTCTTGAAGCAAAAAATCCGTATTGGAAAGCCAACGGAATATGTTTTGAAGATTGTGACCATCACAAAATTATCGTCTCTCATTTAAAAATACAATAACAAAAACCTCAGAAATTCTGAGGTTTTTTTGTGGAAGAAAATTTTATTAAAAACTAAAATATTATCTTCGGAAAGCTAAAAACATTTTTATGAGAAAATTTCTGTTACTAATATTGTTGAGCGTTTTCACTTTTGGATTCTCACAAAATCGATATTCGGCTTTTGGTCACAACGGCATTTTCGGCATTGTTGACAAAACAAATCTTACAAAATTTTTAGCGCCAAGCTATCACGGTGTCAATTTCTTTTTCACGGATTATTTAGCAATGAAAAAAGACAGTCAAGTTGATTTTTACTCGAAGTCAAACGCCGAAAAATTTAGTTTAACAGACCAAGAACAGGATGAAATAAAACTTGACAATCGAAAATATTATCATTATCAAGATGCTTTTGCTTCTTATTTAATTCCAGATTTAGTTGCTGAAAAAATCAAACTTCCAAAAAAGTACAAAGCGATTATAGAGCATAAAGGTTATTTAATTGGGAGTTTAGAAAATAGTTTTGATATCGACGATTTTAAAAACCAACAAGTCAGCAAATCCATTAAGGCAATTTTTTATCACGCTGGGACTTTCAATAACAAATTAAATTCTAAAACCGAAGACCTTATTGTGTTTTATGGTAATGCGACAATCGAAGTTTATGATGGTCAAGAAATGCTTTTAAAAGCTTATAAATCCAAAGAAAAATCTAAGGAAACTGTTTAAAAATTATCAGTAAAGATTTTGAATATGTACCTACGCCAGAAATGGTTTATAGAGCAGATGTTGCCAATCCTGATTGGGCTTCTGAAAGTTTACAAAACCGAACCAAAATCTGGTTAAGCAAAGACAAACGAAGATACTTTAGCATAGTAGGACGTTGCGAATTCCATTACGCTGACGGTAAAAACTGGATTTCGATACAGTCATATTCACAGCAACAGACTTTCAAATTTGAAGTGGATTTTGAAAATAAAAAATTTAATATTCCTCAAAAATATTTTGATACTTTGGATTTGAAATTTGATTGAAATTGTCATTCAAAACATGCAACATTTAATCATAAAAAAATCAATAAAAAAGTCCAAGTAAATAACTCGGACTTTGTTTAAATATTATTTGGTTTAAAACTATTTCTTGTTAAAATCTCCAACAAAGATTGACGTCAATTTATCTTCAGAAATGTATTTTCTAAGAACAGCATTAACTTGATCTAATTTGAGTGCAGAAACTTGTGCTTCCAACTTGTCATAATCGTCTAATGGCACACCAAATTGCAATTGTATGTTCACTAAATTCATCAAAGTTCCGTCATTGCCCAAACCTGTTTTACGAGAGTTAAGCCAAGATGTGAGATTAGATTTCATCTCTTCTTGCGTGAAACCTCCTTTAAGAGCTGTTGCAATTTCTTCTTTCAAAGCCTTGTTAACAGCCTCTTTTTTAGTCGGATTGTAGAAGGCATACCAAGACCAAGATGCCACCTCGTTGTTAGCTGGGACGTTCATAAAAGAACCCGCACCATAACTGATACCTTCTTTCTCACGAAGACGCATTGGGATACGCGCAGACAAGAAGCCTCCACTACCAAGAATCTCGTTAGCCATCACCATCGCTGGATAATCTGGGCTATTACGATCCATTGTAAAGTTGATACGTCCAACTGCTGCACCATTCTCTTTATCGGGCGTAATGATTTCTTTATCTAATTTTTTAGTTGAAAATAATTCAGGTTTTATGTATTCATATTTCGATTTAGAATTCCATTTGGCAAAAGTATTTTCTAGCAATACCCCAGTCGTTTTTGCATCCAAATCTCCAACAACAGAGCCAACGCCATTATTACTACCAAGCATCGAATTGTAGAAATCTACCAATTGTTGACGTGTTATTTTCTTGTTATTTTCAATTTGCTCTTTAATAGATGGCGTGTAATAGATACTTTCTTTAGAATAAGGCGAAGCAACACGCTCGATTTCATTAAATGCAATAGCTTGCGGATCGTTAAGCGAGCCTTCTAGATACGTATTATATTCGTTAACCGTTTTTACCAATTCAGCTTCTGGGAAGGTTGATTCAGTTAAAATCTCTTTAACCAAGTTCATCACTTTTGGCAAATTTTCTTTGTAAGTGCTGACATTTACAACTAAATTTTGACCTCCAAATCCGAAATAAAGATTAGTTTTCCACTCGTCCAACATATCTTGTATTTGCTCTTTGGTATGAGATTTAGTCCCAGTTTTAAGAACTTCAGCCATTAAAGAAGCCACATCAGATTTTCCTGTTAAATCTTTAGCATTCCCGATTGGAAAACGGAAATTGGCAACCACTTTCCCACCTTTTATTTCTTTTTTAATCAAAGCATACTTCATCCCGTTGCTCAACTTAGACTCTGTAAGATTTGCTTTTAAATTTTTGATAGATACTTCAAAAGGTGCTGCTTCTTTCTCGATAGCACGACCTTTATAATCTTTAGTCAAAGTTGCAATCTGCGCATCCGAAAACTCTATATTTTTAACTCGAACTTCATCTTTAGTTGGGATAAAGGCTCCAACTGTTCGGTTGTTACTTTTAAAGTATTTTTCGGCAACACGTTGAATATCCGCTTTCGTTAACTTTTCGATATTGTCACGATAAAGCATTTCAAGTTTGTAGTTACCAGCACCAATAATTTCCGTTAAATTAATAGCATAATTAATCGTGTTATTTTTGGTATTTTCCAACTGTTTCAGAAGTTTCGCTTTTGCACGCTTAACATCATCATCTGTAAATTTAATTGTTGAAACTTTATCTAATTCTTTTCTAAAATCTTCCTGCGTTGCTTTAACATCTTTATCATTCGGAACTTCTAACCCGAAATACACATAACTAGCATCACGAACTGTTGGCTGCCACGCGTATACAGAAGCCGCTTTGTGCGTATCGATAAAAGCTTTGTACAAATATCCTGATGGATCTGAAGTCAAAATTTCGCTTAGCGCATCCAAAGCTGCATAATCTTTGTCAGCAAATGGCGCAGTGTGATAAAGAGCACCAATAACTTTGCTGTCACCGGAACGCTTCAATTCTACAAAACGTTCGCCATCTTGTGCAGGTTCAACCGTGTAAGTCAAGTCGATAACTCGTGAAGGTTTGGGGATGGGCGCAAAATATTGAGAAACATAATCTAGTGCTTTTTTCTCATCAAACTTACCAGCAACAATTAAGGTTGCATTGTCTGGTTGATAGAATTTTTCATAAAACTTTCTAAGTGTTGGCGCTTTTACACGTTCGATATCTTCCTTGCTTCCAATTGTCGAATTTCCGTAATTGTGCCATAAATATGCAGTTGACACGATTCTTTCTTGCAGCACTCTTCCAGGATTATTCTCACCGATTTCGAATTCGTTTCTAACAACAGAAAACTCTTTATCAAGATCCGATTGCAAAATCGTAGCATTTATCATTCTGTCAGCTTCCATCTCCAAAGCCCAACGAAGATTATCGTCACTCGAAGGGAAAACTTCGTAATAATTGGTTCTGTCGTACCAAGTTGTACCATTAGCAGCGCCACCTTTATCAGATAATTGTTTTTTAATATCACCTAATTTTTTGGTACTTTTAAAAAGCATGTGTTCTAGCAAATGCGCCATACCTTTTTCACCATAACCTTCGTGACGCGAGCCAACATTATAGACGATGTTAACCACCATGTTACTCTGTGAAGCATCTGGAACCAAAAGAACTTTGAGTCCATTTTTTAAAGTATATTCTTTGATTCCTTCTGTATTGCTAACAAAAACTGGAGCTTCTGTCATGTTTTTTTGCGCATAGATAGCGATTGGCGCAACACAAAAACTAAATGAAAATGCTGAGGCAAGTAAAAGTTTTTTCATAGATATTTTGTTAATTTTTTGTGATTCTAAATGTACTATTTTATTTGACGCAAAATTTTTAATATTCAAATTTTTAAAAAATCTTGACGTAACTTTGTAAGGATGCAAACGGAAAAAATCATTTTAGGAATTGACCCAGGAACAGCCGTGATGGGATTTGGACTTATCACTATTAAAAGTGGCAAAATGTCTCTTCTCGCAATCCACGAATTAATTCTTAAAAAATACGATACTCACGAAATAAAACTAAAACACATCTTTGACCGAACTCTTTCGTTGATAGACGAATATCATCCTGACGAAGTCGCTTTGGAAGCACCTTTCTTTGGTAAAAACGTGCAAAGTATGTTAAAACTTGGCCGCGCACAAGGTGTTGCAATGGCAGCAAGTCTGTATCGCGATGTCCCAATTGTGGAATATTCTCCCAAAAAAGTTAAAATGGCAATTACTGGAAACGGTAACGCCAGCAAAGAACAAGTTGCAGGAATGTTGCAAAAACTTTTAAACTTAAAAGAATTCCCGACCAAATATCTGGATGCGTCCGATGGATTGGCGGTTGCCGTTTGTCATCATTTTAATTCTGGAAGTATTTCTACCGAAAAATCTTATACTGGTTGGGATAGCTTTATTAAACATAATCCTAATCGAATTAAATAATCCTAAAAACTTATGGAACAAAACGAGGCTTTATTTGATTTGATTGAGCATACCAATCGTAGTATTTTTTTGACAGGAAAAGCAGGAACTGGTAAGACCACTTTCCTCAATAATTTTGTTAAAAAAACTCAGAAAAAACACATCATTATTGCGCCAACTGGCATCGCTGCAATTAATGCTGGCGGTGTAACCATACATTCGATGTTTGGGTTACCCTTGAGGACTTTTATCCCAACAACGGAACGTATCGACCAAAATATAGCGAATAATATTGCGGATCTTATGCCGCACTTTAAATACCGAAAAGATAAACTAAAACTCCTTCGTGAGATCGAAGTTATCATTATTGATGAAGTGTCGATGTTGCGTGCTGACGTTTTGGACATGATGGATTTTGCGCTGCGACATATCCGAAGAAATCCTTTAAAATTCGGAGGTGTACAGATGTTATTTATTGGTGACCTTTATCAGTTGCCGCCTGTTGTTAGAGACGAATATCTGTTAAATCAATATTACAAATCGCCGTTTTTCTTCCATGCTAAAGCTTTAGAAGATTATCCAATTATTACGATAGAACTTCGAAAAGTCTATCGACAAACGGATGAAAAGTTCTTAGAAATACTCAATGCAATCAGAAATGGTGATGTCGAAAATATTGATTTTAATGAATTAAATTCTCGTTACGACCCAGACTTTGATACCGATGAAGAAGCTTACGTTTATCTTTGCTCGCACAATAGACAAGCGGATGAAATTAATCAACGAAAATTAAAAGAACTAAGCAATTCTTCACATTATTTTGATGCCGAAATTGTTGGCGATTTCAAAGAGAGTCAATATCCGAATGAAGAAACTTTGGAACTAAAAGTTGGTTCGCAAATTATGTTTATCCGAAATGACACGTCACCAGACAAGCGTTACTACAACGGAAAACTGGCCGAAATCACCTACATCAACGGTGACGAAATAAGCGTTGTCATGGAAGGCAGCGAAGAAGAATTCATCATTAAACCTGAAATTTGGGAACAAAAACGATACGGACTCGATGCTGAAAAAAACATTACAGAGGAAGTTTTGGGAAGCTTCAAACAATATCCGATTCGGTTGGCTTGGGCGGTTACCATCCATAAAAGCCAGGGTTTGACATTTGACCGATTGATTATCGATGCAGGAAAAAGTTTTGCTTCTGGTCAAGTCTACGTTGCTTTGTCACGTTGCCGAACGTTGGAAGGTATTGTTTTGAAATCTCGAATTACGCCCGATGTAATTTTTAAAGATCATCGCGTTGCAGAATTCCAATCGACGACCAATGCGAATGATAAAATGGAAGCTATTTTGGAAGCTGAAAAATACGATTACAGCATCGAAAAAGTTATCAGAAGATTGGACTGCACTTGGTTTGCACAGACTTTAGAAATCTGGTACAACAGCGGAAAAGACAGCCGTTATCTCGATCGTGAGCAGAAGAAAAACCTGTATTTAACTTTAAAACCAGAAATCAATAATCTGCAGCAAATTTTTGTTAAGTTCGAAAAGATTTTAAAACAATTAACTTATAAATTTATCAATCAGGAAAGCGATTGGCAGCAAGTTGAAGAAAAAGCAAAAGGCGCTGTTAATTTCTTTTTCACGAATGTTAATGATAAAATTTTTGTTCCATTAAAAGATTTTTACGCAACTACAAAAGGCGTCAAAGGTCTAAAAGCTTACAATGAAGATTTTAAAATTTGGATTGATGATTTACAAGACTATCTAAAAGACATCAAAGACGCGAAGCTTCTTAACGTTGAATTATTCGACAAAAAAAATGATGTTGAAATCTCAGCAACGATCAAAAAAATCCCGACGCATATTATAAGTTTCCAAATGTTTCAAGATGGAAAAACCTTGGGCGAAATCGCTAAAGAACGAGGTTTGGTTGTATCGACGGTCTATGGCCATTTAGCCAAATTTGCTGAACAAGGCGTGCTGGATAAGAAAGATCTTTTAAGAATTTATCCAAAAGAAAAAATTGAAAGTTTCGAAAAAGCATTTAAAGAAAATCCACAAGAAACACTTAGCGACTGGAAAAGTGTTTTGCCATCAGATTTTGAATTCAATGAAATAAGGTTATTATGGAATTATTTTCTTAATTTGAAGCCATAATTAAAACTATGGAACAACTCGACATTTTTGATTCTTTTGACAACGAAAACCTTAGACGCCGTACACTTCTTCCTTTTTGGATAAAAGTCTTTACGTGGATTTTTCTAATTGCTGGGATTGTCGCATTATGTATTCCGATTTTTGGGATTTTCAGTTCAAAAATAGATTTGTCGATTTATGGCATCACGACCAACCAAGTTTGGACTTTTGATGGTATTGCAATTTTAATTATTTTCCTATTTAAAGCTTTGGTCGCTTTTGGGCTTTGGTTTGAGAAAGATTGGGCGATTAATTTAGGAATTGTCGATGCTATTTTTGGAATTGCATTTTGTCTTTTTGCCATGTTTATTCAGCATTCGACTTGGGACAATATTGACATTAATATACGATTAGAAATTTTGGTTTTAGTCCCTTATTTAATAAAACTTTGGAAACTGAAATCCATTTGGTAACATAATAAAAAAACATCTCAGTTGAGATGTTTTTTGTTTTATTTCTGTTCTGTATAGATCGTGGTTAAAAAATCACCGTAAGAACGTTCTAATCCAATAATATCGCTGGTTTTAATATTAATTCCGCCGTAGATACTTTTATTTTCTTTCACTTTAAAATTCGAGATTTGGAAGTATTGCGCTGAATGTTCTTCCTTGCCTGTAACTTTTATTCCACTTCCCAAAAACTGTCGAGTCGAGACAGTAATTTCTTCGCCAGCATTAAAACTTTTTTTGATAAAATGTCTTTCTTTAAGCTCTAACTTATCTTTATTAATACTGATTTTTTGATCCTTATTAGACGACGCCACCAAATAAATTGTATTGAATTCTTTGGGGATATCGTTGGCTGCAACATAGTACAAACTCAACATATAATGGTTGGAGTTGAAAGCTTCGTCCTCCAGTCCATCAGGTTTTCTCCACGAAAAAGTGTTGGCTCCGATTTGTTTTGCTTTTTTGTAAATCGCATCGAAAACAGCAACATCATCGTTAGAAAAACCATTCACTAAAATTTCTCCAAGATAGTCGCCTTTGGTTATTTCTGGATTTATTTTGTAAAGAAACTTATCGGTGTTCTCATGAGTTTTTGCAACGTTGCTCAGGATTACATTTTGTGCAAAAGTCATTACACCAAACAAAAAAAAACCGAAAGAAATTATTTTTTTAATATTCATTATTGATTTCTAAACTTGAAAAACCAAGTTTTATTTTAAACTTTTTAAAACTTCTATACACTCTTCCAAACTATGTTCCCAACGACGAGGCTCGATACCATAGGTTTTCTCTATTTTGTCAAGATTCATCGTAGAACGCATTGGACGTTTTGCAGGCGTCGGAAATTGCTCTGTCGTAATTGGGTTAAGCTTAACACTAGAACCCGAATATTCTTTAATTTTTTCAGCAAAGTTAAACCAAGTCGTCTCAGGATAATTTGAAAAGTGGAAAATCCCAAAATGCTTCGCATCTTTTTTAATAATTTCCATAATCGCGTCCGCTAAATCGTTTGCATTAGTCGGTTGTCCGTATTGGTCATTCACGATTCCTAGTTCATCCTTTGTTGCAAACAAGTTAAGCATGGTTTTAACAAAGTTCTTGTTAAACTCCGAATATAACCATGACGTTCTCACAATAATTGTTTTTGGGTTGTTATCTAAAGCCAACTCCTCGCCCTTTCTTTTACTTGCGCCATAAACGCCTTGTGGATTTGTAAAATTGTCTTCAGAATAATCGATGTTGGTGTTACCTTCAAAAACGTAATCTGTCGAAACGTGGATTAATGTACATTCGTGGCTTTCGCAAACATCTGCCAAATCTGCAACAGCATAAGCATTAACTGCAAAGGCTTTGTCTTCCTCAATTTCTGCCAAATCTACAGCCGTGTAAGCTGAAGCGTTGATGCAGTAGTCAGGCTGATAATCCTGAAACTCACGAGAAATATCTTCGTGTTTCGTAATGTCTAAAACACTAGAACTTGTAAAATTAAAATCGAAAACATCATGATAACGATGTGCCAATTTTTGTAAACAATGTCCCAATTGACCATTAGCTCCGATTACCAATATTCTTTTCATAGTATTAATTTTTAGCTTTATTAAATTGTCTTAAGACTTTCGCACGCTCACTGAATTCTTTTTCGGGAAGATCAACAATAGTCGGCGCAAACAAATCCAAAGTTTCTTGCGGATGTGGAACGCTAGTTCTGGCTTTCATACTAAAATGAATAACCGTCATCCAAAGAACTGCGTGGATTGTTTTTTCGTCCTCACTTTTCATTAAGATTTCGACTTTCGAAACGCGGTCTTGTAACTCGATTAACTTGCTGGAAATTACAACTTTTTTATTATATCTAACTTCTTTGAAATAGGCTATCTCATTCTGAATACTTACCCATGTAAAACCAGTTTTGGTAGCGTATTCTTCGTAAGTGAATCCAAAATGTTGTTCAACATGATCTTCTCTCGCATTAAGCATATATACCAAATAGTTGATATTGTTAAGATGCCCGATTGGATCGCAATCTCCGAAACGTATTTTGGCTAAACTCTTGAATTCTTTTTCCATAGGGCAAAAATAAAAAAACCACTCCATAAAGAGTGGTTAATATTTGTTAATTAAAACGAATTATTTAATACCTAATTGATTTTTAACATCTTGAGTTGCATCTGGACCTCCTTTGTATACGAAAACTGTGTCGTCAACGATGAAATCGTATCCTTTAGCTTTAGCTACTTTAGAGATAGCATCTTTAATTTTAGCTTCGATGGGAGCAAGACCAGCATCATATTTTTCTCTGATATCTTTCTCACCAGCCATAGCTTCTTGTTGAAGGTTAGATTGAAGTTTTTCCATCTCAGCGCTTCTTTGCTCATTGACTTGTTGAGTTTGAGTAGAAGCTTCTTTTTGGTATTTTTCAAATGTTTGTTGAGCTGCAGTTCTTTTCTTTTCTAATTCTGCTTTTTTAGTATCAGACAAAGTTTTCATTTGTTGATCTAACTTAATTTTCTCTGGCATAACGCTAAGTACAGAAGCAACATCTAATGAAGCTATTTTTTGAGCCTTTGCAACGCCTACTGCAACAAACATCATAACTGCTGCAAATAATACACTTAGTTTTTTCATAATAGAATTTATATAATTTTAATTGTTACTTAGCAACTTCCATTTGCAAACTCTCAATCTTTAACTGTTGAGATGCTTTTGGATTGTTGGTTTTAGTTGGTGCTGTTCTACTTCTAGTTCCACGATCGTTATTAAGAACTGGCGCTCCAACTTTGCTATTGTTTTTTGTATCCGTATTAGATTTTGGAAGTGTTTTCACCAATAAATCCAACACAGCATCTGTATAATCAAACTTTTTGTCTAAAAACAATACACTTGTGTTATTGCTTTTATCAAAGACTATGCCCAAGCTATTTTTCTTAGACATTGTTTCGATGCTATTCCAGATTTGATCTTGGTAAGGTTTAACAAGACTTGCGCGTAATTGATCGATCTCGCCACCTGTACCAAAACGTCCGTTGATAGAATTACGAATATTATTTTCTAAATCTGAGATTTCTTTTTCTCTCAATTTTAATTGATCACCAACTAATAAAACCTTTTCGCTTTCGAAAGCAGCTTTTTTGGTTTCATATTCATTTTGTAATCTTTGTAAATCACCTTGCCATTGCGTAACTTGTGTATTAAGTCTAGTTTCGGCTTCTTTATATTGTGGTAATTTGCTCAATATATAATTAGTGTCTACAACACCTATTTTTTGTGCGAAAGCTGTGCTAGAAAAAACACATACTGCAAAAGCTAAAAATAATTTCTTCATATTACAAATGTATAAAAATTATAATGGTTGGTTCATTAGGAAGTGAGTCTGCCATCCTGAAGGTTCTGTTTGTCCAATACCTTTGTCGAATCCATACGCAAAGTCAAATCCGATTAATCCAAATGCAGACATCGATACTCTAATACCAATACCTACGGATCTTTTTAATTGGAAAGGGTTATAACTTCCCCAAGAGTTCCAAGCGTTACCACCTTCTGCAAATGTTAATGCGAAGATTTTGGCAGTTTGGTTCATTGAGATCGGATATCTTAACTCCATCGCAAATCTATTGTAAATAGTTGCTCCACCGTAAGGTGTAATATCATAAGGTGTCGAACTTGTAAAACCTGTAGATGAAGCGTTTTCATAACCTCTTAACGGCACAATCTCTCTACCATCGAATCTACCATTGAAAAGCCCTACACCTCCGACATAGAATCTCTCAAAAGGTGGTGCTCCCAAATCTTTATTATAGCCACTAAGGTAACCCATCTCAGCAGTTGTTCTAAGAACAAGTTTACCAACAACTTCGTTATAGAAATCTGCTTTAAATTTAACTTTAAAGAATTCCATCCACTTATATTTATCCAAGGCAGACATATTGGCATAGTCCTTCTTTTCAAATAACGAATAAGGTGGCGTGAATTTAACAGACAAATCTAAGTTAGATCCATAAGTTGGGAATACTGGATCTAGACCCGCAGAGTTACGAGAAAGTCCTAGATTCATCGTTAATGACTTCGTAGAACCATTCATCTCTTGTTTGTCACCAAATTGGAAAGGATAATTCTGGAAGTTATAACTCTGGAATTGTAGCCCTGTGTAGAATGAGAAATAGTCATCCGGCCATCTCAATCTTTTCGTTAGACCTACGTTAGCAGAGAAAATATTCAATTTTTGATTTTCACCAGTATAATAATCATAATTAACGCGAGAGTAGTTGAAACCAACACTCAAAGCGGTTGGACGTGTACCATATAACCAAGGCTCAACAAAAGAGATTGAGTAGTTGGTAAAGTACTGACCTGCTTGTGCTTGTAAAGATAAAACCTGACCATCACCTTGAGGAACTGGTTTAAAATCTTTAAACTTCAAGAAGTTTCTAAGTGAAAAGTTATTAAACGTTAATCCCAAAGTACCGATAAAAGAGTTACCACCATAACCAGCTTGTAACTGCACTTGCGAAGATCCTTTCTCCACCAATGTCCAATGCATGTTAACCGTGTTATCTTGAGGATTTGGTTTTACATCTGTCCCGATTTGTTGAGGATCGAAAAACTGCATACCTGCCAACTCGAAATAAGTTCTTTTGATATCGGATTTTGCAAACAAAGCACCTGGTCTCGTTTGTAAAGATCTAAGGATAACGTGGTCATGCGTTGTTGTATTACCAGACCAAGTTACACGGTTCCAAGTTGCTTTTTCGCCTTCGTTGATACGGATTTCTAAATCGATAGAATCACCTTTAACGGCTTTCTCGATTGGTGTTACCGTTGAGAACAAGAAACCATTGTTCATGTAGATTGACTTAAGGTCAGAGTCATCCTCTTTACCGCCATCTTCACCAACTTTCTTGTTAAATCCTACCGCATCGTAAATATCTCCAGTTTTATAACCTAAAATCTTTTGTAAAAACTCTGTGGTAAAGGTTGTGTTACCGATGAAGTTAATATCACCGATATAATATTTTTTCCCTTCGCTAAGGTCAACATTTATGTGGAATCCTTTCTGGTCACGTGTTACGCTATCCGAAACAATTGCCGCATCTCTAAAACCTAACGAGTTGTAATAGCTAATAAGATGTTTTTTGTCTTCCTCATATTTTTCTTCAATAAATTTTGAAGGCTTAATAAGTCCGATTAAAAAGCGTTTTTGCTTGGTATCTTTGAAACCTTTTTTTCTTAATTTACTAGAAGATACATTTTGGTTTCCTTTAAAAACGATTTCATCAATCTTCACCTTTTTACCTTTATCAACTTCAATAGTCCAATCTACCATGTTAGGATCGGTAGCACTTGGCTTATCACTGATTTTGATATTAGCGTCTGCAAAACCTTTTTTTATATATTCTTGAGGAATCTTGTTTTGTAAACTTGAAACTAAATTGTTATTAATTTTAGTTCCTGGCTTTAGGTTATTGTCTTTTATGAATTTTTCATTCTTAGACTTACCGATACCTTTTCCTGTGAATTTAACTTCACCAAGTTCTTTAAGATCTTGTAATGAAAACTTAAGAACCGCTTGATCGCCTTCAACATTTTCTACAAGAACTTCAACTTTAGAAAAAGATTGTGAGTCCCATAATTTTTTAATTGCAGAGCTTATACGCTGACCTGGTATTTCTATTTTTTCGCCTTTTACAAAGCCTGCCATTCTAAGGATCTGTGCCGAAGAATATTTTTTAACACCGTCTACAACGATATCCTTAAGATAATATTCGCTAGTGTTTGTATCTTGCTGTAATTCTGCAGTTTGGCTACCAGTTTGCGGGTTAATTTGTGCATTAACCACGCTAAAAGTGGTTGCAAAAAATATTATAGGTAAAATAATTTTTTTCATTTCTCTTCCTGAGTTCTTCAATCGCTAAATCCCAAATTGTTACTTGACTTGCTCACTAGTCATCCCGTAACGTCTTTCTTTATTTTGATAATCCAATATACATTGGAAAAATATGTCTTTACTAAAATCTGGCCACAATACATCCAAAAATTGTAGCTCAGCATAAGCTATTTGCCATAGCATAAAATTACTAATACGAATCTCTCCACTAGTGCGGATCATAAGATCTACTGGCGGAAAATCTTTTGTATAAAGATGATTTTCAAATAGTTTATCATCTATGTCATTAATGGCTACTTTACCATCTTTAACATCAGAAGCTATTTCTTTAACCGCTTTCAAAATCTCATGTTGCGCTCCGTAATTGAGTGCCAATATAAGATTTCCTCCTTTGTTGTCTTTTGTAAGATCTACAAGGTTAAGCAACTGCTCTCTCACAAGATCAGGAAGCTTTGCAATGTCTCCAATAAAATGAAGTCTAAGTCCTTTTGTGTAGATTTCTTCGGCTTCGTTAAGCAAAGATTCTGACAACAAAGACATCAATGTATCAACCTCGTCTGTTGGACGCTTCCAATTTTCTGTTGAAAAAGTATATAATGTAAGATAAGGAATATTGATTTCGTTACACGCGTTAATCGCATTACGAACAGCCTCGATAGCATTACGATGTCCAAAAGTTCTTTGTTCACCTCTTGTTTTTGCCCAACGACCATTGCCATCCATAATGATAGCAACATGTTGTGGCAAATTCGCCTTATCTATTTTTTCTTTTAAATCTGACATGTGATTATTTACAATAACAAGGCGGTCGTCCAAATGAATATGATAAAATGATTGTTGCAGAGTTAACCCAATCGTTAGAGTTTGGATTTCCTATATTCCTAACAGCTTTGACATCTTCTGGTGCATTTTCTACAACACTATAATCGATCTCATCAGAGAAACTTTGTCTAAAGGTTAACTCACCAGAGATAGCCCAATTATAATTAAATTTGTACTTTAAACCAGCTCCAAAGGGAAGATCCATAGTGAATTTTTTCGCTGAGTTATAAACAGGTTTTCCGTCAACAACATCTTGAAACTTTACAATATTATGATACATCCCTCCAACACCCGCAAAAATGTAAGGGCTAAGCTTGCTTTTATATTCTTCATTAATATCAAAAAAATAATATTCAAAAGTTAGGTCCGCATGATAAATAGAATTTGAACCATATAGTTTTCTTATTCTTCTATAATTCTCCTTTGCATAAAGATCACTAAACTGTACATTACTATAACCTGCGCTAATCCTAAGAGACTGTTGAGGATTGACATTAAGTCTATAAATAGCACCTACATACACAGGTATCCCTAAATCAAGCGTTTTGCCCAAAATTGGTTTTTGCAAAATAAAATTGGTTCGACCTATATCACCTACCAAACTACTTGTGCCTATTTGTACACCAACTTCATGACGCTGAGCACTCATATTAGTATGACTTAGAAGACTAACAAGTATTATAAAAAAACTACAAACAATTCTAACTCTCATATTCTTTTGGGATAAATTCTCCCTAAAAATTGCTGCAAATATAACACATTTTTAGGTTAAGAAACCTCTTAAAGTTTCGTTAAAAATAATTGAACTACATTAAAATAAGTTAATTAAATAACGAAAAAATGAAATATTATTATTAGCAGAACAAAATAATATTAATCTAGAGCATTAACCTAATAAGACTAATCCCTTCTGAAAATTTTTCTTATTTGGTTTCTTACCTTAATAATTAGAGGCTCTTTATAGTTGACATCATCTTCAAAATACCCATAACCATAGCCGTAACCATAGCCGTAGCCGTAACCATAGCCTTGTTTAATTTCATAATCGTTATATATAAGTCCAATATTAGAAACCTCTTGTTTAGCTACTTTATCTTTAATCATATTTAACATATACTTTTCGGTATATTCATGTCTAACTATATATATCGTAGCATCCGCAAATTTGATCAACTCGAACGAATCTGCAACTAGTCCAATTGGTGGCGAGTCAATAACAATGTATTCATATTGTTTTTTTAACTCGTTTAGAAGAACTTCGTTTCTTCGCCCTAGTAACAATTCTGAAGGATTAGGAGGAATAGGTCCCGATGTTATTACATCCAAACTTGGAATCTGGGTACTATTTACAATTTGCTCAAGAGTCACCTCGCCTGTTAAATAATTAGAAACCCCGTTTTTATTAGTAAATTTAAAATCACCAAAAATTTTAGGTTTACGGAGATCCATTCCTACTAAAACAGTTTTCTTTCCACTAATTGCTAACACAGTAGCCAAATTCATAGAATTATAGGTCTTCCCTTCTCCACTTATTGATGAGGTTATAAGTATAATTTTACTCTCTTTTGTATCATCAAGTAAAAACTTTAGATTTGATCTGATGCCACGAAAAGACTCAGCAATCGAAGATTTTGGTCTATCCAAAACACTAAGACTACTATCTTCAGTATTTTTTCCGATAACCCCCAGAAGAGGTATTTTGATCACAGACACGATTTCTTTAATATTTCTCACTCGATTATCCAACACTTCAGATACCGCTATTAGAAGCAATGGAATAAGCAACAAGCCTCCAATAATTCCGTTTTGGGTCATTTTAATATCTGGAGCTATTGGACCTTGTCCTAGATTTTTGGCCTTATCAATAATTGTTAAATTACTTTTATTAGAGACAATTCTCATTTGAGCTTTTGCCTGCTCACTTAACAATGTATTATAGGTAGCTTCAATAATATTATATCCCCTTTCTGAGTCAAGAAACAATCTCTGCTTCTCTGGTAATGAATAAAGCTCAGAATCAATTTTTTGAACCTGAGAATTAAGATTACTCAACTCCTGATCAAAAGTTGAATAATATTGACGTAGACCATTAGTAGAGTTAAGTCTTGCTTCATTTATTAATCTATTAATTTCTCGCATTGGTTCAGAATTAGGCGTATAGATTGTCGCCATCTCTCTTCGCTTTGCATATAAGGCTTTGAGCTCAGAAACGGAAGCTGAAAACACACCGTCCTCAATACCAGCAGAACTAATGTTAATAATTTTTTCAATATTATTAGAATTCACAACATTACGCACTTGATCTAAATTTTTCATTTTAGCAAGTAGCTCTGCTCTCTTACTTTCTAAATTTTTAAGTTCTGCGAATGTCTTGGAGTCAAGATTTGTCATATCGTACAGCTTATTATCTACCTTAATTTGATTAAGATTGGCCGCACTCGAATCTAATTTTTTCCTAACTTTTAAAATATTTTCTGCTAAATAATCTAAAGTATTTTTGTCAACCGTGTTCGTATCTTCCAATCTTTTTTTAATAAGCTCTTCAATAGCTATATTTAAAAACCGTACTGTACCATTTAGATTATACCCGCTCTTGCTAATAATCATTATACTTGGTAGTTCTGGGTCAAAACTTACGGATAATGTAGATACAATGTTTCCAACTGATTCGCTTACAGATTTAAGAGTAACATTAATATTTTCATAATTAATAAGTGGTGGATTAGGATTTTTTTCCAGCTTAAATCTTAAGTTTGGAGATGTGTACCATTCATCTATGCCGATAATTTTATTAGCGGGACGTTTATAACTCCCAACTCTTTCAACCGCCTCTGTCGTATAGTTATAAAGAGTTATCGCATGTCCTTCTTCTGGTAAAACAATCTCATATTTATCATGTCCTTTAGGGATAATTGTGATGGGATAATTAGTCTGTTGAAGATGCGTCTTATCAATTCTAAGAATAACAGGTGAGTCATCTTGATCTAGATAGGTTTGCTTAATAACCCCTTTAGTAGTGTAGGTAGTATAAAGGTCTAGTTTATTAACCAAATACTCATTAAGACTTCGGGACATTAATATTTTCTTAATATAAATACCATCTTGATTGCCATTTTGTCCCCAAATGAAATTAATTGATTGATTGGGTGTAAAGTAACTTGCTGTATTATTGGAAATACTTAAAGTCAGATTAGAAGCGTATACTCTTTGTGCATAATATTTACTATAAAAATATGAAATCGCATAACCTAACATACCTAAAATCACAAACCAATACCAATTTCTCAATAATCTATTAAGAAAATTTATTGGATCAAACAGATTAAAAGACTTTGATTTAACGTCCTCTTCCGCTGGATTGTCGTATGTTTTATTCTTTTCAGGAATCATATTATAATTTGGTAAAAATCAAATAAATAGACAATACGGTCGTTAACAAAGTAACACCTGTCGACAAACTCTGCAATGGTTCTTTTCCAAAACCATACATACTTTTTTTATTAGTACTTAACAATATCATGTCGCCATTTTGCAACCAAAAATAAGGAGAATTCATTACATCTTCCCGAGTAAGATCAAGTCGAACGCGCTTCATTCCCTCAGGATATTTCCTAACAAGTACAATATTTTTTCTATCGACAGTTCTATTAAGACCATCATTAGTTGAAATAGCTTCCAAAATATTAAGCTGCTGCACATGTGCTTTTTTTGCACCAGTCAGACCAACTCCTTCCATATCACCAAGGATAAAATAGTTAATCCCGTCGATATTTAATCTAACTTCTGATTTGCCTTCAAGAAAGTTTTCATTTACTTTAATTTGTATCTCTTGCCCAATATCTTCTAAAGTTCTACCCTCTGCTTTCACAAATCCAATTCCAAAAACATAAATATCACCTTTGGAATCAACTTTCAACCCATTGAAGTAAAACCTAGTATTACCAACCGTTTGACCGGATGCTCCTCCTGAAGCACTAATTGTAGTAGTTGGATTTTGATTTACACTTCCGCTACCAGATTCGCCCCCACTTGAGCTAGTATTGAAACCTGAATAAAATTGCGCTGCATCACCTTTAGGTGTTGTTACAATATTCAGTGCCAAAATATCATTCTTTGTTATACGATACTCTTGTATGTTATAAGGAACCAAACCTTCCTCATTTAATACTAAACTAGGATTAGGCTGCAAATACGTAATATCCTTTCTCGAAACACAAGAAGATAACAACAAGACGGGTAAGAGCAGATATAAAAATATTTTTTTCATTATTTAAAACATTCACAAAATTAAATATTTATTTTAACATTTTTTTTAATATAAAAGGTAAAAAAGAACACATCAATCCAATTATAAATACCAAAGCAAAAAGTAAATTTAAATCTTGGTGCCTTAATAGGTAGACAATTCCAATCACTATTAAATAAACAATACAAATGCTGAATGTTGCTTGTTTATGACTCAATCCTAAATCTACCACTCTGTGATGAAGGTGATTCTTATCAGGCTTAAATAACGACTGCCTTTTTATTAATCTTATTAAAATCACAGAAAAGGTATCTGCAACTGGTAATATCAATACAGACAATGCGATTACAGGCGCGCTTACCAAATGATAATGAGGCTTAAAATAATCGCCCTTATCTATAAAAATATCAATGAAATTAATTGCGGTAAAAGCCAATAAAAACCCTAAAATCATGGAACCTGTATCTCCCATAAAAATTTTCTGATTCCGTTGACTAGAGAGATTAAAACGTAAAAAACCTAGAACAGATCCAATTATAATGATACAGAATACTACCAAAGGAAAGTTATATTCGCCAAGACGATAAAAACTAACCGCAAACAAACCACTAGACAACACACTATAACTTCCTGCTAGTCCATCAATTCCATCAATCAGATTGAAAGCATTTATCAGTATAATAAATGTTAATATACTGAAGAATACACTGAAATAATAGTTAAGTTCGTCAATACCAAACAACCCAAAAAAACTCCGTATCCTCACATCGGAACCAACGACAACTAGCACAGATACAACAATCTGAGCTAATAATTTTTTATAAGCACGCATCACGACAATATCATCAGTAACACCAATATAAAATAAAATAACTAATGAAGCGAACAAAAATTTGTATTGGTCAAACAATTCGTAGGCAAAAATTGGAGCACAAACACCGAGTGCAAAAAATATCGCAATTCCTCCAAGGTTGGGGATTTTTCTTTGATGAGACGACCGCATTGTTGGCTCATCCATCAAATTTTTTCTCCTAGAGATTTTAATAATTGCTGGAACCAAAAAATAGGTCAACAAAAATGATATTGAAAATCCTAAAACCATCTTCAAAATAAAGACGGATTCAAAACTCATATTTTGCACAAAACCTAAGTTGTCCATGGGCAGAATTCGTAATTTTTTTTCATCGCGTTGTGGGTGAAAAACTCTCTAAGGAATGCTTCTCAGCGCAAAAATACTAATAAATAGCAAATAACTTCAGATTAGTTTTAAAAACATTTCAACCATTACTCTCAAATATTATCATTAAACATTAAAACATTTCAAAATATTGAACTAAATGTTATTTTTGTAAAACAACAGCACTATTTAGATAATTTCGAAATAATTGTTGTATGCAAACTTACGGGTACAAAAAATTGAATTAAATAATAAAATCGCTTCGTTATTGGCAAGCTAGAAAAGTAATTTTCTCCAAATCTTTTGTAAGCAAAAACATCATTTCGTGATATTTGACGTTCCTTTATAAAAGTTGAAAGTGCATTTCGCATTTGCAGATAAGTCGACTTGTCTTTCACAAAAGCCAAATAAGCCAAAAAAGAATAAACACCTTCTAGAATCTGGAAATTCTTAAGCTCAATTGTTCGGTTAGAAAAACTAGAATTTTTAAAAGCAACTTCAACATCTTTAACAGCGTTAAGAATATCAAGGCCTTTCAAAGTATGTGTTTTGGTTATCGAATCGGTGCGTTCGAGATATTGATAAAGGAAATTCTGAGTTTGTGCAATTGTTTTGGAATTCAACAAAAGCTGTGGAATTAACTGTATATCCTCGAAATGAATTCCTTTTTTAAAATTTTTATTCGAAAACAAATCAGCTCTAAAAATTTTATTACAAGCAAAATAACTCAAATCCGAAAACACAGAAAAATGCTCGCTCAAATCAATTTTCTCTGGCATATTTGGGATTTGCGTCAACTTTTGCGTCACATGTCCGTATTGATCAACTTTTTGCAAATTACAAATGACCATTTCAGCATTGTGTTTTTGCGCCAAATCATACATTTCTGCAAACATATCTTCCGCCACATAATCGTCACTATCCACAAACCCAATATATTCGCCAGTGCAATGTTTTAATCCAAAATTTCGGGCTTCACTAAGGCCTCCATTTTCTTTTGTAAAAGCTCTAATTTTTTCAGGAAAACGATTTGTAAAATCATCGATAATCTGTTGCGAATTATCTTTGCTACCGTCATTAACAATAATAACTTCAATGGCGGAAAGTTGTTGACTAATTAACGAATTAAGACATTTTTCAAGGTAAATTTCAACATTATAAACGGGAACAATTACCGAAACTTTTGGTCGCATATTTTTTATTTTCTAGTAAAACGTTCGCCCAAATAACCTCTTTTTGCCTCCTCAAAATCCGATCGCGAACACGGAATTAAATTATTAGAATCTTCATCTTCCCCAAAATACCAAAGATTCCTAAATGTATCACGTTGGAAAGCATGACTTTCTTCGCCAACCATCACCCAATAAGTTTCGAATTTTCGTTCTTTAGGATGTGATCGCTGGATATTGATTCCTTCTATCAAATACCAAATCATTTGCGCCAAAAGCTGATGATTCATTCGGTCGTCAGAATAAATATTAAAATTAAAAATACCAACAGATTTCAGGTTTTCACTAAGACCGATTTCCTTCATATAAGCACAAATTTCGCGCTTATTAAGTCCGTTAACTTGAGGATTTATCGAGAAAGGATCCATGCCGCTTTCGATGGCGTCACAATTAATCGTTACTAAATCTGTTTTTCTAAAAAAAGGTTCGGTGCGCTCTGTAGAATTCATCATTTCAGCCAAACGAATAACATCAAACTGAACTTCTTTTATCAATTTAACAGAATCTAATTCGTTAAGATGTTTTTGATAACCAAGGTGATGATAATTCTGAATTTCGAAGTTTTTGGAACCCAAAATTTTACTTAAAAAATTGCGCTCATTGATTTCGTCACCTTGCGCCAAAGACACAACGTTATTGATTTGCGTATAATTTATCTTTTTATAATGAAAATCTAAAGCGGCATAAAGTGAATAAGAGAAATCTGTAGAACCGCCAACCACAACTGGAATCGCGCGTTTGTAATGACAAGCAGAAAGCACTTCTTGCAAAATATAATGCGTGTCTTCTAGACTTTTACCAGACACCAAATCGCCCAAATCCACCATCGGAATTTCAAAATCCAATTTTGACAACCTGTAAAACTCACGACGAACATTCATAAAATCCTGAACCTCAGCATCACCGCGCGCACCACGATTATCTGAAACAAACAACAACACAATGCTGTCTTCCAAAATTTCATTTGCGATATGAGCGCCCAATTGCCATTCTTCAGTTTTTATGGGTTTTGGAGCAATGATAAAATCTTCAAAATTCATGTTTAGTTTTATTTACGGTTGGTGATTTGATAGTAAAATTTTATTTTTCTTTTAAATCTTTAAGAACTTCACGGAAAAAATTTGCCATCAACTCTCGATCTGTCTTACTAAGATTAGCTTCGGGATGCTTTGAGATATACGCAGGCAACGGCATTGTATAATTTTCCACTGTAGTACTACTTTTCTCCATCATCCCCTCTTTTTGGAAAGTATTATAAGTCCCCCATTTGGAAAAATTAAGGCGCTCGCGACCTTCCGAAACGTGATCTTTCACCATCCACGAAATTGGCGCTACATAAGCATAATCTGGATATTTAACCTCGTTAGAATGACAATCGTAACAAGCCGCAATTATCAAATTCTTGACACGCGGACTCACTTTATAATTATCTACAAAATTCTCCTCTTTTTTGATAGGTTCATTAACTCTATCAATCGGAATTAATTGTATCAAGCCAAATATTACAATTACAACAATTAAAATTCTTAAAATCTTTTTCAATTCCCTTGTGTTTCAGCGTTAAGATCCCACTTTTCGTTAATTTCCCACATCGGTCGTATATTAACTTTAGTCATCGGATTTTGATCTTTTCCTTTTTTAAATAAATAAGCATCCTCCGCATATCGATTCTCCGCAAAGGAAGCGGTTTCCCAATAAGCATCATCGTTATTATCCACCAAAATACGAAGAAAATAATCACCAGGTTTTAAGTTTTTAAAATAGACAACATTCTCCTTAGTGTATTGTTGGTATTGGACATCGCCTTTTTCATTCAGCATTTGTACCCAAAAATGTGACGTCGGCGCATTGGAAATTTCAAGTTTAAAAGTTCCAAAATCTGTAGGTTTTCCGATTTCGAAATCGAGTCGATAAGATTTTGCGATAGATTTATAGAAAGATTTTACACTTTCTTTTGGAATGGAAAGTTGATAAGATTTCCCAGCTTTAAAATCAGAATTAATGATAATATCCTCGCTATTCGCCTTAGAAATATTTGCCGTAAAATTTTGCGAAATACTATCCGAAGTCAATCTCCATTTGTCCGATTGAATTTCTGACACTGGAAAATTAGCTTTAATTTTAAATAATGTATTTGGCGCTAAAACTTTGTCTGATCCACTTGCTAAAGTCATTTCCGCTCTTGGATCATTTTTATAATAAACCGAAACAGAATCTGTTTTAACAACAGTTTTTGAAGCTAATTTTATGTTATCACTTTTATCAATACCTATGTTTTGCGCAATTGCATCAAACCAAACAAACACCGAATCCGACTTTGGACGATGCGTGACCTTGTAATCTTTGAGATTGGCCGACGCAGAAGTTACCTCAACATTCTCAGGTTTTCCTTCATACAACAACATAATGCCGCCATTTGTCTGTTTGTATTCTTTATATTTAATAGGCGGAACACTTGGATAAAGTTTCAGTTTTGTCCCAGAAATATTTTTCTTGTCTTCGATAACAACATCATCTTTAGAAAAGGCAAATTTTTCTTTTCCATTATCAAAAATAGAATTTCCATTTTGATCTTCAAAAGCTAGAATTTTATATTTTCCTGGTGATAAATAATTAAGTTCAAAATAACCATCTGGATCAACATTCGTAATATAGTAAGGTTTTTGACGATAGTCCATCGAGTCTTTAACCTGATAAAGTCCTACAACATAATTAACGTCTTTATCTTCAGATTTTTTTTCACCGAGTGCATCCACCAAAGTTCCACTTAGATAATTATCTTCTATCTCTGGACCTGTAGAAAAAGCATAATTAAAATACGGTAAAACGTTAGCTTCATTAAGGTCGTTAATCGCATTCCCGAAGTTGAAATTGTAAGTCGTGTTTTCTTTAAGCGTATCGCTCCATTGGATCATCAAAAATTTTGTTCCAAGATTAGCGGGCAAAATCTTTTTGATATTCTTAATAGGGGGTGATATAATTAGGTTTTTGTTAATATCTTTTAGCTTGATATATTCATCAAACTCAATGCGCAATTCTTTAGTTGTCACAGGCACATTAACACGTGTTGTATCGATATTGCTAAACAACATTTTTGGCGGAATTGTATCTTTGGCGCCGCCGTTAGGAGAACCAACGCGCGCGCAAGACAGCATCAACAAACTGATGAGGAAAAGAAAAAAAATCTTCTTCATTATGGTATTTATACTGCAAAAATAAAAAAACTAAAACGGAAAATGCGTTTTAGTTCTCTATATGATTTTTATTCTGAATAATTCGTGTTACTCACATTGACAGAATCTGCATTTTCGTTGGTTGGTTTGTCGCCATTCATAACTTTATTAAGTTTTTCAATCTCAAAAGGAAACGGCTCGAACAAGCCTGACAAAGCCATTGCCGAATAAACACGCTGCGAATATTTGTTACCGATAGCGATTATCGTCACCTTAGATTTTAAAAGATGAACAAAAACTGCATTACTACCATGCCACCAACCATTATGATAGGTCAGTTTATTATTTTCGTCAAAGATTTTCATTCGGAAACCTAAACCGTAATTATTAACGCCAGCTTTTTCATTGCTGTAAGGTTCAAAAATTTTAGCTTTTAATTCTGGTTTCAAAAAGTCTTTAGAAAACATTGCAGTCGAAAATTTTAATAAATCTCTTGGCGTTGTGTAGACATTTTTATCACCGTAGATTAGGTCAAAACGATCTAGCGGATATAATCGATTTTGTCCATTATAAAAGGTTTGCGAAGCCGTCGGAATATCTTTTTCTTCAAAAATAAAAGAATGCTCCATGTGCAAAGGCTTGAACAAAATCTCTTGCATCGCCTCAGGGAATTTGGTCTCTGTCACTTTTTCAACAATTAAAGCCAACATCGCAAAGTTCGTGTTACAATACATAAAACCTGTATTGCTAGGACGCGCCAATTCTGGTTTGTCACGTTCCAAAATATTAAGAACATCTTGGTTGGTGATAAATTTCTTTTGCAGTTCAGCAGGCGCGGGTTTTACAGATTGGTCAAAATGCTCATATTTCGGAAGTCCGCTACGTTGCGACAACAAGCTAAAAACTGTAATATTAGGATACGGAAATTTTGGAAAAAACTTGGTTAAATCATCTTCGAGTTTCAACTTTCCAGCTTCAATTAATTTGAGAACCGCCATCGCTGTCATCGTCTTACTAACCGAAGCGACATGAAGCGGCGTATCTTTATCAATCGGCATTTGCTCATTTTCTCGTCCAAAACCTCGGTATTTTTCAACCAAAATCTCGTCACCTTTTGCCACTAAAAAACTTCCGCTAAGATTTCCGTTTTCCCAAACTGTTTTATAGTAATTATCGATTTGCGAAACGATTTGATCTTTGTTATCAAGTTGTCGATCCTCGTCAGTGAAAACTTTATCGAGTTTGACATTAGAATAATTGGGTAATTTGCTTTGATAAGCTTCTTTTTCCGTAGGTGAATTATCTTTTTTACAACTAAAAAATAACATCGACATCACTAATAAAAACACACCTTTGGAGTTCTTCATTGTTCCTTACATTTTTTCAATTAACAGAATCGCTAAATTATGGATTTGTACAAAGAAATGACGCACCCGAAAATGTTATTTTATGTTAAATTAATTACAAAAAAAGAAGCCTAAAAATGATTTAAGCTTCTCTTGATTATTATTAAAATGAAGACTTTATTCTATTAACTATTATAAAGTTTCAAAATTTTATCAACGATAAATTGCGCTAATTTTTCTTTGCTTTGATGCGTCCAACCAGCGATATGTGGCGTTACGATGACATTGTCAGAATTTAATAAATATTTTAAATCATCATTTTCAACATCTAAATTTTCGAAAGAAGATTTCTCGTATTCCAAAACATCAAGCGCAGCAGCTTTTACTTTTCTAGATTTAAGAGCTTCAACCAAAGCCGAAGTTTTCAGATTTTTACCACGTGCTGTGTTCACGAAATAAAAATCTTTTTCCATTTTATTAATGAAATTTTCATCAATTATATAATGCGTCAACTCCGTCAACGGAATATGAAGACTCAAAATATCCGCGTGTTTTTGCAATTCATCCAAACTAACTTGTGTTGCAAATTCATCCGACAAATTTGGTAAAATATCATAAAAAATAACTTCAACACCAAAACCCGACAATCGTTTAGCAACTGCTTTTCCCATATTTCCGTAGCCGATGATTCCGAAAGTCTTGCCTAAAATTTCGTCGCCACGATTTTCTTCACGAAGCCAAATTCCGTTTTTAACTTCGTTTGACGCAATAAAAAGACGATTCATTAAAATCAACAACATACCCAAAACATGTTCTGCAACAGAATCTCGATTGCCTTCGGGAGAATTAATTAATTCAATATTTAAAGCTTTGGCAGTTTCACAATCGATATTTTCCATACCAGCACCAACGCGCGCTATAAATTTCAAATTTTTAGCTCGATTCAGAAAATTAGCATCAATCGGAATTCTGCTTCTAATAATAATGCCGTCGTAATCATTTATTTTTTTTAAAACCTCATCGTATCTCGAACTAAAATCTTCGTCCAAAACAAATCCTTGCGCCAATAATTGTTCGTCAATTAATGGATGATTTTTGTCTAATAATAAAATCTTTGCTTGCATATCTACCTCATTTTTAATGATAAAAAAACGGAAGATAAATCTTCCGTCGTATTATATTTCTCCAGCGAATAGCTTTTTTAACTCGACAGAATCTGTCGCTTTCATTCTTCCAGAAAGGATTAATGACAATTCTTTTCTACGAAGCGCCGCATCAAATCTCTTAATTTCTTCTTCCGTTTCTGGCTCTAATGCAGGAATCGGAACTGGCTTGTTAAACTCATCAACCGCCACGAAAGTGTAAATACCTTCGTTAGTATGGATTTTTCTTTGGTTAATCGGATCATCCAACCAAACATCAACATAAATCTCCATCGATGTTGAAAATGCACGCGTCACTTTTGATTCCAAAACCACAATCCCCGCTTCAGGAATCGGATGGTTAAACGAAACGTGATTAACAGAAGCCGTTACCACACGTCTTTCGCAATGACGAGCCGCCGAAATTGAAGCACAACGATCCATTTTGGAAAGCAATTCTCCACCGAAAAGATTTCGCAACGAGTTGGTTTCGTTAGGCAAAACGATGTTCGTCATAACCGTAAGCGACTCCGCTGCTTTTTTTGATTTTTGCATATATTATTTGCTTGTATTGTTAATTGGTCGCGATAAAGAATCGTTTTTAATCGAGTCGCTCGGTTTTATACCCAACGAGTCGACAACGACAGGTTTAGTTGGTTGTTTTTCAATCTTTGAAAGTTCAACACTTTTGAAAGAAGATTTCCCAAACAGTTGATCTTTTTGGGTAAATGCAACGTACAAAATGCCCGCAATCGGAATAACGACTAAAAATGTCCAAAGAATAGATTTATTAAATTTGTAATCTTCATCGAGGCTTGGCATTAACTGCGGCGCATGGGCGCCAACTCTCGGCACTTCAATTTCTTCGAAACCGTAAAAGTCGTTTGCTGCAATTTGAGAATCTGCAACAAAGTCGATTTTCCCTGCAAAGTTTGTCCATTTACCAATACCTGCAAGATCGTAATTTCCTTTTTCCAAAAGATCTTTTAGAATTTGCGATGACAAACCATTAAATTGATTATCAGCCTTTTGACCACGATCAAGATTAAAAATTAATTCCTTTTTTGGAGGCAGAATTTTATCATTCTGAACATCCAATTCAGCATGTTTAGTGATAAGAGAAAGCATCCCCAACCCTGCTAGCTCAAGTTGACCTTGAGCATTAAGAACCTGTAAAATTTGCTGTGCAATGTCCATAATATGCAAATTTATAATTTTATAACAGGATGGCAAATTAATTAGTAATTTATAAAAACAAAAACACCCCAAAATTTTGAGATGCTTTTGCAGATATATTTAATTATTGTTTAATTATTTGAACTTTAAAGAAACTCCAAACATAAAGTTGACACCAGCTTGTGCGTAATAATAAGGTGTATCGCCATACACAAAACCATTGTTAATATATTTTTGATCAAAAACATTATTCACCAAAAGCTTGAATTCTGCCGTTGTTTGTGGCAACTGTAATGTAAACTTTGCATTAAAATCTGTCAAGAAATAATCTTTAATTCGGTAGTTTTCGTTTTGAGTATTATTCAAATATTGTTTTCCGACATATTGATTGGTTAAACCAATTGTAAAAGCATCACCGAAATTATATTGCAATCCCAAATTCCCGATAATAGACGGTGAAAAAGAGGTTTCTGCATCTTTAATAATGATAATAGCATCTTCTTTTGAGGCATTAACTTCTTTAATTTTGTTTTTGCTTAAACTTAAGTTTGCATTAACTCGGAAGTCTTTCGAAACATTCGCCAAAGCGCCCAACTCGATACCAGCACGGTAACTTTTGTCAACATTTTGACGGATAAAATTTCCAACATCATTAATAACGCCCGACAATACCAATTGATTTTTGTACTGCATATAATAAAGATTCGCTGAAAAAGATAACACCGATCCAAATTGTTTTTCTAGACCAAGTTCCCAATCTTGTAAAAATTCGTTTTTAGTATTTGGGTTTTCTTGTAAGTCAGCACGATTTGGTTCTCGGTTTGCGATGGCGTAAGATAAAAATAATTTACCACCATTTATCCTGTAATTAACACCAGCTTTAGGATTAAAGAACGTCCATTTTTTGTTTAAATCAAAACTTTCGCCATCACCTTGTTGAATGTTTTTTGCATCGTAAGTCACATTTCGCAGTTGCAAATCCCCAAACAATTCGAAGTCATTAATTCTGTAAAGTCCTTTAACAAAGCCAGAAATTTCATTCTTCACCGTTCTATTTCGGTAATACTCATGCTCATTAATTTCTGGAAAGAAAACACCCGACACATTCCCGAAATGTCTTCCGTAATATTGGTTAGCAACAACACCAATATTGATGTCTGCATTTTCATATTTACCATATAAAGTTGACACTGCGCCGTAGAAATCGTTATCTAACCATTTCTTTCTAATAAAATCTGAGCGCTTAATCTCTGAGCCTTCAACGAAAATATTCGGTAAGTTATATTTTGAAAACTTAGCCTCTTGTTTGTAATTTTCATAATAACCTTTTCCTTTGGTGTAATGTAAAGTCGTTTCAAGATTCCAATGATCATTAAAAGTCTGCTCCCAAAGTAATTGATAGTGATTTTGTCTATAATTGTCAGTTTCGTTATTGTAGAAACCAGTTATAGTTTCCCCATTTGCATCATAAATCGCCCCGGAATAATTATAACGTCTATCCATCTCATACATCGATTTATCAATACCATTCCATGCTTGATAAGTTTTTTCTTTCCCACCAAAAGCCATCAAACGAATTCTCGTTTTACCCTCTTCAAATAAGGCAGCAAAACTGTAGGAATTAAGATCGGAAAATGCGCGATCAATATAACCATCCGAATGGATCTTGGTGTAACGTCCCATCAATGACAATCGGTCTTTCCAGAACTTTCCAGAACCTATTTCGGCAGAATATTTATAGGTATTAAACGAGCCATAACTGTCATCGGTTTTTACATAAAATTCTTTTTCAGGATCTTTAGAAACGATGTTAACACTCGCTCCAAAAGCGGCAGCTCCGTTTGTGGATGTCCCAACACCACGCTGAATAACAATCTGTGATGCCGAACTTGTCAAGTCCGGAACGTTAACAAAGAAAGTCCCTTGACTTTCGGAATCGTTGTACGGAATACCATTCATCATCACATTGATACTTGTCCCAGCAACACCACGAATTCTAAAACCTGTGTAGCCAACGCCATTACCAGCATCTGAAGTTGACATAACTGAAGTTTGATTTTTCAATAAAATGGGTAAATCTTGTCCAAGATTTTTGGCATCAAGATCTCTCTGAACATTGATAATTTCTTTAGAAACTGGTAGTTTTTTGAAAACACGAACTTGCTCTATCTCCTTGATTGTATCTTGCTTGGATTGAGCAAAACTGAAAGCTCCGATACTAAGAGCCGATAAAAAAATAAATCCTTTCATTCTAACACAATATTTGTTGGAATAAAAGGATGCACCAAACAGCCAAGCCGTTTATATTTCCCTTGGCAGCATTACCCGCCCAGGTTCTTAGGGTATAATCTCAGCCTTTCTAGGGCACCCCTTTTTCCGTGTTGCAAACTTATGAAAAATAAATTTGATTTTTTGAAGATTTGTTAATGAAATTTTTAAAAAAAAGCTTGGTTTAAAAAACTAAATTGAATTAATGAATACGGTGTAAAATCCTGTGTTTCTAACAACAAAAAACATTAAAACAATAATTAAATAAATAAGAATACTTTTAAACCCAAACAACAAATTGTAAAATTTCGAATACTTTGTTTTTAAATCAACAATCTGAAAAACAAGAAAAATCAAAAAAACGGGAATCGCGACTACAAAAAGCGGATTCAAAACAAAAGCATTACTACATTGCCCATGTAATAATTGATGAAAAGCGCGCTGACTACCACAACCAGGACAATCGTATTTAGTTATAGCTTTAAATGGACAGTTAATCGCCCAACCAGAATATGCTGGATCTATAAAAAAGTAAACCAACAAAACACCAGTTAATAATACGCCCAAAAACCACTTAATTTTCATTTTCCAAATCATAAATCAGCGAATATTCGCTAAATATTTTTTACGATTTCCAAACTCACACCAATTAATAAAACACTAACCATCAATTAATTACAAACAAAAATAAGAAAATATAGATAAAAACTAATTGTACTTATTTCAAAACTGAATGAATAAAGTTTATAAAAAGTATAAAAAATCGTATTTTTGGCTGCAATTTATAGAATAATTTAATAATCAACTGAATTCACTTTTAGTTTTAAATAAAATTACAAGCAAAAGCTTCTACATATTATGAGCGTTTATACAGATTATCTTCAAGAGATTGAAGAAAGAAAAGGTCAAGGTTTGCATCCAAAACCAATTGACGGAGCAGAACTTACAAGCGAAATCATCGCACAAATTAAAGATTCCAACAATCCGAACAGAGCGGATTCTATTCAGTTTTTAATTTACAACACACTTCCAGGTACGACGCCTGCTGCGGGTGTAAAGGCTAAATTTTTGAAAGAAATTATTCTTGATGAAACTGCAGTTGCGGAAATTACACCAACTTTTGCGTTCGAATTGTTGTCGCACATGAAAGGTGGCCCGTCTATCGAGGCTCTTTTAGATTTGGCTTTAGGAAACGATGAAGCAATTGCAAAACAAGCTGCTGAAGTTCTTAAAACTCAGGTTTTCTTGTATGACGCCGATACAGCGCGTTTAGCAGATGCTTATAAAGCTGGAAACGCGATTGCAAAAGACATTCTTGAAAGTTATGCAAAAGCAGAATTCTTCACAAAACTTCCAGAAGTTGCTGAAGAAATTAAAATCGTAACATTCATCGCTGGTGAAGGAGATATTTCTACTGATTTATTGTCGCCAGGTAACCAAGCGCACTCGCGTTCTGACAGAGAATTGCATGGGAAATGTATGATTACGCCAGAAGCTCAGGAGCAGATTCGTGCGTTACAAGCACAACATCCTGATGCGAGCGTGATGCTTATCGCAGAAAAAGGAACTATGGGTGTTGGTTCTTCTCGTATGTCGGGCGTTAACAACGTTGCACTTTGGACAGGGAAACAAGCATCACCTTACGTACCTTTCGTGAATATCGCACCGATTGTTGGTGGAACGAATGGTATTTCTCCGATTTTCTTAACGACAGTCGATGTAACTGGAGGTATCGGAATCGACCTTAAAAACTGGACTAAAAAAGTAGATGAAAACGGAAACGTTGTTCGTAACGAAAATGATGAACCTATTTTAGAAGAGGTTTATTCGGTTGCAACAGGTACAGTTTTAACCATAAATACGAAGACTAAAAAATTATACAACGGCGACCAAGAATTAATTGACATCGCTCGTTCTTTAACACCGCAAAAAATGGAATTCATCAAAGCGGGTGGTTCTTATGCGATTGTTTTCGGAAAGAAAATTCAAACTTTTGCAGCACAAACTTTAGGTGTTGAAGCGCCAACAGTTTTTGCTCCAGCAAAAGAAATTTCAATAGACGGTCAAGGTTTAACCGCTGTTGAAAAAATCTTCAACAAAAATGCTGTTGGTGTAACGCCAGGAAAAACATTACACGCAGGTTCAGACGTTCGTGTAAAAGTAAATATCGTTGGTTCTCAAGATACAACTGGTTTGATGACAGCTCAAGAGCTTGAATCTATGGCGGCCACTGTTATTTCACCGATCGTTGATGGAGCTTACCAATCTGGATGCCACACCGCTTCGGTTTGGGACAAAAAAGCCCAAACCAACATTCCTAAATTGATGAAATTTATGAATGATTTTGGGGTGATTACAGCAAGAGACCCGAAAGGTGAATATCATGCAATGACCGACGTTATTCACAAAGTTTTGAATGATATTACGATTGACGAATGGGCAATTATCATCGGGGGAGATTCGCACACGAGAATGTCGAAAGGTGTTGCTTTTGGAGCCGATTCAGGGACTGTAGCTTTGGCTTTGGCGACTGGTGAAGCGTCTATGCCAATTCCAGAATCTGTGAAAGTGACTTTCAAAGGTGAAATGAAACCGTACATGGATTTCCGTGACGTGGTTCATGCAACTCAAGCGCAGATGTTGAAGCAATTTGATGGTGAAAACGTTTTCCAAGGAAGAATTATCGAAGTTCATATCGGTACTTTATTAGCCGATCAAGCCTTTACATTCACTGACTGGACGGCGGAAATGAAAGCGAAAGCGTCAATCTGTATTTCACAAGACGATACTTTAATTCAATCTTTGGAAATTGCGAAATCGCGTATCCAAATCATGATTAATAAGGGTATGGATAACAAAAACCAAGTTTTACAAGGTTTAATTGATAAAGCCAACAAACGTATCGAAGAAATTAAATCTGGTGCTAAACCAGCTCTTCAACCTGATGCAAATGCTAAATATTATGCTGAAGTTGTTGTAGATTTAGATATCATCAACGAGCCAATGATTGCCGATCCAGACGTAAATAATGCTGATGTTTCTAAACGATACACGCACGATACCATTAGAGACCTTACTTATTATGGCGGTGACAAAAAAGTAGATTTAGGTTTCGTAGGATCTTGTATGGTTCATAAAGACGACTTAAAAATCGTTTCTCAAATGTTGAGAAATGTTGAGAAAAAAGAAGGTGAAGTTAAATTCAACGCGCCATTAGTGGTTGCAGCGCCTACTTACAATATTATCGATGAATTGAAAGCAGAAGGCGATTGGGAAATGCTCCAAAAATATTCTGGATTCGAATTTAATGACGATGCGCCGAAAAATGCAGCTCGTACAGAATACGAAAACATCATGTATCTGGAGCGTCCTGGATGTAACCTTTGTATGGGTAACCAAGAAAAAGCGGAAAAAGGAGATACGGTAATGGCGACTTCTACGCGTCTTTTCCAAGGTCGTGTGGTTGAAGACCGAGATGGTAAAAAAGGTGAATCTTTATTAGCTTCTACTCCTGTAGTTGTTCTTTCAGCTATTCTGGGTAGAATCCCGAATATCGAGGAATACCAAGATGCTGTTGAAGGTATTAACTTAACGAAATTCACACCGATTTCTTGTCACTAAGAAATCTTGAATACATATAAAAGACTGCTCAATTTGGGCAGTCTTTTTTGTTTAAAATAAAGAACTTCTATGAAGCTTTCTAAGCTTCGTTTAACCTTGCGATTAAAAAACATCTCACTAATTTCATTCAAATCTAAAAATTGTTCCGATAGGTATTTTCAACTAAAATTTGGGGTTGATGGCATAAAATTTTCATCCTAATTAAGACTTTTAAAATTGATTTCAATTCAAAATATTAATGTCAGATTGTCTTTTTTGATTCTTATTTAAAATCAATATTAATAACAGTCTGAAACCGAATAAGTTCTAAATTATCACTAATTTTAGAAGTCGATTTTAAAACATTTCAAAGTATAATATTAAAAAATTAAAGTATGATTTTTGACCTTGATATGATCAAAAAAGTGTACGAACGTTACCCAGAAAGAATCGCTGCTGCGAGAAAAGTTGTGGGAAAACCTTTGACACTTGCTGAGAAAATTCTTTATGCACACCTTTGGGAAGGTAACGCAACACAAGCTTATGAAAGAGGAAACTCGTATGTAGATTTCGCACCAGACAGAGTGGCGATGCAGGATGCTACGGCGCAAATGGCGTTATTGCAGTTTATGCAAGCTGGAAAAGCGAAAGTTGCGGTTCCATCTACAGTGCACGCCGATCACTTGATCCAAGCGAGAGTTGGTGCTGAAGCAGATTTACAAGAAGGAATTAATAAGAACTCTGAGGTTTTCAACTTCTTAAGTTCTGTTTGTGATAAATACGGAATCGGTTTCTGGAAGCCAGGAGCAGGGATTATTCACCAAGTGGTTTTAGAAAACTACGCTTTCCCTGGTGGAATGATGATTGGTACCGATTCGCACACAGTTAATGCAGGAGGTTTAGGAATGGTAGCCATTGGTGTTGGTGGTGCAGATGCGGTTGACGTAATGGCTGGAATGGCTTGGGAACTGAAAATGCCAAAACTTATTGGTGTTAAATTAACGGGTAAAATGAGCGGATGGACTTCTGCAAAAGACGTTATACTAAAAGTTGCTGGTATTTTAACCGTAAAAGGTGGAACTGGTTGCATCGTTGAATATTTCGGTGAAGGTGCAGAATCTCTTTCTGCAACTGGAAAAGGAACAATTTGTAACATGGGAGCAGAAATCGGTGCTACGACTTCTACTTTCGGTTACGATGATTCTATGAGAAGATATTTGGCTGCAACAGGAAGACAGGATGTTGTAGATGCTGCCGACAAAATCGCAGAACATTTAACCGGTGACGCAGAAGTTTACGCAAATCCTGAACAATATTTCGATCAAGTTATTGAAATCAATCTTTCTGAATTAACTCCACACCTTAACGGACCATTCACGCCAGATTTAGCAACACCAGTTGCTGAATTTAGAGCAAAAGCAGAAGCTAACGGATGGCCTTTGGAAGTTGAATGGGCATTAATCGGATCTTGTACCAACTCATCTTACGAGGATTTATCAAGAGCGGCTTCAATTGTTGAAGACGCTGTTGCTAAAGGAGTGAAACCAAAAGCGATTTTGGGAATCAACCCAGGTTCTGAGCAAGTGAAATTCACAGCGGAAAGAGATGGTTTCTTGGATTCATTTAGAAAATTCGAAAACGCAAGAATATTTACCAACGCTTGTGGACCTTGTATTGGACAATGGGATAGAGAAGGTGCTGAAAAAGCTGAGAAAAACTCAATTATTCATTCTTTCAACAGAAACTTTGCAAAAAGAGCGGATGGAAACCCAAATACACACGCTTTCGTAGCTTCTCCAGAAATGGTTGCGGCGGTTGCAATTTCGGGTCGATTAGATTTTAACCCAATTACAGATACCTTAACGAACGAAGCTGGTGAGCAAGTGAAATTAGACGAGCCAAAAGGTTCTGAACTTCCTGCAAAAGGTTTCGCAGTAGATGATAACGGTTATCAAGCGCCGTCTGAAGATGGTTCTAATGTACAAGTTGTTGTTAGTCCAACATCGGATAGACTTCAGTTGTTAGAAGAATTCCCAGCATGGGACGGATTGAACATTACAGGAGCTTTTGTATTAATTAAAGCTTTCGGAAAATGTACAACCGACCATATTTCTATGGCTGGACCTTGGTTGAAATACAGAGGTCATTTGGATAATATTTCGAACAATATGTTAATTGGAGCCGTAAACGCTTACAATATGGAAACCAACAAGGTAAAGAACCAATTAACCGGTGCTTATGGTGAAGTTCCTGCAGTAGCAAGAGCTTATAAAGCAGCAGGTGTTCCTTCTATTATTATTGGTGACGAAAATTACGGCGAAGGTTCTTCAAGAGAGCACGCTGCAATGGAACCGAGACATCTTGGTGTGAAAGCAGTTTTGGTAAAATCTTTCGCTCGTATCCACGAAACTAACCTTAAAAAACAAGGGATGTTGGCTCTTACATTCGCTGACAAAGCGGACTATGACAAAGTAAGAGAAGATGACGTTGTGAATTTCTTGGATTTGGACAAATTTGCCCCAGGAAAACAATTGACTTTAGAATTTGTTCACAACGATGGAACTAAAGATATCGTTATGGCAAATCACACGTACAATGAGCAACAAATTGATTGGTTTAAAGCGGGTTCAGCATTGAATTTAATTAAAAAAATGGAAGCGAATTAATTTAGTTTTCAATATAAAATGAAACCACTCCGAATTGGGGTGGTTTTTTTGTTCTAAATAAAGTTTTTTTTACTTTCGGTCAGGATAATATGATCGAATCAACTTTTCTGGCGAAAGCTCAATTATTGCAAGACCATTAGAAATAAGTAAATAACTTAATTTTATTTTGGATAAAGTTAGTTTTTCAATTAGCGTATTAGCAGTTTCATCTTTCTTAATAACAGAAATTTCGGCATTTTTTAAGACCATCCCTTTTCCTTTTGCGTCTATAAAACCATTAATAGCTGCAGAATTAGGAATGAAAATAACAACGGAGTTTCTGTCATCAAGCACAGTTTGTAAAAAGAGTATTTCAAGTTGTTTTTCATAACCTTTATGCATACTTGTACCGACAATTACTTTATCCGAACCATCGACGAATTTACCGAATTGCATTGTTTTGTTAGAAACTTCTAGTAAGGATTTAGAAGCCAATTGCAGATTAAAGTTTTCAAAAGTTTTCATGGCATTATAATTTTCTGTTAAAGTGACAATAAATTTGAAAATTTGCATCCGTAAAAACCCCAAATTTTAATAGTGAAGTCCTCATCAACGTAAAACCAACCATAAAGAGATAGAACAATGACAATTATCATTATTTAGAAATAATTTGTAACAAATGCAAAAATTGTTTGTCTAATTGCGTAGACAAGCATTTATGAACAAAAGAATTATTTTAGCAGCGAGTTTATTTTTGAGCGTTCAAATTGCGTTTGCGCAAGAAACTAAAAAAGAGAACTCAAAGGAAAAACAAATTGAAGAGGTTACTATAACCAAAACAAAAAAAGCTGTCGAGCAAAAGGCTGACAGAACAATTTTCGACTTTTCCGAACAAGCAAGCCTTAATTCAGGCTCATCTTTAGAAGGCATTAAAAAACTTCCAGGTATGGTGGTTACAGACATCGCAGGAATGATGTATCAGGGAAAACCGCTCCAAGTCTACATGGATGGACGACCACTTAACATTTCGACCAACGATTTAACTGCTTTCCTTGAAGGCATGCCTGCATCGGCGATTGAGCGTGTGGAAGTTGTGACGCAACCAGGAGCGGAATTTCCTGCAACTTCTGGTGGCGCTATTCTAAATATTATTACTTCAAAATCTGCAAAAAATTATTTAACAGCAACTTATTCTGGCGGTTATAGATTTTCGGATTATGATAAATTCAGAAATAGATTCAATAATTCTATTGTTTTAAATTCTAGAAACAAAATTTTTGGATGGCAATTAAGCGCAGGACAAACTTACGCAGAAGCTTTTTCTAGCAACCAAATGGACGATTTATCGAGAGGTTTTGGTGACAAATATTCTCGCGGATATTTTGCAAAAGCGGCTTTAACTTTCGATTTAGGAAAAGATAGATTATTATTAAATTACGATTATTATAAAGCAAACAACGACGCTTACAACAATTCGGACGGAACATCTATGATCGAATCGCCGATCGGATCAGGAAATAATGTTGTTGCTAATTATCTAAACATCGGAAAAAGCAAAACCAAAAGCGACCGAAACGAAATTACGGCAACTTATCAGAAAAGATTTGATGATAAAAACCAAAAGTTAGACATCAAAGCCAATTATTCTAGTTTCAAATCAACTTTTGACCAAACAGGACAAAACTCATTTTATACACCAACTGGCACACAGATTTTTGGAGCTGATATGGACAATGCGTCCGATCAAAACTACTACAACCTTCGCGTCGACTATTCGCAACCGATAAAATTGTTGGATGAAGGTAAAATTAGTTTTGGAGGCTTGTACGAAAAGACGGATTTTACAACAGATTTTCTTGGCATTAAAAACTTAGATTATCAAAGACAAACGGCTGCAACTTATGCAGAATTAAATACGAAGATTAAAAAATTTACTTTTATCGCTGGTCTTAGAGCTGAAGATTACGACATTTCTGGTAAATCTTTGAATTTAAGAAAAAACCAATGGGATGATTTAACGCCTTTCAAAAGGTTTGAATTGTTCCCAAATGCTAGCATGCAATATGATTTTGCAAAAAGCTTGTATTTTAATTTAAACTATAACCGAAAAATCAGTTTGCCATCAACTGGTCAATTGAACCCGAACAACACGACTTTCCAAAATCCGAATGTTAGCATTTCTGGTAACCCAAATGTGCAACCGACGATTTACAACAACTTCGAAGCTAAAATTAGCGCATTCGATTATGCCTTTATCAGCTATAACGTGAGCAGCGTGAAAGACCAAGTGATGATGTATGTGGAACGCGACGGCTACAGCATTTCGCAGACCAATGTTAACATCCATAGTTTGACACAACACAGCTTTAATGTGGGACTTCCCGTTCCGTTTATGATTTTCTCGAAACCGTTTAGCGAGATTATGAAGTTTAATTTTAATCCTGATAAAATTAATTTCTTGTACTTGTATGCAGGTTATCAATTCCAAGACATCAAAGAAATTACGGATAAAAAAGGCATGTGGTTTTTCAATGTAGCTGGACAATTTATTCTTCCCTACAATATTAAATTTGCGCCGAATTTCTCTTATTCAACAAAAGGAAATTACTATTTCTTCCAATCGACACAACCAATTATGAATCGTGTTGACCTTAATTTCAGCAAGAAATTTAATAAAGATAGAATTACTGTAAGCTTGTTTGCAAATGATATTTTCAACAGTTCGAGAATGAATTTCAAAACGGTTAATACTGCAACGCCGATTTATCTGCAAAACCGTTGGGACAGCCGAAACTTTGGTTTCTCTATCAACTATAAAATCCCGACTAAAAATAAGTTAGCAAAAGTTGATCAAAACCTCTTAAATCAAGATACGCCAAAAGAAGACAACGGCGGATTGATGAACCAAAAATAGGCACTCAATCACACACATTTATATTACTTAAAAAAGGCATCCGAAAATTTCGGATGCCTTTTTAGTATTCTTAATTTTAAAATTTATTTTCTAAAATTACAAATTCTCACACGCCTGCCAAACCTTATCATTCTTCGGCAAAGACGCGATGATTTCAATGTCTTCTTTTGTTACAGGATGTACAAAATTCAGTTGTCTTGCGTGAAGATTAATGCCCCCGTCGGGATTAGAACGCGGCGAACCATATTTGAGATCACCTTTTATTGGCGTTCCGTTTTTTGATAGTTGCGCTCGGATTTGATGATGACGACCAGTTTCTAAATCAATTTCTAACAGCAAATAATTGTCCAAAGTTTGAAGCAAATGATAAGTCAGAATCGCTTCTTTTGCACCATCAGTTGGTTTTGAAAAGACAATCGCTTTATTATTTTTTTCATTCTTTTTAAGATAATTCACCAAACGTTGCGACGTCGGAATCATTTCTTTTGCCACCAAAGCCCAATAGGTTTTCTTAATTTCTCGATTTGCGACCATTTGTGTTAAACGAGAAAGCGCTTTAGAAGTTTTAGCATAAAGCACCAAACCCGAAGTTGGTCGGTCGATACGATGCACCAAACCCAGAAATACGTTTCCAGGCTTGTCATCTCTTTTTTTAATAAAATCTTTAATCAATTCTAACAACGACGAATCGCCAGTTTTGTCACCTTGTACAAGCTGACCAACTTTTTTGTTAATCACCATCATGTGATTATCCTCGTAGACGATTTGCGATGCAGAAAATACTTGTTCCGACATTATTGTTGTGCTTTTCTGTTACGTCCAAATAATGACATGATAACTCCAGCAATTAATCCGATGGTTTTAACACCTGAAAGTCTTGTCTCAACTGGTAAAAATGCACCAATAATACAAAGTCCAGCAGCGATGTACATTGGAATTTTGAATTTTGGATTGGCTAAAGTTGGCGCTTGTAATACAAAACTTGCACCTACCAAAATGTAAAATAATTTATTATAAAAAATATTGTTAAGCTCTGGAGAAAATGGCTGAATCCAACCAACTAATAAACAAGCTAAAGCCGCGAAAGATACGCCAGCTTGTATTGCCATAAGGTTTTTCATGTATAAATTTTAATAACTTTCTGAGGCATTCGGGAAATCTACAGATTTTACATCTTTTACAAACTGAGCAACAGCACCAGTAATTTCGGTATGTAAATCTAAATATCTTCTTAAAAACTTAGGTGAAAAACCTTTGTTCATCCCAACCATATCGTGATAAACCAAAACTTGTCCGTCGCAATTTGCGCCAGCTCCAATTCCGATCGTTGGAATTGTAATAGCTTCGGTCACTTTTTTAGCTAAATCAGCAGGGATTTTTTCTAAAACAACTGCAAAACAGCCTAGTTCTTCCAAAAGCTTAGCATCAGAAATTAGTTTTTCTGCTTCTGCATCTTCCTTAGCTCTTACTTTATAAGTTCCGAATTGATAAATCGATTGCGGCGTTAATCCCAAATGTCCCATCACAGGAATCCCCGCATTTACAATTTTACGAATCGATTCTTCGATTTCTTTTCCGCCTTCAATTTTTACAGCGTGTGCACCGCCTTCCTTCATCATTCTCACCGCCGATTCCAAAGCTTTTTCTGGATTACTTTGGTAAGTTCCGAAAGGCAAATCCGCCACAACCAAAGCTCTGTCAATCCCCCGAACAACGCATTGCGTGTGATAAATCATTTGGTCGAGAGTAATCGGAAGTGTTGTCTCGAATCCCGCCATAACATTAGCCGCAGAATCGCCAACCAACACCGCATCTATACCGCCAGCATCAACCATCTTTGCAGTTGTGAAATCGTAAGCAGTGATCATCGAGATTTTATCATTATCGAACTTCATCTTACGAAGTGTCTCCGTTGTAATCTTTTTTATTTCTGAATGTACCGACATGGGCTTAACTTTTAGGTTGTATTAAAGAAACAAATGGTTATCTAAAATTAGATAACCACATGACCAAGTTTTATAAGTTTTTCGTGATTGATGATTTTGATGTTCCGTCCCTCGACAAGGATCAATTCATCTTGTTTGAATTCTGATATTAATCGGATTGCACTTTCTGTCGCAGTCCCGATAAGGTTGGCAATTTCTTCTCTTGTTAAAGAAATATTAATAAATCCTTCTGGATCAGTTCCTAATTTTTGTTCAAGTAAAATTAAAATCTCAGCTAATCTTTCTCTTACTGTTTTCTGAGCTAAAAAGGTTACTGTGTTAGACGATTCGCCCAATTCGTAAGCAATTTTTTGCAGCATTGCGTAAGACAATTTAGCATCAACTTCTAATAAATGAATGAAGAAATCCGCTGGTAAAAAAACAACCTTCAGTGGTGTCATCGCTTCCGCTTTTGCTTGGAAATTTTCTCCACACAATAAAGAGCGATAACCGATAAGATCGCCTTCTTTACAAAATCGAAGGATCTGATCTTTACCATAAACTCCAGATTTTGAAAGCTTTGCAGTACCTTCTTTTATAAAATAGACACCTTGCGGAGATTCTCCATCTTCGAAAACAGTATCTCCCTTTGCGAACTCCATATCTCGCAGTTCTGCTACTAATTTATCATAATCCTCAGGTGATAAACTTCTCTTAAAAGACTCTCTATTAAAGGCTTTAATAAAATTCTGTTCAATAACTTGCTGTAATTCAAGTGACATATGTAATGACATTTATCAGCAAAAATAAGACTTTCTACTCCCAAAAGCAAAGTTTTTTGACGTAATTTTGTAAGCTAAACCCAACAAACCACATGTCAGAAAAGTGCTTCCATTGCGGTCAGCCTATTGAAAGTGAGCGCATTGAATTTGATGAAAAAGTCTTCTGTTGTAATGGTTGTCAGTCCGTTTACGAAATCCTAAACCTAAATAATCTTGGTAACTTTTATGAATTTAATAAGAATTCGGGGATACGACCAAGTAGCGACGACCAAACGCAGTTCGACTATTTAGATACTGAGGATGTCTTCAACAAAGTTGTAGACTTTCATGAAGGTGGAACGACATTAGTTACTTTCAAAATCCCTGTAATCCATTGTTCGTCATGTATTTGGCTTTTAGAAAGTTTAAATACTATTAATCCGAAAATAAAATATTCGCAAGTTAACTTCACGAGAAAAACTGTACAAATCGCGTACAAGAGCGACGAACTGAAACTCAGCGAACTCGCTAAATTTTTAACCAATTTTGGTTACAAACCTGTTATCAATCTCGAAACTGCGGACAAAAAGAAAGAAACACTTGACAAAAGTCTGTTGATAAAATTGGCGATTGCAGGTTTTGCTTTTGGAAATAGTATGTTTTTAAGCTTTCCAGAATATTTTGACAGTAACGATGCATGGTCAGAAAGCTACAAATATCTTTTCCGAATTATTCTTTTGATGCTCGCAACACCCGTTGTATTCTACTCTGCACAAGATTATTACAAATCCGCTTGGTATGGTTTGAAAAACAAAATCATCAACATCGACGTTCCCATTGTTATCGGGATTATCATGTTGTATGGCCGATCTATCTACGAGATTGTAACTGATTATGGCGGCGGATATTTTGACACGCTTTGTGGATTATTATTCTTTATGCTTTTAGGAAAAACTTTCCAGAAAAGAACGTACAACACTTTGTCTTACGACCGCGATTACAAATCCTTCTACCCGATTGCTGTTACAAAAATCGATTTTAATGGAAAGCAAGATAACATTCTACTTTCAGACCTTAAAGTTGGTGATAGAATTATGGTAAGAAACCAAGAGATTATACCTGTAGATTCTATCTTGATAAATGGTGAAGCCAATATTGACAACAGCTTCATCACTGGAGAAGCAGCTTTGGTTAATAAAAAATCTGGAGACAAAATCTTCGCTGGTGGAAAACAAAACGGCCCAGTTCTAGAACTAGAAGTTATTAAAAACGTTAACCAAAGTTATTTGACGCAACTTTGGAACAAGGAAGCCTTCAAAAAAACAGAAACGGGACTCGATACAATTACCAATAAAATCAGCAAATATTTCACAATTGTTATTTTGACGATTACTGCGATTGCCGCAATATATTGGTCACAAGAGAATTTTGAAAAAATGTTCCAAGTGGTTGCCGCAATTTTAATTATTGCTTGTCCGTGTGCCTTAGCTCTTTCGGCACCGTTCACCTTTGGGCACATTATGCGAATTTTGGGCAGAAATAAATTTTACGTTAAAGATACTTTGACCATTGAAAGACTCTCAAAAATTGACAGTTTAGTTTTTGACAAAACTGGAACGATTACAGAAAATAAAAAGTTAAATATTACTTATTCTGGACAAGATATTGCCGAGTTTGATTTGAAAAACATTAAAAGCTTATTAAAAAATTCGAATCATCCTCTTTCAAAATCTTTATATGATTTTATTGACACTAAAGATGATTATTTCCCGATCGAAAATTTTATAGAAATACCAGGAAAAGGTTATTCTGCAAGCGTTAGAGGCAAGCTTTACAAAATAGGCTCTGCGAATTTCACAGGACAAAAATCTGAGAACTTAGAAACCGCTGTTTTCGTACAAGTCGGCGACGAATTTTTGGGGAAATATATTTTTAAGAACGAATACAGAAAAGATTTAGAGACCCTTTTCACACATCTTAAATCTTACCAAGTCAATATCTTAAGTGGCGACAACGCATCGGAAGAACAGCAACTTAAAACGATGATCCCGAATGTTTCGCAGATGCGTTTTAATCAAAGTCCAGAAGACAAATTAGAATTTATACAAGAACTTCAAAACCAACATTATAAAGTAGCGATGCTTGGCGATGGTCTTAACGACGCAGGCGCACTAAAGCAAAGTAATGTAGGCATTGCCATTTCTGACGACACTAACGCCTTTACGCCAGCTTCCGACGTTATTATGGATGGTAGTAAAATTCCTGAATTGGATAAATATCTAAAATTCTCAAAAGACGCGATAAGCATAGTAAAATTAACTTTTGCAATCAGCTTATTTTACAATATTATTGGTGTAACATTTGCAGTAATGGGTAAGGTTTCGCCATTGTTTGCGGCTATAATTATGCCGATAAGTTCTATAAGTGTTGTTGCTTTTACGACTTTATCAACATGGTACCGTAGTACAAAGTATTTCAAGCTTTTAAGATAGAATAAACTATTTAGATAAATTATAAATTAATTAATTTAAATTCATTCTGACTAAAGTCATTAATTTTAACTAAATTTGGGAACTTTAATTAGCGTAAATTTGTCTCAGTTATGGAGATTCTCTATTTAATGATCATATGCAGCGTGTCTTTAGCTGTGGTTTTCTTAATAATTTTTATTATTGGAGCTAAAAAAGGGCACTTCGAGGACGATGAAAGTCCGGCTGTACGTATCCTAATGGATGATGAAATAAGGGAAGAGAAAACTGACAATAAAAAAGAAAAAGATAATAGTGATTTGTAGATATGGAAACACAAAAGTTTAGTTATGACAATAGTATCGTAAAAGCTTTTTTGATTGCAACTGTAGTTTTTGGCTTGGTTGGATTCTTACTTGGGCTTACTGCGGCACTAATGCTTTTTTATCCGGAACTTCCTGAATATTTCTTAGGAACGGACGACCTGACAATTGCCAGTCTCAAGAGTGGGGATATGCAGGGATTAATCAACTCACATGGGGCATTTGGGTTCGGAAGAATCAGAATGTTGCACACTAGTGCTGTGATTTTCGCGTTCGTATGTAACAGCTTCTTTGCTGGGGCATATTACTCGATGCAACGACTTCTAAAAACAAGAATGTGGAGCGACACGTTGTCATGGATCCACTTCTGGGGATGGCAGATTATGATCGTCTCTGTAGTCATCACATTCCTTATGGGTATTAACACTTCTAAGGAATATGCCGAGCACGAATGGCCTATTGACATTTTAATTACGGTAATCTGGGTGATTTTCGGTATTAACATGTTCGGGACAATTGCCAAGAGAAGAGTTAGACACTTGTATGTTGCTATTTGGTTCTACTTGGGCACATGGGTTGCCATTGCAATGTTGCACATCTTTAACAACCTTGAGGTTCCTTTAACAATGTGGAAGTCTTATTCTATCTATTCTGGTGTTAAAGATGCATTGGTACAATGGTGGTATGGTCACAACGCTGTGGCTTTCGTATTAACAACGCCTGTATTAGGTTTGATGTATTACTTCTTACCAAAAGCTGCTGACAGACCAGTATTCTCATACAAACTTTCGATTATCCACTTTTGGTCATTAATTTTTGTATATATCTGGGCTGGCCCTCACCATTTACAATATACATCTTTACCAGCATGGGCACAGGCCGTAGGGACTGGTTTCTCAATTATGCTAATCGCACCCTCTTGGGGTGGTATGCTTAATGGTCTATTGACATTAAGAGGAGCTTGGGATAAAGTAAGAGAGAATCCAATTCTTAAATTCTTCGTTGTAGCCGTAACTTGTTATGGTATGGCAACTTTTGAAGGTCCGCTTTTAGCAACAAAAACTTTAAATAAAGTTGGGCACTTTACAGACTGGGTAATTGGTCACGTACACTTAGGAGCTCTTGGATGGAATGGTTTCATGGCATTCGGGGTTATCTATTACTTGGTACCAGTAATGTGGAGAACAAAATTGTGGTCTACGAAGATGGCTAACTGGCATTTTTGGTTAGGTACATTTGGTATCATCTTCTACGCTGTGCCATTATACATTTCAGGATTTACACAAGGTTTGATGTGGAAACAATTTAACCCAGATGGTACTTTAGTTTACAAAAACTGGTTAGATACTGTTACAGCAATTCTTCCTTACTATAAGATGAGATTTGTTGGAGGTTTATTCTACATTTCTGGTACAATCTTGATGATTATTAACTTAGTTAAGACGGCAAAACAAGGTTCATTCCTTAAAGAAGTGCCTGCTGAGGCGCCTGCATTAGTAAAAACGGTTAAAGGAAGAAAACAAGGCGAAACCTTCCACCTTTGGTTGGAAAGAACACCTTTATATTTCACAATCGGAGCTTTCGTTGCTTTAGCTATCGGAGGTATGATCGAGATTTTACCAACAATATTTGTGAAAAATAATGTCCCTACTATATCAGCGGTTAAACCTTACAGTCCATTAGAATTAGAAGGTAGAGACATCTATATTAGAGAAGGGTGTAACGCTTGTCACTCTCAAATGATTAGACCTTTCCGTGATGAAGTTGTTAGATTCAACGGTAAAAATGGTCAGTACTCAAAAGCTGGTGAATTTGTATATGATTATCCATTTTTATGGGGATCTAAGAGAACTGGTCCAGACTTACACAGAGAAGGAGGTGTAAGACCAGATTCTTGGCACTTTAAGCACATGTATAACCCAAGATCGACATCTGCAGGATCTATCATGCCTCGTTACCCTTGGTTAATTACAAGCACGCTAGACAGATCATTAACAAGAGCTAAATTAGAATTGATGAAAAACAGTTTGGACGTACCTTACACTAAAGCGCAAATCGATTCAGCAGATTCTTGGATGAATAACCAAGCAGCAGCTATCGTTAAGAATATCTATTCTGAAGCAGGTGATGTTAAAGACCAATTTGCGAAGCAACAACAAGCACAAGGCGCAAGCTTTGTACCACTTGAGAAGAGAGAGATTACAGCACTTATTTCTTACCTACAAAGATTAGGTACAGACATTAAGACAACTGAAGTTAAAACAGCGAGCAACTAATAATAATTACGAATGATTCCGCAAAGTTTTAAAGATATTATTTCTAATGTTGAGTATGCAGGATTGCTGAATACCCTTTCTCTAATCCTGTTCATCATAGTTTTCGTAGGTATAACATTGTTTGTGTTTAACAGACCTAAAAAATATTATGAGGAAGAAGAAAATGCGCCTCTTAATGATGACCTAGATATGGATGATGATGACAATAAAACTTCGCACTAAAACATTTTTAAAATCATGAAAAGAAGAACACCCTTATATATCAATATTCTTATTGTATTAGGATTATTGCTTGTCGTATTTTACATGTTTGCACAATCTTCAGATTTCTTTAAAACAAAGTATTTCTGGGCTGCAGCATTGGTAAGTATAATCGTTGTATTTATCCAAGGAGCGATTGGTGACCTAATTGAAAATGAAAAATTCAAAAAGTTAACAGAGGAAGAGAAAAAGCTTTACTTAGCAGAAACTAAAGTTCCTTATTTCCAATATTTGTGGAACTCAGCTTCTAAAAAGCAAACAGCTAAAGAAGAAGAAGACATTCTTATTGACCACGGTTTCGATGGTATCATGGAGTTGGATAATCAACTTCCAAAATGGTGGTTAGGTCTCTTTTACTTTGGTGTTGCTTATTGTATTCTTTACATTGTTTCATTTAGTTTTACAGATTTTGCCCACCCAGATGTTGAATACAACATAGAGCATAAAGAGCAAATTGCTGCAATTGACGAGTATAACAAAAGTGTCCCTCCTGTAACTATTGAAACTGCGGTTTTCTCAGAAGATAATGTTGCAGAAGGAGAACAGATATTCAACACCAACTGTACTGCTTGTCATATGGATGCTGGTAAAGGTGGTATTGGTCCTAACTTAACTGACAATTTCTGGATCAACCAACCGGAAAAAACTTTATACAAAAGTATTTTCCACGTGGTGTACAATGGTAGCCCACATAACCCAACAATGCAAGCTTGGGGTAAAAATGGTGTATTAACTGGGAAAGATATCGAAAAAGTAGCGGCTTACGTATATCACATTAACCAAGAACAAGCACCTATTACAACAGCACAAGGCGGCGCAGCACCTCAAGGTACTGAAGCGCATTGGGAAAAATAGATTTTTAATATAACATACTAAAAGAGATTGTCAAGATGTATCGGTTCACTTGTGTCAAATGAGCTGATATATGAAAAGAAACTTCGTTTTTTTTCAGGGCAATCTCTTTTTCCATTTATAAATGAATGATATGAGCAACTCTAACAAAACTGACATTGGAGGCCAAGGCCAAATAATAGAGGCAGAAACATTTAGGGATTCTGTCGGGACAATGGACAATACTGGTAAACGTAAATGGGTCTTCCCGCGCAAACCAAAAGGAAAATACACCAACTATCGAAATATTGTTAGCGTTATCCTTTTAATTATATTTTTTGCTGTTCCTTTTATTAAAATTAATGGCAACCCATTTTTGATGATTAATATTATCGATCGTCAATTCTTTATCATAGGGCAACCTTTTTATCCACAAGATTTTTTCATACTTGCATTAGGAGCCATCGCATCTTTAGTATTCATTATTCTTTTTACCGTTGTTTTTGGTAGAATATTTTGTGGATGGATTTGTCCCCAAACTATTTTTCTTGAAATGATTTTTAGAAAAATTGAATACGCTATCGAAGGTGATAGAAACAAGCAAATCCGACTTGACCAACAACCTTGGAACTCAGAAAAAATATGGAAAAAAGGTCTTAAGTGGAGTATTTTCCTTTTGATCTCACTTATCATAACACACTTTATGTTTATGTATATCGTTGGTTATGAAGAAGTTTTCAAAATCATGAAAGAAGGTCCATTTGCAAGACCAACCAACTTCTTGGTAATGATAATGTTCACGGCGGCATTCTACTTTGTATTTGCTTGGTTTAGAGAACAAGTTTGTACACTAGTATGTCCTTACGGTCGTCTACAAGGTGTACTTATCGACAAAGAAACCATTAATGTATTCTACGACTATCAACGTGGAGAAAACCGATCTAAATGGAGAAAAGGCGAAGATCGTAAAGCAGAAGGCAAGGGAGATTGTATCGATTGTCACCAATGCGTTGTTGTGTGCCCAACAGGTATCGACATCCGTAATGGTCAGCAACTAGAATGTATTAACTGTACTGCATGTATAGATGCTTGCGACGAAGTAATGGAAAAAGTTGGTTTGCCAAAAGGTCTTATCCGTTACGCATCTATCAACCAAATCGAGAAGAAGGAAAGTTTCAAGTTTACCAACAGAATGAAAGCTTCAACTGTAATTTTAGTTTTACTAATGGTATTTTTAGGCTTTTTATTGAATAATCGAGGAACTATGGAAGCTAAATTCCTAAAACCTCCAGGATCAACATTCTTTGTTAGAGATGGTCAAATTACAAACACTTACAATTACACCTTCCTTAATAAGTCCAACAAGACGATGACAGTTACTATTAAGGTCATAGATCCTAAGAATGGTGAAGTTAATATGAGTGGTGGTAACAAAGTTGTTCTTAAGAGAGATGCAATGCAAAAAGGGACAATCAATGTTAGCTTCCCAGAAAAGCAAATTACACACTCGAAAGAAAATATTACAATTGGCGTTTATGATATGAATGGAGAACTTCTAGATTCTTTCCAGACCAATTTTGAAGGGCCGTTTAAGTTTCAATTTTAAAAATTAAATATGTTCAAGAAATTATCATGGGGACATGGAGTGGTTATAGCTTTAGGTAGTTTTATTGCATTTATTTTATACTTAATTCTCATCTTCCCAATGGGAAAACAAAATGCAGAAATGATATCGAGTAACTATTACGAAGAAGAATTGGTCTATCAAGATGTTATCGATGCTAAAAAAAGAGCGATGGACCTCGAGGTGCATCCAGTCTATTCTCAAGACAAAAACGGTATCAAACTTCATTTTCCAACAGAAAGAAAAGTTGACAAAAAGGAGATTGACTTTGTACTATTCCGTACAGATGATTCGACTTTGGATTTAAAAAAAGTAGAATTTTTGGATGGGACTAACTCGCTGCTAATTCCTGCTAGAGTGTTGGTTCCTGGTTCTTATACATTAAAAACTAAATGGAAAGAAAATAATCAATTGTACCAGATTGATTATGATGTATTATGGAAATAGCCTTGCTTTTTTCAGCATTATTTCTAGGATTTGCGTCGGGCTTTCACTGCATTGGTATGTGTGGCCCGATTGCCCTTTCCATGGGATTAACGCGCGAACAAAAGATTAATTTCTACCTTCAGAATTTGACCTATAATTTTGGCCGAATTATCACCTATTCCATCCTTGGCGCTATTATCGGTATTGTTGGCGAAAGTTTTCAATTTGCAGGATTACAAACAACTTTAAGTATTGTTGTTGGGATTTTATTAATATTAATGGCGCTATTTTCATTTGGAGGAAAAGACTTCGCAACCAAAATCCCGTTCATTAATAAAGCTTTATTAAAAGTTAAATTAAAACTGTCAAAACTCCTTACCAAAGCCGATCTTAGTTCGCGTTTTACAACAGGATTACTGAATGGTCTTTTACCGTGCGGAATGGTCTATATGGCGTTAACAGCATCCATCGCAGCTGGTGGAATCTGGCAAAGTGCGCTGTACATGCTATTTTTCGGATTGGGGACTTTTCCTTTTATGTTTGCTATCGTACTAATTGGTAATTTTCTTAACCAAAATATGCGTCTTAAAATTGTAAAAATCGTCCCAATTGTTATGATACTTCTTGGTGGCCTTTTTATACTTCGAGGTTTAGAATTAGGCATTCCATATTTATCACCGAAAAAAGAAGCTTTACAGATTAAACATCACAATCATGGTGCTGATCCTAACGATCATACAATGTGTCACTAAATAAAAAAACCTCCCGAAAAATTCGAGAGGTTTTATTTTTATTATTCGATTCAATTAAAAATCGACATCTGCAGTTTCTTTTCCTTTTTGGAAGTTAACTGTTTTTAGATTTCCTTTATAAGAAACATTTACAATATTAACTTGTTTAGGATAAACATTAGTTAAAATTGAATTCTTAATTCTTAGACTTGATACATCACTAACGCCAGTTGCTTCATAATACACGAAAACCGACTCTCCATTAACCTGACTTCCTGTAAAAGTTAAAGTCTTGTTAGCTCCATTAACAGCTACCGCAACGTTGGCATTAACATACTTTTTAACCTCAGCATCAAAACCTGCTGTATTTGGGTCAATACCTACTGCTTTAGAAATATGAGATGTGTTAACTTTAGTTGTAAACTTTAAGGTTTTACTACCTTCCACAAACTCCACCTTCGTCATCGAAGAAAACATCTCCAATCCAGTAAAACTCATTGCAATAAGCAAGAATAAAACCCCAAAAATGTTAAAATACTTTTTCATAACAATTGATTTTTATAATTAGCTCAAATAACATGCCATGCGACAGTATTTAGAAATTCACGTTTACAGAATATTTATCATAGAAGGCTTTAATGTGAGCAACCGCTTCATCTGCTGTATCTACAACTCGGAACAGTAATAAATCTTCTTCATTTATTAACTTATTCTTAAGAAGTGTATTTTTAAACCAATCCAACAGTCCACTCCAAAAATCGGATCCTACCAAAACAATCGGAAAACGTCCAATTTTTTTGGTCTGAATTAAAGTTAATGCTTCCATCAACTCATCTAAAGTCCCAAAACCGCCAGGCATTACAATAAAGCCTTGAGAATACTTAACAAACATTACTTTTCGAACAAAGAAATAATCAAAGTCCAAATTGTAACCTTTGTCGATGTACGGGTTAAAATGTTGTTCGAAAGGCAATTCGATATTTAATCCAATCGAGCTTCCGTACCCGAAAGCGCCTCTGTTACCGGCTTCCATAATACCAGGACCGCCACCAGTTATGACACCAAATCCTATTTCGGTGATTTTCTTAGCAATCTCGCTAGCCATTTTATAGTAATAGTTATCTTCCTTCAGACGGGCAGATCCAAAAATAGACACACAAGGTCCTATTCTACTCATTTTTTCGTAACCATCTACGAATTCTGACATAACTTTAAAAACCATCCAACTGTCTTTGGTAATGGTTTCGTCCCAAGTTTTTCTACGAAAACTGTCGTGTAACTTCTTATCTAATTCTTGATTATCGTCAATCATAAAAATATTTTTTCTGCTTCTTCAATTGATTCTGGTCTTCCAACATCAATAAGATTTGCGTGATGCTGGTAACCGACAATCTGTTCTGTCATCATCATATCGAGATATTCTTCCATGATGGAGAATTTTCCAGTTCTTTTAATTTTATTAAATATCGCTGAATTAATGCAATGAATTCCGCTAAAAGCCAATTCTTTAAAGCCAAAATTAGTACTTGCCATTCTCGTTTCGCCAGTCCCAACATTCTTCCAACCTTTCAATATCATTTGGTCGTCGAAAAATAATTTCCGAGAACTTGGTCTATCCGAAACCGCTAAAGTAACAAAATTCTGAGATTCGAGATGCGATTTAATAAAATCCGAAATATTAAGATCGGTAAGAATATCCGCATTCATAATGAGGAAATCTTCTTCTGATGATAAAAATTCTTTTGCAAAAATTAAACCACCACCAGTTTCCAAGAGTTCATTTCGCTCGTCAGAGATCTCAATATTGGCTCCAAAATTATTTCTAAGTTTTAAGAAATCAATAATTTGTTCTCCAAAATGATGAATATTAATAACAAAATCATTAATACCATAGGATTGTAAATACTTGATATTACGTTCTAACAAAGGGATTCCGTTAACTTCGGCTAAAGCTTTGGGATGCGCATTGGTGAAAGGTTGTAAGCGTGTCCCCTTTCCTGCCGCAAAAATTACAGCTTTCATCAAATCAATTAATTATTAAGTTGTGGTTGCTCATCATGATTAATCACAACTGTGACTTCAGGATATTTTTCTTTAATAAATTCTGCAATTTTTATCGCTGAATATACCGAACGATGTTGTCCACCAGTACAACCAAAATTAATTTGCAAATTCTCGAAACCACGTGCTAAATAATCTTCAATATTAATAGAAACGATAGTTTTAATAGCATTTAAGAAATCTGGCATTTGCGTCTTCTCTTCCAGATAATCTTGTACAGCAACGTCATTACCTGTTTGGATTTTATACTCTTCGATACGCCCCGGATTAAGGATCCCACGACAATCAAAGACAAATCCACCACCATTCCCAGACTTATCTTTAGGTATACCTCCTTTTTTATATGAGAAACTATGTATTTCAACTTTCAAAGTATTGGACATCATTTTATAATTTTTGTAAAAATAGTTTTTTTAATATGCTTAACGCAAAAAGAAATGATGTAATTTTGCAGCATCTAACATTCTATTTCATGCAAAACATTGCAATATAGAAGATTAACAATAATTATTGTATATTAGATTTCTAACAAAAAAAACATAGATATGAAATTCTTCCGTTACCTTTTATTTGCAAGTTTAGTCCTTGTGATGTCTTGTAAAAAAACAAGTGTAGATGGTGCTAACAGAAAGGCTTTCCAAGAAAGTATCAACGATATGACATCATCGCTACCAACGCTTAAACAGATAAAATTCAATGAAGCTTTATATATTCTTAAAACTTTCGGTGTAGAGGCCGATGGCGATATTGCAGAAATTGAAGCTTTAGGAAAACTTCTTAACGGAAAAAAAGTTCCTGAAATTTTGAAAATGGCGGACGAAGTAGCTCAAAAAAATAATATTACTTGGTCTAGCACTGCTCCACCGTCATTAGGAACGATGAATATCTTTGGTGATGAAAAAGCTTCGGAAGTTGACCCGAACGACGTAACAGCTAGCGGACTTAACATTGTTGTTCGTCCTGCGATGTCAGACAGCATCACTGGTCCAAAAGCGGTTGTTGTTGTTCCGCAATTAGTTGATCAAAACGGTGAAAAAATAAATTTTACAGGAGCAGGTCTAGAAACAACGCTTGAAGTTTTCAGTAACGGAAACAAATTGCAAACTGCAAAAAACATGATGCAGGACAATAACTTCAAAGGTTTTACTATTAAATTTTCTTCTCTTCCTGTGGCAAATATTGTCGACAACAAATTAGAAGTTAAGATTAGTGTAAAAACCGCTAAGAAAGTCTATCAAATGATTAAATCTGGAATAGAATTTAATCCTCGTGCGATTTTACAAGCCGCGCCTTCTACCGATATTCCAGAACCAACAGATCCTACTTTATTGGATCCAAACAACCCAGAGAATCCAACAAATGCCACTGAAAATCCATCAACTGGAACAACACCGGCCACGCCTACAACGCCAACCAAACCAGCTGGCGATCCAAAATCAACGGTTTCAAAATTCTTGAGCAATCTTAACGCTCAAAATTATAAGGCTGCTTTTGACAATGCTGACAACCCAGCTTGGGGAAGTTATGACAAGTTCTCAAATCCAAATTCTGGTTTTGGATCTGTTAAAAGTGTAAAGGTTAACTCGGTTTCTGCCCCAGTTACAAAAGACAATGCATCAACCATCAACGCCAACTACGATGTAACCGATAAAGATGGTAACGTGACCTCACTTAATGTAACCTATGGACTTAAGTCTACATCTAACGGCTGGAAAATCACAAGCTACAAAATTAACTCATCTAAAAAACAATAATTAAATGGCATCTTCGGATCTTATCCACGATTTAGAAAAAACGATAACCAATATCCCAGACTTCCCTATTGAAGGCATTCAGTTTAAGGATATTTCCCCAATATTTTTACAACCAAAACTTTACGAAGCGGTTATTAATGATTTTGTAGAATTTAGCAAAGGAAAAATCGATGTTGTTTGTGGTATCGAAAGTCGTGGTTATCTTTTTGGGATTGCGATTGCGGTTGCGTTAGAAGTTCCATTTGTTTTAATTCGTAAAAAAGGAAAACTTCCACCACCATTTATTGGACAAGTTTATGACTTAGAATATGGCACTTCGGAAATTGAGATGAAAACTGACCAGCTACAAAAAGGACAGCGCGTGCTCATCCACGACGATCTCTTAGCAACTGGTGGGACAACAGAAGCGGCCGCCAAATTGGTAGAAAAGCAAGGCAGCATCCCCGCACAATTCAGTTTCTTAATTTCTTTGGAAGACCTTAACGGCTCCAAAAAGCTTGAAAAATTCAACGCAGATATTTATTCAATTTTAAAATATTAATCTATAAAACGCAGTTTTTTTGCATATCACACAGAAAGCATTAAATTTGCATTTCGATTATATAAAAAATATGGCAGACTTAAATAAAAAACAAATCGAAGAAGGTAAAGAAACCGTAGAGTTTTTTAAAGACTTAGACCAAAAGGCTTTCAATGTAGAACAAGGCTTAGAGAAGCATTCTAAAACAGTTGGTATTGTTTTCGGTGTTCTCATCCTTGCAGTTTTAGGATTTTTTGGTTATAAACAATTTATAGTAGGACCTCAAAACGAAGAAGCGACTAAATCATTCTTAACAGCTCAAGCTAACCTTTCCAAAGGTGATAACGACTTAGCATTAGGAGGAAAAAGCGCCGCTAATCCTGGTTTTGTTGGGACTTACAACGAGTATTCTGCTACCGATGCTGGTAAGTTGGCGGCTTATAACGCAGGACTTATCGAATTCAAAAAAGGAAATTTCCAAAAAGCCTATGACCTGTTGGACAAATTCAGCAGCGACAATAAGACTTTAATGGCGATGAAGTACGGTGCAATGGCAGATTGCTCTGCTAACCTTAACCGTAGCGATGACGCAATGTCTAATCTTGACAAAGCAACAACTGCGTCAAAGGATGCTTATACAACTTATTATTTTACAAAAAAAGCAGGGATGTTGGCATTGTCTCTTAACAAAAAGGCAGAAGCTAAAAAATACTTTGCTACAATCGATGAGAAGTATCAAGACTATGACAATGGTCAGTCTGATGCTTATATTGAAATGACTAAATATTACTAAAACATGGCAACGGTTAATCTTTCCGATTACAAGCCACTCAGCCTATCAAATGCCGATGAATATTCTATCGGCATTGTTGTTTCTGAGTGGAATGATTTTGTAACATTCAACATGCGCGATGGCGCGATAGAAGTACTTCACAAAGAAGGCATTCGTAAAGAAAACATCAAAGTTTTCTACGTCCCAGGCGCTTTCGAACTTAGTTTTGCAGCAATGCAAATGTGCAAATCCAACCGTTTTGCAGCCGTTATCGCTATTGGATGCGTTATTCGTGGCGAGACGCCGCATTTTGACTACGTTTGTTCGGCAGTGGCGCACGGCATCAAAGATTGCAACATCCTTACCAAGACGCCGACTATTTTCTGTGTTTTAACAGACGACACCAAAGAACAGTCTATTGCAAGAAGTGGCGGTGCATTGGGCAACAAAGGCATCGAAGCAGCCGTTACAGCCATCAAAATGATACAGTTTAACAACAAAGTATAATTTTAGGAGCAGGACGATTCTCCATGCTTTTGACTATTGGTCCCGCTGTCCGCACTCGCTGTTGTAGCCAAAGCAAATCCAAGCTTTACAACGAGCTCAAACAATTGCTCCCATCGGGGCTATTTTAGACGATTTTCCACATTCTTAGAATAAAATCAAATGTAGGTTTCTCACCTACATTTTTTTTGTACTTTTATCACATAAATTTTCAAACTATGAAATGGACTAACGATAGAAGTGACAACGTTGACGACAGACGCGGTTCCGGCGGAGGTGGCGGAATTCTTGTTGGCGGTGGATTGGGCACTTTAATTATTGCTGCTATTGTTTTCTTTTTAGGAGGCGATCCATCAGCAATTTTAGGGACTGCTGTTAACTCTGGCGGACAACAGACAGAACAAAGACAACTTAACCAACAAGAACTTCAAGTTCGTGAGTTTGTACGGATGGTAACAGCCGAGACTGAGAAAACATGGACACAAATCTTCCAGCAAAACGGAATGACTTATAGAAAACCGTATGTTGTACTTTTCGAAGACGTAACGCGCTCTGGTTGCGGTACAGCGCAAGCGGCGATGGGACCTTTCTATTGTCCCGCTGACGAAACAGTCTACATGGACATGAGCTTCTTCAACGAGTTGCAACAACGCTTTGGTGCTAAAGTAACCGAATTTTCTATCGCTTATGTTATGGCGCATGAAGTTGGTCACCATGTACAGACTTTGTTAGGAACGACACAAAAAGTAGATCAACTTAGACAAAGTGGACGTTACTCCGAAGCTGAAATGAATCGTGTATCGGTTGCAACCGAACTACAAGCGGATTTCTACGCTGGTGTATGGGCAAGACAAACGGACAATCGTGAAAAGATATTAGAACCCGGCGACATTGAGTCTGCAATTAGTGCAGCAGAAGCTGTTGGTGACGACAATATCCAAAAAAGATCAAGCGGCTATGTTAATCAAGAAGCTTTTACACATGGTTCTTCTGCTCAACGTAAAGAATGGTTTATGAAAGGTTACAACACAGGCGACATTCGTCAAGGTGACACTTTCAATGCTCTTTTGAAATAGAAAAGTCTACAAAAAATAATGTAACAAAAACAAGCCGCGCGGAACTTCGTTCCGCGCGGCTTTCTTTACTAATATGAAAAAAAATAAACTAATTGGGAATTTGCAACTGATAATGCGTCCCTATTTTTGAATGCACATAATAGACGGAAGCTTCTATCTGCTTACTAAGCTCCATCGCCAATTTTAATCCCAAAGAAGGAGAATTTTTAAAATCAATCTCCGAAAAATTTTTGAGACCATTATCTTTAACATCAATAGCTAACTTGCCTGCTTCTTGCTTTACATTAACATTAACTTTTAAGCGCTCCTCTCCAACTGGCTGATGCGCAAAAGCACTTGACATCAACTCATGAACAATAAGCCCAATAAAAGCAAGTTTTTCAACCTCCAATTTTGGATTATGATTAACGCTAAATTTTAGATCAGCATGATTTGACTTCTCATTAATAAAACTTTCAAACATGGACATATATTCCTTCATGTGTAGTTGACTTTGGTTAGATCGCCTCGTTAACTCATTGTGCATTTGTCCAAGATCTGACACTCTATTTTTAATAGCTAATAAAGCAGTATTAACCTCTGGAGAACAGCCAACACCTTCCGCATCAAAAAGTGATTGCATTAAAGAATGTTGATAACTAAAGCGTAAATCTGCATTTCTACTTAAGAATTCATTTTCGGTTTTTAATTTAATAATCTCAGCTGTTGCGCTTTTTCTATGACGTCTGTGTTTTTTAAAAAAGAATAAAAACATTAAAACACATAGCAGAAAAATACCAAAAAACACGTCAATATGCTGATTCCTATACGAAATGTCACGAAAAAAAACAGCAATCGAATTTGTGATGCTTGTATTTTGTGGTAATGGCACTAAAAATTTGACAGTTGACAAAAAAGAAAAGTCTTTATAGAAAAGCTGAGGCGACGAATACACACACTCAGCAAAAGCAAAGCATCTCATATTGATTTCATTTTGGTTATTAGTTTCTCTAATATACTAAATAATAACGCAATAACTAACATTTTTACTAAATAATTTAAAAATCGGAAACAAACAATAAGAAACAGAAGTACTAACCAGTTTTTCTAATACAAATCATATAAATTTCGTAATGTGAATACAAAAACTAAAGAAAAAAGCTTAGAAAACTACTTTTTTATTTAAAAATCCGATAAGTAAAGCGTTAAAGCATCATTTTTATTGAAAAAAAATTGGGTGCAATCAAACAAAATTCTATATTTGACGCTCAAATTAAAATAATTTACAATGAAAGAACTTATTGAAAAGATCAATGCTGAAATCGAAGCTTTCAAAACTGATGCTAGCTTACAAGAAGAAAAAGGAAACAAAGCTGCTGGAGCAAGAGCTAGAAAATCAGCTTTAGAATTAACAAAATTATTCAAAGAATTCAGAAAAGTTTCTGTAGAAGAATCTAAAAAGTAATTTTTGAATTGTGCAAGTTATAAAAGTCCTCTGTTGAGGGCTTTTTTGTTTTTAAATATAAGGTAATGGCTATTTAATATTCCTTAAGATCATGCATTCTAATAGCTGAAAAGACGCCAATAGGTTTATTAAATATAAACTTCAAAAAAAAACATCTCATCCTAAAACAAAAAAGACCGATAATCAATGATTATCAGTCTTCTTATGTACCCCAGACGGGACTTGAACCCGTACGCCAAAAGAGGCACAGGATTTTAAGTCCTGCGTGTCTACCAGTTCCACCACCAGGGCATGGTGTGGAGCGAAAAACGGGATTCGAACCCGCGACCCCAACCTTGGCAAGGTTGTGCTCTACCAGCTGAGCTATTTTCGCATAGTGCGGATGAAGGGACTCGAACCCCCACGCCGTGAAGCACCAGATCCTAAGTCTGGCGTGGCTACCAATTACACCACATCCGCTTTATTTAAAGAACTTCTTACCTGTTGTTTTGTGGTTGCAAATATAGAGACTTTTTATTTTACCAACCAAATATTTTTTAAAACTTTTTAATATTTTTTTTCTTCACCTTTTTTAGACCTAAAAATTTTTAATCTATTTTCGTTTTTATTACCTTTACCCACATAAATTTATTTTAACATGGAGTTACAAGGCACTATTAAAAAACTTTCTGATTTACAGACATTTGCAAGTGGTTTTCAAAAAAAAGAAATGATATTATTAACTGAGGAACAGTATCCACAGCCGATTAACATCGAATTTCTTTCAGAAAAAGTTGACTTACTTAATGCCTACAACGAAGGAGATAAAGTGAAAGTTTCTATCAACATAAGAGGACGCGAGTGGACTTCGCCACAAGGAGAAGTTAAATATTTCAACTCGATTAATGGTTGGAGAATCGAAAAACTAGACGGTGGTAGCTTTAATGAGCCTACATCTGCGGCTGGCGCTCCTGCAAGTTCTAGCCAAAACACAAATGTTTTCGCAGACGAAGAAGATGATCTTCCTTTCTAAACAAAAGAAAACAACCAAAATAAAATCCTGCTAATAAGTAGGATTTTTTTATCCCAATGATTAGACTAGACGCCGACGATATTTCGTTTCCTGATCCGATGTTGTATAATCCTGACCAAGGCGTTATTGCTATTGGCGGAGATCTACGTCCAGAACGTGTGTATTTTGCGTATCAATTAGGGATTTTTCCTTGGCACAACGAAGATTCGGAAATTTTGTGGTGGTGCCCAGATCCGAGATTTATTTTAATTCCAAATGAATTAAAAATCTCAAAGTCGATGTCAAAAATCCTAAATCGAAATGTTTTCAGTTTTACTGAAAACAAAAACTTCGAAGCAGTGATAAAGGCTTGTCAGACAACTTATCGATCTGACCAAGACGGAACTTGGCTTAATGATGATTTAATAAAATCCTTTATTGAGCTCCATAAACATGGCATTGCCCACAGCTTTGAGGTTTGGCAAAACGAAGAATTGGTTGGCGGATTTTACGGTATTAAAATCGGGCGTGTTTTTTGTGGCGAAAGTATGTTTTCTAAAGTTAGCAATGCGTCCAAAGCTGGTTTTATTAATTTTTGTAAAACCCATGCTAGCGAATTTGATTTAATCGACTGCCAAGTCCATAGCGAGCATTTGGAAAGTTTGGGTGCCAAAATGATTTCGAAAAAAGAGTATTTAACAATTCTATACCAATCATCAAATGTCGAATGATAAACTAAAATGGATTCTACTCATCGTACTTTCCTTAATCTGGGGTTCTTCATTTATTTTAATAAAAAAATCTCTTATCTACTTTAATCCTTATCAAGTCGGAGGTTTAAGAGTTCTGATTTCGGGTTTGGTTCTGTTACCTTTTGCAATTAAAGAGATCAAAAAATTCCCGAAAGACAGAGTAAAATGGTTAATTATCACAGCATTGTGTGGTAACTTTTTCCCGATGTTCTTATTCCCGATGGCCGAAGAACATATTAGCAGCAGTATTGCGGGGATTATCAACTCTATGATGCCTATTTTCGTGATTATTGTTGGAAGTTTGGCTTGGGGAATTGCAACAACAAAATCGCAGCTTTACGGGATTCTTATAAGTTTTACTGGCGCTTGTATTTTAGCATTCGGAAATTTAAATTTTGGCGAATTCAAACTCTATCCAATTTTACTGCTTCTTTTAGCAACTTTGATGTACGCAGTTAGCACTACAACGGTCAAAGCAAAACTACATAACGTAGAACCAAAAATATTATCAGCTTTTGTATTTTCCATTGTGCTGCTAATTCCGTCGTTTTTGTCTTTAATTTTTTCTGGATTTTTCACTAAATTAAATTCTGGCACAGAAATTCCGTGGCACGGCTTTATGTACGTTGGGACATTATCGATTGTTGGGACTGGACTTGCAATGATGCTCAACTACAAATTATTACACATTTCTACACCATTATTCGCCTCCACAACAACGCTGGTTATGCCGATAGTTGCAGTTATTTGGGGATTATTAGATGGCGAACATTTAACATGGATACAATATTTCGGGGCAGCTTTAATATTAGGCGGATTAATATTTTTGAGAAGTACACCGACAAAAAAAATCATCTCAGATTGAGATGATTTTTAGTTCTATTTCTTTTTAGTCTTAACTTTTTTGACGGCTTCTTTTATAAATGGATACTTTTGTCCCATATCATCGGAGATTTCGGGATCCATTTCTAAAGCTTGTTTCAAGGCTTCATTTCCTTCTTTATTTAAATTAAGATGGAAATAACAGTTACTCTTTTGATAATGCAATTCTGCGCGGTTATGCAACTGAATTGCCTTTACTAAAAGCGCTAAAGCATCTTCGTACTCGCCAATCAGCATCAAAACTTCCGAAAAAGCATACCAATTATAAAATCTTGAAGGCTCAACAGCAATCAATTTTTTAAAACAAGCTAAACTTTCTTCAAACTTGCCAGACTCAATATAAAGGAAAGCCAAACGTTTTTGATACTCAATATTATTTTCGTTTAACAACACACTTTCTTTAGCAAAATGAAGCGCTTCTTTTAATTTGCCCATATCTTCGTAGATATAAGATTGCTCCATCATCGATAAATAAAACTGAGGATCTTCTATTAACGACTTTTGAAAATAAGCCAAAGCCTGAATCGGCATTTTGTTTTCTTTATAACAAAGTCCTATTTTGTAATAAGTAAAAGCCTTGGTATATTCCAAATCCAACATCTCTTCATAAACTTCGATCGCGCGCGCCCAATCTCCCAAAGCCTCATAACAAGCCGCTTTGTTAGCGTAAACTCCCACCGAATTTGGATTAATCGCCAAAAGATAATCAAAACCTTTGATAGCTTCCAGATAATTCTTTTTATTGAAATGAAGCTGTCCAAACTCGAACCAAGCCATTTCCGAGAACGGATACTTGTCCAAATATTGGTTGATAAATCCTAAAGCTTCTTGGAAGCGATTAAGCTTCGTATAACAAGCCATTGCATTTTCCAAAGAATATTCGTCTTGAGGATCAAATTGCAAAGCTTTAGAATAATGTTTCAAAGCGTTGAATGGATCGTCAAGATTCACATACTCATCAGCGATAAAATTGTGCAGGAAGTTCTCTTCTTCTTCCAACTCCAAAGCCTTTTCGCAATATTCAATTGAGCGTTTTGGATTCCCGAGGTTAGAATAATATTTAGCACAACACACCAAAAAGTCTGTCATTTCCATACAAGATGGCTTCAACTCATCGATAAGTTCTTTAGCCTTTGTATAGCGTTCTAGCTCTAGGAAAACCTCTAGTTGTTTTGTTTTTAATTCGATTGATGTTGGATGGAGTTTCAACGCATATTTTGTTGCCAATTCTGCGTAAGAAATGTCGCCAAGTTCCAAATAATAAATAATGATATCCTCGTATTCTTCGGTATCGAAGTAAAGTTCTTCATTATTTTCAATCATGTCTTCGAACTTTTTAGCAAGTTCGTTTTCAAAAAATTCTTCCAATATATTATAAACGTACTATCGAAATGAGAAAAAGTTTTACAAACTTCGATAGACTTTAATTAATAAAACACATAATCTGTCTAAAGCCGACTACTAAATTTAATAAAAAAATATTAAATCAAACTTTTAATTTTGGCGATGATATCATCACCCAATTTGTCAGCTTCCTCTTGCGATTTAGCTTCTGTATAAATTCTGATAATCGGCTCTGTATTTGACTTCCTAAGGTGAACCCAATTTTCAGCAAAATCAATTTTAACACCGTCTACCGTAGAAACCTCTTCGTTTTGATATTCTTTTTCCATTTTAGTTAAAAGATCATCAACATTAATTTCTGGCGTCAATTCGATTTTCTTTTTACCCATAAAATAAGCTGGATAAGTGGCTCTAAGCTCAGAAACTGTTTTGTTTTCTTTTGCTAAATGTGTTAAAAACAAGGCAACACCAACTAAAGAATCTCTTCCGTAATGTAAATCTGGATAGATAATTCCGCCATTACCTTCTCCACCGATAACCGCATCTTTTTCCTTCATCAAGTTAACCACATTAACCTCTCCTACTGCGCTTGCGAAATACTCCGAACCATGACTTTGCGCCACATCACGAAGTGCTCTACTCGATGACAAATTAGAAATAGCTGCACCTTTTTTATGTTTTAAAAGATAGTCTGCAACAGCAACCAACGTATACTCTTCACCGAACATTTCGCCTTTCTCATCAATTAAAGCCAATCTGTCAACATCTGGATCTACCACAACGCCAACATCAGCTTTTTCTTTTATCATCAATTCGCAAATGTCACCAAGATGTTCCTTCAAAGGTTCTGGATTGTGCGGGAAATGACCGTTTGGCTCGCAATAAAGTTTAACAACATCACATCCAAGTTGTTCTAATAACATCGGAATAGCTAAACCTCCGGTTGAGTTAACAGCATCCAAAACAACTTTGAATTTTTTAGCTTTAATCGCTTCTGCATCAACCATTGGCAATGCTAAAATCTTTTGAATATGAATATCGAAAGCATCCTTGTTAACTTCGTACTTTCCTAAATCATCAACTTCAGCATAATTAAAATCTTCGTTCTCAGCCAATTCTAAAACTTTAGCACCTTCCTCTGCATTGATGAATTCGCCTTTGTCATTAAGAAGTTTTAGCGCGTTCCATTGTTTAGGATTATGAGAAGCCGTTAAGATAATTCCGCCATCAGCATTTAGTTCTGGCACCATCACCTCCACAGTTGGCGTTGTTGACAATCCTAAATCGATAACATCGATACCCAAACCTTGCAAAGTTGCCGTCACCAAAGACGAACACATTTGCCCAGAAATACGAGCATCACGACCGATTACGAGTTTTAGATTTTTTTTGTTTTTAGTATTTTGAAGCCAAGTTCCGAATGCGGAAGCGAATTTTACGATGTCTAAAGGTGTTAAGTTAGCATTGACTTGTCCACCTATCGTTCCGCGAATACCAGAGATACTTTTTATTAATGACATTAAATAAATTTTTATGCAAAATTACATAAAAAATAACTGCCAAACGTTAATCAAAAATGATATTACGAACAACCGCAATTGGTATCGCAACCACCGCCTTTTTTTGACTTTCTAAAAGCGTTTCGTAAATTTCTGAAAAGTGCATAAACAATAGCAAAAATCAAAACACCAATCAATGTATATTGAATTACGAGAGAATCCATTTTGTTTAAATTTTTAGAAGTTATTTTAAAATCTGATACGTAAGTAACGACACAAAGTATGCCAAGAAACACATGACAACAGTTTGTGTTGCCGTTAACTTCCAACTTCCTGTCTCACGATATACAACCGCAATAGTTGTGAAGCATTGCATCGCAAATGCGTAGAACATAAGTAATGAAATACCTGTGGCTAAAGTGAAAACCTTCTCACCATTCGGATAAGTATCGTGATGCATTTTGTCGAGCAACTTCCCTTCTGGCGCTTCGTCATCTAGACTATATAAAGTTGACATCGTACCAACAAAAACCTCCCTTGCTGCAAAACTTGATAACAGGCCGATTCCCATTTTCCAATCGTAACCCAAAGGTCGAATGGCTGGCTCTATAAAATGTCCAACTTTACCAAGATATGAATCCTGAAGACTCACTTCACTTGCTACAAATTGATTTGGTTGCTGTTTTGGACCAAAATAACTCAGAGCCCACAAGATAACACTAACTGCAAAAATAACTTTACCAGCACCCGTCACAAATCCCCAAACTTTCTCCAACATCAACTTTACATTGTAACCCCAAAGTGGCATTTTGTATGTTGGCAAATCCATAACCAAAAAACTTTTAGTTTTAGATTTAATAAAAAACTTTGAAACCAAAGCTGCTAAAAGTGCCAGAACAAAGCCTAATAGATACATAGCCATCAAAGCCAATGCATGATATCCAAAACCTAAAAATGTCTTATCTGGAATAACCAAGGTTATCAAAATACTGTACACTGGTATTCTAGCAGCACAAGTCATAAAAGGTGTCGCTAAAATAGTAATTAATCGTTCTTTTGTATTTTCGATGTTTCTTGTAGACATAATTGCAGGAATCGCACAAGCAACACCAGAAACCAAAGGCACAATACTTTTACCGTTCAAGCCAAAAGGTCGCAAAAATTTATCCATCAAAAATACGACGCGCGCCATATAACCCGAATCCTCTAACAGATAAAGGAAATAAAGCATAATACCAATTTGAGGTGCGAAAACCAAAATCCCGCCAACACCAGGAATAATTCCCGTGGTTATAAGACTATTAATTGGTCCTGGAGGAATAGTTGCCGCAGCCCAATCTGTCAACCACGCAAATCCATCTTCGATCCACGCCATTGGGAATTCTGCTAAGAAAAATACGCTTTCGAAAACCAACATCAAAATCAAAAAAAAGAAAACATAACCCCAAACTTTATGCACTAAAACTTTATCTAGTTTTTCTGTTAAAAGTTCTTTAAAAGCCGGTTTTTTCTGAACGATTTGAGATAACACTTCATCAATAACTTGATAGCGTCTAATGGTCTCTTGGACTTGCAAACGTTTCGGAACATGGCAACTTACATCTTCTTTTTTAAGAATCTCGTTGATGTTATTAAGTTTCCCGATATAATTATTAGCCGCCAAAAGCGTCCATACTCGATATTGATTCGCCTCATGCGTTTGGTCAGAAATCCGAGTTACAATCTCTTTTTGCTCGACAGGGATTTCAAAACTAATTTTTTCGGTGGTTGTAAACTCAGAGTTTTTAACCGCTTTTTTAATTTCTTCGAGACCAATATTTTTTTTAGCATTCGATTTAAAAACAGGAACATTGAGAAGTTCTGAAAGTTTTTTAATATCGATATTAATTTCTCTTTTTTCGGCTTCGTCAATCTGGTTAATCACCATAATTGCAGGAATACCGTAATCACGAATCTGTTGAAAAAGCAGTAAACTTCGTCGCAAATTAATAGCATCAGCAACGTAAATAACGCCTTCGTAAGTATCGCGCTCTTCTACCAAATATTTTGAAAAAATAGCTTCATCCTCAGAAGTTGGATAAATACTGTAAGAACCTGGAAGATCGACAATCTCTACATTTTCGCCTTCGTATTCGTATTGTCCAGAATGACTAGCAACTGTTACACCTGCGTAATTACCAGTTTTTTGTTTTTTCTTAGAAAGTCCATTAAAAATAGTTGATTTTCCAACATTTGGATTTCCGACTAAAAGGACTTTTTTGCCCGGATTTTTTTGATTTTCCATAACTACATCATCTCTACCTCAATAAATCTTGCTTCTTCAATTCTTAACGCAAGTCTAGATCGCTCCTCTCCATATTCGATATACAAAGGCCCATCAAAAGGCGCTTGATACAAAATCTTAAAACTCGTTTTTGGCAACAGTCCCATTTCCAAAATTTTGGTTGGCATTTTCAATTCATCATTAAACCCACGAATTTTCCCTAATGTATTTTTAGGGAAACAACATAATGTTCCAGATATTTTTTTTGTCAAAACGAGTAATTTAGAATTGCAAAGATAGCTTATTTTAATTAAATCTAAATAACAAACTAAAACAGAAAAGCCGAGCTATCACCCGACTTTTATCATGTTATCAATAATATAAAACTATTTTTTCTTCTTCGCTGCGGTTTCTGTAATCTCAATTGGATTATCGTTAGCACCAAAAAAATCTTTCAACATTTTTTCTTGATTTTTCATCATTTCACCAATTGTCAAATCACTTCCTGGCATTTTCATACTCAACATATTTTCAGGAACGCGAGTTCTTGCCTCCGCCATTGGATCTTGTTTAAAAGCTAAATATGCTTTATCAAATTTCTCTTTAGTAATTAATTTCATTTCATTACTAACGCCATATTTAGCGTTTGCTTCTTCAGCATAGCTCAGCTCTTTCCAATCTTTTAGTTGTTTATTCCCTTTTAATTCCCAAGAATAATTTTTAGCATCATCTTCTATTTTAACAATTAAACCCGGAAGTCCATAGAATTTGTATGGCCCATCTTGGAAAGGCAAATCTGCACTAAACCAAGCTGTCCATTTTCTTCCTCCGAATTCTGTGGTTGCTTTTTGAGTATTGTATTTCCCAATCATTTGTTTGTCATTAGAAATTTTCCAATCGAATTTCACAGACTCTTCATACCCAAAAAGATTCATACTAATTCTATCTTGATACGTCTCAAGCATGGATGGATAGGACTTGTAAATCTTATAACTAAACTTTGGCATCTTAAGCGACTTGCTCAAATCTTTAAAAGTTTTCGTTCTTTCCATTTCTTCAACTGCGGATTTTATAATTGAATCTTGAGCGGGAAAAGTAAAATCCTGATAAATAGACTTTGTACTTGTAATATCCAAAATCGTCATGACTTTGTCAATTTTTGCAGAATCTTTTTTTGGTTTAAAACTTAATTCGTAGAAAAAACGGTTCGCATTTTCTTGCGCCGAAAGTAATCCTACAAACAAGATAAAACTAAGACTGATTAATTTTTTAATATTCATTTTGTATTGTTTTTAAATGTAATATCCAATTAGTAGCGAGTCTCGAATTTTGTTACAAAATATTTTAATCCAAATTGTACATTTTTTGGATCGAGGCATTCATAACTTCATAAACTGCCAATTGCTCAAGGTTTTTGATAAGTTCTTTATGCGCTTCCAAAATCCTCTTATCATTTCTAACCGCAGGTCCAGTTTGCGCGTCTTTTGGATTTACAGATTTAATTTTATCAAAAGTTTCTTCTATTAAAGGCATAAAATAATCAAACGAAATCTGTTGCGAATCCGAAATTTCTTTAGCTCGAGCAAAAAGATGATTCACAAAATTGCATGCAAAAACTGCTGTTAAATGGACATATTTTCGTTTTTCAAAATCAGCAATTTCGACATGTTTAGAAATTTTTGAAGCAACTTCTCTTAGAACCGTTTCAACATCTTTATTTTCGGCCTCAATAAAAAATGGAATCCCTGCATAATCTAAATCTTTCGACTTCGAAAAAGTTTGCAGTGGATAAAAGCTTGCTTTTTTGTAATCACCATTTAATATTTCTTTTGGTAAAGAACCTGAGGTGTGAGCAACAATTGCATTAGGATTTTTTATAATTTCTGAAACATCCTCAACCGAAGAATCGCTCACCGATACAACATATAAATCTGCATCCGCCAACTCGTTAGTCGACACAGGAATATCTAATTCTTTTGAAATAGAATTTAAAACTTCTTGGTTTCTTCCGAAAATTTGGACTAAATTTTGTTCAGTTTGTTTTAAGGCTTTTGCAAGATGATAAGCCACATTTCCGGAGCCGACGATAACGATTTTCACGATATTGAATTTAATATTTGTTGCAATTTAGTAGAATTTACAGACAATTTCGAGACTACAAATCAAAAATTTGAAAAACAATTTTAACTTTGGCTTGTTAAAAGTATCCAACTAACGAAACATCTCAATGAAGCTCAACGACGACGACATTCTCAAGCTAATGTTACAGCCAAAAACTGTAGAAAAGGGGCTTCGCGCATTGATGGATACACACCAAAGTCGATTGTATTGGCATATTCGACGACTTATTGTGGATCACGATTTGGCGCAAGATGTATTGCAGGAAACGTTTATTAAAGCTTACCAGAATTTTCATCAATTCAAACAAGATAGTAAGTTGTACACTTGGCTTTATAGGATTGCAACCAACGAAGCGCTTCAACAACTTAACAAAATGAAAAAGATGAAAAAAGCGGATGAAGATGCAGATTACTACATGCAGAATTTGGTAGCTGATAACGCAGAAAAAGACGCCGACGAGATTCAACTTTTGTTACAGAAAGCTATACAAAGCCTTCCTGAGAAACAAAAATTGGTTTTCACGATGCGATATTATGACGATTTGCCATACGAAGAAATTTCAAAAATTGTTGACATGTCCGTTGGCACGCTAAAAACGAACTATCACTACGCGAAAGAAAAAATTGAAACTTTTATTAAAGACAACTATTCTAGCGAATTTTAGTAAAATAAATAGATGATGAAAAATTTTGATATAGAAAATCTTGAACGTAAAAACAGTTTTGCAACACCGCCAGATTTCTTTGCGGAAATGCAGAATAATGTTTTGAACAAGACCATTCCTCAAAAGAAAGAAGCTAAAATAATTCCACTTAATTTTAAATGGGCAGCCGCTGCGGCAATAGCAGCTATCGGAGGTCTTGGCATCTGGAGTATTAGCAATCAAAACACCGATCAACACACAACTATTGCAAAAAACAAAGACATTGTTGACAGCAGTTATACAATAAAAAATGATGAAGCTTTAGCTGTATATAACGTGCCACAAGCTAAATCAACTCCACAAGAAAGCCCTACAACAGAAAGCAAACATCCTACTACAACTGAGCACAATAATAGGATTACAAATAAACCAATTGAACGTCAAGATCTAGCTTACACTAAAGTTAATTCTGCGACGCCAAAAGCTTCTTTTGCAAAAGCTAGTAAATCGGATGCGAAAATTACACAAGTTCTTGCGGTTATGACGCCTGACCAAGTCAGCGACCTTGATAAAACTGTGGACCAGGATGTTTATCTTGACCTTTACAATTAGTTGAAAAAAGAGAGTTATGAAAAAATTATTTTTTAGTTTAATATTAGTTTCTTCGATGGCGCAAATTAATGCGCAAACCGAGCGCCGTGGAGGAAGTACAGATAGAAATCGTACGTCATCAGAAAACCTTGGCAATACTTTGCAAAGAGGAAGTCTTGGCACAACAAGCCTTTCGCCAATGCAAAATGACAGAGTCCGTAATGCGCCGAACCAAATGCAAAACATGTCCAATTGGCAAGGGATGAATAAGGAAGAACGTCACGAGATGATGAAAAATATGAGTCCTCGGGAACGGTCACAATTCATGCAAACGGTAAAACAGGATATTTTCCTTGAAGAATTAGATATTCCGAAAGAATCTGAAGCCGAGTTTAAAGAAATTTTTGAACAATACACTAATAATCAAAAACAGATTAAAGATAAATTTAAAGGAATAGTTAACATCGACAAACTTAGCCATGATGAGGCTAAGCAAAAACTTGATGAAAGTTTTGAAGTTGGCAAACAACTTTTAGATAACCGAAAATTATATGCCGATAAGTTTTTAAAAATATTGACGCCACAACAAGTCCTCAAACTCTTCCAAACAGAAGGAAAAGTGCGTGATAAGATTATGGACAAAAAATATGGCGGTCATTAAGCATTAATAGTGAAAATATATCAGCCATCGAAAATTATTTTTTCGGTGGCTTTTTCATAAAAGACTTTTGAGAATGATAAAAGTTTAAAACAAATTTTTCATTTTAGTTCAAAAATATGTATTTTCGCGGATTGATTATAAACACATAACAAAAAATGGCAGTTTTAGGAGAGATTAGAAAACGACCTTGGTTATTGATGGGTGTTATTGCCTTGGCTTTATTAGCTTTCTTGGTAAATCCAGATTCTATCGATAAAATTTTTGGTAAAAACCCTAATATTTTAGGAAAAGTTAATGGTGAAGAAATTAGCCGTGACGAGTTCAACGACCAATTATTTGTACTTCAGCAGCAAGCGCAACAACAAGGACAACCTCAAAATGGACTTGAAGAGCAAGCTTGGCAAGTTTTGGTACAGTCAAAATTGATTAAACAAGAATTTGAAAAACTAGGTCTTGAGTTAACGGACGATATGTTCTGGAGTCAACTTCAGTACGATCCAATGTTTGCACAAAACCCGTCTAACTTTGACGAAAAAGGAAACTTCAAACTTCAAGACATCAAAAAACAAATCGAAGGTCTACAAGAATCTGGTCAAGCAGAAATGTACAACGCTTGGATTAGAAACAAAAAATCTATCGAGTACAGAATGATGGCAAGAATTCTTTTCGGAAACATAGGAAATGGTATAACTGCTAGCAAAAAAGAAGCGGATCTTGTTATCAAACAACGTGACGAAATCGCAAATATTGACTATGTAAAAGTAGATTATACAAGTTTCGAAAAAACAAATCCTACAAAAGTAACAACGCAAGATCTTACAGATTATATCAAGTTGCACCCAACAAGATTCAAAGTTGATGCTAACCGCAACATTGGTTATGTATACTTCCCAGCAACACCAAGCGCACAGGATGATGCAGCCTCTCTTAACGAGCTTAACAAGTTATTCTTAAAAGGATCTGATGCCTCTAACGGAACTGAAAATTTCCAAAACACAAAGAACGACTCAATGTTTGTGGAATTGAACTCTGACGTGCCTTACATGCCTCAGTATCTAAAGCCCGAGCAATTGCCAGCATCTTTGAAGGATAAAATTACAGGTGCTACAGTGGGACAAACTTTTGGACCTTACAAAGAGCAAAATTATTACATCGTTTCAAAATTAATAGATAAGAAGCCGACGGATTCTACAATGTCAAGCCATATCTTAATTGGCTACAAAGGCGCTGAAAGATCAGCTGCGACAAGAACTAAAGAGCAAGCAAAAAAATTAGCTGATAGCATCTTAGCTGATGTTAAATCTAATGCTTCTAATTTTGATAAAGATTTAAAATTCTCTGACGAGCCTAACGCTGTAGAAAGAAAAGGTAGCGTGGGTTGGACAACACCAGAATCGCAATTTGCGCCAGGATATCTTAATTTCTTAGCAAACAACAGCAAAGGCTCAATCGGACTTGCTGAGACGCAATTCGGTTACCACATCATAAAAGTTGATGATAAAAAATCTGGTGCTATGGCTTACAAAGTAGCGCATTTAGCAAAAGCGATTAAAGCCTCTGACAAAACTGAAAGCGAGGTACACAACAAAGCAACTAGATTCATCCAACAAATCCAAGGTAAGAGCTTTAACGAGTTTAGTAACATTGCTAAAAAAGGAGGTTTCAACATGCAAAATCCTAAAGCAGTTACAAGATTTCAAGGACAATTACCTGGTTTAGGAACTGATAAAGATGGCGAAATCTTAACTTGGGCATTTGACAAGAAAAGAGAAATCGGCGATAGCGACATCTTTACCGTTGATGGTACAGGAGATCGTATTGTTGCTTACCTAGTTGGTAAACAAGATGCTGGTCTTGCTAACCCAGAAAGTGTAAGAGAACAAATCGAACCGATTGTTAAAAATAAATTACTAGCTAAAAAGATCATTGACAAAATAAATGCAGCGAAAGCGGGAAGCCTAGATCAAATTGCGAAATTGTTTAACACAACAAAAGCAAATTCTGACATCAACTTCTTCAATGCCAACATTGGTGGATCTATGGAATCTAGAGTTGCAGGTGCTGCATTCGGTGTTGCAAACAACAAAATCTCTCAACCTATTGAAGGCATGGCAGGTGTTTTTGTTGTACAACGAAAGTCAATCAGGAGCAACAAAATGCCTGGCGATGCTAAGCAAGTTTTAGATGCAATCCAACAACAAAACAGTAATATGTTCGGACAAGGTTATCTTAAATCTCTCCAAGATAACGCTGACATCAAAGATTACAGAATTGAAGTTTGGGACAAAACAGGACATCAATAGTAAGAAATTACTCAAAATTATAAAGAAAGCGGCTTGCAATTTGCAGGTCGCTTTCTTGTTTTTATTTAGAAAGAATATTAACTGCAATATTCTTATATTTGTAACCTAAAAAATATTATTTACGTGAAGTTTAGTAAAGAATTAAAAGCTGGTCTTATTGCAATTTTTGCGATTATTTCCTTTACCATATTGTTTCAATTCATGAAAGGGAAAAATATCTTTTCTACAGACAATCAATATTACATCAAATATGATAATGTAGAAGGATTAGCAAAGTCAAACCCAGTTTCTATAAATGGTTTACGTGTTGGACAAGTTTCTGAGATTAAACCAGTACCAACCGCTAATGGCGATATACATTTTGTCGTTCAGATTACTGTTGATGACAAATTTGAATTTACAAAAAATTCAAATGTTGAAATTTTTGAACCAGGCCTTATGTCTGGCAAAGAGCTTAGAATAAATCTTGCAAAAGGAAATGTTTTAGCAAAAGATGGTGATACACTTAAAGGCAACTTCCGATTATCAATGTTTAACTCTTTGGCATCACAAGTTGGTCCTGTTAAAGATCAAATATCAAGTGTTTTGACAAAATTAGATTCGACAATGGTAAGCGCTAATAAGATTGTAGATGAGCAAAATCGTCAACAAATAAAAGTGCTTTTAGCAAACCTTAACCACACTGTTTCGGCTTTTAAAGTTACCGCTGACCAAACCAACAGAATGTTAGCAAATAACGAAGCTGGTGTTAAGTCAGTTTTGGATAACACGAATGACGCTGTTAAATCGACAAAAGTTACAGTAGAAAAGTTTGGGAATGTTGCAGACAATGTAGATGTTAAAAAACTTAACTCTGCGATTGACAATCTTAGCACGACTGCTGACAAACTCAATTCTGTTATTGCAGGCATACAAAATGGCGAAGGTTCTCTTGGAAAACTTACCAAAGATGAAGACCTTTACAACAATCTGAACAAGACATCTAGTAACCTTAATGCTTTAATAGAAGACCTTAAAGCAAATCCTAAGCGTTATATCAACATTTCCGTATTTGGTAAAAAATAATTTTTGATTGATATGCAGTATATTGACAACATCATTTTTGTAATTCTCCTTATCGTTGGCTTTGGCATGTTTGCAAAAAGCTTACAAAAGATTTACAGAAATATCAACCTTGGTAGAGACATTAAAAGATCCGACAGAAGATCCGAACGTTGGGCAACAATGACACGTGTGGCGCTTGGACAAAGCAAAATGGGCCAACGTCCCGTTGCTGGGATTCTTCACCTATTTGTCTATATTGGTTTTGTCATTATCAATATCGATCTTTTAGAAATTATCGTTGACGGTATTTTTGGAACGCACCGTTTCTTACATTCGATTTTAGGAGACTCGATTTATGATTTCTTCACTGCGACCTTAGAAGTTTTAGCTTTATTGGTGGTTATCGGCGTAGTCGTTTTCTTTATTAGAAGAAATTTTTACGGTGTTAAACGTCTTAACATGAAAGAACTTTTCGGTTGGCCAAAAGATGACGCTAACTGGATTTTGATTATCGAATTTGCGCTAATGATGGCTTTCTTCAAGCTAAATGCGTCAGAATCTATTCTACAATCTCGAGGCGTTTATCATGCTGTAGGATCTTTCCCAATTAGTAATGCATTCATCGTACCGATTTTGGAGTGGTTTAGTTTTGATGACGGCTTCTTAATCTTTGTTGAAAAATTCGCTTGGTGGTTCCATTTTGTGGGGATTTTATTCTTCATGAATTATCTTTACTATTCTAAACATTTGCATATTATTTTGGCATTCCCAAGCACTTGGTATGCCAACCTAAACCCGAAAGGAGAATTCAACGATTTGGAATCTGTTACCAAAGAAATTAAATTGATGATGGATCCAAACGCCGATCCTTACGCAGCACCAACTGAAGGAGCCGACGAAGCGCCAGCAAAATTCGGAGCGGAAGATATTTTTGATTTAAATAAAGTTCAACTTCTTAATGCCTATTCGTGTACCGAATGTGGACGTTGTACTGCAAGTTGCCCTGCCAATATTACAGGCAAAGAACTTTCGCCACGCCTTATCATGATGAAAACACGTGACCGTCTAGAAGAAGTGAGCAAAAATATGGATGCCAACGGTGGCAAATTTGTTGACGATGGCAAAAAGTTGTTAAACGATTATATTACGAAAGAAGAACTGTGGGCATGCACAACTTGCAACGCCTGTACAGAAGCTTGCCCTATCCTACTCGATCCGCTATCTATCATTTTTGAAATGAGAAGATTCCTAGTGATGGAGCAATCTGCGGCGCCGACAGAACTTAACTTAATGATGACCAATATCGAAAACAATGCTGCACCATGGCAATACAACCAAAGCGACAGATTGAATTGGGCAACCGAATAATGTAATAATTAAATAATTTAACAATCTACCAATGATGCTTTTGGTTTTTAAGATATTGGTAAATTGTGTCACTGATACATTGATAAATTAAAAAAATGGATTTCACTATAAAAACAATGGCAGAATATGCTGCCGAAGGAAAATCTCCTGAAGTTTTGTTTTGGGTTGGTTGCGCAGGAAGTTTTGACGATCGTGCAAAAAAAATCACCAAAGCTTTTTGTAAAATTTTACACAAAATAGGTGTAGAATTTGCTGTTCTAGGTCAGGAAGAATCTTGTACTGGCGATCCGGCAAAACGTGCTGGTAACGAATTTATCTTCCAAATGATGGCATTAACCAACATCGAAATTCTTAATGCTTACGATGTTAAGAAAATTGTAACGGCTTGCCCGCATTGTTTCAATACTTTAAAAAACGAATATCCAAGTCTAGGTGGAAAATTTGAAGTTCTTCATCACACGCAATTCCTTAAGCAATTAATGGAAGAAGGACGTCTAAAAATTGAAGGAGGACAATTCAAAGGGAAAAGAATTACCTTCCACGATCCATGCTATCTAGGTCGCGGTAACGGTGAATATGAAGCGCCAAGAATGCTTTTAGAAAAGCTTGACGCCGAATTGGTAGAGATGAAGCGTTGCAAAACCAACGGACTTTGTTGTGGTGCTGGTGGTGCGCAGATGTTCAAAGAGCCAGAAAAAGGACATAAAGACATCAATGTGGAAAGAACAGAAGAAGCACTTAAAGAAGATCCAAAAGTTATCGCCACAGGTTGTCCATTCTGCAACACCATGATGACCGATGGTGTTAAACACTTCAATAAAAATGAAGAAGTACAAGTTAAAGACATTGTCGAACTTCTTGCCGAAGCTGACGATTTGTAGACTTTAATAAGTTTCAAGATATTATTAAAACTCGGGCTTTGCTTGGGTTTTATTTTTTGTCAATATTAAAACTAAATAATAATTCGTAATTTTATACTTTAATTTTAAAACCATTCTGACATGAAAATTGAAGAATCTAGCATTGTAGAAACCAACGACTACAGAGTCATTATATATCCGGCATCTCGTCCTTTCTCACCAAAAGAAGCAAAAGACATTGCCGAGCGTCTGTACGAATTTTTATCAACTTGGGCTGCACATGGCAAACCGCTGGAAGCGTCTTTCAAGATTGAAAAAAATCAATTCATTGTTGTATGCGTTGATGAAGAAAAAGAAATGGCTTCTGGTTGCAGTATTGATGCTCTAGGAGGACTTATGCGCGAATTCGATAAAGAATATGAGCTTGGACTTTTTGACAGAATGAAAGCTAGCTATGTTGAAAACGGCGAAGTAAAAACTTTGAAACTTCTTGATTTTAAAAACAAAATAAGATCTGGCGAACTTTCTCGTGACATCGAGGTTTTTGATTTTTCTAAAAATACGTATTTAGATTTTTTAAGTCATTTTTTACAGCCACTCAGCAGAAGTTGGGCGCATAATATTTAGTAACATTTGAAAGTTCTTTTTATTTCTTCTTGGTATCCAAATAAATTGGAACCGACCAACGGAAATTTTGTACAACGCCACGCAGAAGCCGTGGCTTTGCAACATCATGTAGAAGTACTTCATGCGATTGGAGATCCTAATCAAAAGGAAAAATATCTATTCGATGAAAAAGTAATCAATGGTCTTAAAACCCTAATCGTTTATTATAAAAATACCAAGAATTCGCTTACCAATTTTAGAAGAAGAATGAAGGCTTACAAATTAGGCTTTCAAACTATGCAAAAACCCGACATTGTCCATGCGAATGTCATGCACAATAACATGCTTTTTGCTGTTCACCTAAAAAAGAAATACAAGATACCATATGTTGTAACAGAGCATTGGACAGCTTTTCAAGAGAATGCAACCGACTCAAGTGGTTATTTTGGGAAAAACATTGCGAAAAAGATAGCAACTAATGCCAATCATATTCTTCCAGTATGCGATCGACTGAAAAGAGGCATTAGAAATATGGGAGTCAAAACGCCAATTTCTATTGTGCCAAATGTTGTTGATACAGACATTTTTTCAAAAAGGAAAATTGAATCTCGGCCTGCCAAATTTTTACATATTTCGAGTTTAACTTACATGAAAAACATACCTGCAATTTTAGACACATTTTTAAAACTACATAATGCAGGTTACAACTTTAGACTTTCAATAGGTGGTGATGGAGATATTAAGCCAATCCTAGAATTCATCAAAAAAAATAATTTAGATTCCAAAATTTCTGTTTTTGGAACATTATCTCACAAAGAAGTTGCTGCAAAAATGCAAGCTTCAGATGCCTTCATCCTTTTCAGTAGATACGAAAATCAGCCTTGTGTGATTAATGAATCAATGAGTGTTGGCCTCTTTGTATTTAGTTCTGATGTTGGAGGAATTTCGGAATTCTTTCCAGAAAAATTTGGCGTCTTAATTCCAAAGGAAAATAACGATATATTTTACGCTACGCTAACACAATATTTAGATAATAAATTAGAAACTGCAAGTATAGAAGAAATGCATACCTATGCCGTCCAAACCTTCGGAAAAGAATCTATTTCGAATCAATTTACTAAAATTTACAACGAGTGCTTTAATCCATGAAAAGCTTCATCCAAGATTTCGTCGCAAAAAAAGGAATTTGGGTTGGCGCATCCTTATTTGTATCCAGAATTTCGTCATTTCTTATAAGTCTTTTTGGAGCGCGAATGTTGACAATGGAGGAGTTTGGGATGGCCACTTTTGCATTAAATTTTTTAGGAATATTTTTAGCAATCTCAGGATTTGGAGCAGCACAAGGTGTTTTAAAATACGGTCCCACAATACATGATCAAAAAGAAAAAGAGCGTTTTTTTTCTTATGCTTTTTCTTATGGATTGATTTACAATTTCGTACTTACCGCAATTATGTTTCTCGTTGCAGGATTTCTGTACTGGGATGAACATTCAAAAATATATCTTATTACCTTATTTCTCATTCGCTTTCTTGGCTTATATCTATCTGAACAGAAAAAAGCAGAGTATCGAGCCAATCTCGATAACGAATCTTATGCTAAACTAGACATTTTTATTTCTGTTTTAAGTTTGATTTTAAGTTTGGCGCTTACTTATTTTTGGCATTTCGAAGGCTTTATTATTAGTTTGGTTATTGCACCTTTCTCGTATCTTTTGTTTGATCGAAAGTTTAATTTAAGTTTTAAAAGCAATCATTTACAGAATTTTAATAAAAAAGAATTTTGGAATTTTTCTTCGACAACGGCTTTAACAACGCAAGTTGGCGAGCTGGTTTTTATCCTTGATATTTTTTTTATTGGCTGGTTGATGACCGATGCCGATGTTGCACATTACAAAGTTAGTACGATGATCCCAATGAATATTTTAGTTTTAGGTTTTATTTTTATGCAAACTGAATATCCAAAACTTTGTCAACATCACAGAGACCGAAAATACCAATACCACTTTGTATTTAATTACTTGAAATTATTTAGCATTGTTGGTGTTGCTATATATTTAGTTGGCTATTTTTTCAGCAAACAAGTTCTAGGAATTTTCGGAAAGCAATATGCAGATACAACAATTTATAACATTCTATTATTGGCGGCAGTTATGTCTTTAATTTTCCGAGTTTTGTTTGTGTACATGCTAGCTTCTATTGGAAAATCTATGTGGAACTTAAAAATCTCCGTATTAATGCTCCTTTTGACTTCAGTTTCATTATACTTAATAATTCCGAAATTTGGGTTAATTGGTGTCGCATACATCACATTTGGCTGTCTTACATTATCCGGCATTCTACCAGCAATTGCTTATTTTTACGAATCAAAAAAACTTTCCTAATGTGCGGTATCACTGGTTATTTTTCAATTAATAAAAAGCTTTCTTCCAAAAATATTTTGGAGATGAATAAAGCTATTGTGCACCGTGGTCCCGATGACGAAGGTTTTTGGCTTGGTGATCTCAACAATGGAAGTTTCTTTTCGGGAACTGATAGCATTTCAGAAATTAAATCAAAACAGACACTTCTTACAGAAGGCGAAAACTCCAATATTGCTGTTGGTTTTAGAAGGCTTTCAATTTTGGATTTATCAGAAAAAGGGCATCAGCCAATGTCAACATCGGATAGTAAATGTATTATTAACTTTAATGGTGAGATTTATAATTTTAAAAAAATCCGTGTCGAACTAGAAAATTTAGGTTATCAATTTTTAAGTCAAACCGACACCGAAGTTATCCTCAACGGCTATCTACATTGGAAAGAAGCGATTTTTGAAAAATTAGATGGTATGTTCGCCATCAGCATCATCGATTTAGAAAGAAAAAAAATATTACTTGCAAGAGATAGAATGGGATTAAAACCACTTTTCTATTCACTAAAAAAAGATGAAAATATTATTTGGGCTTCCGAAATAAAAGCAATATTAAAAGCAGATTGGATAAAACCCGAAATCAACTGGCGTGGTATTTACACTAATTTTCTTTTCCAAACAACCTTGGCTCCTGACACCTGTTTTGAAGAGATTTATTCTTTGAAACCAGCCCATTGGATGTCGATAGACTTAGAGAATTTTGAAACAAAAACCCAATCTTTTTGGGAACTTTCAACTATTAAAAATACAAATATTAGCTCAGAAGAAGCGCAAAAACAAGTTGATCAATTATTAAGGGAAAGCGTCGACGAACAGCTTTTTGCAGATGTGCCTGTGGCAAGTATGATGAGTGGTGGTATCGATTCTACTTTAATAACTGCGAAGTCGAAAGCATTTCATAATGATATTACGGCGTTCACAATTTCGTATAAATTCTCCGATCAAGAAGTCGAAAATGCAAGTTTGGTTGCAAAAACTTTAGAAATACCTCATCTTATAAAAAAAGTTGATGACGAGGAAGTTCTCAACAATTTGAAAGAAAATATTCAGCATTTTGAAGAGCCTTATTGCAGTCTCGAAGTATTAATAAATGCCGCTCAATTTGCAAATCAGAAAGGCTACAAAGTGGTATTAAGTGGTAATGGCGCGGACGAACTTTTTGGCGGTTACGAGCATTCTTTAAAACTTGGAAAATGGCAAAAACTTAAAAAATTCAACTTTGTTAAGAATTTTATTTTTACAAATGATAAATTTTCGCAGAAAGTAAAAAACTATTTTTCGCAAGATTCAATGTTTGATTTCTTCCGTCAAAGTCAATCCGGAATGCGTCCAGCTGAAGCAATGTTAATATTTTCAAACGAGATTAAATCCAAAAATAATTTTAATTTAAACAAATTTCATTTAACGAATAAAGAAAATTACGAAGGTCTATTCGAATACGACATAGCCTATTCTTTATCGTCACATCATGTTTTTAGAGACGATCTTAGCGCCATGAAATATGGCATCGAATTTCGCTATCCATATCTAAGTAACAAATTGATAGATTATGTTGCGCAATTGCCTATCAATATTCGTTATAACGGCATTATCAATAAACCTTTATTAAGAAAAGTAGCACAAAATTTTCTTCCAAAAGAAGTTTTAGAAATGCCCAAAAAAGGATTTAGTTTTCCACTTGCCTATTTTATTCAATCCAATGATAAAGCTAAAAATTTTGTTTCGGAAAATTTAAAAAATCTAAAAAAACGTGGTTTCTTTAATTCTGAAATTATTGATAAATGGCAACAAGAAGCGCAAGAACCAATGGATTATGTAAGGCTTTGGCAACTTGTCACTTTCGAATTATGGTATCAAAAATATTTTGAAAACTAAGTTATTCGTTGATATCTTTTTATCTTTGTCGTGATGAAACAAAAAATATCAATTTTTCTTATCGCCATTTTTAGTCTTTTGGCTTGTCGTCAAGATGAAGAATCTATCCAACAGATTGACCAAGTCCTTAATATCTATGTTAAAAATGCAGATGGTAAAGACTTACTAAAACCAAAAATTGCTGGCAACTACACGAGTGTTGCTTTGCTAGATTTATTGGCTGATACAGATCAAAAACCTGTTAATTCTTCGATTTTAATAAACAGCGATTCCATCCGCTATGTCGAATATGTGGCTGGTGCAACGCGCTTGATAAAAGATTCGATCAATCCAGATTCCAAAAGTTATTATTCGAGCATGATTATGCGTTTCACAAAAATGAATGATAAAACGCCAGTTATCGATGACGACACCATCAGAATCGAATACAATTGGACGCCACAAAAATTTGAAGTTTCCAAAATGTGGCATTCTAACAAATTAGTCTTCACAAAAACTGACACTCAACCGAATATTGTCAACATCGTGAAATAAAAATCACTAATTTTGCAATCTTAACTGATGTTTTAGGTTTTTTTAAATCATTTTTTTTAAACAGAAAACATCAACAACATCAATATACTAACAACAAAATTATGTTACAAGTTAATTTTTTACGCGATGAAAAGGAGCGCGTTATTGAAGGTTTAAAGAAACGTCATTTCAAAAATCTAGAATTGGTAGATGCTGCCATTTCCGCAGACGACAACAGAAAAAAACTTCAGTTCGACCTTGACTCCCAACTTGCTGAAATGAACAAAATTTCGAAAGAAATTGGCATCATGATGAAAGAAGGTAGAAAAGACGACGCCGAAGCTGCTAAATCTCAAACAGCGCAGTACAAAGAATCGAGTAAAGAATTACAACAACAACTTAATGACGCCGAAAAAGCTTTGTTAGATATTCTTTATCAAATCCCGAACATCCCTTACGAAAAGGTTGTTGCTGGTATTTCTGCTGACGACAACGAAAATATCTTCCAATCAACACCCGTTGAAGGACTTGGAGAAGGCGCAATTCCGCATTGGGAACTGGCGAAGAAATACAACCTCATCGATTTTGAATTAGGTGTTAAAATCGCTGGCGCTGGCTTCCCTGTTTATCTTGGAAAAGGAGCTAGATTGCAACGTGCTTTGGTACAATATTTCTTGGACAAAAACACTGATGCCGGATATCTGGAAGTTAATCCGCCACATGTTGTTAACGAAGCTTCTGGCTACGGAACGGGACAATTACCAGATAAAGAAGGTCAAATGTATTATATCGGTGCAGATGATTTGTATCTTATCCCAACAGCTGAAGTGCCTGTAACCAATATCTACCGCGATGTTATCTTGGATGAGAAAGAGCTTCCTATTAAAAACACAGCGTTTTCGCAATGTTACAGAAGAGAAGCTGGAAGTTATGGTGCGCATGTTAGAGGTCTTAACCGTCTTCACCAGTTCGAAAAGGTAGAAATCGTTAGAATTGAAAAGCCTGAAAATTCTTATGCTGTTCTTGAAGAAATGGTAGAGCACATCAAATCTATTCTTGAAGATCTTGAATTGCCTTACAGAATTTTGAGACTTTGTGGTGGCGACACTGGTTTTTCAGCTGCAATGACTTATGATTTTGAAGTTTGGAGTGCGGCACAAGAGAAATGGCTAGAAGTAAGTTCTGTTTCGAATTTTGAAACCTTCCAAGCAAACAGACTTAAATGTCGTTATAAAGCGGATGGAAAAACGCAATTGGTGCATACACTAAACGGTTCTGCAATGGCTCTTCCAAGAATTATGGCGGCTTTGTTGGAAAACAACCAAACACCTGAAGGCATCAGACTTCCAAAGAAAATTGCTGAATATGCAAGATTTGAATTGATTAATTAGTCTTAAAAGATAAATTATAATGAAAGGCGAACATTTTAGAATGTTCGCCTTTTTATGTGCTATTCTTGTGCAGCCCGGCTTGAGCGGAAATCCTTTTGTCATGACGAAGCATGAGGAATGACAAAAGATTGGGAGCGGAAGACGGAACTAGCTGCCCAAAAAATTAGTACTCCATCTTGCGAAGTTTGGGAGAAGTGGATCCTATAAATGCTGCCGTTGCAAAGGTTAACGCACCACCGATAACCACGGATCTGGCAACACCAAAAATCTTTGCCATCACACCGCTTTCAAATTGTCCTAGCTCGTTACTCGACATTATAAAAATTGAATTAACGCTCATCACACGACCGCGCAATTCGTCAGGTGTTTTGAGTTGTACAATGGTTCCGCGAATAACAACGCTGATGCCGTCTAGCATTCCGCTAAGCATTAGAAAACAAAATGACAGCCAATATAACTCCGACAAACCAAATCCAATAATACATAAGCCAAAACCTGCCGCAACTGCTAACAGAATGTTACCTTGATTGCGTTTTAAAGGAACAATAGACAAGAACATAATAACGCACATCGATCCAATATCCGACGCGGCATTTAACAATCCAAAACCTTCGGAACCGACTTTGAGAATGTCGCTTGCAAAAACGGGAATCATCGCCACTGCGCCACCAAACAGCACCGCGAACATATCGAGCATTTGTGCGCCAAGAATCTCTTTAGTTCGGACAATAAAAGAAAGACCTTCCTTGATGCTTTTCCATACTTTTGGTTGCTCTTCGTGCTTCACTAGTGGTTCCTGTTTGTTAAGACTCCAGAAGAAAAAAGACGCGATAATCATACTACAGATGATAACAACCAAAGTATATTTGATGGTAATCAAAGCAATTAAAAAACCGCCAATGGCATGTCCTGAAACCGACGCCGTTAAAAACGTTGCTTGATTCATGGTGACTGCATAAGGAAGGTTTTCCATTTTCACGATTTTGGGAATCATAGATGGAACAAGCGGTCCTAAGAACGCGCGACAAATCCCTGTGACGAATATAATTCCGTAAATAAAATAGGTAATTTCGTGCCCTGTAAAATGAAATTTGTGTCCTAAAAATGCTGGAATCAATAGAAAACTTATCATCACGACGTAAGCGTAGTTACACATTAAGAGTAGTTTTTTCTTTTCAGAATTATCGATTACGTGGCCAGCATACAGCGCACTTCCTACTGCAGGAATAACTTCCGAAAGCCCTATTAAACCTATCGACAAAGGATCTTTCGTCAATTGATAAACCCACCAACCAAGTACTGTCGCCAACATCCGGAAGGCTATAATCAAAAAGAATCTTCCCGAAAGAAGATTTCTGTATTCTTGGTTTTTTAAAACCTTTAATGGTTCAAATGAAATCATTTAACAAAGAAAAATATTTAAGTTAAATCTCGAATTGATTTAGATTAAGAAAAATATATATTCACTATTTTAATCTGAATAGTGATAGCCTAAACCACGCCCAATTTCTGCCATACCATTAAGTAAGTATACCATTCCGCCAATAAATCCGCCAACGCCAACTAGCAACGCTGCGGTACCAACAGGACTATCTTTTTTAATCAACCTAATATCCTTTTTCGCTATTGCAAAATTCTCTTTACGACGAATCCCGAAAATACTGTCTTTCTCAACACTTGTCACAGCCATTTTAAATTCGCCATTCGAAAAAGTTTTAAAATGATATTTGGATCCGGCTTTGACTTCCAAAAAATTATTCCCCCACTCCTGCTTATACTTTATCGTTCTACAAGCGCTTAACAACAAACAAACTATAACTAAAATCGGAAATATTTTTTTCATAAGCTTAGAGTTTTTCTAGAAAGTCAGCAATTTTTCTATCATTCGCTAATCTAGGAATTTTATTCTGACCTCCAAGCTTACCTTCGGATTTTGCATAATCTTGAAAAGCATTCTTTTTTAAACTTTTAATTTTTAAAACTTGAAGAATATTTCCTGAAATTAAATCATCGTAATAGGTATTTCGTTGTCTTAATTGTTGATCCAACTCTACACGAAATTTTTCTAAATCATTTGGTTCTTTAGCAAACTCGATAAACCATTCGTGATATGGCAATCCTTCTTCAGGATTAACTTGTGGCGCCAAATGAAATTCTGTAATCTGACACGGAAATTTCTCAACCGTCGCCTTCATGGCTTCTTCAACTTCATAAGCAATAACGTGTTCACCAAATGCAGACGTAAAATGTTTGGTCCTTCCACTCACCAAAACACGATGCGGATTTTTGGCAATAAATCTCACAACATCGCCAATCGAATATGCCCAAAGTCCCGAATTGGTTGTCAAAATCATTGCATAATCTTTATTAAGTTCTACCTCGCCTATTGTCAAACGTCGCGCATCTGGTTTTCCAAATTCTTCCAAAGGGACAAATTCGAAGAAAATTCCGTGATTGGTCAATAGCAAAAGACCTTCCTTTTGATAATCATCTTGAAATGCAAAAAAACCTTCGGAAGCTGGAAAAGTTTGTACAATGTCAACTGGCTTTCCTAACAAATCATTCATCTTTTCGCGATAAGGTTCGTAGTTAACGCCGCCAGTAATAATCAATTGAAGATTCGGGAAAATTTGGGTAATTTTCTTGTTATGTTTTTCTGTCAGTTTTTCAAAATACATAATCAACCAAGGCGGAATCCCAGAAATCAACGTCATATTTTGAGTTTCGGTTTCTTCAACAATTTTATCAACCTTGGTTTCCCAATCTTCGATGCAATTGGTTTCCCAACTCGGCAAACGACTTTTTTGTAAATAATTGGGAATATGATGTGCAACAATCCCAGAAAGTCGTCCGGTTTTAACGCCGTTAACTTCTTCCAATTCAGGTGAACCTTGTAGGAAAATCATTTTACCGTTGACGAAATCGGCGTTTCCTTTTTGTGCGATGTAATGAAATATTGCGCTTTGCGCCGCAGCAACTTGATATGGCATTCCTTCTTTGGAAATCGGAATATACTTAGCTCCAGACGTTGTACCAGAAGTTTTAGCAAAATATTCAGGAAGATCTGGCCAAAGAATTTTGGCTTGACCGCGTTTTACTTTTTCGATGTAAGGTTTCAGATCTTCGTAATCTGAAATAGGAACAAGTTTTTGAAAATCCGCGATGGACTTAATATTTTCGAACTGATGCTCGCGGCCGAATAATGTTTTTTCGGCAGTTTTGACCAAATCTAAAAGAAGTGCTTCTTGGTCTTTCGCCGCATTATTTTTAAAAGCTTGGGTTTTGGCAACATGTTTTTTTGCCCAGACTTTGGCAATATTTTTCTTGATAAAATTTAGCATTGATAAAATTTTCAATGCTCAAATTTATTGAGATTAATTAAGATTATTAGATTAAATATAAAATTGTTTTGTGAAAGAGATTTTGTAATAATTCGAAATTTGAGATTTGAGATTCTAATTGATGATAAGGCTCTCTCAGTCTGAAACTTTGAAAGCTTTGTATTTTTTCCACGAGACTGTCGCAGCCCGACCTGAGTGGAGCTCATTTTTTTGGCTTGGCTAAGGCTTGAAAAAAAATAGCGGGAACGGAGGGCGGAAATGCTGCCCCAAATAAAAATAAAAAGTACTGAGCATCAAATATTTGAAAAAAGTGAAATAAATATTGTGCTTGTTAAATAAATTGTCTACTTTTGCACCTCGAATAATTATATAAAAATCATAAACAATGTTTGCAATTGTAGAAATAGCAGGGCTTCAATATAAAGTTGAGCAAGACCAAAAGTTGTTTGTAAACCGTCTAGCAGGAGAAAAAGGATCAAAAGTATCTTTTGATAAAGTTCTTATGACTGTTAACGGAGCAGTAACTGTTGGCGCCCCAGCTGTAAGCGGTATCGCTGTAGAAGTAGAAATCCTTGACCACGTTCAGGCTGACAAAGTAATCATTTTCAAAAAGAAAAGAAGAAAAGGTTATGCTAAGAAAAACGGTCATAGACAACAATTAACTCAAATCCAAGTTGTTTCTATCACTGGTTTTGATGCAGCTAAACCAAAGGCTAAAAAAGAATCTAAAGCGACTGAAGCTGCAGAAGAAAAAGCGCCTAAAGCTAAAAAGACTACTAAAAAAGAGGAGTCTGCTGAGTAATTAATTAATACCCAAAAAACATTAAAGTAAGATGGCACATAAGAAAGGGGTTGGTAGCTCCAAAAACGGTAGAGAATCTCACTCTAAGAGATTAGGTGTTAAAATCTTCGGTGGTCAAGAAGCTATCGCTGGTAACATCATCGTAAGACAAAGAGGTACGCAACACCACCCAGGTGAAAACGTAGGTATCGGTAAAGATCATACTTTGTTCGCTCTAGTTGACGGAAAAGTTGTTTTTACAAAAAAAGCAAATAATAGATCTTTCGTATCTATCGAAGTTAATGCTTAATTCTTAGCATTTGAACAATATAAAAACCCAATCTTCGGATTGGGTTTTTTGTTTTTTTTTGAGAACTAAAAAAGACCTAATAATTTGTTAGGTCTTTTGGTTAATTTAATATAAAAATTTATCCAGCTAGATAATCTTCCATTTTGCTGCGGAGTTTGTACCAATCTTTTGGTTGAATGCCGCCACTTTCGAAGCGGACGAAAACGATAAATTAGCTTTCTTCAAAAAAAGCTATTAACAATATATTCTTTAGTTAAAAACAAAATGATATAAAGAAAACCATCGAAAACGATAGCTTCATTTCATCAAGTTGTTAATCTTGGCTGAATAAGTTTTGCAACCGTCGCTGTCCACCCCGTTTGATGCGAAGCGCCGACGCCACGACCATTATCGCCATGGAAATATTCGTAAAACAAAATATAATCTTTAAAATTAGGATCTTGATTCATCTTTTCGTTTCCACCATTAAAAGCACGATTTCCGTTTTCATCTTTTAAGAAGATACTGCAAAGTCGGCGTGACAGATCTTTAGAAATCTCATCAAGATTACGTTCTACTCCACTTCCTTTAGGATATTCGATTTTCAAACTATCACCATAGAAAAAGTGAAAACGCTGCAAGCTTTCCACAATCAGGAAATTAATCGGAAACCAAATCGGTCCTCGCCAGTTGCTATTTCCACCAAACATTCGGCTGTCACTTTCGGCAGGCGTATAATACACCACATAATCGTGACCTCCAACATTGAAACTAAAAGGCGTGTTTTCATAAATTTTCGACAAAGCACGAATCCCATAATCACTCAAAAACTCAGCTTCATCGACCATTCTGTTTAAGACTTTAGTCAAACGAGTTTTGCGCATAATGCTCATAAAATGTTTGTTACCTTCACCTTCCACATACCATTGCGACACCAACTTAGTCAAATCAGTTTTGTTGCGTAACACCCAATCCATTCGTTTTTTAAAATTCGGCAATTTCTCCAAAAGGCTATGTTCGATAACCTCAACAGCGAACATTGGGATAAGCCCAACGATGCTTCGTAACTTTAAATTGACGCTATTTCCGTCTGACAATTTTAACAAATCATAGAAGAAACCATCTTCCTCATTCCAAAGTCCAATATTATCTTCACCCAAATTCTCCATCGCTTCGGCAATGTATAAGAAGTGTTCAAAAAACTTAATCGCCATATCTTCGTAGACAGGATTGTATGTCGCCAACTCCATCGCGATGCGCATCATGTTAAGCGCATACATCGCCATCCAACTTGTACCATCGGCTTGCTCCAAAGTTTGACCAGCATCCAATTCCATATTGCGGTCAAAAGCACCAATGTTATCAAGACCTAGGAAACCGCCACCAAAAATATTATTGCCTTTAACGTCTTTTCGGTTAACCCACCAAGTAAAATTGAGTAGCAACTTCTGGAACACATTTTCTAAGAAAAACAAATCTGCTTTACCATTATGTTTTTCATCGATTTTAAAAACCCTGAAAGTCGCCCAAGCATGTACGGGCGGATTAACATCGCTAAAATTCCATTCGTAGGCTGGCTGTTGTCCGTTCGGATGTAGATTCCATTCTTTGGTCAAAAGCATCAATTGATTTTTCGCAAAAGCTGCATCTATCAGACTAAAACTCACACAATGAAATGCCAAATCCCAAGTCGCGTACCACGGATACTCCCATTTATCAGGCATCGAAATAATATCTTTATTATGAAGATGCTGCCAATCGACATTTCTTACAAAACCTTGTCGTTCTACAGGATGGTTAGGATCGCCTTTTAGCCATTTTCCAACATTGTAATGATAGAATTGTTTATTCCAAAGAAGTCCTGCAAACGCTTGTCGTTGCACATTTTTTTCGTCCTCGTCTTTTACGTCTTGCTGAATGCCTGCGTAGAAATCATTCGCTTCTTGAATTCGATGATTGATCTGATCTTCAAAATCCCAAAATGCATCATCCATAATATGTGGCGATAATCGAAATTCAAAAGTTTTATTGCCTTTCGCAGGAATCATCTCCTCACATCGAAAAGCCGATTTTGTCCCAACTCGATTTGGATTAACAGAAGTTCCGCCGCGTAAAACATAATCGTTAATACCGTCTTTATAAAACTTACCAGTTGTAACTTCACCGAAAAGTTTCGGTCTATTGGTTTCATTATCACAAAAAAGAGGTTCTACGTTGCGACTTCTCGAGTACAATTTCTTTATTGACAAACTATCATGATGAACATCGATTTCTGCATCTTTCGAAAAACCTAGATTTGGCTTATAAGTATTATAACCCCAGGACCAGTTATTGCGATACCAAAGCGTCGGCAGCACCACCAAAGGCGCATCCTTGTCGCTTCTATTATGGACATCAACTCTGATCAAAAAATCATCTTCTCCAACTTTCGCATATTCAATAAAAATATCAAAATAAGCATCTTTGTCAAAAACGCCAGTGTCAAAAATCTCATATTCCATTTCCTTGTTAGATCGTTGGGCATTGGTCGCCACCAAATCATAGTACGGAAAAGCATTTATCGGATATTTGTACACCATTTTCATATAGCTGTGCGACGGCGTATTGTCAATATAGTAGAAAATCTCTTTAATATCTTCGCCGTGGTTACCTTCGTAATTGCTTAGCCCAAAGAAGCGTTCTTTGATCATTTTGTCATTTTTATTCCAAAACGAAAGCGCAAAACACAACATTTGCTTATCGTCAGAAATTCCCGCAATTCCTTCTTCCGCCCAACGATAAGTCCAACTTTCGGCGCGATCATGCGTTGTATAACCCCATGCATCGCCATTGCTACTATAATCTTCTCGCACATTTCCCCATTGGCGGTGGCTCACATACGGCCCCCACTTTTTCCAATTTGGATTATTGAGTTTATCTTGTTCTGTCATATAATTTTATTTCTGAAGCATTTCAGATTCATTTTTAGGAGCATCGAGATTATTGAATTCTTAGACATCAAATCCCGCTGTCACTACTCGCTATTATATTTTTAAAAAAAATAAAATGAGCTCAAACATACCGTTCCATCGGGGCTATATTTGAAGATTTGTCATTCTTTTGACTATTAAAAAGAACCAATCCAAAATACTGTTTTCCGTTATCCATTATCCGAAAAACTCTCTAACGTTGACATTCCACCATCGATGTAGATGCTTGCTCCCGTAATATAATCTGAAAAGTCGCTTGATAAAAATACTGCTAAATTTCCAATATCTTCTGCTTTTCCGATTCTATTATATGGTATCAAAGTCATCAATGCATTAAAAGAAGCTTCGTTATCCCAAGCCGATTTGTTAATAGGCGTTTGGATGGCTCCCGGACAAATATTGTTGATTCGGATTTTATCTTTTCCATATTCCTGAGCCAAAGTTTGCATCAATATTCGCAGGGCGCCTTTGCTTGAAGCATAATTGGCGTGTCCAGCCCAAGGAATATTTTCGTGGACACGGCTGATGTTTACGATTTTCCCTAACGAAATAGATTTATCATTCATCCCCCTTTTCAAAAACTCCCGAATCGCCTCGCGTGCGCACAGAAACTGACCAGTAAGATTAACATCAATTACCTTTTGCCATTGCGCTAAAGTCATATCAATAAATTTTGCGTCTTGTTGTAATCCAGCATTGTTTACAAGAATTTCAACTGTTCCGTATGTATCAATCGTCTTTTGAAAGATCGCCTAGACTTCAACTTCTTTATTTACATCACATTGACTTAGCATGCCTTGTTCGCCTTTAACAAAAATATCATCAAGAATGATTTGTGCAGCTTCTTTCGAGTGTTCCGAAGAATGATTAACAATGACAATGGCGCCAGAAGCCGCTAAACATTTTACAATTCCTTCTCCTATTCCACTGCTAGAACCAGTAACGATTGCAACTTGTCCATTTAATTTTATTTCCATTTTATGTTTTTTAGAATTCTTTTTTATCAAAAATCATACGAGAAAATTTAATTTCTTTAAAAAATTTGCCAGATTAAAATAATTTAATTTTCAATAGAAAAATCTTAGAAACTCTACAAACACTAACAATTGCTAGCCGATAATTTTAAACCATTATTGCTTTTAATATTACAAAAACTATAATTTATTCTAAATTTTTAAAAATTTAAGATTATTTTATCGAATTATCAAAATTTTCATACATTTGCATTACCGCTCTTTCACATATTGAAAATGTTATCCAGAAAGGTTGAGGGACTAGACCCTATGAAACCTTAGCAACCCTTTGCGAAAGCGAAGAAGGTGCTACGTTCTACCATGTATTTGGAGAGATAACAACTGAAGTTCTTTACTCAACCATTCTTAGAGGCATTTTCAATGAAAAAAAATATTAAAGCATTGAAAAAAGAACTTTTAACTACAGATATTAAGTACAAATCATTTTCAGGACAGAATTTTGACATCCCTTTAAGCTACGAAGTATTCGGAAAAGCCCATGGCACCGCACCTATTGTATTGGTTAACCACGCTTTGACAGGCAACTCTACAGTGTCTGGCAGCAAAGGTTGGTGGAAAAACATTATTGGTCCACAAAAAATAATTTCTACCAAAAAATATAGTATTATTAGTTTTAACATACCTGGTAACGGTTATAATGATTTCTTTATCGATAATTACGAAGATCTTACAACCAAAGATGTTGCGGCGATTTTTTTACAAGGTTTAGAAAATTTAGAAATAAAAACTTTACACAGCATTATTGGTGGCTCGTTAGGAGGTTCCATCGGTTGGGAAATGCTAGCCATCAACCCTAAAATCAGCGAAAAATTTATCCCAATTGCTTCGGATTACAAAACCCACGATTGGTTACATGCACAATGTTTGGTTCAAAAATATCTTTTAGACTCACCTGAAAAACCACTAGAAAAAGCAAGAGCACACGCCATGCTTTGCTACAGAACGCCAGAATCGCTTAATGAAAGATTTGAGGGTAAATTAACAAAAGAAAATACTAGGCGCGAGTCCGAAGATTGGTTAATCTACCACGGAAAAAGTCTCAACGAAAGATTTAGTTTAAAAGCTTACAAATTGATGAACCATCTTCTGATGACCGTTGATACTAACGAAAAAGTGTTATCCAAAATAAAAGCAAACATTAACCTCATTGCGATTAACACAGATTTGTTTTTTCCAGCTTCGGAAATCAAAAAATGTTACGAAAAAATTAAGACACATAAAGAAGATATTTTCTACGACGAAATTGTTTCTATCCACGGCCACGACGCATTTTTAATAGAGTATGAACAATTGCAAGAATTATTAAAACGTATTTATTAGAACAAAATGACAGACCAAAATCCAATTAGTATATACAGAAAGAAAGCTTTAGTCAACTTTGAAGGCAAAGACTTTCTTGGACAAATCGGCATCGACTCTCGAATCTTTACAACACTTAACAAAGGTGGCATCAGCGTTGGGGTTATTTCTCAACAAGCCATCGAAAATGGTGTTTCAGTTTTGGTTGATGAGAAAGATGCCGAGGACGCCGTGGCATTATTGAAGAAAGAATTCCAAAATGAAAAAGCAGCTGGCATAGTGAGTAATATTTACAGCATTGACAATCTTTGCGTTCTTGGATTTGTTTCGGAACAAAATGCTAAAATCATGTCGGAACTTCAACGCAACAAGATTTATCCTTTGTTGCTTAACCAAGTGTCATCGACTGGTAGAGTTAACATTGTTGTAACTGACAATCAAACCGAAATCACTCAAAATATTATTGAAACCGAACTTTTCGGAAAACCTAAAGTTGTTCACTTAGCTTTAATTGGTCACGGAAATGTTGGTTCAACACTTATCGAACAGATTTTAGATTCTGCCTACGATATTTTGAACAGAAAAAGAATTGATCTTAAAGTCGTTGCGATTTCTAATTCCAAAAAAATGGCTTTAAACAAATCTGGTTTTGGCAGCGATTGGAGACAAAAAATAAACTATTCGAACACTAAAAGTAATATCTCAGAACTTATCAGTTACACAAAAGAGCACAACTTAGAAAACCTAATTGTTGTGGACAATACCGCGAGTCCAGCTTTTGTAAAAAACTATACCAAATTTGTCGAAAACGGTTTTGATGTGGTTTCATCAAATAAAATCTTCAATACTTTACCTATTTCAGATTATCGAAATTTCAGAACGCAACTTGCAAAAAATAATAAAAAATATTTATACGAAACCAATGTTGGTGCAGGTTTACCATTAATTGATACGCTTAAATTACTGCATTTATCGGGAGAAGATATCACCAGAATAAAAGGGGTTTTCTCAGGAACATTAAGTTATGTCTTCAACCAATTTTCTGTTCGTAATGAGAAATTTTCAACCATCGTAAAAGAAGCAATGAACAAAGGTTTTACAGAGCCAGATCCGCGCGAAGACCTTTCTGGAAACGATGTTGCAAGAAAACTTTTGATCCTTGCTCGCGAATTAGATTTAATGAACGAATTCGAAGATATCAATATCAAAAACCTAGTTACAGAACCGCTTCTTCCAATTTCAAAAGACGAATTTTTGACACGAATAGATGAGTTGGACGAAACTTTCCAAAAGATAAAAGACGAACAAGAACCCTATCATGTTTTACGTTACGTTGGCGATTTGCATGGCGATTTAAGTCAAGACAAAGGCGAACTGGATGTAAAATTAATTTCCGTTCCTGCCAATTCTGCTTTGGGACAATTAAAAGGTTCCGATTCTATTTTTGAAATCTACACAGAAAGTTACGGCGAAAATCCGATTGTTATTATGGGCGCTGGAGCTGGAGCAAAAGTTACTGCCCGCGGCGTTTTCGGTGATATTTTAAGAGTCAGTGAGACAAAATAGATGCTAGAATCAAGAATCAAGAGCCAAGAACCAAGAAGCAAGACAAATTTAATATTGAAAAAATGTCAGAAAACATACCAACAACCAGCAACCAACAACCAACAACCAACTTTGAAACCCTCGCCATCAGAACTCAAACCGAAAGAAGCCAGTTTGATGAGCATTCAACGCCGTTATATTTAACTTCAAGTTTCGTTTTTGAAGATGCCGAAGATATGCGTGCAAGCTTCGCCGAGGAAAAAGACAAAAACTTATACAGCCGATTTTCGAACCCAAATGTCACCGAATTCATCGATAAAATCGCATTAATGGAAGGGGCAGAATCGGGCTATGCTTTTGCAACTGGAATGGCGGCAATTTATTCCACTTTCGTGGCATTATTGAATGCGGGCGATCATATTGTGAGCTGTCAATCGGTGTTTGGTTCTACGCATACTTTGTTCACAAAATATTTCCCAAAATGGAATATCGAAACAACCTATTTCAAAGCCGAAGACGCACAAAATGTCGAAAAATACATCCAACCGAACACCAAAATTTTATATTTAGAAACGCCTACCAATCCCGCAATTGAAGTTTTAGATTTGGAATTTTTCGGTCAAATTGCAAAGAAGCACAATCTCATTTTTATTGTGGACAATTGCTTTGCGACACCGTATTTACAGAAACCGATAAAGTATGGAGCAGATATCGTCGTACATTCCGCAACCAAATTAATCGATGGTCAAGGTCGAGTTTTAGGTGGCGTGGCAGTTGGCAAGGCAGATTTGATTCGTGAAATTTATCTTTTCGCGAGAAACACCGGACCTGCGATGTCGCCGTTCAACGCTTGGATTTTGAGCAAAAGTTTGGAAACTCTGGCAATTCGTGTTGAAAAACATTGTGAAAATGCAATCAAAGTTGCGGAATTTTTAGAATCACATCCAAATGTCGATTTGGTGAAATATCCGTTTTTAAAGTCCCATACAAGTTACGAAATCGCAAAAAAGCAAATGAAATTAGGAGGAAATATCGTCGCTTTCGAAATTAAAGGAGGCATCGAAGGCGGTCGCAATTTCCTCAACAAAATCAAGATGTGTTCGCTTTCCGCGAACCTTGGTGACACGAGGACGATTGTTACGCATCCCGCTTCCACAACGCATTCCAAGCTTTCGGACGAAGAAAGAAATGAAGTCGGAATCACGGCAGGTTTGGTGCGCTGCTCCGTAGGTTTAGAAAATGTGGACGACATCATTGCGGACTTAAAACAAGCATTAGATTAGTTTTTTAGGAGCATCAAGATTTCAGCTTCGAAAGAAAAATTTAACCCGCATTACGCTATATCTTCTTTGATTTAGAAAACGAAAACATAAAAAGAAAGATTAGTAAAAAGCAAAAAAGGATGCCGCTTCAATCGGGGCTAAATAGAAAGTTTCCCTCATAATAACAAAATAAAAAAATGGATACTCAAGATAAAAACCAACTTCAAGAAACAAGAAACCAAGCTTTATACAAAGCCCTTTGCGAACGAATTCTCGTTTTGGATGGCGCAATGGGAACCATGCTTCAGCGCTATGGTTTCGAGGAAGAAGATTATCGCGGCGAGCGTTTCAAAGATTGGAAATCTCCAGTGAAAGGCAACAACGATTTACTGTCTTTAACGCAACCACAAGCTATTGAAGAGGTTCACAGACAATATTTAGAAGCAGGTGCAGATATTTTGGAAACCAATACTTTTTCGGGGACAACCATTGCGATGGCAGATTACCACATGGAAGAATTGGTTTACGAATTAAATTACGAATCTGCTAAAATTGCTCGTAAAGTTTGTGACGAATTTACGGCGCAAAATCCCGACAAACCGAGATTTGTAGCAGGTTCAATTGGACCGACTAATAAAACCGCAAGTTTAAGTCCAGATGTTAATGACCCTGGATTCCGTGCGATTACATTTGATGAATTAAGAATAGCTTACAAGCAACAAGCAGAAGCTTTGTTAGACGGTGGTTCAGACATTCTTTTAGTGGAAACCATATTTGACACACTAAATGCAAAAGCGGCACTTTTTGCCATCGACGAAATCGCAGAAGAACGCAACATCCGAATTCCCATCATGGTTTCAGGAACAATTACTGACGCTTCTGGCCGAACATTGAGTGGACAAACAGCGGAAGCCTTTTTAATTTCGGTGTCGCATTTAGATTTGTTAAGTGTAGGTTTCAACTGTGCTTTAGGAGCGAAACAGTTGACTCCTTATTTGGAAACCATTTCTAGCAACTCGGAGTTTTTTATTTCGGCGTATCCAAATGCAGGTTTACCCAATGCTTTTGGTCAATATGACGAAACTCCCGAACAAATGGCAGCTCAGATTAAAGAATACGTAGACAAAAATCTCATCAATATCATCGGAGGTTGCTGTGGAACAACGCCGCCACACATAAAAGCCATTGCTGATTTGATGAAAGATTATAAACCGAGAAAAATCAATGTGATAATTTGATAATGAGTTAATGCGATAATTTTTCACAACATTATCTAATTTTCAAATTACCTTATTATCTCAATTTAAAATATGAAATATTTAAAACTTAGCGGATTAGAACCGCTCATCATAACACCAGAAAGTAACTTTATCAACGTTGGTGAAAGAACCAATGTTGCAGGTTCCAAAAAGTTTCTTCGTTTGATAAAGGAAGAAAAATTTGCGGAAGCTTTGGATATTGCCAGAAATCAAGTTGAAGGTGGCGCCCAGATTTTGGATGTCAATTTCGATGATGGATTATTGGACGGAAAAGCCTCCATGGTGAAGTTCCTTAATCTTATCGCTTCCGAGCCTGATATTGCTAGAATTCCGATTATGATAGACTCTTCAAAATGGGAAATTTTGGAGGCTGGACTTCAAGTGGTTCAAGGGAAACCTGTCGTGAATTCCATTTCGTTGAAAGAAGGTGAAGAAGAATTCATCAAACATGCAAAAGCCATAAAACGTTATGGTGCAGCGGCGATTATCATGGCGTTTGACGAAGTTGGACAAGCTGATAATTACGAACGACGAATAGAAATCTCGAAGCGTTCGTATGATATTTTGGTGAACAAAGTTGGCTTCCCCGCCGAGGATATTATTTTCGATTTAAATATTTTCCCTGTAGCAACGGGAATGGAAGAACATCGTCGAAATGCAATTGATTTTATTGAAGCAACAAAATGGGTTCGCGAAAACCTTCCACATGTTTCGGTGAGTGGTGGCGTTTCCAATGTTTCGTTTTCGTTTCGTGGGAATGATGGTGTGAGAGAAGCGATGCACTCGGTTTTCTTGTATCATGCCATCAAAAACGGGATGAATATGGGAATTGTAAATCCAACTATGTTGGCAGTTTACGACGAAATTCCAAAAGAATTATTGGAATTGGTAGAAGATGTTATGCTTGATCGTCGAGATGATGCCACTGAAAGACTTCTTGATTATTCTGAAACGCACAAATCAACAAAGAAAGAAAAAGTCGAAGATTTATCTTGGCGAGAACTTCCTTTGCAAGACCGAATTACACACGCTTTGGTGAAAGGAATCGACCGATTCATCGAGGAAGATGTGGAAATTGCACGTCAGCAAGCAGAAAAACCGCTTCACGTTATCGAGATTAATTTGATGACAGGAATGGGCGTCGTTGGTGATCTCTTCGGAAGCGGAAAAATGTTTTTGCCGCAAGTCGTAAAGTCGGCGCGAGTGATGAAACGCGCAGTTGGGTATCTACAACCATTTATTGAAGCTGCAAAAGATATTAGCAAACCTACTAACGGAAAAGTTTTGATGGCAACTGTAAAAGGCGATGTTCACGATATTGGAAAAAATATTGTGAGCGTGGTTTTGGGTTGTAACAATTACGAGATCGTGGATTTGGGTGTAATGGTTCCGGCGGAAAAGATTATTCAGACTGCGATTGATGAAAATGTGGATGTTATTGGTTTGAGTGGTTTGATTACGCCAAGTTTGGACGAAATGGTGCATATCGCCGCAGAATTGGAAAGACAAAACCTTGATTTCCCTTTGATGATTGGTGGTGCAACAACTTCCAAAGCGCACACTGCGGTAAAAATTGACCCAAAATATAAAAATACAGTTATCCATGTTAATGATGCTTCACGAGCGGTTAACGTAGTAAGTTCTTTATTAAATAAGGAAAAATCCAATGTTTATGGTTTGGATTTGAAAAAAGAATACGAAGATTTCCGCGAAAAATTCTTGAATCGTCAAGTCGATAAAGAATATGTTTCGATTGAGGAAGCGCGGGAACAAAAGTTTAAAATTGATTGGGAAAACGAAAAGATTTCGATTCCAAAAAAATTGGGAATCACGATTATTGAAGACCAAAAATTGGATGATTTAATTGACTTTATCGACTGGTCGCCGTTTTTCAGAAGTTGGCAGTTGTTTGGAAAATTTCCAGATATTTTGACAGATGAAATAGTTGGCGAACAAGCAACAATACTTTTTGATGAAGCAAAATTAATGCTCAAAAAAATCCTTGAAGAAAAGAGTTTTAAAGCAAAAGGTATTTTCGGAATTTTCCCTGCGAACGCTAATGAACAAGACGATATTTTGGTGTATGACGAGAATCAAAATGTAATTTCAACATTCCGAACGTTGAGACAGCAACATAAAAAATCGGCTGGTAAAGAATATTTCGCATTATCCGATTTTGTGGCGCCAAAAAACATCGGTAAGCAAGATTATTTCGGAGTTTTTTGTGTTTGTACTGGTTTTGGAGCAGACGAATTAGCGAAAGAATACGAAGATAAAAACGACGACTACAACGCAATTATGGTGAAAGCTTTGGCTGACCGTTTTGCAGAAGCCTTTGCCGAATATCTGCACAAAAAAGTGAGAACGGAATATTGGGGTTATTCGGAAGACGAAACTTTGGATAACGAAGATTTGATTAAAGAAAAATATTTAGGAATTCGTCCAGCTCCCGGCTATCCAGCTTGTCCAGACCACTTGGAAAAACTGACGATTTGGGATTTATTAAAAGTAGAAGAAAATATCGGCGTTAGCTTGACAGAAAGTTTGGCAATGTGGCCAACAGCAGCGGTTTCGGGATATTATTTTGGAAATCCTAAATCTAAATATTTCGGGGTTGGAAAAATTTCGGAAGACCAATTGAAAGATTACGCCGAACGAAAAGATGTGGATATAGAATTTGCAAGAAAATGGTTAGCTCCGAATCTTTCGGAGGTGTAATGAGTTTAAAATTTAGGTTTGAAGTTTAATGTTGAAAGTTTTCTGGTTGATCTTGGGAAGAACGAAGATTCAACTTAAAACTCGAAACTTGAAACTCGAAACTTGAAAACGCGCATCTCACACCTCAAACCGCGTAAGCGATGGTAGCGGATATCCTTTTTTTGATGACTGAGCGGAGTCGAAGTCACCAAAAAAAGATAGCAGCGAACGTAGCGACCCGAGCGGCTGGAAAAGCTTGGCGAGGGATACGCCCAAATAAAAAACAAAAAAAATGAAAGTAACTGAACATATTGAAAAAGCGAACGGAAAAACATTGTTTTCCTTTGAAATATTGCCGCCTTTGAAAGGGCAAAACATAAAGTCGATTTTTGATGGAATTGACCCGTTGATGGAGTTTAATCCTGCATTTATCGACGTGACTTATCATCGTGAAGAATATGAGTATATCGAGCGTCAAGACGGCCTTTTGGAGAAGCGTGTCGTGAGGAAGCGCCCCGGAACTGTTGGGATTTGCGCGGCAATCCAAAATAAGTACAAAGTGGATGCGGTACCCCATATTTTGTGCGGTGGTTTTAGCCGCGAAGACACCGAAAATTTCTTGATTGATTTGGATTTTTTAGGTATCGAAAATGTGGTGGCACTTCGTGGAGATGCCGTGAAATCTGAGATTTATTTTAAGCCAGAGAAAAATGGTCATGCTAATGCGAGTGATTTGGTGAAGCAGATTCAAGGTTTGAATTTGGGTGTTTATTTGGATGAATCTTTGGAGAATTCTTGTCCGACGACTTTTTGCATCGGCGTGGCTGGTTATCCCGAAAAACACATGGAAGCGGCGAGTCTTTCGCAGGATTTGCAATACTTGAAAAAGAAAGTGGAAGCGGGTGCGGATTACATCGTGACGCAAATGTTTTTTGATAACGAAAAGTATTTTGAATTCGTTGATAAATGCCGTGAGGAAGGGATAAATGTTCCGATTATTCCGGGTTTGAAACCTTTGGTTACTAAAAGCCAATTGAGTATGATTCCGCACCGTTTTAAGGTAGATATTCCGAACGATTTAGTGATTGAAGTTGCGAAAAGTAAAGACAATAAAGCTGTAAAAGAAATCGGCATCGAATGGTGTATCCAACAAAGTAAGGAACTTCTGGAAAGAGGTGCTCCGGTTTTGCATTACTACACGATGGGGAAAAGCGAGATTACGAAGAGAATCGCGTCGTCTGTATTTTAAATTTAGGATTCATAATTAAAAAAAGGAGAACTATTTATTTTGTCTTTTTATATTGTGTTGCCATCTCTGCAATAGGGATGGTAGCGTCACATCCAAGATATAGCGAACAGCCCGACCCGAGTAGCTGCTGAGTGATGGGGAGGGAATTGTTCTGAAAAATAGAATTTTAATTCCCGCAATTTTTGACTAAATTTGTAACTATGAGTCAAAAATGGATTTATAAACCAGAACCCGATGAAGACATAGTAGATGGTCTCATTTCCTCAATTGGATTTGGAACTTTAGAATCCAAACTTCTCGTTTTGCGTGGCATCGACAATTATCAAAGTGCTCGCGAATTCTTTAAACCAAACGGAAACGATTTCCACAGTCCTTTTTTGATGGCGGACATGCAAAAAGCGGTTGAACGCATTGCAACAGCTATCGAAAATGGCGAAAAAATATTAGTATACGGCGACTACGACGTGGACGGAACAACCTCTGTGGCGCTAATGTACCTCTACCTCAGCAAAATCGTTGACAAAAAATATCTTGATTTTTATATCCCAGATCGTAACGTTGAAGGCTACGGTATTTCGACGGAAGGCATTGACTTTGCGAAAGAAAATGGGTTTAGCTTGATTATTGCGCTTGACTGCGGAATAAAATCTATCGATAAAATTGAATATGCTAACAAGCTAAAAGTCGATTTTATAATTTGTGATCACCACTTGCCAGGTGACGAAATCCCGAAGGCTGTGGCTGTCCTTGATCCAAAACGTAAAGATTGTCGCTATCCTTATAAAGAACTAAGTGGTTGTGGTGTCGGTTTTAAACTTTGCCAAGGGCTAAATACTATTTACAAAATTCCTGAAAACGAACTTTTCGAATTAACGGATTTACTAGCGATTAGTATCGCTTCCGACATTGTTGCAATGACTGGAGAAAATCGAGTTTTGGCTAAACAAGGGCTTAAATTTTTGCGTAAAACTAGAAAGTTCGGTTTGCGATTGTTGATTCCTGAAGAGAAATTAGCGCATTTTGAAATTTCTAATATTGTCTTTGACATTGCTCCAAAAATAAACGCTGCAGGAAGAATTTCGCACGCAAAAGCGTCTGTGGAACTGATGATCTCTGACAACCTAAAACAAGCACAACAGATTGTAAATGAGATTATTAACCTAAATGATGAACGTCGAGAAATGGATCACACGATTACGCAATCGGCGATGAATCAGGTTGAATCTTCAACTGAAAGCACCTACTCTACTATTGTCTACGATCCGTCTTGGAATAAAGGCGTTATCGGCATCGTGGCTTCGCGATTAATCGAAAGTCACTTTAAGCCAACTTTAGTTTTCACGGACGGTAACAATGGCGAAATGGTTGCTTCGGCAAGATCGGTTTCGGATTTTGATATTCATGCGGCTTTGGACTATTGTTCGGATCTTTTCCAGAAATTTGGAGGACATCAAGCTGCGGCAGGACTATCGATGGACAAAGAGAATTTTGAAGTTTTCAAAATTATGTTCGAAGGTTATGTTCGCGACAACATTCAAGAGCATCAAAAAGAACCATCTATCTACATCGACAGCGTTATCAACATCGATGATCTCAACCGCGAGTTTTATAATTTCCATCGAAAGTTGGCGCCATTTGGACCAAAAAATATGAAACCAGTTTTGGTTTTAAAAGATATAAAAGTCGCTGGATACGTCCGACTAATGGGCAAAGATGGCAATCATCTCAAATTTTTTGTACATCAACCAAGTACCAATCGCAACATCGAATGTATTGGTTTTAAACTGGGCATTTATGCCGAAGATTTCCGTACAAAGTCTTTTGATTTGGCATTTACAGTTGAAGAAAATCATTGGAAAGGCAATGTTTCTTATTTTTTAAACATTAGAGATGTTAAGTTTCATTCTTAAAATTTAAAAATGAAAAAAATCGGTTTGTTTTTCGGTTCGTTTAATCCCATTCATATTGGACATTTGATTTTGGCCAACTATATTCTGGAAAAATCGGATATGGAAGAATTGTGGTTTGTGGTAAGTCCGCAAAATCCTTTTAAAGATAAAAAATCACTTCTTGCCGATCATAATCGATTGGATATGGTGAATTTATCTATTAAACATTATCCAAAAATGCGTGCGTCGGATGTTGAATTTTCGCTTCCAAAACCAAGTTACACCATTGACACTTTAACTTATCTTCACGAAAAATACCCGAATTACCAGTTTAGTTTGATCATGGGTGAAGATAATTTGGCGGGACTTCATAAATGGAAAAACGCTGAAGTTTTAATAAAGAATCATCAAATTATTGTCTATCCAAGGCTGTTTGAAGGTGAAAAGAAAAATAACGACTACACTTCCGAAGGCGAAAATATCATTCTGATCAACGCGCCCATTATCGAATTGTCTGCAACTGACATACGTAACATGATTAAAGAAGGCAAAAATGTCCGTCCAATGCTTCCTCCAGAAGTTTTTGAATACTTAGATGGAAGTAATTTTTATAAATAAGTTTTCAATTATTTGATAATTTGCATTAAATGAAACTTATTTTCAGCATTCTATTTTCATTTGTTTGCTTTGGTATTTCGAAAGCACAAAATCTTTATTCTAAAGCTTATGGCGACAAGAAAAACCCAGCGATTATTTTTATCCATGGTGGACCAAGCGGAAATTCGAATTTGTTCGAAGCAACAACCGCGCAAAAGTTAGCAGACAAAGGTTTTTATGTTATTGTCTATGACAGACGCGGCGAAGGTCGTTCCAAAGATGAGAATGCGACGATGACTTTCCAAGAAAGTTTTGACGACCTCAACCAAATCTACGAGTTGTATCATCTAGAGAAAGCCAACATTTTGGCGCATAGTTTTGGCGGAATTGTTGGGACACTTTACACCAATCATTATCCTGAAAAAGTAAAATCTCTTATACTTGCAGGCGCTTTGGTCTCGCAACAAGAGACTTATGATCATATTTTGGAGAACGCGAAATCAGCTTTTAAAAATGATGAAAATAAACTTCGAGAAATTTCTACGATTGAAAGTCTGAACAAAAACTCAGCGGAATACAGAAAGAAAACTTATGATATTGCTAGTGATTTGGGGTATTTTTCGATGCCAAATCCGACAACAGAAAGTCAAAATTTGAGACAAGAATTTGAAAATTCGGAGTTTTATAAAACTAATTTTAGAAACCATAATTCGCCTTTATTATTTTATAAAAATGAAACTCAAAATAATCTAGATAACAAGGGAGTGCTTTTAGAAATTACGAAAAAGAAAATCCCTCTTTTTGCCATTTATGGACAAAATGACGGCATCTTTTCAGCGAAACAGTTAACGGATTTGCGTAATATTGTAGGAGCAAACAATTTTAGAATTCTTGATAATTGTTCGCATTATTTGTTTATTGATCAGCAAAATCAATTTTTAGATTTTATTAAACTTAAAATAAAAAAATAGTTTCAAAACTTGAGTTATGTATGCTCAAAACTAAACTGAATTATGAATTTCATCGAAAAATACTTTTCAAAATATCCAGAAGAAAAAGTCCTAAAATGGTTTAAGCAGGTTTGCGTTGCAGAAGCGATTTCATGTTTGTTACTTTACGGTTTCGCGATGATCTGGAAACGTTATGACCAAGAAGGACTTTTGCCAACGATTTTTATCATCATTGTCGGAAATATCCACGGTTTATTTTTCACACTTTATCTTCTATTATGTGTGCCAGCACGCAAAATTTACAATTGGGATGATGAAGATTCTGTCATTGCGCTCATAGCAGCTTTCTTCCCTTTCGCAACGATTTGGGTTGAAAAAAAGTTAGCCCGAAAAGATCGCGAATAGTATTTAATTTTAACATTGAAATTCAAAATAAGCAACACCGAATTTTTTTTCGGTGTTTTTTTGTGCCTTGTTGTAACAAAAATATAAGACTTGTTGTCTAATTGTATAAAGCATTAAATTTTAAACGAAATTTTATTAACTGAAAACCAGTATATTACAGTTAAATAAAAAACATTTTTAGTACTTTGTATTGCATAATACTGATTTTAATATATATCTTTGCTTTGTTCAATATTAAAACATACACACTTCTAAAAAATTACTATTATGAAAACGCCAATATTAATCGCCGCATTATTCTACAGTGGATTTGCAATTGCTCAACAAAAAATAAATGACACAATCAAATCTCAAAGTACAAAAGAGATTGAAGCTGTTATGATTACAAAACAAGTTTTCAAAAAGCAAAGTGATCGTTTTGTTTACGACGTTGCAGCTTCTCCTGTTGCCAAAGGAAATACAACTTTTGACTTGTTGAAGCAAACGCCACTTCTTTCTACAACCGACGATAAAACACTAAAAATCGCTGGGAAAAATAACGCGATTGTGTACATCAATGGAAGAAAATCTAATATGGATGCGGAATCTTTGGCTTCTTTTCTAAAAAACACACCTGCAGAAAACATTCAAAAGATTGAAGTTATTACGCTTCCTGGAAGCGAATATCAAGTGGAGGCTTCGGATGGCATCATTAACATTGTTTTGAAGAAAAAAATGACGGATGGACTTAACGGAAATTTAAGAATGTCAAACACTCAAAACAAATACAACTCGACGTCCAGCAGTGCTTCGTTAAATTATAGAAAAGGAAAATTCGGTCTTAACGCCAATATCACAGGAAGTCAAGAAATCGAACCTCAAGAATATATCATCAGAAACGGAAATAAAAATACAGTAACTGAATCTGTTGGTCCAATCGATAGTCCTGAGAAAAACTTGGGTGGTTACATCAACATGGATTATCAATTAACCTACAAAAGTAATCTTGCGTTGTCATGGAACTCTTGGGCGAGTAATAGTAAAGGCGCGACAATTTTACTTAACAACTCGTACAGCAATTACGACGATAACGGAAATCTGACGAATCGTTTTTATAATTTGAGCCGAAATGTGCTCAATAACAGATCTTACAACAATAATTTCAATTTGAATTATGAATTGAAAACCGATGAAGAAGGAAGTAAATTAAATTTGAATGCTGCTTATCTTACCTACAAACGAATTCAAGATTCGGATAACAGAACTTATGCTTCAGACGCCAATTGGAATCAAGGTGCTTTAGCGAATCAAATTATTCAAGATACGCCACAGAATATCAACAATATTTCTGCAATGGCAGATTACATCAAGAAATTTAAAAATGATTTTTCGATTTCGGTTGGTGGAAATTATAATAAAACGAAAACTAAAAATGACACGAAATACGAAAGCACGAATTTCGCAGCAAACGAAGCAACTAAATACAAACCAAACTTATTTGAATATGATGAAAATATCTATGGTTTTTATTTAACATTGGAAAAGAAATTTTCTGATAAATTTTCTGGAAAAATTGGAACACGCTACGAAATCACTAACAGCATCGGGACTTCGGATAATCCGCCAGCAGAACGACCAGACATGGCACTTGTTGAGAAAAACTACAACAATATTTTGCCATATTTAAATCTGAATTATGCGATTAATGATAAGAATAATATTTCGTATGCATTCTCTAGCCGAATGAGAAGACCAAGTTTTTGGGAATTGAATCCCGTACGAAACATCATTACACAAGACAATTACACGCAAAATAATCCATTTGTAAAAGCGTCTTCGATATATAATCAGGAGTTGACGTATATGTTTAAAAATTCATATTTCTTGATTCTTAACCACTCGTATTTTAAAGATGTTATTACGATGGTTCCGTTACAAAGAGATGTTGTCCGTGACGGAAATACGTACAGACAATTGGCTTACATTCGCAGCAATTATGGCGACAAACAAGAAATGTCAGCGATGTTGGGAATGCAGAAAAATTTCTTTAACCAGTATTTAACAACCAATTTCAATATCGGTTTTCAACATAATATTAATAACGGAACTTTGAACACAGATCCAACAACTGGCGAAATTTTTGACACGTATACAAATACAAAAAAATCAACCAGTTTATTAATTCAAACCAACAACACAATCCGTTTGGACAAAGCAAAAACCTGGTTTGCAGGCGTCAACTTCTTTTATGTAGATAAACAACAAATCGACTTTGGACAGTTGCAGAGCCTTGCTAGTTTAGATTTAAGCATCAAAAAACTTTGGAACAATTGGACGTTCGCGGTTAATGTCAACGATGTGTTAAGAACCAATATTGTAAAAATTAAAGATGAACAAGCTGACGGAAATTTCAATTATCTGTCTAATAACTCTTTCCGAAGAGGCTTAACAGCGAGTGTTACATATAATTTCGGAAATCAAAAAGTTAAAAAAGTAAGAGACATCGACAGTGCTGCTGGCGATATCAAATCCAGAACACGTTAATCTAAATTATAATTAAACTTTTCAACAAAAAAACTTCAGCCTGTACTGAAGTTTTTTTTTATTAGGAGCTAATCCTGCTGTCCGCTATATCTTTAGCATTGTCGCTCGGACGGCTCCGCTACGCTCCGCCGCCTCACTCCAACGCCAAAGGATGTCGCTTCCATCAGGGCTAGGGAGTTTGTCATCCATAGAAACTAATCCTTCGGTAAGAAAACCTCAGCCAACATACAACGAGCGCTTCCGCCGCCATTGGTTTCAATGGTTTCAAGATCCGAATATATAATTTCGGAATACTTTTCAATTTGATTTATTTGACTATCAATCAAAGACTTATAAGCCGACTGACTCATCACAAGATAAGTTTTTCCTTCATCATTTCTAACTTGCAGCATATTACCAGCAAACTGTTGCATTTGCGCTTCGGTGATTTCAACAATTTCTTTTCCAGAATCTGCGAGGCTGTTCACCACATTTTGTCTTTCGTCCTCGTCATCAATACATTCTAAACAGATTACTGCAAAACGATCCGCAACGCACATCATCACATTAGTATGATAAATAGGAAGTCGCTCATTATCATAACTTTGGAACGAATGAAAAACAACTGGCGTATAATTGTATTTAGCACAAAACTCACGGAACAACTTTTCATCCAATCTTAAAGAAACAGAACCATAAGCAATTTTGTTATCATGATCGAAAATCATACTTCCGGTGCCTTCCAAGAATTTTTCATCTTGTTCGCTTCCGCTAAGATCATCTATTTTACTGATATTAAAACCTTTAGCTTTAACTTGATCTAAAATATCTTGACGACGTTCTACTCTTCTATTTGGAGCAAACATTGGATAAAGTACAACTGTTCCGTCTTCTGCAAAACTCACCCAATTATTCGGAAAAATAGAATCTGGCGTATGCGGCTCCAAAGTATCTTTAATAGTGATTACGTTAATACCTTTACTTCTAAGTTTTTCAACAAAAGCATTAAACTCCGCTAAAGCTTTCTCCTGAACTTCAGCACCTTTTTGCTCTACCTGAAAATAATTATTCTCCGCCGTTTGGGCATTATAACCGAAAGCTATCGGCTCAATCATCAAAACTGTATTCGTTGTCTGCATAATTTTTAGTTAAGTCACAAAAATAGCAAAGTTCCGCAGAATAACTACGGAACTTTTAAAATTATAATTTTGTTTTCAGAATCGTTAAAATGCTTGTTCAAAATCCGCAATAATATCGTCGATATGTTCAATACCAACACTTACTCGGATTTGTCCTGGCGTGATACCCGCTGCTTTTTGTTCGGCATCACTCAACTGCTCGTGCGTTGTTGATGATGGATTGATAACCAATGTTTTAGCATCACCTACGTTTGCAAGATGACTCGCCAATTTTAATGAATTAATAAATTGAACCGCAGAATCTTTTCCTCCTTTTATTTCAAAATTAAGAACACCTCCAAAACCTCGTTTTAGATATTTTTTTGCATTTTCCTTATCAGTGAAACTTTCAAGTCCTGGATAAATTACTTTTTCGACATTTGGATGATTTTCTAAAAACTCTGCTAACTTTTGTGCGTTAGAAACTGTTCTTTCTAAACGAAGTGATAAAGTTTCTAAACCTAACAACAACTGATGAGAATTAAACGGCGAAATCGCAGGACCAAAATCTCTAAGACCTTCTACTCTAGCTTTAATGATAAATGCAATATTCCCAAAATCTGAATTGACACCAAAAACATCTGTAAACACCAAATCATGATAACCAGCCGATGGTTGAGACAACAACGGGAATTTCCCATTTGCCCAATCAAACTTTCCAGAATCTACAATAACGCCGCCAACACTTGTACCATGACCGCCGATCCATTTGGTCGCCGACTCAACAATGATACTTGCTCCATGCTCAAATGGGTTAAACAAATATCCACCAGCTCCAAAAGTATTATCAACAATCAACGGAATTTTATGCTTTCCAGCGACAGCTGCAATGGCTTCGAAATCAGCTACATTCAGCGTCGGATTTCCGATGGTCTCGACATACAAAGCTTTGGTATTTTCATCAATTAAAGCTTCAAAATCTTCAGGATTGTCGTCTTTTGCAAAACGGGCTTCAATCCCAAATTTTGCAAAACTCACTTTGAATTGGTTATGACTTCCTCCATACAAATATGGTGATGTCACAAAATTATCACCATTTTGCAAAATATTAGTAATCGCAATAAACTGTGCTGCCTGTCCAGAAGAAACCGCCAAAGCGCCAACGCCTCCATACAAAGCTGCAATTCTTTTTTCGAAAACGTCAGTTGTGGGATTCATTAATCGGGTGTAGATATTTCCGAAAGCTTTGAGACCGAAAAGATCCGCAGCATGTTGCGCATCATTAAAAGTATAAGAAGTTGTTTGATAAAGAGGAACTGCGCGACTGTTTGTATCTCTGTCAACGGTTTGTCCTGCGTGCACTTGTAAAGTTTCGAATTTTAAATTGCTCATTTTGTATAAATTTTAAATCGTTAATCAACTAAAAACTTATCCAAGATGTCGAGCAATTGCCGGAAAAATAAAAACTCTTCCGACAAGTCGAAAGAGTTTTTTGAATATTTTTAATAATACTTTTCAAAAAGTGTCTCTGACTTATCTTTCCTCAAATCTTGAGGTTGAATGCGGCACCTTACATTTGCAGGTTGCCAAGATTTCATCGGGTCAATTCCCTCCATCTTTCTGGATAAGTGTAATTCTTATTTCAGAATTACAAAACAAAAGTATTAACTAATTTTTGAATCTGCAAGAAAAATTTTTATTCTCTCACCAAAGGCATAGTAGAACAACGCAACAAACCGCCCATTTTAGAGATTTCTCTGTACGGGATTTCTTCCACCGTAATTCCCCAAACATCACGAAGATGATTGTTCATTCTTGTAAAAGTTTTATCCGAAACAACCACTTCTGGCGAAATTGAAAATACATTAGGAACCATCTCAAACATCTCCTGATCATCAACATGGAAACAGTTTTCTTCTCCAAAAATATCAACAATTAATTGATAATCGCTTTCGTCTACAAAACCATCTTTGTAAATAATGCATTTATCCTTCCCAATCGGATTAAATGTACAATCCAAATGTAAAATTCCTTTATAAGGTTCGGTATCGTTTTTCTTTAATTCAAAATCGAGGATACGTTTTTTTGGAAAATATTCTTTTAGAATTTCGATGGCATATTCGTTAGTTCTAGCGGTTTTAAAACTTCTGTAATCCTGACTATAACAAGTCCCGATAAAAATGAAATCGTCCCAAACAATCACGTCTCCGCCTTCGATATGAGCAGTTTCTGGCAAATTAATGATATTCCGCCAAGCTACTTTTTCGAAAATTTTACGATAAGCTTCCTGCTCATCAGCGCGATCTTCGATAATGTTAGAAATAATCATTTTATCATCAATAACAAAAGCGACGTCACGTGCAAAAACTTGGTTATAATCTTCAATAACTTCTGGACGATAAACTTTGACATTGTGTTTTAGAAGCACCTCTTCGAAAGCCGTCATCTCCGAAACAATATCGACTTCTTTAGGATAAATATTCTTCAGAATAGAATTGTAGGATTTTGCATCATAACTTTCCTCCAATCTTGGTATGCCACCAATGGAATTTGGTTGCCCCAAAACAACAGATTTTAGTCTTCCAGTTTCGTTTTTAATATTAAGCTTCATAAAATTACTCGTCTGTCACAAATATAATGATTGCATAACATTTTCATAGTCGTCTACAGCAGCAATATCATCTATATAAAGCTTAAATAAAAAGAAAATATATCAGCAATAATCAATTTATGGGAAATTTTATCCAAAACCCTTAAAATCAATGGTTAAAACAAACCGTTTAATAAAATTATTGGTTAATTATAAAAAGCTGTACAATAGACTAAATGTAGACAGTTAGTCGTAGCTTTGCAGCGTTTTAACAACAAAAATGAAGACTCAAGGATATATTTTAGCTGCAATTTCTGCGATTTCGTACGGATTAATTCCCATTTTTATACTTCCTATTAAGAAAATCAACTTTTCGATGGATGTGACATTGTTTTATCGATTTTTGTTTTCTGCAATAATGGTTGGCGTTTATTTAGTTTTTAAAAAAGTGAATTTGAAAATTAATAAAGGGGAATTATTAGTCCTATTAATTCTAGGATTATTTTACGCCTTATCTTCGGAGTTTCTATTCCTTGGTTACGATTATTTATCCGCTGGCATTGCATCAACCGTTTTGTTTGTATATCCAGTTTTGGTAGCATTAGTAATGTTTTTATTTTATGGTGAAAAGCTTTCTAAAATGGGTATCGTCTCGCTTCTGTTGACTTTCTTAGGCGTTATTGTGCTTTGTCTAAAAGGCAACAGTCTCGAAATTAATTTTGTTGGATTAGGCATCGTTTTGTTAAGTGCCTTATTTTATGGACTGTATATCATCATCGTTAATAAAGCGAAAATTAATGTATCAGGAATTAAATTATCATTTTATTCAATGCTGTTTACATCAATATATTTCTTGATGAAATCTTTAGTTTTAAAAGAGAGTTTAACAATTCCGAGTTATTCGATATTCTTCAATTTTGTGACATTTGCATTTGTAACAACTTTAATATCGAGCGTTGCTTTGGTCTTAGCGATTCAAAAAATAGGTTCGACACCAACCGCAATTATGGGCGCTTTAGAACCAGTTATCGCTGTTGCAGTCAGCGTTTTGTTCTTTAATGAAGACTTTACAAGAAATCTCTTAATCGGAATTGTTTTAATATTAATAGGTGTTTCTCTCAACATGTCATCTTCTCCAAAAACTATCAAGTAAAACGACAAAGCTTTCTAGATTTAAACCTTAAAGTCTTACTTAAATGAAAAACTTAATCATAAAAAAACTCCCAAATTACTTTGGGAGTTTTATATTGAAGTTTAAAACTTCTTATCTGTTAGTCATTGCAACGTAATCTCTTACACCTGCACCTTGATATACTTGTCTTGGACGACCGATTGGGTCACCGTGAAGTCTCATTTCTTTCCATTGAGAAATCCATCCTGGAAGTCTTCCTAATGCGAACATTACTGTAAACATTTCTGTAGGAATTCCTAATGCTCTGTAGATAATTCCTGAATAGAAATCTACGTTTGGATATAATTTTTTAGATACGAAGTAATCGTCTTCTAGCGCTACTTTTTCTAATTGCATTGCGATATCTAAAGCTTTATCATGGATTCCTAATGCGTTAAGGATATCATCAGCAGCTTTCTTAATGATTTTTGCTCTTGGATCAAAGTTTTTGTAAACTCTGTGTCCGAAGCCCATCAATCTGAAGCTATCTTCTTTGCTCTTCGCTTTTTCTACCCACTTGTTAACATCTCCACCGTCAGCTTCAATCATTTCTAGCATTTCGATTACTGCTTGGTTTGCACCACCGTGAAGTGGCCCCCAAAGTGCAGAAACACCTGCAGAAATAGAAGCGAATAATCCTGTGTGTGCAGAACCTACCATTCTTACTGTAGATGTAGAACAGTTTTGCTCGTGATCTGCGTGAAGAATTAATAATTTATCTAAAGCACTAACAACAACTGGATCCATTACAAACTCTTCGTTTGGTAATCTGAAAGTCATTCTGTAGAAGTTTTCTACATAGCTTAAGCTGTTATCGCCGTGGTTGATTGGTAAACCTTGAGTTTTTCTGTAAGTCCAAGCGCAAAGATGAGAGAATTTAGCAAGCATTAATTCTGCTGCGTGATCCATTTCTTCTTTAGAGTTTACATTTACAGCTTTCGGGTTAAATGCTGTTAACGCAGAAGTAAGAGAAGAAAGAACTCCCATAGGGTGAGCAGAACGAGGGAAAACGTCTAGTATTTTCTTCATTTCGTCTGCTACGAAGTTGTATTTTTTAATATTATTATCGAAAGAAGTAAATTGGCTTTCTGTTGGCAATTCACCGTGAAGTAATAAATACATTACTTCTGTAAAGTTCGATTTTTCTGCGATTTGCTCGATAGGATAACCTCTATAGTACAATTCTCCTTTATCACCGTCCAGGTAAGTGATGTCACTAAGCGTAGCTCCTGTATTTTTGTATCCTAAATCTAAAGTGATAAGACCTGTTTGATCTCTTAGTTTTGAAATATCAATCCCTCTATCACCTAAAGTGCTGTCAACGATTGGATATTCATAAGAATTACCATCGTAATTCAGTATAACTTTATTATCTGACATTATTATATAATTTTGGTTTAAATATACATAAAATAGAACGAACAGCGAAAGTTCGCTCGTTTAAAATTTTGTTAAAACTTATTATCTTTTTACTTTGAAAGCGTCCATTCCTGGGAAAATAGCTGTTTCACCCAAAGCTTCTTCGATTCTAATTAATTGATTGTATTTCGCCATTCTATCAGAACGAGAAGCAGAGCCTGTTTTAATTTGACCACAATTCATAGCAACCGCAAGATCAGCAATTGTTGCATCTTCAGTTTCACCAGATCTGTGAGACATTACAGAAGTATATTTGTTGTTTTGAGCCATTTGTACCGCTGCCATCGTTTCAGAAAGAGAACCAATTTGGTTAACTTTTACTAAGATTGAGTTCGCCGTATCTTCTTTAATACCTCTTGCTAAACGCTCTACATTAGTTACAAATAAATCGTCACCTACTAATTGAACTCTCCCACCGATTTTGTCGGTCAGCATTTTCCAACCCGTCCAGTCATCCTCATGCATACCGTCTTCAATAGAGATAATTGGATATTTTGCACAAAGTTCTGCCAAGTAAGAAACTTGCTCTTCTCTACTTCTGTGCGCTCCTTTATCGCCTTCAAATTTTCTGTAATCGTAAGTTCCATCAACGTAGAATTCAGAAGAAGCACAGTCTAAAGCCAACATAACATCGTCACCTGGTTTGTAACCTGCTTTTTCAATCGCTTGTAACAAAGTATCTAAAGCATCTTCGGTACCATTGAATGTTGGTGCAAAACCACCTTCATCACCAACAGCTGTTGAAAGATTTCTTCCTTTTAAAATTGATTTTAATGAATGGAAAATTTCCGTTCCTTTTCTTAATGAATCTGAGAAAGACTCTGCCTTCACTGGCATAATCATAAACTCTTGGAAAGCAATAGGAGCGTCAGAGTGCGAACCGCCGTTGATAACATTCATCATCGGAACTGGAAGTGTGTTAGCATTAACACCTCCAATATATTTATAAAGCGGCATTTTAAGTTCGTTAGCTGCGGCTTTAGCTGCGGCCAAAGACACACCAAGAATAGCGTTAGCCCCTAGATTACCTTTATTGTTAGTGCCGTCAAGATCAATCATAATTTGATCCAATAGATTTTGCTCAAAAACAGGAAGACCAATTAATTCTGGAGCAATAATTTCTTTTACATTTTCTACGGCTTTAAGAACACCTTTTCCTAAGTACAGGTTGCCACCGTCTCTTAATTCAACAGCTTCGTGCTCACCGGTCGAAGCACCAGAAGGCACCGCAGCACGTCCCATAGCACCGTTTTCTGTAAATACATCAACCTCCACTGTCGGATTACCTCTAGAGTCTAAAATTTGTCTAGCATCGATAAAAGAAATGTAACTCATTTTTAAATTTTAATTTGATTTAATATTCATTCTTAAATGTTTACAAAAATAATCAATTGAATTGATATTTAATAGAAACCTGTTTAATATTTGATAGAATTATTAAAAGTTTTTAATAGTAAAAATAAAAAACATTAAACACTTGATTAAGAAAAAGAAAAGAAACTCAAAATAAAATGTATAATGCCTAAAAATATCCATATATTTATTCATATTTTTGTCCATATAAGAAAGATACTTATTTAATAAGTAAGTTTAATTTAGTATTTTGCATTCAAAAGAGAATGAAGATGAATTTTGAAAATATCATTTTAGAGAAAAAAGAAAAAATTGCGGTTATCACAATTAACAGACCACAAAGTCTAAACGCCTTGAACAAACCTGTATTTACAGAGCTTTCAGCGGCTTTGGATACTATTGCAAATGACAAAGAAGTTAGAGCTGTCATCTTAACTGGCTCTGGAGAAAAGGCTTTTGTTGCAGGAGCGGACATTAAGGAATTTATGGATTTTGATGTCGCACAAGCAGAGGCTTTGGCAAGAGATAACCAAGAAATGATTTTTAACAAAATTGAAAACTTTAACAAACCTGTTATTGCAGCGGTTAACGGTTTTGCCTTAGGCGGAGGTCTAGAGTTAGCAATGGCGTGTCATATTCGTTATTCGTCTGACAATGCAAAACTTGGTCTACCAGAAGTAACTTTAGGATTAATCCCAGGTTATGGAGGAACGCAACGCCTTCCAAAATTGGTAGGAAAAGGAATAGCTAATGAAATGATTTTCACAGCGAAAATGGTATCTGCGCAACGTGCAAAAGAAATTGGCTTGGTTAACGAAGTCTATTCTCAAGAAGAACTTTTAGCCAAAACAACTGAGCTTGCAGAGACTATTGCTAAAAACTCGCCAATGGCTATTGAGAAAGCGATACAAGCCGTTAATAAGTCTGATGATGCAAAAGTAGGCTTTGAGCAAGAGATAAAAAGCTTTGGAGAATTGTTTGGTTTAGAAGATAAAAAAGAAGGAGTTGGTGCATTTTTAGAAAAGAGAAAACCAAATTTCTAAAATGACGGACTTTAATAAATTCGATGTTGCTTACCTGAAAATGGCTCTTGAATGGAGTAGCCTTTCTTACTGTAAAAGAAAACAGGTTGGTGCATTGATAGTAAAAGATAGAATGATTATATCCGATGGTTACAATGGGACACCATCGGGTTTTGAAAATAATTGCGAAGACGAATCAGGAAAAACGCATTGGTATGTGCTACATGCAGAAGCCAACGCCATCCTAAAATTATCGTCTAGCACACAGTCTGCAAAAGGAGCAACATTATATTTAACAATGTCGCCTTGTAAAGAATGCAGCAAATTGATACTACAATCTGGTATTACCAAAGTGGTGTATACCAGTGATTATTCAGATGACTCTGGATTAGATTTTTTAATTAGCGCTGGAATAGAAACTTTAAAAATAAGTGAACAAAAACTCTATGAAAATTAACAAAAACGATAACTAAACACAACTCAAAAACACAAACGATGAACTGGTCCGAAAAAATAAGTGACTTTTCAAATTATTTAAAATTTGAAAAGAACTTTTCCGATAATACACTTGATGCTTATGTACGAGATATTAAAAAGCTTCAAGAGTACGCTATGACAGAATTAGAAGGCATTTCTCCATTAGAAATAAGCTTCGAAAATCTGCAAGAATTCATTTATCAACTTTCTAAAAAGAAAATTAGCGAGCGATCTCAAGCACGTTGGATATCTTCTATAAAAGCATTTTTTAAATATTTGGTTGAAGACGAAATCCGCGAGGACAATCCTGCCACACTATTAGAAGGTCCAAAGTTGGGATTATATCTTCCTGATACCTTAAGCATTGAAGATATCGAGCGTATCATGAAGTGTATTGACCTAAGTAACGATCTTGGCCAACGCAACCGTTGTATTCTCGAAGTTCTTTACGCTTGCGGATTACGGGTTTCGGAATTGATTGATCTTAAAATATCAAACATCAATTTTAAAGAACATTATCTAAAAGTAGAAGGTAAAGGGGGAAAAGTAAGATTAGTTCCTTTAGCAGAATACACCTCAGAGCTTATTTTATCTTACATTAGCGACACACGTGCTAAAGGTAAAATAAACAAAAAATACGAAGATATATTATTCTTAAATTCTCGAGGTGCAAATATGTCACGCGTGATTGTATTCTTAATTATTAAAGAATTAACTGATCGTGCAGGTGTCAACAAGAAAATTTCACCGCACACTTTTAGACATTCTTTTGCGACACATTTGTTACAGAATGGTGCAGATCTCCGCTACATCCAAGAAATGCTTGGGCACAGCAGTATTACAACTACCGAAATCTACACACATCTAAAAACCGAAGAATTGCGAGATGTTATTCTCAATTATCATCCAAGAAATCAAGCTTAAAAAAATATGAATCAATTACAATATTGTCCTAAATGTGGAAATAAATCTCTTAAGTGGGATGGCGAAAAAAAATGGAGTTGTGGACAATGCGACAATACAATGTATCATAATTGTGCTGGCGCCGTCGCAGTTGTTATCCGTTGCGGAGAAGAAATCTTTTTAACCAAGAGAAATCAAAATCCTGCAATTGGGAAAATGGATCTTAGCGGTGGTTTTGTTGATCCAAAAGAATCTGCAGAAGAAACTTGTCGTCGAGAATTAAAAGAAGAATTAAACATTGACATCGATATTTCTAAACTTAAATATCTTACAAGTGCACCAAATGTCTATCATTATAAAGACATTGATTACAACACTTTGGATTTATTTTATGAATATGAAGTTTCGGAAAAGTTTGTTCCAGAATTGGAAGAGCATGAAGTTTCTGATTTTGTTTGGATTAAAAAAGAAGACATCAACTTGGACGACATCGCATTTGATTCCCAAAGAAATTTCTTTAAAACATATTAAATACAAAAAATAAGAAAGCCTCGCAAATTGCGCGGCTTTCTTTATTTAAAATAACATCAATATTAGATTTGAGGTCCGCTAGCAACTAATGCTTTAGCTTCGTCGTTATCTGTATATTGCTCAAAATTCTTAATGTATTTAGCAGCTAATTCTTTAGCTTTAGCTTCCCACTCTGCAGCATCAGCATAAGTATCTCTTGGATCAAGGATTCCTTCTGATACGTTTGGTAACGCAGTTGGGAATTCAAGATTCATTACAGGAACTGTGTTAGTTTCTGCTTTGTCAATAGAACCATCGATAATTGCATCGATAATCGCTCTTGTATCTTTAAGAGAAATTCTCTTACCAGTACCATTCCATCCAGTGTTAACTAAATAAGCTTTAGCACCGTGCTCTTTCATTTTTCCAATTAATGTCTGAGAATACATTGTTGGGTGTAATGATAAGAACGCCTCACCAAATGCTGGAGAGAAAGATGGCGTAGGCTCTGTAATCCCCCTTTCAGTACCTGCAAGTTTTGAAGTATAACCGCAAAGGAAGTGATATTGCGCTTGATCATCTGTTAAGATAGATACCGGAGGCAACACACCGAAAGCATCAGCAGAAAGATAAATAATCTTTTTAGCATGACCTGCTTTTGACGGTAAAACGATTTTGTTGATATGATAGATTGGGTAAGAAACTCTCGTATTCTCGGTAACAGATCCGTCAGCAAAGTCAACTTCTCCATTATCTTTAACCACAACGTTTTCTAACAAAGCATCTCTTCTGATAGCACCATAAATGTCTGGTTCTTTTTCAGCAGAAAGGTCGATAACTTTCGCATAACATCCACCTTCGTAGTTGAATACACCATTGTTATCCCATCCGTGCTCGTCATCACCAATTAGGTAACGTTTAGGATCTGCAGAAAGTGTAGTTTTACCAGTACCTGACAATCCGAAGAATACAGCAACATCACCAGCTTCGCCAACGTTAGCAGAACAGTGCATAGACGCCATACCTTTTAGTGGTAAATAGTAGTTCATCATTGCGAACATACCTTTCTTCATCTCACCACCGTACCAAGTACCACCGATGATTTGCATTTTTTTAGTTAAATCGAACATTACAAAAACCTCAGAGTTAAGTCCGTGGTCTTTCCAGTTCGGGTTAACAGTCTCTGCAGAATTGATAACTAAAAAATCTGGCTCTCCGTATTGATCTAGCTCATAATGAGAAGGACGGATAAACATATTAGTTACAAAATGCGCTTGCCAAGCCACTTTAGTTACGAATCTAACTTTAAGACGAGTGTCTGGGTTAGTACCGCAGAATGTATCAACAACATACAATTTGCTCCCCGACATATCTTTTTGTACAAGACCTAGTAATTCGTCAAAAATTGCCGTCGTTGTTGGTCTGTTGATGTTACCATCCCACCAGATTGTATTTTCTGAAGCAGCATCTTTTACAATGTAACGATCTTTTGGCGATCTTCCTGTAAAAATACCTGTTTGCACAGATACTGCACCAGTTGTAGTTAAAGTTCCTTTAGCAAATCCTTCGTTATTAGGATTCATTTCTTCTTGGAAAATTGTTTCGTAAGAAGGATTGTAAAGTATCTCTGCGTCAGTTGTGATACCATTACGCTCTAGGTAGCGTTTGATGTGTTCCATAATTTTTACTATATTATTTTGACCTTTTGCAAATTTAAAACGTTAAAGTAAGATTTTTAAAATAAATAAAATGACAATAGTCAGTTTTCAAAAAAATTAATTAAAAATTACGAATATACCATTTCATTCCATGGTATTATTGTTTCAAAACCTTTTTTGGAAAAGTATTTTTCGTAATCCTCAAATCGTGAAGTTAACACAAAATCGCCTCCCCAAGCCCCCAAAGACTTAATAAAACTAGGACAATCATCAAAAAAACGCTTTTTCGTAGTTTCTAATTCTAAAAACTCCGAAAGTAAATTTTCGTGCTCAATCATCAAATCAGAAAACTCAGAAAGTTGATTTGACTTTAAAACTTGTTGTGTAATGTTATTAAACTTCGCGATTAAATGTACGGATTTTTCTTTAGAACGGTAAAGTCTTATACCTTCCCTACTATCTTGTTTTTTGTTAAGATGTACAAATATTAAATCCTCCAAAAAATTGGGTTTGAAATCGACTTCTTTGTAAGTAGGCAAATTATTTTCAATTTTAAATAAAATCGAATGATTGGCTTTTGCAACAGCAACATCGTAACCACTTCCTCCCAAAGATTTTTCGTTTAAAACAAAAGCATCAACGCCAGCCCATTTTGCTAAAGAAGCCATCAAAGTCGAACTACTTCCCAAACCATAATTGCTAGGAAATTGCAAATTGGAAGTAATTTCAATATTTTGATCAGCCTCGAATTTTGTCGAGCCGAGCAACTGACAGTTTTTTAAAGTTTTTAAAACAAATTCGACAGCTTCAGGATTATTAGACTCGAGAACTTGCCAAGATTTGTAATCAATCTTAGTCGTTAACCAAATTTGCCCTTGATGTTTTCCTGTCCAAATAACTAGATGATTGGGCTCTTGTTGCTCTCTAAAAAAAAACTCTTGCCCCCAATTGGTTGGTACAGCAAGAGCTTCGGCGCCGTCTAACACGACGTATTCTGAAGTGAGCAATAATTTCCCGCGAGAAAAAATTTGACTCATATTTTTAAATTATAATGCAGAAGAAACAAAAACTTCTGGGTTAATTTTTTTGATAAGACCTTGTAAAGTCTTTCCTGGTCCAACTTCGATAAACATCTCAGCGCCATCTTTAATCATATTTTGTACACTTTGTGTCCACTTAACAGGACCTGTCAATTGTGCAATAAGATTTTTCTGAATTTCTAATGGATCAGAAACTGCAGTCGTCGTAATGTTTTGATAAACCGGAATTGTCGCTTTTCTAAACTTTGTGTTTTCAATAGCTGCCGCCAATTTTTCTTGTGCTGGTTGCATCAAAGGAGAATGGAACGCACCATTAACTGGCAACAACAAAGCTCTTTTAGCTCCAGCTTCTTTTAGTGCAACACAAGCTGCCTCAACCGCTGCTGTTTCACCAGAAATTACCAATTGTCCAGGACAGTTGTAATTTGCAGGAACAACAATACCATCAATCGATTGACAAATATCTTCTACAACTTTATCTTCTAAACCTAGAATAGCCGCCATAGAACTTGGGTTGATGTCACAAGCTTCTTGCATAGCTTCTGCTCTAGCTGCCACCAATTTAAGTCCATCTTCAAAAGATAAAACACCATTTGCTACCAAAGCCGAAAACTCACCAAGTGAATGTCCTGCCACCATCTGCGCACCAAGAGCATCTGCAGCTTTAACACCAGCAACAGAATGAATAAAAATTGCAGGTTGTGTTACTTTAGTTTTTTTAAGATCTTCATCAGTTCCTGCGAACATGATGTTAAGAATATCGAAACCAAGAATCTCATTTGCAGAATCCATCAAATCTTTGATGTCTCTACGGGCGTCATACAGCTCCTTACCCATCCCAACATATTGAGACCCTTGTCCAGGGAATACAAGTGCTTTCATATATATTAACTCTTTCCTATATTAATTTTTAAGGCACCAATCTTACCACTCTGTAACCTGTGTTAATGTAAGCACCGTTTGGTTTTGCTCGAGTAAATTCGAACTTTGTTGCTAATTGCGTTTGCGATTTATTAATTTGTTTAAAAATCTCGCCTTTTTTATTTTCACGAGACAACATATCATTAACCACATCAAATCCTACAACAGCGTAGCGACTTGGCGTTTTGCAATATTTAGTTTTATAATCTTTAAGAACTTCCTTCTCGAAAGAACCTTCTGTATTAATTTTTTTATCCATCAAATACACCAAGCTCGATTGTGATAAGTCATCCATCTTTTTCTCAAAGGTTGAATTATAAAACATGCTAAATGCTTTGTTACCTGTAACTTCTTTTGACAAGGCAATTAATCGATTTGCAAAAGCCGTCCCAACATTATCATCATCATTTGCCAATACCGCAATAACTGGCGCAGATTGACCTGTCATCATATTTTGGTCTGCTTTGATGTCGTTAGCAGAATTTACAATAATAACTTCTGGTTTCTTTAGAGATTTTTCTAAACCTACTTTCAATGCATTTGCATTTGCTTTAGAATCATCAGCTACAATGTATATTTTTTGATCGGAGTAAACTTGCCCAACTTCCTTCACAATCTTCTCGATGTAAGCATCTTGGTTAGTTTCTGCAATTATTAAATTACTATAATCATATAAATCTTCGGAGTTAGCAAAAGGCGCTACAACAGGGATTTTTTTATTTTTTACAAATTCTAAAACCTCTAAAACACTGGTTTTAAAAAATGGCCCAATTATTAAATCTGTATTATCTTGATTAATCTGTGAAACGCTATTTTTAAACGTATTTTCGTTACCAGCATCAATAACTTTGATGTCAAGATTCATCCCATTAGCAACATTACGCTCGATCGCCAACTTAGCACCAGTCATAAAGTCTAACGCCATCGATCTGTACTTGCTATCGTTAGCGTCAAAACCAAATGGCAACATCATAACAACGTTAAGTGCATCACCATTTTTCTTGCTGTACATAGGATCTAGTTTTTTAATTTTTAAAACCATTCCTGCACGAAGACCATTAATTAAATCTGGATTAAGCGCCAACAATTCGCTCAGATCAACATTAAAACGATTCGTAATTCCGAAAACCGTATCACCACTTTTTACTGTGTAAGTAATAAAATCATCCGAATTGCCTGTTGAATAATTTGTAGAATTAACAGTAGTATTATTGTTGTTTGATGTTGATGTAGTCGTCGTTGTTTTAGTTGGCTTTACATCTTCAATTTCTGTAGTGGTTGTTACGGCATCACCAGCAACTAGAATTTGCTCACCCACTTTAAGACCTTTATCCTCAAGACCAGGATTTAAAGCAAACAATTGTTTTTGCGTAATGTTAAACTCTCTCGAAATTTTATAGTAATTGTCTTTTTCTTTTACAGTATATAAATTTTTTGACTCAACAGTTGATATCTTTGTCGGCTGCGTTGTAGTAGTGGTTGTTGTTGTTGTACTTGCCACAACTGCTGTACTTTCGGCATATTTCTTTATACTTTCCAAAGGAAGAATAACCTGATCACCGATTTTCATGTGAGAATCTAAATCGGGATTTAGCTTTCTAAGATCAGCCTCCGAAATATGATATTGTTTTGTAATACCGTAAATCGTTTGTTTTGGTTGCAGAATAATCGCTCCCGTTTTCGCAGTAGAAGTCGTTGTTGTAACTTTTGGTGTCGTTGTAGTTGTCACAACTTTTCCAGATTTTGAAACCTTTAACACATCACCAATACCAAGCGCACCATCTTTAACTTGAGGGTTAAGTTGGTACAATTCGGCTACAGTTAGTCCGTACTTTTTGGCAATACCATAAGGCGTTTCTTTAGGTTCAACCTTGTGAGTTGCCTGTGCACTTGCTGTTAAAACTGTTGCTAACGCTGATAAAACAAAGAATTTCTTAATCATCTGGAAATTTATATTTACAAAAATAAGGCTTTCAAATTAAATGTGAAATGATCAATTCTGATTTTTCGACATTCATCATATCGTAACAAGATTTTAGCCAATCTCGGCCAGCATCGGCGAAAAAAACAGAAAAATTAAACTGTCGCTCTTGCCAAATTCCGCCAGGATGGACTTTTAAAAATAAATCTTCATATTGCTTTAGCTTTTCGCCTTGCTTGATCCGCTCTGCCCGCAACAATCTTTTTTGCATTCTTTTAAAAGATTTTAGTTGTCGTGTTTCTTCGGCGTCAACAAGGTTTTTAAAACTAATATCTGTTAAACCAGCTTCGTCTTTTAACACAGAAAAACGATTTTTAAAATCTTCTTCTTGTTGAATTAAAAGCTCATGAAGCGGATGATTTTCCACCAAATGTTTTTTAATAATAACCGAAAAATCCTCAAAAAATTCTGCAATTGTTAAATTTAATTTTTCAATTTTCTTAAATGTTTTTTCATTTAAAAACAATAAAGAATTTCGAGGAATCAAAATCGGAAAGGGCAGTTCTACAGAATTAAAAAAATCTGGAAGCTCCAACCAATACATGATTTCGGCGTTACCACCAACATAAGCCAAATTCGGTAAAATGCTTTCCTGATAAGCTGGACGAAGCACCGCATTTGGACTAAATTTTTCGGGGAAATTATTTAATTCTTCTAAAATCTCTTCTTCAGAAAAACTAATGTCTGTGTCCAAAACCTTGTAAACACCATCGATTTTTTCAATACGATTACGTGTTTCCGACAAATAGAAAAGATTTATTTCGCGCGGATTAATTTGGATTTTATGGTATTTTTGTTCGAGAAGTTGACGTTTTTCTGCTGTGGTTTTAAAAAGTTGTTCGTTTAATAATTCCTTTTTAAAAGTAGGAATCATCAACGTTTTAAGATCTTTATCATCACCATCCAACATTAATAAGCCATAATCTGCAAAAAGATTTTGTCCAATAATTCGGGTTGCTTCGGCAAAAGTATTTCCGACTTTATAAGCTTCTTTCATCATCAGAATAAGCTCTGTCCCGAAAACATAATCTTTAAACTCCTTCTCAAACTCAGAAATAAAAAATTGATCTTCAACTTTTATACGACCAACTGCGCCACCTTGTTTGGCTTTAGTTTGATAAAAATGGTTTTCGGTTTTGAAATGGTCAATCTCATCAAAATCATGATCTTCAGTAGCCATCCAAAAAATCGGAACGAAATTTTTAGTTGGAAATTTTTCTTTTAAAAAGTTTGCAGTTTTTATCGTTTGCAAAATCTTATAAATAAAAAAAACAGGTCCCGTAAAAAGGTTAAGTTGATGTCCTGTTGTTATCGTAAATGTCTCTTCATCCTTCAAAAGATCCAGATTCTGCTTTTGCAAATCTGTCAACTTTGAAGATTGCAACTGCATCGATAAACTTGTATGCAAAACCTCGCGATTAGCTTTTGGAAAAGACTTTTGCTTTAATTCTATTTGTTTTGAAATATTATCAAGACTAAAAATCTTGTCACCAGCAAAGCCCAAATCATCGTTAAGAAAATCCTTGATGAGTTGGGGTATATTTTTGATATGATTAAAAGCTATATTCATCACACCAAAATTAACTAAATAAGTACCAAACGATTCCTAAGTTAAGACGAAAATCATAAATCGGAAAATATGGCGCTGTATAAGATTTGTTCTGTAAAAATGTCGTGTTAAAATGTTGCGCTTCGATGTAGAAGAACATTCTTTTAACTTTTAGATTGAAGTAAGCATCAGCAATTGGTTGTCCTCCGATAGAATAAGCTTTGTCATTCGGCAACATAAATTCGTTAAGTATCGGCGAGTAATCTCGCGATGCAAACTTGGTAAAATAATACATTTTGATACCCGCTTGGATTTCCGCTGCATCTTTGAAAGCTTTGGTTTGATAAAACAAATTAGCTCGTCCAATAAAGCTTGGCATCGGATAATAGTCTTTCCCCGAAATGGCATTTTGAAAATGTAGACGACCATTAAGGTTAAACTTCCCATAACGCAAAGTCGCTTCACCACCAACTTGTGTAATATTAAGCGCATCGCTGGCTTGTAAAGACTGTCCTTGATTATTAAAATAAGCATAATTATCAACACGTACCAAATTGAGATAAATATTAGCGTCAAACCATTTTAGTCGCAGTTTTGCACCAAGCTCTGTCACACTTTGATTTTTTGGATCGCTCAGATAATAGTTGTAGCTCGCGTAGTTGGAACTATTAAGGATGTTATTAAAACTCGGTGTCGCGCTTTGAAAATTAAAATGCGCATCGACAAAGTAATCTTTAATAGGTTCGAACTCAACTAAATTTGTCGTTTTAAGAAAGGTCCCGAACGTATTACCATTAGAAAATTCAAGATAAGATTTGAGTTGAAAGCGATTCCAAAGTTTAATTTGAAGATTCCCTAAAGCTCCGAATCTATTTTCTTTTAATTTACCAGGAATTCCTAGAGAATCCGATGGGTAAAGGTTTCCGAAAGTAATACTCTGATGACGAACACCTGCGTCTAGCTTAAAATTCTCTTTGTCCCAAACCAAACTAAAGGTATTACTAAGATTATCCGAATATTTTTTAGAATTTAAACTGTATCCTTTAATGACATTTTTACTGAAAAAATCATCTGCAACCGTTTGATTAAAATAGTACTTGTTGCCCTGATGCGAAATCGTGTGACGCAATTTGAATGGATACTTTTCTGGATCCAAAGGCGCAAACTCGTGACTAAAATAATAGCGACGATAGTAAAGTCTCGATGTAACGCCTTCTAAATTTGTTTCTAAATTTTGTCGGTTTTTAAAACGAGAATCACCACTCAAAAAGACACTTAGATCAGCGATACCGCCATTCTCTTCGTTGTTTACATTTTGATGGATGTAATGTGCAAAAGCTTCGTACTTTTTATTTTTAGAAATATAATGTCCCGAAAAAATAGTATTGTTAGAAGCCGCCAAACTGTTTCTGTACAAGCCTTGCGAACGAAGTCCCATATACTCTATCGCAAAATTGAAATTCTTGCCAACATTTTGCGTGTAAGTCGATTGCAAAGCCGCACCGTTCTTCATCGAATTATGATAAATAAACGTCGCAGTAGGCGTTTTGACATCATAATATTTGATATCGTCAGCACCAAGAATAAAAAAAGATTTATTGGTTGGTAAAACGGACAAATTTTGCTCTTTATTAGTTTCAAAAATTAAAGGCTGAAATCCAGAACCAATATTGGAAAACTGAATTTTCCCAAAATTATCACGGTTGTTAAATTGCGTGAATTCGTAAGAACGCGAAATAGAAAAACTTGTATCAAACAGCTTCTTCTGCGAGAATTGGGTTTGATACAAGTAATCGTTAATTGTAGGTTTAAAAATTTCGAGAGAGTCGGACTTCCCCGAAACCACAACCAAAGTATCTTCACTTTTTCTAGTTTCGTCCTTTGTCGTAACAATCTGCGCTGACAAAAACTGAACGCCGAAAAGTAATATTAAAAGAATGTATTTCATTCGTAAATTTTGAAATACAAAAATAAAGGTTTTTTATGAATTAGTTTTGATTAATAAACTCAACTAATTTTATTAAGTCAGCTTCCTTTGAAAGGTTGATCTTGTTAGACTTGGCGAAGTCTTTTATAGATTGGCTACGCTCTTCAAAACGGTTCGCAAATTCATCAATAGATTTTGTAACTTTATAAAACTGATAGTTAACATTTACCAAGTACAAATCTTTCTCTTTTTCATAATAATCCTTTGCGTCTTTTAAAAATGCATTCGTGCTTTTAGTACCGGATATAAACTCAATTTTTTCTCTCTTATATAGTTTTGCTTTATCGCCATCAACTAGACTTACTAAATAACCGAATTTATTGTTACCATCCACATTATAGTTAAGGCATACATAAGTCTTTTTAAGCTCAGGAAAATTAATAAACAAGGCACTTTGCTTGGTTAAATTGTATAACGTGCCTTTATCATCAAACTCCATTTCATCTGTAAAGGCATTATATCGAAGTTCCTCTTTAATAGCTGAAAAACCTGAAAGTTTTACTTTATGAAAAGCTTTACCGTCAATAAATGGTGATCCCTCCGTTGTTTCATCTTTGATTACCTTCACCCCTCTTGTAAAGAAACCATCAGGTGTAACAACAACATTATCCATGCTAGACTGCGTATCAAGTGTTTGTGCCTTAGCTACAGAAAATATACAAATACATAAAACCAACAATAAATTTTTCATTCAAATAATTTTCTTTAAAAATAAAAAAAACCGCTTAATAAAAGCGGTTTATATTAATAAAAAAACTAAAATATTAGTTTGCGTAACCTGGGTTAGGTTCAACCTTATTACCAGGAACGTTAAGTTCAATTCTAGGAATAGGGAAAGCTAATAAGTTATCTCCGATATTTCTAACAGTACCAGAAACACCAGCAGCATTTCTCTGAGTAATTGGCTGACCTCTTCTCAAAAGATCCCAATAACCAAATCCTTCACCTACAAGTTCCTTTTGTCTTTCTAAGTAAAGTTGATCAATAGTTACCGATTTAATATCATTCATTTGCATATCTACAGTAACAATTACTGGATTACCATGTTGATCTAGCTCTGGTTGACCATTAGCATCTAATTTTGGATAAGCTAACAAACGGTTCTTTAAAATTGACTTGTAATATTCCAAAGCCTTAGTTGCCGTTCCTCCATTAAGTTCTGCTTCGATACCATTCAAAAGAACTTCTTCATATCTAACCAAATGAATATTATCTGTGGTATTAAGATATTTTCCTACTAAGAAGTTCGCAGTATTAATGCTAGGCTTTCTAGTATCATTTGCAGCAAATGTAGATTTAAGATTAGGTAATACTTTCATGTTACCATATCCTGCTGGAGCTGGGTTTAATTTATAAGATACAGATGTTGTACCTAAATCCCCACCAGTACCAACTGCTAATTCAAAAATAGAGTTAGGAGCTGAGTTAGCTTTCGTAAAACTGCCAGCATAATCGGTAGCTCCAACAACTGTATATTTACCTGAAGCAACAATTTCAGCAACTAGACTTCTAACTTTAGCATAATCTTTTTTGTAAAGATAGTATCTTGACATTAAAGCTTTTACCGCCAATGGATTAACTTCAGTCTTATTAGTATATGCATTAGTTGGAAGTGTTGTCATAAGACTAAGTGCTTTATCAAAATCAGCTTCTATTTGCGCTCTTGTATCAGCAACAGAGGATCTACCCATTAATGCTTTAGGATCATAAACAGTTGGAACAACTACTCCTAATGAACCACCAGAATACTCTTGACCAAACATTCTAAGTGCATCAAATAACACTAAAGCTCTTGTTGCGTAAGATTGTCCTTTTAGATAATTACTTCTTGCTTGAATAGCAGCTGGATTTTGTGAAGACTTCCAAGTTAATGCTGCACTAGGAGTATTGTTAATAACAATATTAGCTTTGGCAATAGCTTGGTACATTGCTAAATACGCTTCACGTGGATAAGCATCTGAAGATGTCATTGCATAAGTTGCAACTGTTTGGTAATAACCAGCGCCGTTTGCATAATCAGAATACATATTATTGCTACGAAGCTCCCCTATCATTAAGAAATCTCCACCATAGTATCCAGAAACTCTCATAGACGCATATTGTCCTCTAACAAAAGATTCTAATTCTTCGATAGTATTAAGTGGACCTTGTTGAACTTCTTGAAAGAATTCTGTTTCAACAAAATCATCGCTACATGATGTTAACGCACCTAGGGCTAATGTCGCTAGGACACCGTATTTAAAAATATATTTTTTCATTGTTTCGCTTGATTAAAATTGAAGGTTAAACCCAATTGAGTAAGTCTTTTGAACTGGCAAGTTAAGGTTGTTAGTTGAGTTCAAGTTATTCTCTGGATCAAATCTAAGATTCTTGTCATACATGTGTGTCAAGATGTTATTCCCTTGCAAATAAACTTCGAATCCACCAAGACCTGTACCTTGTAACATCTTACCATCGAATTTGTAACCAACTCTTAGGTTGCTTAATCTCAAGTAATCTGTTTTTGCCAAGAATCTAGTCGACGCTCTGTTAGACGATGTTGCGTTTCCGTAAACTGGTTTCGGGTTAGCTGCATTAGTATTAGTAGGAGTCCAGAAATCTAAAGCATCTTTTGATCCAGGATAAGAGTATGTATATTGACCATCTGATTGTGTATATCCAGACCAATCGTTAAGTACGTGTCCACCAAATCCAAATGTACCTAGAGCGGATAAAGTAAAGTTTTTGTAGAAAACATTCAAGTTAACACCTCCAAAAACATTAGAGTAAGCACGTCCTTGAACTGCCAAACCTGCTTGCGCGTACTTGTTAGTTGTTTCTCCATCTACACCATTTTTATACCATAATGCATCTCCATTTGCTGCATCTACACCAGCCCATTTTCTCATATAGAAAGTACCAATACCTTCTCCTTCTCTAAGGATAGTTGATCCAGTAATGATATCTTGTCCGCCGTATAATGAAGTAATTTCGTTCTTAAGCGTACTTAAGTTACCTCCTAAACTTAAAGTGAAATCTTCTTTGTTAATAATATTAGCATTAACAGTGAATTCAAAACCTTTATTTACCAAAGATCCAACGTTAACATCCATATAAGGATAAACCAATGTTGCACCAGATGGCAATGGAAGACCTTGAGAAGCTGATAATGGCACACTAAATACCAAATCATCAGTCTTCTTATTATAATATTCTGCAGTTATTGTTAATTTGTTCTTAAAGAATCCCATGTCAAGACCTAATGATAAAGGCTTAACTGTTTCCCACTTAAGATCCGGGTTAGAAACATAATTCATTGTTGCTCCTGGATTATCATTATAATTAATTGTATAACGATACAAAGAGTAAGGAATACTTGAAATCGTGTTACCTACTTTCCCATAAGAACCACGTAATTTAAACATAGACACTTTATCCAATTCTTTAATTGCTTGGATTCTTGCTAAGTCAACACCCAAACCGACTGAGTAGAAAGTACCCCATTTTTGATCTTCAGTAAAGTTTGACAATGCATCTCTTCTTACTGACGCATCAATTAGGATTAATTTATCATAATCGTAGTTTAACACCCCTGCGTAACCAGTTCTAGAATTAAGTTTCTTTTCACCTTGTGCATAGATAGGCTTAATAAAATTACTCATTGTTTCTAAGAAAGGTGATCCAACATTGATTCCTTGTCCACCAACAAATCTGTAATTACTTTGGTAAGCCTCTTGAATAGCAGAAACATTGAATCTGTTTTTATCACCTAACTTGAAGCTATAGTTTAAAATATTTTGTAAGTTCCAGTTAAAATATCTACCAGTAGATTCTGATTTACGCCCGTTTACAAGGAAGCCATCTCCATGAAGTGGATTATAGTAAGTTTCATTTTCAATATTATTGTATTCAGCACCTAAAACAATTCTATAACTTAAGTTCTTGATAATCTCGTACTCACCATAAACATTCCCATATACTTTAGCTGTATTTGCTCTAAAGTAATTATGTTCTTGTGTGTAACCCGAATTGAAAAGATTGTTACTTAATCTACCATTACTTCCTCCTAGATAATATGTTCCATTTGCATTATATGCAGGATCTGTTGGTCTTGCAAACAGCTCAAACAAGATAGGGTTAGCAAATCCTCCTCCATTAGGTAATGTATTAATTCTACTGTAAGACAACTGGATATTCGTTCCCATTTTGAACTTATCAGAAGCTTTAAAATCTACTTTAGACGAGAATCCTATTCTTTTGAAATCAGAACCTTTTAATTCACTTTCTTGTAAGAAGTAGTTAGCTGAGTTATAATAAGTAATTCTATCATTTCCACCACTAATCGACGCATTAATAGAGTTCTGGTAAGCAGATCTGCTCGTTACATCTCTCCAATTAGTATCATTTTTAGTTGTGAAAATATTCTGCCCAACTGCACCGTACTCTCCTGCAATCATATCCGCACGAACTTGATCAGGAGTTGTATTATCTGCGTTAGCGAAGGCATACTCTAGTAAATGTCTATACTCTGCAGTATTAAGACCTTCCATTCCTTTGATCGCTCTAGTATTTGTACCAGTTTCAAAGTTTAATGAAATTTTTGGTTTTCCTTTTTTACCCGATTTAGTTGTAATAACAATAACACCAGCACCAGCATCAGCACCATATACAGCAGTTGATGCCGCATCTTTAAGAACGGTTACGCTCTCAATGTCATCATTATTAAGGTTAGCCAAAATGTTAGCTGTAACTGCACCTGACGTTAAATCTCCAGACTGCACACGCACTCCATCAATAACATAGATTGGGTTAACTCCACCATTAACCGATGCAATACCTCTAACACGTACACTTGCGAATCCTCCAGGTTGTCCAGAAGCATTCCCCGTTTGTACCCCAGAGACTCTACCTTGTAGCATTTTATCAACAGAAGCAACAGGAACATCTTTAATTGCATCACTCTTCATCGTTGCAACAGCACCTGTTAATTCTTGTACGGCCTTCTTTTGGCCAAAACCAACAATAACTACCTCTTCAATCTCTTTAGTCGAAGTAGTATCTTTAGCTTTTTGTTGTGCAAAAGCTGCTTGTCCTGTAAAAAACAACACCCCAGCAGTTAACACTCTTAATTTTACATTCATATTAACACTATTTAATATTTACTCGACGCAAATATGTTAATAATATTTAACATGACCAAATTTTTAACTATTCAATATTAAAATGAAAAGCCACCAAACATAATATTTGGTGGCTTCATCTATTATTGAAATACTAATTATTTCTTAATCATTTTAGTATTTTCGAAACTTCCATCTGTATACTTAACTTGGATAATATAAGTACCTTTTGATAAGTTAGATACATTGAAAGTTGCAGCATTTTCTCTCTTAATAGCCTTACCAGCCATATCAATAACAGTAGCAGTTGCAATTTCTTTAGTAGATTTTAATTCAACTTTATCACCAACTGGGTTGTTAGCAATAGTCAACTTAGCCTTAGAAGCATTAACATCGTTAACAGCTAAGAATTGTCCCTTGAATTTATACATTGCACTTACTGGTCCTTCTGCAAGTTGAGCTTGGCTCATCCCCCCCATGTAACCAACTGTAGGACTAACGAACTGTATTGCACCAGAAGAATAATTTGCTTCACCAGCTGGATAAGTCATATCTATCCATGTATGACCACCGTCTGTTGAGTACGAAGAACTATCTCCTGTAGAAACATAAGTATTATCAGTACCAGGAACATATGCTATACTTGAACCATAAAAATTACCTGTTGGGGTTACTTGTGTCCAGTTAGCACCACTATCAGATGTTTCCCAAAGTTCTATAACATTATTATTATTAACTTGTAATAGACCGTTAGTAGAATTTTTAAATGCTAAAAATGCCTGACTACCTTCTGTTGTAACACCTCCAAAGTCGATTGCTGGACTTTGCCAAGCTTGCCAAGAAGTTCCTTTATCTGGTGAGTAAAGAATACGTCCTGTATCCGTACCCATCCAAATATTATTTCCTTGTACATATCTAACATGAGTATATCCAAAATCACCTGCAGAAGCTGGAGCAGATGCCAATTTAGTCCAGTTAGTACCTCCATTTGTTGTTTTATACATTTCAAAAACGTTACCAACAGGATCTCCAGCCGAGATACCTTCGTTTTCGTTCCAGAAATGAACTATATTAGCAAAAGATGCTGATCCATAAGCTGCAGAAGTTTGCTTAGTCCAAGATGTTCCTCCGTTAGTTGTCTTCCAAACACCGTTTTGAGAACCTGATCCAGAAGTTACTACCCATGCGGTAGTAGCAGTTGCCGCACTAAAGTCTCCAATAGTAGCTGCTGAAGGCACTCCAGCAATAACATTGGAAGTCCATGTTGCTCCACCATCAGTCGTTCTTGTCGTATATTTACCTTGATCAGTTGCTGCAGTGGCTGCGTGATCAGCAAACCAAACTGTATTAGCATCAATTACTGTCATTGCATACGGATAATGCAATGCTGGTGCTTGTGTTTGCATCCCATCCCATCCTGGTGCTGTTTGTGCAAAAGAAATTCCTGCAATTGCAAGAGCACCTAAAGAAAATAATAATTTTTTCATAATAATAAATTTAATTGATATTTCAAATATATGATATTTTTTTTGTATGGAGCGAAAAATTCCACTCCATACAAACTATTAATTGTAATTAATAACCTGGATATTGTTTCATATTAGGATTAACATTCATCTCTGTTTGTGAAATAGGAAAAACAAATAACTTACTACCTGCTGGAATTTCACAAATCCCAGAACAATTGGTAGTGTTAGCAAAGCCTAAATTATTTCTTTTCAAATCAAAGAATCTTTGTCCTTCACCAAAAAATTCTTTTTTTCTTTCGTTCAGCACATTTTCCAATGATCCAGACGTGTATGCATTACCTCCTCGTTTAGCTGAAAAAGCATTTAGTTCTACTAAAGCATCTGCCTCTCTATTTAATTTTACAAGAGCCTCCATTTTATTAAGGAAAGCTTCAGACATTCTAAAAATTTTGGGGTTTTGAGTGAAATTGCCGTCCTTCATAGTACGAACATATTTATTAGTCCAAACGCCTTTTGGTGTATCTTCTTGTGGAGTTCCATTTGGATTAAAAAGACCTCTTCTGACGTCTGTACTTTTAAAATTTTGATAAAATTCATTTCTAAATAAAAGCCTCTTCTTGGTGCCTGTATTTGAATAATATGCTGCTAATGCATCGTTAACACCAGGATTTTCTCCAGCTAAAGCCCCCATATTAATTTCCCAAATTGTTTCTGGTTGGTTTTCGCTTATTAAAGGGTCATTACTGGTAAAATACTTCTGGTAATCATCTTTTTTAACAAAATCAAATCCGTTAGACCCTGCACTATTAATTACTTCATTAGCATAATCTAAAGCTTTTTGAGCATCTCCTTGCTTCCCTCTTGTTAAATATACTCTTGATAATAAAAGTTTAGCTGCTGTTGGACTAAGATAACCTTTATTAATTGGGGATAAATTATTCATTAACGCAATACCTCCTTGTAAGTCTTTCTCAATTTGATCGTAAACTTGCATCACAGTAGAACGGCCAAGTTTAGTAGTAGCATCATAGTTCTCCAAATTTAATACTACACCATATTCTTGATTGACACCTTGTGCAGGAGTGGGTGAGTAAAAACTAGCTAAATAATAATAAGAAACTGCTCTAGCAATCATTGCTTCTCCTTTCATATTATTAACTTCCTCAGTGTTTGCTAATTTCGTATTGTTAATAATAATATTAGCTAACACAATACTTCTATATAGACCTCTGGTAATTGAAAATTCATTAATATCCTGAGACCAATTATATGCAGCTGTTAAACGATATCGACTATCCGTACTCTGGTTCGTGATAAATACATTATCCGAAATCAAATCTCCAAAAATCAACAAATCTGCCCCAAAAGTACTTGAACTTTGGTATTCATTGTAGATACCATTTAGTAAGGCTTTCATATCTGCCTCATTTTCTATTGCAGTGTCTATTGTTGTTTCATATGCAGGAGATTCAATTAACCTATCTTGAGAACATGATGTCGCTAATAGAAGACAAAATGCCGATGCTATGTAAATTTTATTTAATTTCATTTTCTTTTTTTTAAAAATCTAAAGATATTCCGAATGACATACTTTTCATGATTGGAGAGGTATAATCATAAAGCCCCTTTCCATTCCATGCTCCTCCACCAGCATTGGAATTAGCTTCAGGATCAAACGTAAGATTTTTGTCGAAAGTATATAACCACAAATTAACTCCTCTTAAATATATACTCAAATTATCTATTCCCACAGACTCTTTAAATAGTCTACCGAAACTATAACTCAATTTTGCTTCTTTTAATCTAATATGATCCCCATCTCTCATCCATCTTGTTGAAGGACCTGCTGCTGTTGAAGTGTTATTTGGTAATTGTATAGGATTAGCAGCATTAGGATTCTCCGGAGTCCAACTATTATACAATGCATCTGTAATCTGATTATTGATTTGGGATCCGTCTCCTAAAGTAAAGTTTTGCCATCTATTATGTACAGAATACTCAAACTGCCCAGTGAAAAATGCACTAAGTGACCAGTTTTTATATCTAAATTCCGTCTTTATACCAGCTGTGTATTTTGGAAAAGGAGATTTACCTTGCCAAACTCTTTTAGCTTCGGTCCTATTACTTGTTGTTGCAGTATGACTAGCGTCAGTATAGAATAAACCATTACCTGTTGCTGGATCAACCCCTGCCCAGTCAAAAGTATAATACTCACCTAATAAATGCCCTGGCGATAAAGCTCTCATATTATTAGAGGTACCATCCATAAATAAGTAATCTTTCTCAACAAGGGATTCGATTGTGTTTTTATTATATGCAAAATTAGCATCAATAATCCACTTAAATTCTTTATTAAATGGCTTGAAATTCATTGTAACTTCAACTCCTTTGTTTAAGATATCTCCAACATTTGCATAATAACTGCTTGGTCCACCGCTTTCTTCAGCTGTAGTGTATGAGAAAATAGCATCAACTGTTCTTCTTTGATATACATCAACCGAACCATTAATGTTGTTATTAAGAACCCCAAAATCTAAACCTAAGTTATATTGTTTTGAAACTTCCCAAACCAAATTTTTATTCCCTGCTGCTGTAATACTACTTGCTGCTTCATTTTCATATAAACTGGATGGAGATAATAATGCAAAGGTATTATACTGAACTCCCCACTGGTCTGCATAAGGAATATTCCCAATCTGACCATAGTTAGCTCTCAATGTTAAATCTGTAAATGTTTCTGGTAAAAAATTTTCCTTAGCAACACTCCATGAACCAGCAATTGACCAGAAATTACCATTTTTCTTGTTTCCTAATGTAGAGTTACCATCTCTTCTTATTTGTCCAGCTAAGTTATACTTTCCATCGAATGTATAATTAAGCCTTCCATAATACGAAATTTGAGTCCACTTAAAGCGATCTTCCCATGGTGATAAAAAGTGTGTTGCTAATGACAAAAATGGAAGTGGTTTAGCTAATTGATCGCCTTGAGCACCCATTGCATAATACTTATGCTCTTGGTATTCCATACCTGCATAAACCTGAAAATCATGCAAATCTCCAATTACTTTACGATAACTTAAAGAATTATTCCAATTCCAATCAAAAGCACTAGTACGAGCCTCTAACACATAACCTCCATAATTAAGACCATCTGCTATAGTTGGATGCCAAAATTTCTTTTCATCTACCGCTTGATACTGAACTCCTAATAATGAATTTGCATAAAGTCCTTTAACTATTTGCCATTCTGCATTCAATGAAGAAACAAAAGTTTTAATAGAACCTGTCATGAAATCTAGGTTTTGAACAGCCAATGGATTAAAATTTTCATTACCATTTCCAAGATTAGTTTGATTATATGATCCATCTTTATTATAAGCGGGATAAATTGGTGCTATATACCAATTTGTTAACCATGGATTTCTATATGCTCCACCATCATCATACGTATTTCTTTCAACATTCGTGAAATTATTTACAAAACTCAAGGTCAATTTCTCACCAAATTTATGATCAATTGCAGAGCTCAAACTTATTCTATCAAACTTACTATTCAAAATCAATGGTTGATTTTGATAGTAAGAACCACCTAATCTAAACGAAGTATTCTCTCCCCCTCCTGATGCAGAAAAATTGTATGTATTTACAATAGAATTATTTCTTTGAACTCTTTTTTGCCAGTTTTCGTCTGTATGACCATCATAGTTCTGACTAGTTGCAAACTGATCAATAGCTGTTTGCATATCAAGAGTTTGACCTGCTCTCCTTGCTTGATTAACATACATTAGCCCACCCCACTGTAAATATTCAGAAGCATTCATATACTTCTGTTTATCATATGCAATTTCTTGAATTGACATATCAGTAGAAAAGTTAAATTTAGTCTTCTGGTTATAACGCCCTTTTTTTGTCGTAATAACAATTACACCGTTAGCACCTCGCGCTCCATATAATGCAGTAGCTGAAGCATCTTTAAGCACAGCTACTTTTTCAATAGTATTTGGATCAATACTCGCTAACGGATTCCAAGATTCCATAACCTGCGAATTATCAGAACCTTTTCCTACAATTACCCCATCAATTACATACAAAGGGTTAGGAGTGCCAATAAGTGATCCCACTCCTCTAATTGTAATCATATTGGTTGAACCTGGATCACCTCCAGTAGTAGAGAATGTTAACCCTGCTACTCTTCCGTTTAAAACTTCATCTACTGAAGCTACTGGCGTACTTTCAAAATTCGCCTTTGACACAACCGTATATGATCCTAATTTAACTGCTGGATCAAGTTTAACACCTCCCACCAAAACAACTTCTTGTATTTTTGTTTCAGTTGTATCGGATTTCTTTTTTTGTGCTAGCATTGAGGCTCCCATAAAGAAAACTGCCCCAGCGCTTAAAACTCGTAGTTTTACGTTCATATTAACACTAATTTGATATTATAGTTTACAAATATGTTAATTTTTTCCTAATACACCAAATTAAATTTAAAAATCCATTAAAACTTTAACATTTAAGTACAAAAATAATAGATTATAAGTTAATGTTTTGACACATTACTCTTAAATCAAACGGTTGTTTATTAAAACAAAAAAAATACCACCGAGAGTTCTCAGTGGTATATTATCCAATACATAATATTGATTATTTCAGTTTCTTCTTAACTGCTACTTCTTCGTAGACTTCTAAGATGTCACCAACTTCAATATCATTATAACCTTTTAGGTTAAGACCACATTCGTAGCCTTTAGTTACTTCTTTAACATCGTCTTTGAAACGTTTTAAGCTTTCTAGCTCTCCATCAAATTTCACGATACCATCACGAAGCAATCTAATTTTAGAATTTCTAGTTACTTTACCAGTTAATACCATACAACCTGCAATAGTACCTACTTTAGAAATTTTGAACACCTCACGGATTTCTACATTACCGATAACTTGTTCTTTAATTTCTGGTGAAAGCATCCCTTCCATCGCTTCTTTAACCTCATCAATAGCAGCATAGATAATCGAATAAGTTCTGATTTCAACTTCTTCTTTATCCGCAATATCTTTAGCGTTTACACTTGCTCTAACGTTGAATCCGATAACAATAGCATCAGATGCCGCTGCTAATAGAATATCACTTTCTGTAATTTGACCAACACCAGAGTGTAAGATATTAACCTGAATTTCTTCAGTTGATAATTGTTGTAACTGATCTGATAATGCCTCTACCGAACCATCCACGTCACCTTTAAGGATAATGTTAAGTTCTTTAAATTCGCCAAGTGCAATACGTCTTCCGATTTCATCCAAAGTAAGATGTTTTTTAGTACGTAAAGTTTGCTCTCTTTGTAACTGCTCTCTCTTCGTAGCAATAGTTTTCGCTTCTTTTTCGTCAGCGTAAATTCTGAATTTATCACCTGCAGTTGGCGCACCATCTAATCCTAAAATAGTTACAGGAATTGAGGGACCAGCGGCCTGCATAGGTTTTCCTCTTTCATCAAGCATTGCCTTAACCTTACCGTGATTTTTACCAGCAAGAATATAGTCACCAACTTTAAGAGTACCATTCTGAACTAATATCGTAGAAACATAACCTCTACCTTTATCTAGAGCTGCTTCGATAACAACACCATTAGCAGCACGATTTGGATTTGCTTTTAATTCAAGCATTTCTGCTTGTAGTAAAACTTTTTCCAACAACGCATCTACGTTATTACCAAACTTAGCAGAAATCTCTTGAGATTGGATGTTACCACCCCATTCTTCTACCAAGATATTCATACCTGATAATTGTTGACGAATGTTGTCTGGATTAGCATTTGGCTTATCAACTTTGTTAAGTGCGATAATCATTGGTACACCAGCCGCTTGTGCGTGCGCAATAGCTTCTTTAGTTTGTGGCATCACGTCGTCATCCGCTGCAATTACGATAATTACAATATCGGTAACTTGTGCACCACGCGCTCTCATCGCTGTAAAGGCCTCGTGACCTGGTGTATCTAAGAATGTAATACGTTGTCCACCTTCTAGTTTAACATTGTAAGCACCGATGTGCTGTGTAATACCTCCAGATTCTCCCGCAATTACATTTGCTTTACGGATGTAATCCAATAATGACGTTTTACCATGGTCAACGTGTCCCATTACTGTAACAATTGGCGCTCTAGCAATAAGATCTTCCTCTGCATCTGGCGTTTCCTCATCTAAGTTTTCTTCCAAGTCAGCATCAGAGAATTCAATTTTATAACCGAATTCGTCAGCAACCAATGTTAAAGTATCCGCTTCTAGACGTTGGTTCATCGTAACCATAACACCTAGTGAGAAACAAGCAGAGATAACCTCAGTCGGGCTAACATTCATTAAGCTTGCTAACTCATTAACAGTAATAAATTCTGTCACTTTAAGTGTTGTATCTTGAGCATCACGTTCTTGTTGAAGTTCGTCTTGCTCTCTTCTCCAGTTACGTTTATCTTTTCTGTGTTTAGCGCCTTTATTTTTACCGCCTTTATTGGTCAGCTTTTCTAAAGTCTCTTTAATTTGATTTTTAACTTGCTCATCTGTTAACTCAACTGGCATAACTCTTTGACCACCGCCTCGGTTGTTACCTCCACGATTATTACCTCCACGATTACCACCTTGGTTATTACCTCCTGGACGATTTCCGCCTTGGTTGTTACCACCTTGACCACCGCGGTTGTTGTTGTTACCGAAACGGTTACCACCTTGACCTTGGTTATTATTACCTCCGCCTTGGTTGTTATTATTGTTGCCGCCTTGTTGGTTATTGTTAGCTCCTGGTTGTCCAGGTTTTTCTATACGTTTTCTTTTCTTCTTAGCAGCATTAGGACCACCAGCATTTGAAGGTTTAGGTTTTGGAGCAAATTGAGATAAGTCAACCGTTTGCTTAAGGATTTTAGGTCCATCAAGTTTTTGATAAACTGTTTCAATTTTTTGTGGCTCGCTATCTTCTGTTGTTTCAGTTGGTTTGTTATCAACAACCTCTTCTTTAGGAGCAAGCGGTTTTTCTTCAACTTTAGGCGTTTCGGCAACTATTTTTGGTGTTTCCACTTTTTTAGGTGCTTCTGGCTTTTCAGTTTTAGGTTCTGGTTTTTCCTTTTTTGTAGGTCGATTTCTGTTTTCTAATTGAGACAAATCAATCTTATCTAAGACTTTGAATTCTTGTTTAGAATCTTCTTTCTTAACTTCTTCAGCTTTTGGTTGTTCTACCACAGGCTCAGCTTTAACCTCGCTAGCAGGCTCTTCCACAACTGGTTTGTTAGAATCAAGATCAATCTTACCTAAAATTTTAGTTTCAGGTTTTAGGTTTGCTTTGGCTCTTATAACCTCAGGCGCTTTTTCTTCGATTTCCAGTTTTTCTTCCGGAACTTTAGAAATCACAACCTCATGAGAAGCTTTACGTTGTTCTCCATCTTTTTTGAACTCAGCTTCTAATGCAGAATATGCCGCTTCTTCTAGTTGAGCGTTAGGGTTACTCTCTACTTCGAAGCCTTTAGATTGTAGAAATTCTACCATCCTTCCCATCGAAATATTAAATTCCTTAACTGCTTTATTTAATCTAATTTTTGGCATTTATAAATGTTCTGTTTTTAATTTTTAAAATTAAAGTATTTTCTTTTTACTGTTTATTAGAGATTGTAACAACTCGCTTAGTCTTCTAATTCTTCTCTAAGAATATTTTTAACCTCTTCGATTGTTTCTTCTTCTAAGTCAACCAAGTTAAGCAATGCTTCTGTATCTTTATCTAATACACTTCTAGCAGTTTCTAGACCAACTTTTTTGAACTCTTCAATAATCCATGATTCGATTTCGTCGCTAAACTCTTTTAGTTCAACATCGTCATCTTCTTGTTTCTCTCTATAAACATCGATTTCGTATTCTGTTAACCAAGATGCCAACTTAATGTTTTGACCTTGTTTACCAATAACTTTAGAAATCTCCTCAATAGGTGTGTAGACCATTGCATAGTTATGCTCTTCGTCTACTTCTACCTTATTAATAATGATATTACCTAATGCTCTCTTCACCAAAATTTCTGGATTCTTAGACCATTGGATAACGTCAATATTTTCATTTCTCAACTCTCTTACAACACCGTGAATTCTTGATCCTTTAACACCCACACAAGCACCAACTGGATCAATTCTGTCATCGTAAGCATCTACAGCGATTTTCGCTTTCTCTCCTGGTATTCTTACAACCTTTTTAAGAATAATTGTACCATCTTGAATTTCAGGAATCTCCAACTCTAGCAATTGCTCTAAAAACTTCGGTGAAGTTCTCGAAATCATAATCTGAGGCTTAGATCCACGGAAGTCAACACTTTCTACAATCGCTCTTACATTATCTCCTTTTTTGAAGAAATCTGACGGAATCTGATTTTCTTTAGGCAAGATAAATTCGTTACCCTCATCATCCAACATAATAACATGCTTGTGACGAATGTGGTGAACTTCTCCTACAACCAACTGTCCAATTCTATCACGGAATTGCTCATACAAAGTCGCATTAAAGTGCTCTTGTATTTTGGTTGCAAGAATCTGCTTAAGTGTAAGAATGTTTCTACGTCCCAATTTAGCAACTGGAATTTCTTGTGTATATTCTTCACCAACTTCAAACGTAGAGTCTATTTTTCTAACTTCAGAGATTTCGATTTCTAAATCATCGTCTTCTGACATTTCGTCTTCAACAATAACCTTGTTTAAGAAAATCTGAAAATCCCCTTTGTCAGGGTTAACAATAACATCAAAATGATCATCAGAATCATATCTTTTTCTCAAAAGCGTTTTAAGAGAATCTTCAATGATCGCCATTAGGTCAATTTTGCTTATATTCTTTACTTCTTTAAAATCGCCAAAAGCTTCAATTAAAGCTAAATTATCCATTGATTATATTTTTCTTATTAAAATTTAATTACCACCAACGCCTTTTTAATCTCATCAAGACGTATTACTTTTTCTTCTTCGACATCTTCCTTACCTTTTCCGATAAGTTTTGGACGACGATATCTCAACAAAAGAGTGATCGAGTCTTCATCCACAGACACCAACTCGCCTTCAATCTTTTCACCAGAAGTCAAAACAACATCTAGTTCTCTGCCAATATTTTTTTGATATTGACGATTAAGAGCTAAAGGTTCCGACAAACCATAAGACATAACCTGCAAAGCAAAATCATGTTCTTCTCGATCCATATTAAACTCTATAGCACGACTTGCATCTAGACAATCTTGTAAAGTTACACCATTATCCCCATCCAAAGTCACTGTAATCTGGTCATCTGCAGAAATCTTAAGATCAACCAAAAACAAATCTTTTCTTTCTTCTAAAAAAGAAGCCAACAAAGCTTCAATCTGCTCTTTAAAACTCATACTTTTCCTTGAATTACGTTTACGAAAAAAGGCATTCTCTCGAAGGCCTTTTCATTCTGTTCCGTAAATCTTTTGCAAATATAGCTACTTTTTTCAAAAAATCCAAATTATATTGAATTTTAAGACTTTACGCTCTCTAATTTGGAAATTTAAATTTAATATTATTAACAAAAAAAAAGCATCATTTCTTCCAACATTAATAAAAAGCAAAATCGACATTATACTATAATATGTTAAAATAATTTATCTTTGTATGAAATTTAAAAACTCAAATCTTGAATATTACTATAGTAGGAACTGGTTATGTAGGTCTCGTAACTGGCACAACACTAGCAGAATTAGGCAATTCTGTATATTGTGTGGACATTGATGAAAAAAAAGTTGAAGGCATGAAGAAAGGCATCGTACCAATCTACGAGCCTAATCTTGAAGAAATGTTCCTTCGAAACATCCACGCTAACAGATTACATTTCACAACTAATTTAAAAGAAGCTTTAGACAAAAGCGAAGTTATTTATCTTGCCTTACCAACGCCTCCCGGTGAAGATGGTTCTGCAGATTTATCTTACGTTCTAAAAGTTGCGAATGACATTGGCGAAATGATGACTGAATATAAAGTTGTTGTTAATAAATCGACTGTTCCGGTTGGCACGGCTGACAAAGTAACTGCTGTTATTGCTTCTAAAACTGATTTACCTTTTGATGTTGTATCAAATCCGGAATTCTTGAGAGAAGGTTTTGCAGTAGAAGACTCTATGAATCCTGCAAGAGTTGTTGTTGGTTGTAGCTCTGACAAAGCAAAAAACATTATGGCTCAAATCTATCAGCCATTCACCAATACGGGCGTTCCAATTATTTTCATGGACGAAAAATCTTCGGAATTAACAAAATATGCTGCCAACTCCTTCCTTGCTGTTAAAATCACCTTCATGAACGAAATCGCAAACTATTGCGAATTGGTTGGTGCTGATGTTGACAAAGTAAGATTGGGTATGGGAAGTGATGATCGTATTGGACATAGATTTTTATTTCCAGGTATCGGATATGGTGGATCTTGTTTTCCGAAAGATGTTAAAGCTTTGATTAAATCTGGACAAGATGAAAATTTCAAATTCCAAATTTTAGAATCGACAGAAGCGGTTAACAATGCACAAAAAGTAATTTTAACAAAAGATATTGAAAAGTATTTCAACGATTTAAAAGGAAAAAAAATTGCACTTTGGGGCTTAGCTTTTAAAGCAAATACGGATGATATTCGTGAAGCTTCATCACTTGACAATATTAAATTATTATTAGAAAAAGGAGCAAAAGTAACAGCATACGACAAAATTGCAGAAGCTAATGTTCGCAATGTTATTGGTGACCAAATCGAATATGCAGAAGATATGTATGCTGCATTACAAGATGCGGACTGCTTATTAATCGCAACAGAATGGCCAGAATTTAAAAATCCTAATTTTGATCTAATGGCATCAAAAATGAAAAATAAAATCATTTTTGATGGACGTAATATGTTCCCATTAGAAGTTCCAGAACGACATGGTTTCTTTTACAAATCAATCGGGCGTAAAACAATTAACAACTAATAGATGAAAAATATCATCATTACCGGTGGCGCTGGTTTTATCGGCTCTCACGTTGTTAGAGAGTTTGTGAAAAATCTACCAAACACTAATATTATCAATCTAGATGCTTTAACTTATGCGGGTAATCTAGAAAATTTAAAAGATATCGAAAATGAACCAAACTACATTTTCGAAAAAGCAGATATTACAAAACCAGAAGAACTAAGAAGGGTTTTTGAAAAGCATAATCCAGACGCTATTATACATTTAGCCGCAGAATCTCATGTTGATAGAAGTATCACTGATCCTAATGCATTTATCAATACTAATGTTAATGGAACTGCTAACTTATTGAATTTAGCGAAAGAGTTTTGGACTCTTAATCCAAATCATCAACATGGTAACTTCCCAGATGAACCGAGAACCAATCTATTCTATCACGTTTCTACTGACGAAGTATACGGAGCATTGGGAGAAATAGGCTTCTTTACAGAAGAAACTTCTTATGATCCAAAATCACCTTACTCAGCAAGCAAAGCTGCATCCGACCACTTGGTAAGAGCTTACGGAAACACTTACGGAATGCCATTTATTGTATCTAATTGTTCTAATAATTATGGTCCAAATCACTTCCCAGAGAAGTTGATTCCGCTTTGTCTTTTCAATATTTTAAATGAAAAACCGCTTCCAATCTATGGCGACGGAAAATATACAAGAGACTGGTTATATGTAATTGACCATGCAAAAGCTATTTTCCAAATTTTCCATGAAGCAAAAACTGGAGAAACGTACAATATTGGCGGTTGGAACGAATGGCAAAACATCGATTTGGTTAAAGAATTAATTAAACAAGTTGACGAAAAAACTGGAAAAGAAGCTGGTTACTCTGAGAAGTTAATTACTTTCGTTAAGGATAGACCTGGACATGACAAGCGTTATGCAATTGATGCAACAAAACTTAACAAAGATCTTGGGTGGAAACCTTCTGTAACTTTTGAAGAAGGACTTTCTAAAACTATCGATTGGTTTTTATCCAACAAAGAATGGTTAGAGAATGTAACTTCTGGAGATTATCAAAAATATTACGACAAACAATATTCCTAAAAAGCGCGAACATATGAAAGGAATTATTCTAGCTGGTGGATCTGGCACAAGATTGTACCCATTAACAATCGCTGTTAGCAAGCAATTGATGCCTGTTTATGATAAGCCGATGATCTATTTTCCCATTTCGACACTATTGCTTGCTGGGATTAGAGAGATTTTAATTATTACAACACCACATGATCAAGAAGCTTTCCAAAGACTTTTAGGTGACGGATCTCAAATTGGATGTCGTTTCGAATATAAAGTTCAGCCATCTCCAGATGGGCTAGCGCAGGCCTTTATCCTTGCTGAGGAGTTTATTGGAGAGGATTCTGTTGCTTTAGTTTTAGGTGATAACATATTCTATGGCACTGGCTTACCTCAACTCCTAGAAAGTAAAACTAACGTAAAAGGAGGTTGCGTTTTTGCCTATCAAGTTTCTGATCCAGAGCGTTATGGTGTTGTAGAATTTGATGAAAATTACAATGCTCTTTCTATTGAAGAAAAACCAACTGAGCCAAAATCAAACTTTGCTGTTCCTGGATTGTATTTTTATGACAACTCGGTTGTGGAATATGCAAAAAATTTGAAACCATCTCCTCGTGGCGAATTGGAGATTACAGATATCAATAAAATTTATCTTGAAAATGGCGAATTAGAAGTTGGGGTAATGAGTAGAGGCACTGCTTGGTTGGATACAGGGACTTTCGACTCACTCCATGAAGCTTCAGAATTTGTGCGTGTTCTTGAAAAAAGACAAGGTTTTAAAATTTCTTGTATTGAAGAAATCGCTTACCGCAAAGGATTTATCAATAAAGAACAATTATTAAAATCAGCAGAAAAATATGGTAAAAGTGGATACGGAACTTATCTAAAAAAACTAATTAAATAAATGAACAACACATCTGATGAAAATAAAAAATGGACTCAAGTCATTGAGTCTGGGCATTCTCTTTTTTCTTTAAACTTAAAAGAAGTTTGGAATTATCGTGACTTAGTCTATATGCTCGTAAAGCGTGACTTTGTTACATCTTTTAAACAAACAATTTTAGGTCCATTATGGTTTTTTATAAACCCAATTTTCACAACAATTATGTATGTAATTGTTTTTGGGAATATTGCAAATCTTTCAACGGATGGCGCCCCACAGTTAGCATTCTACCTAGCGGGTGTAACATTATGGAATTATTTTTCATCTTGCCTTAACAACACTTCTAATGTTTTCCGTGGTAATGCCTCAATATTTGGAAAAGTATATTTCCCGAGACTGGTTATGCCGTTAGCAATTGTAAGCTCTAACCTCATGCAATTTGGCGTACAATTTATATTATTTATTTGTGTAACAGCATACTATTATTTTTTTGAAGGCAACATACATCCTAATATTTGGATATTGGCAACACCTTTTCTAATCGTCCTAATGGCAGCATTTGCAATGGGGATGGGGATGATATTTTCCTCAATGACAACCAAGTATAAAGATTTATCAATGTTGCTTAGCTTTGGGGTCTCTTTATATATGTATGTAACACCAGTGGTATATCCTGTTTCTTCAATGCCTGAAAAATACAGATGGATTGCTGATCTTAACCCTTTAACTGGAATTTTCGAATGCTTCAAATATGCATATTTAGGTGTCGGTGACTTTAACTTAAGTATGCTGCTGTATTCTACTATTGTGATTTTTATGATTCTCCTTTTAGGAACAATTATTTTTAATAAAGTAGAAAAATCCTTTATGGATACAGTTTAACCATAACCAAATGATGATTAAATGGATAAAAATATAATTCTAGATATTGAAAATGTTTCAAAACAATATCGTCTTGGAGAGGTTGGCACAGGAACATTACAACATGATATAAAACGCTGGTGGGCTAATCTGCTAGGTAAAGAAGATCCTTATCTTAAAATCGGCGAAGCTAATGATAGAACGCATAAAGGTGAATCTGACTATGTCTGGGCACTTCAAGGTATCAATTTCCAAGTAGAGCAAGGACAGGCTGTCGGGATTATTGGACGAAATGGCGCTGGTAAATCAACTTTATTAAAACTCCTTTCTCGTGTTACAAAACCAACAACCGGGTCAATAAAATACAAAGGACGTATTGCGTCATTACTTGAAGTAGGTACTGGTTTTCATCCAGAAATGACAGGTCGTGAAAACATCTACCTAAATGGAGCTATTCTTGGAATGACAAGAAAAGAGATTTCAAGAAAATTTGATGAAATTGTAGATTTTGCTGGTGTAGAACGTTATATTGACACGCCAGTTAAACGTTATTCATCAGGGATGTATGTACGTTTGGCATTTGCGGTAGCAGCACATCTAGAATCTGAAATATTAATTGTAGATGAAGTACTTGCCGTTGGAGATGCAGAATTCCAAAAAAAATGTCTTGGAAAGATGGGTGATGTTACAAAAGGTGAAGGTAGAACTGTTCTATTTGTAAGTCACAACATGACCTCCGTTAAAGAGCTTTGCAGCAATGGCATTCTTATGAAAAATGGAATGGTAAGCTATCAAGGAGATATATTGGAAACTATTTTAGAGTATCAAAAAGATTATGAATTATCAAATAGCTATTTGGCTGAAAACATAGAGACAGCAGTAGGAAATGACAATATCAAAATATTAGAATTCTCTGCTAAACCTATTAAGCAAAACATCATAGATATAGATTCAGGAATTCGAATAAAACTGCAATTTTACAACAATCTAGCAGATATAAACCTTGATGCTACTTTTGAGTTAAGAAACTTTGAAGAGTTGGTAATTTTCCACGTTGGTAAATTAATTAGTGAAAACTATAATGCTAAAAAAGGAGTCTACTCAATCGAATTTGATTTACCCGCAGGTATGCTAAATGCTGGTAATTACTACTTCAAGCTAATTTTTGGCAAGAATCAATCTGAAGTATTATTCAATGTAGATAATCTCATCGGCTTCGAAGTAGAAAATGTAAAAGTGGGTACTAAAACGCATATTTACCCAGGAATTATTAGACCTAGTTTTGATTACAAAATTGATTTTCAGTTATGAAACCACAAGTAATAATTTTAGATAAAATAGGTTCGTCACAGTTAGGGTATATAACCATTGCGGAAGCTCAAAAAAACATTCCTTTTGATATAAAAAGAGTATATTGGACCTATTATACACCGCAAGATGTTGTGCGTGGTGGGCATGCTCATAAAGCTTTAGAACAAGTAATATTTGCTGTATCAGGAACAATAACTTTTAATACAGAAAATCAATTAGGAAACAAGGAAGCATTTGTTTTGGATCATCCTTCAAAGGGCTTATATCTGCCTAAATTAATTTGGAGAGATATCCACTTTACTCACAATGCAGTTCTACTTTGCCTCGCTTCAGAATTGTATAATGAAGATGATTATTTTAGGGATTTTGAAGAATTTAAAAACCATAATGATGAAATTTAATAACCGTAATGTCTATATAAGTCCGAAAGCAAAAATTGGCAAAAATGTAAAAATTGGCGACAATAGTGTTATCTATGATAATGTTATAATCGGTGACAACTCTATTATTTCTAATGATTGTATTATTGGTGAGCCACTTAATGATTATTACTTTAAAGACGATTATCAAAATCCTGAAACCATAATTGGAGAAGGTGCTTTAATCCGTAGTCATACAATTATCTATTCAGGCTCTTCTTTTGGAACTAACTTTTCAACAGGTCATCGCGCAACAGTAAGAGAACAATCAAGATTTGGAAATAATTGCAGATTAGGAACAGTTACAGACATCCAAGGTTATGTAGAATTTGGAAATAATTGTTGGTTACACAGTAATGTTCATATTGGCCAACAATCCAAAATAGGAAACTTTGTTTTTATTTATCCTTATGTTGTATTAACTAACGATCCAACACCACCTTCTGACATTTGCGTTGGGGCAACAATTGGGGATTTTTCTCAAATAGCTGTTGGAACAGTCCTTTTACCTGCAACCAAAATTGGTATGCATTGTCTCGTTGGTGCGCAATCGCTTGTTGGGGGAAAATATGAAGATTATTCATTAATAGTTGGTAACCCAGCTAGACGAATTAAGGATGTTAGAGACCTAAAATCTAAAGAAACAGATGAAAGCCATTATCCATGGCCAGATAAATTCAGTCGGGGAATGCCTTGGGAAAAAGAAGGATTTGATGTCTGGAAACTAAAAAATGGCTATGAGAATGACTAAGTCTTAAGATCGCTAGAGAAAAATTTTACCGATAGTACTTCTTATGCTCAAAAATTTTCGTTAAAATATTTCATTTTCATGTGTTGCAGCCGTTATTTCGGTTGTACTATACTATTATGAATTTTCATTTTTCAAAGATTAATTTTTTGACCGCAAGTTCTAAAAAGAAAAACTTATATTTAACTAAATATAAAAATAAAAGAAACTAAAGACAATAGTACAATGATAAAATTCCTTGACTTACAGAAAGTAAACTTATTATATCAACAAGAAATTGAGCAAAAACTATTAGATGTTTTTCGTTCGGGTTGGTACCTGATGGGAGAAGAAGTTAAAAATTTCGAAAATAATCTTGCCAACTATATTGGTGCGAGATATGCAATTGGTGTTGCCAATGGATTAGACGCTTTACGTTTAATTTTTAGAGCTTACATTGAATTGGGAACAATGAAAGCTGGGGACGAAGTAATCGTTCCTGCAAACACCTATATTGCTTCTATTTTAGCACTTTCTGATAACGGATTAGTACCTGTTTTGGTGGAGCCTGATGACAATACCTTCAATATTGACATTAATAAGATTGAAACTGCAATCACAAAAAAAACGAAAGCAATTTTAATCGTTCATTTACAAGGAAGAATTGTTTTTAGTGAAGAATTAAAATCTATCGTAGCTAAACATAACCTAAAAATTGTCGAAGACAATGCTCAAGCTATTGGAGCAACTTGGCAAGGAATAAAATCTGGAAATTTGGGAGATGCAGCAGGATTTAGTTTTTATCCTGGGAAAAATCTCGGTGCGTTAGGAGATGCGGGTGCAGTCACAACAAATGATGACGAACTTGCAAAAACTATTCGTGCAATATCTAATTATGGGTCCAATCAAAAATATGTGAATATCTATAAAGGATTAAATTCTCGCTTAGATGAATTGCAAGCAGCTGTTTTGGATGTGAAACTAAAATACATTGACAACGAAAATAAAGCTCGTAGAATAATTGCCAAACGTTTTCTTTCGGAAATCAATAATCCAAAAATTATTCTTCCTGAAAATCCTACGGATGAAAACGAACATGTATGGCATGTTTTTGTTGTAAGATCTGCAGATCGAGATCAATTACAAAACTATTTGACTGAAAAAGGAATACAAACCATCATACATTATCCTATTCCACCTCATCATCAAGAGGCTTATAAAGAGCTAAAAGATTTATCTTTTCCAATAACAGAGGCTATGCACAACGAAGTATTGAGCTTGCCTATTTCTTCAATATTGACTGATGAAGAAGTGAGTAAAATTATTAATATTGTTAATCAGTTTTAAAAATGTCTACACTTCCATTAGTTACAATTGTTGTCATATCCTACAACCAATCAAAATATATTAAGGAAAATTTGGACAGTATAAAAGCTCAAACCTACTCTAATATAGAATTAATTGTTGCAGATGATGCATCAACCGATAATTCTGTGGAGATATTTGACAATTGGTTAAAAGATAATAATTATCGCGCAAAAAAGAATTACCATACAAAAAATACAGGCTTAGCCACTGTCCTAAATGAGTGTGTTGAATTGGCAACTGGAAAATACATAAAGTTAATAGCTGCAGATGATTTTCTTCATCCAAAAGCAATTGAAAAATGCGTCCAAAAACTTGAAGAATTAGGAGATGAGTATGGAATGGTATTTACAAATACGAATACGATTGATGATAATTCACAGATTATTAATATAGAGGCAGATTATAATATTGATTCAGAAATGAATCCTTATATTTTAAAAAAAGAACTATTAAAAAAGAATATAATTTCGGCATTGTCAGTTGTAATGCGTTTAGATGTATTGAAAGTTACTGGTGATTATAACTCAAGTTTATTAGTTGAAGATTATTATAGATGGCTAAAAATTAATAAAAATTATTTGATTGCTTATATACCTGATAAATTAGCTTTTTATAGATATCATGAGAATAATATAACTAAAGTAAAGAAAGAAAGAATAATAAAAGAAGACATTTATTTGAAAATACTTTATGATAAAGATGGAGAAATTAAAAATATTATTAACAATTATTTTTTTAATCAATATATAAATAAAAAAAATATTGATCGTGATATAATAGAACAATATAATAGCTATTCTTTTAAAATTAAAAGACTGTCTATTGCGATTAAGTATAAAATACCAGTGTTTGTTTATAAAATCATTTCAAAGATAATATAAAATAGTTTTGATAAAATGTTACCTAAATTAAAGAAAGCATTCAAGTTCCTTTTTACTTCGATTAGTTTCTTTACAAGATCACTTAAAGTGAAAACGATATTCTTTTTCCCATTTTATCACACAGGTGGAGCAGAAAGAGTTCATTTAGATATTGTGAAGAGTTTAGGAAAAAAAAAATCTATTGTAGTTTTTACAGCATATTCTAATAACAATCATTTTTTGAAAGAGTTTAAAGAATATACATATTGTTTTGATTTTAAACCATTTCTTAAAAATTTATATTACAATAACACAATAAATTATATATTCAGATTTGTAGGCTACTTCAATAATGTATCAATTTTTGGATGTAACAGTTCATACTATTACGATGTTTTAAAGTATTTTAATCAAAAAGTAAAAAAAATAGATTTGCTTCATGCATTTACATTGCCTGATTATGGAGGTATGGAAATTTATAGTTTATCATTTGTAAAATTATTAGATAAAAGAATTGTTATTAATAAAAAAACAAAGAATGACTTTGTTGCACTCTATAAAGAAAATAATATTGATTTAGAATTAACGAATAGAATAGACGTTATCTATAATGGAGTTGGAATTTCACCTACTTTTTCAAGGGATTATGATAATAGAAAAGTTCTATCTTGTGTTTATTGTGGTAGAATTGCAATAGAAAAGAGAGTTGATTTAGTTATAGAGATTGGTGAAAAAATTGTTCAGAATGTAAATCTATCAATCTATGGACATAAAGAGATTGAAGTTGACGGTATTGAAAAATTTTATATAAAGAATATAGAATCAAAAGAAGAAATTAATTTGATCTATCAATCAAGTGATATTCTTTTAATTACTTCTTATAGAGAAGGATTCCCAATGGTGGTAATGGAAGCTATGGCAAACGGCGTAGTTTGTATATGTACAGATGTTGGAGGTATAAATGAACATATAATAAATGGAGTAAATGGTTTTTTAGTTTCTAATGAATTAGATGAAAATGAGATTATTGAAAAATTTTGTTTAATAATAAGTGAATTAAATTCCGATAGAAATTTATTGCAAACTATTTCAAAAAATGCCCTTGAATACTCTAAAAAGAATTTTTCATTAAATACTTTTTCATCATCATATAAACAAATATTGTTGAACGATAAAGAGTAACTAAATTATATTTGATGAAATTTTGCATTGCTTACGATTCAATTATATCATAATTATTTTGAAACAATTATGTTGCGAAATTAACCTTCTGCATATTCAGTTAACCCTTTCTTGTTTCAATAAATGATTTTGTTACAAAGAAACGCAATGTTAAGATAAATAACTAACTTCTATTAATCTTCACCTAGCAAGAAAGACTAGACCATCATCCTCTACAAATTCAAAACAAAAATTAAGCAATCCACAAATTTATTCAGCATCATTATAGCTAATATACATAAAGTATCATCACAAATTCCTATAACAAACCTCCTCTTTAAGTCGGCTCAGAGGCGACATAAAGGTAGCAAAGAGGTAGCATAGAACTACTATAAAAATAACTTAGGAATACAGTTGAAGAAGTAAAAAACAATTAAAAAGAAGAAAAATAGAAATAAATTTACTATACTTAATTAACTGATTTTCAATTGTTAAATATAGTAAATTTATGGCTAAAACAGATAATAAATTTAATATAAATGTTAAATTAGGAAATTTAATTTTTTTTCAACGTAATGGTAAATCTTTTGTCAAAAAATATGCAGGTGGATTTGTTAATAGTTCAGCACAACAGCATCCAAATACAATAGAAGTTAAGAAACGTTTCAAAGAATTATCGATGTTTTCCGCATCCTTCAAGAAAAACATACTACCATTCAACTGGAAACAAAAAGACGGTACCTTTCATAACCAATTGGTTTCATTTTTCTCTACTATTAAAAAAGAAACTAATCAATCTACCATGTACACAGCACTAGTAGAAGCCTACAAAAATGGTAAATTACAACATCGTTCACTCAACAAAAAGTGCAAACTATCTCCGTTTTATGTGCAATATAACGCCCAAACAAATGAATTAAAAATACAAGCAGGCCTAGTATTTCAAAACAAATCCAAATTCCCAAACGCTTATTTAGAAATCAGTATAGGATGGTTTGTTTGCACCGAAGAATTAGAGATAAACCTTATCAATTTTCAACATTTCTATGTTCCAATAGATAACCTTGCTACACCACTTGCAGAAATTAAATTATCACCATAAATACAAGAACAACAAAACTCATCAACAACTTTTCCTTTTGTCGGTATATCCATTGTGACACAAGACAACGAACAAGCAAAACTCTTTCATCCTTTTCACTATACACTCACCACATTCCTATAAATAAGAAAGCATAACCTATAATTAGTAAATCTACTTTTCATTAAGAATACCATAATTATCGTATAAAATTAATAATGATAAATAAATACGGTTAAAAAATAGAAGAGCAAGGCCATCAAATAATAACTTGTATATTCTTACAAACGACGTAACTTTGTAAACAACCTAAATTAGAAATACTTAATATACACATCATGCAACAACCTCTTATTTCGGTTATTGTTCCCTGTTACAATCAGTCTATTTATATGGACGAGTGTTTGCAATCAGTTTTAGATCAAACGTACCAAAATTGGGAAGTTATCATTGTAGATGATTGTTCGACAGATAATTCAGTTGCTGTAATAAAAACATTAGTAGGTCAAGATCAACGGTTCAAAATATATGAAAATAATGAGAACAAAGGTGCTGGATATACCAAAAGACGTTGTGTTGAACTTGCCAATGGAGAAATCTGCGGATTTGTTGATCCAGATGATGCAATTGTAGAAAGTGCTATAGATGTAATGGTAAAAAAACATCAGGAGGAACAACTTGCCTCTTTGATTTATTCTCAGTTTTATCTATGTGATGAAAATTTGAATATCCAAAAACCTTGGAAAACGAAACAGGTTTCAAATAATAGTAAAGATTTTTTCAATTTTGATGGAACAATTTCTCATTTTGCAAGCTTTAAAAAAGCTGCATATTTTAAAACAGAAGGAATAGATTCTTATTTACAAAGAGCCGTAGATCAAGATCTTTACTTAAAATTATATGAAGTGGCTGATGTATTGTTTTTAGATGAACACCTTTATATGTATCGAATTCATGATGGAGGAATCTCAACAATAAAAAATGTAAATAAAGCAAATTATTGGCATTGGGTAACAGCAATAAAAGCTGCAGAAAGAAGAAATGTAAATATAGAGGATTTATTTGTTGAAAATTTGGAGCAAAGAGCTGTACTCAGAAAACTAAATCATAAATTAGATTTGATGAAAAAAAGTAAATGGTTGAGATTGGGATACAAATTGGGTTTGTTCAAAGCTTATAAATATCTATGAATGGAATCACTTATTTCAATTATTATTCCTGTATATAATACAGAAAAATTTATTTCAAGATGTATAGATTCCGTATTAAAACAGGATTATGCTAATATTGAAATAGTTCTTATAAATGATTTTTCAAAAGATAATTCTGAAAAAATAATTAGTGAAAAATTAAATTCAGCAACCCATTTTAAGCATGCTGTCATCAATAATAAAGAGAATTTAGGTTTGAGTAATTCTAGAAATATTGGTATTAATCATTCTACAGGAGATTATTTATATTTTTTAGATAGTGACGATGAACTTTCTAATGAGCAAGTTATTTCAAAATTTTACAAAAAAATTGAAGAAACAAAAGCTGATGTTTGTATTGCTGAAACGCAACAAATAAGGAATAAAGAATTTATTCAAAACAATTATCATCTTATCAAATCAGAAAAAAATAGTTTAGAACATGAAATTGCTGAACATTATTTGAAAGGTGAATGGGCAGCAATTGCGTGTAATAGATTATATAGAAAGCAATTTATTGTAAATAATAATTTATCTTTTTATCCTAATATTATAAATGAAGATGAATTGTGGAGTTTTCAGGTCTACTTGAAAGCTAGAAAAATTGTCTTTTTAAAAGAAAAAACATATTACTACTATATAGGAGAAAACCCCAATTCTATAACATTTTTAAATAAGAATGATATGATTAGTCTTGAGATTATTTTATTAGAAAAATTAAACGCTTTATATAATAATAAAACAAAAATTTCCTGTAAACCTTATTCAGATGTATTGAAGCATGATATTATAAAATTATTGAGTAAAAATGATTTTAATTATTTCTATTGGTGTAAATTTTATAATGGATTAAACCAGAAGCTTAGTAAATATAATGTTAATTTTTTATTACCAAATTTTATTGCTTACATCCTATACCATTATAATTTTAAACAGCTTCCTTTTCGTAATATTAGAATTAAGTAAATGATTACCATCTTCACCCCAACCTACAATCGCGCTTATATCTTGCCAATATTGTTTCAATCTTTGGAGGAACAGTCACACAAAGATTTTGAATGGTTAATTGTCGATGACGGAAGTACAGATAATACGGCGCAATTGGTACAACAATTTCAAGAAAAGGCAGATTTTGAAATACGTTACTTTTTGCAGGAAAACAGTGGAAAGCATATTGCGATTAATCATGGATTAGAAAAAGCCAAAGGCGAACTGTTCTTCATTGTGGACAGCGACGATTTCTTATCAAATGATGCCATTGATAGACTTACTGCTAAATATGGCCATATAAAAGACAACAAAAACGTCGCCGGAATTGCCATTGGCTGTCGTTCTATAAAAGACAAAAGCAAAATTATCTACTCAAAAAACCTTCCGCAGCACGAGATTCTTTTAACCCATAACGAACTCGTTTACCAGTTAGGAATAAAAGGAGATTTTGCTACAGCTTTCAAAACCGAGATTCAGAAACAATATCCTTATCCACATTTTGAAGGAGAAAAATTTTTCAGAGAATCCTATGTCTATCGTCAAATTGGTGAAAAATATAAAACCCTGTATATTGATGATCCTATCTATTTTGCTGATTATCTGGAAGATGGCCTTACATCAAAATCTTGGCAGTTATTAAAAAAATCGCCTAAAGGCGCCGCCTTATTTTTTAGAGAATTAAGTAAAGAGGATATACCATTAAAAAATAAATTATCTGCACTTAATGCTTATTGGGACTTTCAAATTAACGATATTAAATCACCCTGGACCGAAAAATTAAAAGGAACCTCGCTCCTACTCTCTTTACTTGTTTTAATTAATAAAAAAATTAAATATTATAAGTTTTAGTTTTAATATTTTTAAACATATTATAAAACATTTAGGTAAAGATACAATGGGGAATTTTTTTTTAAAGCTTTATTACTAAAATTTAAAGCTAAAAATATACATTTTTGACATAAAGAGAACGTAAATTTGCATCTACAATTACATTTAAAAATACAAATGAATTTCAAACCTCAACTCGAAAATAAAAAGATACTTGTCACTGGCGGCGCAGGTTTTATTGGCTCTAACCTTTGCGAAGTTTTACTACAAAACAATGTTAATGTAACTTGTCTAGACAATTTTTCTACGGGGCGTCGTGAGAATCTCGAAGCTATCATAAATCATCCTAATTTCACCCTAATAGAAGGCGATATCCGTGATCTGGAAACTTGTAAAAAAGCTTGCGAAAATAAAGACTTTGTTCTTCACCAAGCGGCTTTAGGCTCTGTGCCAAGATCCATCAACGATCCGATAACAAGTAACGATGTTAATGTTGGTGGCTTTCTTAATATGCTTGTTGCTGCAAGAGATGCAGGTGTTAAGAGAATGGTGTATGCAGCGAGCTCTTCGACCTACGGAGATTCGGAAGCGCTTCCAAAAGTAGAAGATAGAATTGGAAAACCTCTTTCTCCTTACGCCATTACAAAATATGTTAACGAACTTTATGCCGATGTTTTCAAAAAAACTTACGATTTCGATACGATTGGCCTAAGATATTTTAACGTATTTGGAAGAAAGCAAAACCCTGGCGGGGCATACGCAGCTGTTATTCCAAAATTTGTGATGCAATTTATGAATCATGAGTCTCCAACTATTAACGGTGGTGGCGAGTATTCTCGTGACTTCACATATATTGACAACGTTATCCAAATGAATCTTTTGGCAATAACGTCTGATAACAAAGATGCTTACAATCAAATCTATAATACAGCTTTTGGTGAAAGAACAACGCTTAATGATTTGGTTAAATATTTGAAAGAATATCTATCAGAATTTGATTCAAAAATTGCGGATGTAGACATCATTTACGGAGATTACCGAAAAGGCGACGTCCCACATTCATTAGCAAGTATTGACAAAGCAAAAAATTTATTAAATTACCAACCTCAATTTTCTATGAAAGATGGCTTAAAAGAAGCTGTTAAATGGTACTGGGAAAATCTAAAATAACACAATGACACACAAAATATCTATTATTGGGCTTGGTTATGTAGGTCTGCCTTTAGCAAGACTTTTTGCAACCAAATATCCTGTGGTTGGTTTTGATATTAACCAAGCCAGAATTTCAGAACTTCGACAAGGTATCGACTCAACTTTGGAAGTCGAAAATGATGTTCTGAAAAGTGCAATTATTGACCACAATCCAACCGCAACAGACAAAGGTCTTTATTGCTCTAACGAGCTTAACGACATTGCAGATTCTAACATCTATATTGTTACGGTCCCAACGCCTGTTGACAAGAATAACCGTCCAGATCTAACACCACTTTACAAAGCCAGCGAAACGGTTGCTAAAGTTTTAAAGAAAGGCGATATCATAATTTACGAATCGACAGTTTATCCTGGTGTTACTGAGGAAGAATGTATTCCTGTTTTAGAAAAAAATTCAGGCTTAAAATTTAATGAAGATTTCTTCGCTGGTTATTCGCCAGAGCGTATCAATCCTGGCGATAAAGAACATACGGTTGAGAAAATCTTAAAAGTAACTTCTGGCTCTAATCCCGAAATTGGAAAAATTGTCGATGACATTTACAAATCGGTTATTACCGCAGGGACACATCTTGCGCCAACTATTAAAGTTGCTGAAGCGGCTAAAGTTATCGAGAACTCACAACGTGACATTAATATTGCTTTCGTTAATGAATTAGCAAAAATATTTAATCTAATGGACATCGACACGCATGATGTTCTTGCTGCAGCTGGCACAAAATGGAACTTCCTGCCCTTCAAACCTGGATTGGTTGGAGGGCACTGTATAGGCGTAGATCCTTATTATCTTGCCCAAAAAGCTCAAGAATATGGTTATCATCCAGAAATCATCTTGGCTGGTCGTCGCATGAACGATTCTATGGGACATTATGTAGCAAGTGAAGTTGTTAAACAAATGTTGAAAAATGACATTAAAGTTAATCAATCCAATGTTTTGGTATTAGGTTTCACATTTAAAGAAAACTGTCCAGATGTCAGAAATACCAAGGTTATTGATGTTATTAAAAACCTAGAAGATTACAACATCAAAGTTAATGTCTATGACCCTTGGGCTAACCCAAGTGAAGTTAAGCATGAGTATAATCTCGACACTTCTAACCAACTTCCGCAAGAGAAATTTGACGCAATTGTATTAGCCGTTTCTCATAACGAATTTGAAAATTTAGATTTAAATAATCTTCTTAAAGAAAATGGTGTCATCTACGATGTCAAAGGAAAACTAGCTCTTGAGCAAAATATAAAAAGATTGTAAGAAAAAAGGCATCAAATTAGTTTGATGCCTTTTTTTTATTTTAGTCTCCAAAACGTTTTCGGAATAACTTGTATCCTAAATTAGTTGGCAAAGACATATAAAAATTTTCTTTTTTCTGTTTGGAAGAAAACTCTGAAGAAAAATAATGAGATAAGTTTAGCCCTTTAAGTTTAGCATAAGCTTTATAGCTATGTTTCCACAATTCCTCATTTTTTTGAGCCTTCCAATTCATCAATAAAGTCATTGCTTTAAAATTGAGTAAGTATTTTAGAATTTGTAATTTTCGTGAAGCTACTTTTTCCGATAAATAATAATCGTTAAGCTTATTAGCAATTGTGATCCAATTGTCAAAATGCACTTTTTTTCGGTTATGAATAACAGATTCCGAGTGCAAATAGTAATTATAGGTTTTCTTTCTTAAAAAAGCAATTTTAGTGAGTTTTAATGCCATCTCGAATGTATGAAGAGAATCTTGCGCATATAATCCTTTCGTAAAGTATATTTTATTATTCCTAAGAAAGTCAAGTCGAATCAACTTGTTCCAACTCGACACAGGAAATCCACCATCTACCAAACACTTAAGAATAACATCGTTACCTTCCAATACATCATCTTTAACTCTTAAAGGGAAAACATCAACTTCTTGATATTCCGGAAGCTTAATTCCTTTAACCTCTCCAACAACAACTTCAGCATTTGTCGCTTCTGCCACTTCAACAAAATCTGCAATTGATGACGCTTCCAATGTATCATCACTATCTAAAAAGAAAATATAATCGCCTGTCGCCTCATCTATCCCTTTATTTCGAACAACAGAAAGTCCAGAATTCTCGCTTAATTCTATCAATTTCCAATTACTAAGTTGACCTTCTCTAATAAAATTCGTCACTAAGTCCGCACTATTATCTGGTGTTTTATCGTTAACTAAAATAACTTCAATATTAGGATATGTTTGCGATTTTACTGACTCCAGCGTCTTGATAATAAAACTTTCACATTTGAAAATTGGTATCGAAATCGTAACTTTTTTGTCATTCATGTTATTCATTATCTGCAAAATTATCATTTTATTTTGGAAAGCAGTATCTTTGGACTACACAAACAAAAGATGATGAGTATTCTAGCAAAATTAATTCTCAAAATTTTAAAAAAAACTAACCTAAAAGAACTTTCGAAACACCAAAACACCAACATAAAGATTGGTAATTTTTGTGATTTCAAGTTTTATAATGGCTATAAAAACATAAGCTTTGGTAAGGACATTAACGTTAGGGATAATTGTCATTTTTTGGTCGGAAAAAATGCTAGTTTAAAAATTGAAAACAATGTGTTTTTTAATAATAACTGTTCCATAAATTGTCTCGATAGTATTGAAATTGGTGAAAATACATTGATCGGAGAGTCTGTCAAGCTCTACGATCATAATCACGAATATACATCATCACCCAACTTTAAAGTTGAACATCAAAAATTCACAACTGCTCCTGTCAAAATCGGCAAAAACTGCTGGCTTGGCAGCAATGTTATTGTGATAAAAGGCGTAACAATTGGCGACAATACAATTATTGGCGCAGGTTGTGTTATCCATAAAGATGTGCCAGCTAATTCGGTTATCATTAACAAGCAGGAGCAAATTGTAAAATCAACCTAGTTTTATGCTATTCTCTATATTAATTGCTCATTATAACAACTGGGATTACTTTCAAGATTGTTATAATTCTATAAAAAATCAGACTTACCAAAATTTAGAAATTATCATTGTTGATGATTGTTCTACAGATGGTTCGTACGAAAAATTACAAGAATTAGCGAAAGCCGATTCTCGCATTCAACTTTTTAGAAACAATGTCAATTCTAAAGTTGGATTTACTAAAAGGAGATGTATCGAAGAAGCGAATGGAGAAATATGCGGTTTCCTAGATCCAGACGATTTTTTAACGAATACCGCAATCGAAGAATCGGCCTTAGCATATAAAGGCGAAAACTGTATTGCAACTTATTCAAAAATTAAATTGGTCAATGATAAAGGGGAAGCTGTAGGCGATTTCAAATATTCTCGAGAAATACCTCAACATAAAAATTTGTTCTTTAACATTAATTTTGAAGTTGCTCACTTTTTTACTTTTAAAAAATATACATACAACCAGACAGAAGGGATAAACCCAGCATTAACATCGGCTGTCGACCAAGATTTGTATTTAAAACTATACGAAAAAGGTAATTTCAAGTTTATTAATTCTTTCCAGTATCTCTATAGACTGCATGACAAAGGGGTATCACAAAACAAATCGAAAAAAGCAAAACTAAAGGAAAATTGGCATAAAGTCATCTTTGCAACTTGCCACAGAAGAAAAATCAACAAACTTTATGGCAAGAATGTGGCAGAAATAACTGACTTACCAAAATATATTTTTGAAAAAGAAAATAGCTTTTTTAAAAAACTTTTACGAAAACTAAGCTAATGGATATCATTATAAAATCTTTCAATCGACCTTATTACTTAGATCGTTGCATTGCTTCTATTATGGAAAATGCTAAAGGAGATTTCAACATTTTTGTTTTGGATGATGGTACACCTCTGCGGTATTTAGAAAAGATTAAACAAAAATATCCATCGATTTCTATTTTAAAATCAAAACAATATCCTGAAAAGATTAAAGCTGTTGAGCAGAATATTGCATCAGGAAAAAAAATTGATGGCTTTACGATTCCCACCGACCTTTGGTATAATCAAATTAAAAAGGCTTCGGATTATGTTATGGTAACTGAAGACGACGTCTGGATGACAAAGCCGATTAACTTTGACACACTGACTTCCGAAATGCAAAAAAGCAAAATTCCTTTGTTAAAGCTAGGTTGGCTTGGGAATTATTCGGACGATAAAAACTGTGATGTCAATAATTTTGGCATTTTTGATTCGGTAATTCCTAAAAAAACATTTACATCGAATCAGTTTGTTATGGATCTTTTCATGTACAACAAGTACAAATTTTTTACGATTTTGTATAAATTAGGTATTGCCGACAACACAACAAAAAGAAAGTACTGGGCACTTAATTCTATCCTGATGGGACTGTATCAGAAAGATTATTGGTTACAAATCTGGAAAGACGCCAGAGGCAAAGTTGACGAAAAACAACAATTGCGAAACGCCGCAGCTTGGTATCACAACAATAAAAAAGCCATCTTTGCACGAACGAAACAAGAGGTTTTAAAAACGACTTTCAAATCTTCGGCAACAGAATCTTATCACGAATATGGAAACAATTTTGATGTTAACAGAATGAATTTTATCCTTAACGAAGCTTGGTACACAGATAAGTTTAACGCCATGGAAAATTATCCAAAAGATTTTTCTGACGACTATATCAAAACATTTTTAGAACAAGCCAATCATCCCGACGCGCAATATTTGGAATGGAAAAAATGGTCAGAAAAATTTAAAACACAATATCGAAATCTAGGGGCTGAAGTCGATAACTGAGAACATAAAACACAACATGCAAAAAATAAAAATACTATTTCGGTTACGATCACTAGAGATGGGCGGTGTCCCACGCGTAATCTTAGATATTTTAAACAACCTCCCAAAGGATAGATTTGATTTAACCCTGATGCTCAATCTGTATCAAGGAGAACTGGTGAAAGAGATTCCCAAGGACATCAAACTTATCGTTGTAGAAAAGGGTAAAGAGCAAATGAGCTCCAATAGATTAGTCCAAAATTTACAAATAGTTTTTCGCCGTATAAAGCTAGAGGTCTATACTAAATTTCCATCAATATTATATCATCTAAAAGTTCGTGAAAAATACGATATAGAAATCGCCTCTAGCTACGCAGAATTTGACATGGTACTAAACTCTCCTGATAAAAAATCGCGGAAAATTGCTTGGTTTCACACTGACATTTCTTATGATGTGAATCAAAAAAATGAACGTAATCAAAAGACCGCCTTGGAAAGAGTCGAGAAATTAAAAAAATTTGATCATGTAATATTTTGTGCGGCAAATATTAGAAATGCAATTGAAAAATATTATCATATAACATATCCTAGCAGTTCGATAATCTACAACGCGATTCGAACCGACGAGGTTAAAGAAAAATCTTTAGCCACAAATGTAGATCTTCACAACCTCAAAAAACCCATTTTTTGTTCTGTTGGCAGACTAAATAAAAGAAAAGCCTATCACACATTAATCAATATTCATCAAAAATTGATTAATGAAGGTTTTGACCACAGCATCATAATTTTAGGAGATGGAGAAGAAAAAAACAATTTGACTCAACAAATAAATGAGTGTGATGTACAAGAAACTTTTAAATTATTGGGAACAAAAACTAATCCTTTTCCGTACATGAAAAATTCAGATTATTTTGTTTTTCCTTCAAAAACGGAAGCATATCCATTGGTTATTAACGAGGCTTTAGCATTGGAAATACCTATAATTAGTACAAATGTTGGAGGAATCCCAGAGATGATAGATGATGGCATCGATGGTATGTTAGTTAATGATAACGAATCGCAGATCTACGAAGCCATGAAAAAAGTATTTACACAACCAGAATTATTTGAAAAAATAAGAAAAAACACTGCTGAATCCTATAAAAAGTTTGATTCTCAAAAGATATACAAACAGATCTGCGAAGTTTTTGAACAACAATACCAATTAAAACTACAGAATGAGCAGTCCTAAAATTACAGTTGTTACACCAACATACAATCGTGCGCATACCATAACAAGATCTTATGAATCTTTGAAACAGCAAAACTTTAAGGACTTCAAATGGATCATTATGGACGATGGGTCAACCGATGGGACAAAAGAATTGGTAGAACAATTTAAAAACGAAAACATCATCGACATAGACTATTTTTGGAATGAAAACCAACATAAATTCATAACCGTTTTTGAGGGCATAAAAAAAATACGGACACCTTACTTTATGATTTTGGATTCGGACGACACTTATCCAGAAAATTCTTTAAAGTTACTGTTTGAAGAATCAGAAAAAATCAAAAATCAAAACGATTACATTGGTGTTATAGGGCTATCTGCTGATGAGGAAGGCAATGTTGTAGGGCACAAATTCCCAATTGAATTTGATGGATCTATCTTTGATATGCGTTACAAATACAAAGTTAGAGGTGACAAAAATGGCATATTTTTCACCAATACTTATCTTCGATATTTACAAAACTTCGACTACGAAAAATATAAAGGTAAAGGCTACATCCCCCAATCTGTATTTTTCAATATTTACGATTCACAAGGCATCAAAACACGTTTTATCAATAAGATTGTACGCAATTACCACATGGACGAAGGCGACCAACAATCGGTCTCTAATACGAGGTGGACTGGGAAAAATACATTTGGATTGATGGAAGGTTATCGCTCTTTTCTCAATTGCTATCACAAACAACTTACAAGCTATCCTAATGTTTTAATAAGGAATCTAGTAGGTTATCAAACCTATTCTTTAATAAATAACAAAAATCTTAGTGAAATTAATAAAGGAATCACTAATTTTAAAGTTCTGTCAACATTAATCTTTCCATTAACGTTGATCTACAAAAAAACACAATAGCCGATGTTATTTAACTCTATTTCTTTCGCAATATTTTTGCCGATTGTATTTGCTTTGTATTGGATACTACGTAAAAATATGAAGCTTCAAAATTTGCTACTTCTAGTTGCAAGTTTTTATTTTTACAGCTGTTGGGATTGGCGTTTTGCATTTTTACTATCATTTTCAATATTTTTAGATTACTATTCGGGAATAAAAATCGAAGAGGCAAAACAAACCTCATCGAAAAAATTCTGGCTGACTTTAAGTATAGGAATCAACTTAGGCTTTTTAGGTTTTTTTAAATATTATAACTTCTTTGCAGCCTCATTAACAGAGTTCTTAAATGGTTTTGGATTAAATGTACATCCTTGGACACTTAACATAATCCTGCCAGTTGGGATTTCATTCTATACATTCCATGGACTTTCTTACATTATTGATATCTACAAAGACCGAATAAAAGCTGAGCGAAACCTTGTTGACTATTCTGTTTTTGTAAGTTTCTTCCCATTATTGGTTGCTGGTCCTATCGAAAGAGCAACACACCTACTCCCACAAATTAAGAAAGCACGGATTTTCAACTACCCTATGGCTGTTGATGGTATGCGCCAAATACTTTGGGGGCTTTTTAAAAAAATGGTGATTGCTGATAACTGCGCCATTTACGCCAACGAAATATTTTCTAATCCAGAAGCGCAATCTGGTTCAAATCTAGTTTTAGGCGCAATATTTTTTACTTTCCAAATTTATGGTGACTTTTCTGGCTACTCCGACATTGCTTTAGGTGTTGCGAAACTCTTCGGAATTAATCTTCTTAAAAACTTCAACTATCCCTACTTTTCTCGTGACATCGCAGAGTTTTGGAGAAGATGGCACATATCATTATCTACATGGTTCCGCGATTACCTATACATTCCATTAGGTGGTAGCAAGGGAGGCAATTGGATGAGAATTAGAAATACTTTCATCATATTTATTGTCAGTGGATTTTGGCATGGAGCCAATTGGACATTTATATTTTGGGGATTTCTAAATGCTTTATTTATTATGCCATCTATTGTAATGAAAACCAATAGAAACAACCTCGAAATAGTTGCTGGCGATAGAATGTTCCCATCTTTGAGTGAGTTATTCAAGATGATTGTAACTTTTGGTTTGACGGTTTTTGCTTGGATATTTTTCCGCGCCAATTCTGTAACCCATGCTTTTGATTACATTGGGGGTATTTTTAACAAAAGCTTGTTTCAATTCCCAGAGCTTAAAAAGAGTGCTTTAGGAACTTTAATATTAGTAGGATTTTTATTAGTTGTCGAATGGCTTGGTCGTCGTAATAATTATGGCATCGAAAAACTTTTACTTAACCAAAAACGATGGCTCAGATTGAGTTTTTATGCATTTATAATTATGTTAATCGCATTATTTTTACAAACTGAAGAAAGTCCATTTATTTATTTTCAATTCTAACACAAATGAAAAAATTTTTAATTAACATAGGACTATTTGCAGTTTTTGCTATATTATTTTATATAATTGTGATGCCACTCTGGAGTTCCATCATGCCTCCTTTTATGGCAAAAAATGTTAGAAATTGTATGGGTTGTTATGGGCATACTTTTACAAGGATGAAAGATGCTGCCAAGACAAAAGACATTGATGTCCTCATCGTTGGATCTTCACACGCCTATCGTGGTATAGATCCGAGAATTTTTGAAAAAGAAGGCATTACGGCTTTTAATCTCGGATCAAGCTCTCAAACGCCCATTAATACCAAAGCATTATTGCATCAATATTTGGACAAAATAAAACCTAAAATGGTGCTTTACGAAGCTTATGCAGGTACTCTGACAATTGACGGCGTTGAGTCTTCTTTGGATTTATTAAGTAATAACAAAATTGATATTAACGCTATTAACATGGCGAACGAAATCCATAACTTGCTAGCATATAACACTTTACTATTTTCCAGCTTTCGTCAGACCATTGGTTTAAATAAAAATTTTAAAGAAGCGCTAATACAAGGTGGTGATCATTATATACAACCAACAGGTTTTGTTGAAACTGAATATCGTAAAAATATATTCAATAAAGAAGATAAAACCCATTGGGACCTTCGTGATAATCAAAAAGAGGAATTAACAAACAACATCAACTATATAAAAAGTAAGGGTATCGAAGTTTACATTATCCAAACACCAATTACTCAAAAACTATACGATGCAATTAATAACAATGCCGAGGTTGATCACTTTTTATCGAGCTTAGGAACTTACAAAAGCTATCAACACGCACTCCCATTAAAGGATTCAACGGACTTCTACGATAGCAATCACCTTAATCAAATTGCCGTCGAAAAATTCAATCCAATTTTAGTAACCGACGTCAAAAAATTATTGAGTAAATAATCCATATGAAACCTAACAAAAAAATATTATTTATTTATTACAAACTCTTTAAGCCTGGAGGTGTTGCTAGAGTTTTAACTTCTCTAGCTAATGAGCTTTGTGAAGCTGGATATGATGTAAGTATTTTGGTTCTAATGGCTAATGATGGCAGCTTTTTTCATCTTGATCCACGTATTAAAATTATTAAAATTGACACATTTTCGCACTGGGGTTTTACTAAAATCAATGTTAATCTTGATAAATACTTTAGAAAACTACCAGCTAGAAAAAGTATCAAAAACTATATCTACGATTTTGGACAATGGGAAATGTTATCAAAATGGTTAAAGCAAAATCATCATGAGTATGATGTGCTTATATCTTCTTGGTATAAACTTTCATCTCAAATTGCTCGAAACAAAACAATTGCAGCTAAAACAATTGCATGGGAACATGCTAACTTTGAAGTCGGCGGCAAACTCTGGAAAGACTTACTAAGAAATAATTACAAAAACTTTAAAGCTGTTGTTTGTCTTAATTCACCATCATTAGGACACTACAAACAAATCAATCCCAATTCTTTTCTAATCGCAAATCTTATTGGACAACCTTTCGAAAGCTTCGATTCTGAAAAAATTGAAACCAAAAAAAATGACTTAATATTTGTAGGACGATTAGATAGTGACAAAAACGTATTGGAAACCTTAGAAGTGCTTAAGAATGTTGATCTAAAAAATTTTAAATTTAAAATCATAGGCGATGGCCCCTCAAAATCTAAACTAAAAAAATATATAGAAGGCAACAATAATCTCAAAAATAAAGTAGAAATTCTTGGCACAAAAAATCTCGATAAAATATTTTTAGCTTTAAGCACCAGCAAAGCATTCTTGTTTACAAGTAAAACGGAATGCTTACCAACTGTATTGATTGAAGCAAACCTCACTGCAAACGCATTAATTTCTTATGATTGCAAATATGGACCGTCTGATATTGTCAATCAGCAAAACGGATACCTCATCCCAATGCATGACAAAAAAATGTTTGCAGAAAAACTTCAATATCTAATCGATAATCCCTATGTCTTAGAAGAGCTTAACAAGTCAAGTTATAAAGAGTCTGCAAAATGGAGAAAAGATAAAATCATCCAACAATGGAAAACCTTAATCGATAATTAATTTTAACATCGTAAAAATTACATTTTGAAAAAGAAAATCCTTATTCGTATTGGTTCCTTAAGACATGGTGGTGCAGAGAAAGTTTTGGTGACTTTTCTCAAAAATTTGCCGTCAGACAAATACGAAGTAGACCTTTTGCTTAACTTGTATTCGGGGAAATATCTTACCGAAGTTCCGTCTTGGGTTAATGTGATGTACCTCAACAAAGGCGAAATGATTACGACCAATCGCCCACAAGACATTCCTAAAAAAGCCTATCGTGTTGTCTATCAACGTTTATTAAAAAAATATCCAAAAATTCTTTATAAGCGAAAGCTCAAAAACAAACAATATGATATTGAGTTTGCTGCCATCCATGGTTTTATGGACGAAGTGCTCAACAGTCCTTTGACATCCTCAAAAAAACTGATGTGGATCCATAATGATCTGACGCAAGTCGAAGGCTATACCAAAGAAAAAATCAGACGCTTTTTCAAATATGATAAAGTGATGGTTATTTCTGAAAAGATTAAAAAAACTTTTGAAGACCTTGCTATTTCCGAAACTGAAAAATCTAAAATTGTTAGAATTTTCAATCCTTTGGATACGGAAGAGATTTTGACAAAAGCACAAAAAACTGTCGAAAACTATAAATTTAATGACAAACTTCCGACTTTCATTTCGGTTGGAACCGTTTTCCCTCAGAAAGGATTTGATCGACTTTTAAAAGCTCATAAAAAATTAATAAATGAAGGATTAGACCACCGACTTCTCATCGTTGGCGATGGCTATGATTTTGAAAATATTAAAAAACTAAAAACCGAACTTGGCGTTGACAACACAGCGACGATGTTGGGTTTTACAGACAATCCTTATCCTTATTTCAAAAGAGCGAATTTTTATATTTTAAGTTCTCGTTACGAAGGCTTCCCGACCGTTTTATTCGAAGCGATGACACTTAACAAAAATATTATAGCAACCGATGTTTCTGGCGTTCGAGAAATGTTAAATGATGGCGACTTGGGTTTAATCATAGAAAACTCCGAAGAAGGTATTTATAAAGGTATGAAAAAAGCTTTATTACATCCTCAAACTTTTGAAAGTTATCAGGCTAAACTTCAAGATTACGAAATGCCATTTAACCTAAAAAATTCTGTGAAAGGGATTACAAATATTATCGATAATCTTTAACTTTGCAATATGTCTTATACGACCATTCAAAAAGATTTTTACAGAGAAAGTGGACAATATTTGTCACATTTTCAGATACTAAGAAAATGCTTTAGTCCAAATCTGCATTATATCTATTGGTTCCGAAATGCGCAAAAACATCCCAAATCTTCATTAACAGGGAAAATCTACAGATTCATTCTTCGTCATTATCAAATTAAATATGGTTTCCAAATCTATGCAGAAACTCAAATTGGCGAAGGATTTTATCTCGGACATTGGGGACAATTGGTGATTAATCCAAAAGCTGTGATTGGCCGCAACTGTAATATTGCACAAGGTGTAACCATCGCACAAGCCAATCGTGGAAGGCGCGAAGGCGTACCAACTATTGGCGACGAAGTCTGGATTGGTCCCAATGCCGTTATTGTTGGTGGCATCACAATTGGGAATAATGTTCTTATCGCGCCTAACGCTTATGTAAGTACAGATGTGCCAGAAAACTCCGTAGTCATCGGCAATCCTGCGCAGATTACACCCAATAATATGGCCACAGAAGGCTATATTAATAATAAAGTAAAATATTAAACTTTGTTAATATTTTTAATTTTTTAATCAAAATAAATTACTTTTGCATCATTATTGATTCAATCTATCAAAACACCGTATTTAATAGTTAAAGTAATTTTAACCTTAAATATATATTTTTATGCAAGATTCGTACAACAAAGTTTTTGAAAACAACCGTCAATGGGTAGAAGAAATGAAATCTACCAACGCAGACTTTTTTAAAAACTTAGCAGAAGGTCAAAACCCAGAATTTTTATACATCGGATGTTCCGACAGTAGAGTTCCGGCAGAAGACTTGATGGGATTGAAACCTGGTGAAATTTTCGTTCACAGAAATATTGCTAACGTGGTTAACAATATCGACATGAATGTTAATTCGGTTATTGAGTATGCGGTTAGTCATCTAAAAGTGAAACACATTGTTGTATGTGGACATTATGGATGCGGCGGTATTAACGCAGCGATGCAATCGACAGACCTTGGTCTACTTAACCCTTGGTTAAGAAGTATTCGTGACGTGTATCGTACACACCAAGAAGAGTTAGACGCAATCACTGACCAACATCAAAAGTTCGACAGATTGGTAGAACTCAATGTACAAGAGCAGTGTATTAACGTAGTGAAAGCTGCTGCAGTACAAAAAGGCTTTGTCCAAAATGGTTATCCCGTTGTGCACGGATGGGTTTTCGATTTGAAAACTGGCACATTAAAGGATTTGAATATTGATTTTGAAGGCATTCTTCACAATATTCAGAAAATTTATGATTTGACAGAATCTACTTGGTCGGTTCCAAAAATGGAAAAATAACCTTGTAAAAACTGTTATTAAAGCAATCTTATGAAGTATTTGAGTATTTTAGTTTTAGCAATCTTTATGAATTTCACAGCCTTACCGAGTATGGCTGCGGTTTTCGGATGGGATTTGCCAACGACTAATGTATCGATTGCTGAAGAAGAAGTAAAAACAAGCTCGTCATCTTTTAATGAAAAGGTAACGCCTAATCCACTTTCGATACACGACTTTATTAAGTTTTTCGAATCTGATCTTGGCAAAAAATCTTTCACCCTTATTGATGACAACGCGAGTATCTCTCCGTATATCCCTATTTTTTCGCCACCTCCGAATCAGATTTAATTTTAATCAAGCTTCCCTTTATCAACTATCGGGAAACTCCTCTTATTCAATTAATTAAAATTAAATTTTCAACGTAGAAAACTTCAGTTACGTCAGTAATGAGGTTATATACTTATACTTTTTCGGATATGAAAAAAGCAAAAAACTTCATGGGCTTATTCAAGGAGAATTTCCCATCAGGACTTGTCGTCTTTTTAGTTGCCTTACCACTTTGTCTTGGTATCGCATTAGCATCTGGCGCACCACCATTAGCAGGAATTATCTCAGGTATTATCGGGGGCTTGGTTGTCGGATTTATTAGTAACTCGCACATTTCGGTATCGGGGCCAGCAGCAGGACTTACAGCCATTATTATTGCTGCCATCACAGACCTAGGCTCTTTTGAATTGTTTTTAGCAGCTGGTATTATCGCCGGTCTTATACAGCTAATCTTAGGTTTTATTCGAGCTGGTAGTATTTCCAACTATTTTCCCAACAACGTTATCGAAGGTATGTTGGCTGGTATTGGTATTATTATCATTATTAAACAAATACCGTTGGCATTAGGTTACAACAGCAATATTGCAAGCGAATCAATTTTTGACAACGGAATTAATACAGCCTTCTTTAGTAATTTACTTTCGGCGATCCATCCAGGAGCAATCGTGGTAACTTTAGTTTCAATAACAATTCTACTCATGTGGGATAAAGTTAAAGCTTTAAAGAAACTAAAACTTTTGCCAGGCGCTTTGGTAGCTGTTATTGCAGGTATTGTTTTAAATCAAAGCTTTTTAGCGAGTGGAAGTTCTTTAGCGATTTCAAAAGAGCATTTGGTAAATCTTCCTGTCCCGAAAACGGCAGACGATTTTAAAGCAATGATTACTTTCCCAGCTTTTGAAGGTTTTTTAAACTATAAAGTTTGGATTGTTGGTGCAACGATTGCGATTGTAGCTTCTATCGAAACACTTTTGTGTATCGAAGCTTCGGACAGACTCGATTCTAAAAGAAGAATTACAGACACCAATCTAGAGTTGCGTGCGCAAGGCATTGGTAACATTTTGAGTTCTTTAATTGGTGGACTTCCAATGACTTCGGTTGTTGTGCGAAGTTCTGCAAATGCGAACGCTGGTGCAACCAATAAAATCTCAACGATGATACATGGTGTTTTGCTACTTGTATGTGTGCTAAGTATTCCATTTTTGTTGAATATGATTCCGCTAGCGACTTTGGCTGCCGTTTTAATCTTAATTGGTTACAAACTAGCAAGTCCTAAAAACATCATGCATTTTTGGCACAAAGGAAAATATCAGTTTATCCCTTTTATAGCAACGATTATCGCAATTGTAGCAACAGATTTATTAAAAGGTGTGGCTATTGGTTTGGCAATTTCGATTATCTATGTTCTTCAGGGTAATATGAAACGTGCTTATTATCTGAGTCGAGAAAAACTTAACGCAGCAGATGAAATTAATATCAAACTTGCAGAAGAAGTTTCGTTTTTAAATAAAGCCGCGATTAAGAAAACGCTGAAAAACATCAAAGCAAATTCTATCGTAACCATCGATGCGAGAGGCACATCTTACATTGCGACAGATGTATTGGAAATGATACAAGATTTCGCTAATATTAGAGCTGTAGAAGAAGATATCGAAGTACGATTAGTTGGTTTTAAAACCTCTTATAAAGATTATGCAATCGACGAAGATTCTCATGTAATTATTGAGCATCGAAGAGCGATTTAATTACAAAAACTCTTTTTTCACTTATATTCTATCAAAGAAAAGCGAACCAAAATTTGGTTCGCTTTTCGATTTTATTTACCATTAAAAGCTGTCATCGTATTCCCCACACCAGCGAACACAAAAGACAAACTAGCATTCGCAAACTTATCCAGTCGTTCTGGTAGTTTTTCATTTTCTTCTTCGGACCATTTCCCGAGCACATAATCGACTTGTTGTCCATCTTTAAACTCAGCAGAAATCCCAAAGCGAAGTCTTGTATAATTTCCTGTATTAAGAACTTCTTCAATATTTCTAAGTCCGTTATGACCACCTGCGCCACCTTTCATTTTCATTCTTAAAGTTCCGAAAGGTAAAGCCAAATCATCGGTAATCACTAAAACATTTTCCAACGGAATATTCTCTTTTTGCATCCAAAATCTAACCGCATTTCCGCTAAGATTCATGTAGGTATCAGGTTTAAGAACAAAAACTTTTCGGCCTTTGTGCTTACCTTCTGCCAACAATCCAAAATTACTAGATTTGAAAGGCGTTTCAATTTTTTCAGCGATTTTTTCAGCAACTTTAAACCCGACATTATGTCGGGTCTCAGTATATTCGTCACCTTTGTTGCCTAAGCCAACAATAAGATATTTCATAGTTTAATAATATTCGAAAGTAATTTTTCCACCATTATCACTTCTTGTACCAGCAACTGGATAATTATCAGTGTTGTAGGTGTATGTCATATCATAAGAAACACTATCACCAACCACTTTAATAGTTTTATAGTTGTTTTGAGAAAACATAGCGACAGGCGAAGATGAACCTAACATGAAATTCATAGAAAAAGCTTTAAAAGCTTCAGGAAAATTTGCAAATGGATTCTTTTTATCATCAAAATTAGACATTAGCATTTCCACTTTCGGGAAAATCGGAACCGTTGAAGTCAATTTAAACGAAGTAAGATTGGCTCCAGTAAAACCCAATGTACTATCCAAACTTCCCATCTCACTAGTACCATTTTTGAAAGTAGATTTAGCACCAGAAATATTACTTGCTGAATATCTAAACTGTGTATCAATATTATAAACCTCAACATCACTAGATTTTGCGACAGCTTTCATAGAAGTTAGCTTTCCTCCAGTGTATACCAAATCATAGGTTGTATCCATTTGCGACTCGCCCTCTTCTTTTTGAGTTTGCTTTATTTGCGATAACTCTGTTCCGTTATAAACAAGAACATACGTATACTCATTTCCATGACTAGATTTGGAATATACTTTTGTAAGCTTATCTGCGTCGTATGTATAAGTGGTTGTTAAAACATCCCCGTCTCCATTCGTATCTTCAATTTTTTTTAGCTTTTTGACTGATGTATTTGTATTACCATAATTAACCCCTACTAACGAATCCCCAGTTATGTCTCTTGTAGAGTCACAAGAACTTGTGATTAAAAAAGCACCAACAACAACTAAAATTTTGAAACTTAATTTCATCTTGTAAATTTTTACAAAAATACTATATTTCGATTAATCCTAACTTGCTAAAATCTTCTGCAATAAAATATTAACGGCATCCACATCATTAATATTGTCAATACGCATCATGAGCTGACTTCCTTCCTTGCCGGCTTTCTCCTTTAGCTGCGCTTCTGCTGGATTAAGTTGAAGATAGGAAATGATCTTTCTAAACTTTTCTGTTTGATAAAACTTATCTTGCGGATTGCTTGGGAAATAACCTAAAAAGACTCGATTTTTCATAACAATTTTATCAAAACCAATATCAGCCGCAAGCCATTTTAGACTAACACTTTTTAATAAATTAATCGCTTCTTTTGGTAACGCACCAAATCTATCAACCAATTCATTTTCAAATTTTTGCAAGTCTTTTTCATTGTCGATATCCGCCAATTTTTGATACAACAAAAGTCGCTCTTCTGTACTCGACACATAATCGTCTGGCAGCATCAAATCCAAATCGGTTTCAACATTAACTTCTTTGGTAGATTTAATTAATTTTTGACGCTCTTCTTCATTATCAAACAATTTCTCAAATTCTTCATCATCTTTTAATTCTTCCAAAGCTTCTTGCATAATTTTTTGATAAGCCTCAAAACCCATTTCGTTGATGAAACCGCTTTGCTCACCACCCAACAAATCTCCGGCACCACGAATTTCTAAATCCTTCATCGCTATTTGGAATCCACTTCCCAAATCTGAAAACTGTTCGATGGCTTCAAGACGTTTTCTAGCATCGGAAGTCATCATATCCATAGGCGGCGTTAGAAGGTAACAAAAAGCTTTTCTGTTACTACGACCAACACGACCACGCATTTGGTGCAAATCAGCCATCCCAAATCGGTGCGCATCGTTAATGAAAATCGTATTCGCATTAGGCACGTCTACTCCACTTTCGACAATGGTTGTCGACACCAAAACATCATATTTGCCTTCCATAAAGTCGAGGACATTTTCTTCAAGCTTTTTGCCATCCATTTGTCCATGTCCAGTAATTACTCGAGCATCTGGAACCAATCTTTGGATTAGCCCCGCAATGTCTTTAAGGTTTTCAATTCTATTATTAATAAAATAAACCTGGCCACCACGTTGTAACTCGTAAGAAACCGCATCTCGAATCAATTCTTCATCAAAACCGATTAACTGTGTATCAACAGGTTGACGATTAGGCGGTGGTGTTTTAATAACCGATAAATCACGAGCGGCCATCAACGAAAACTGTAAAGTTCTCGGAATCGGCGTCGCTGTCAAAGTCAACGTATCGATATCACTTTTCAGGGTTTTAAGTTTATCTTTTACAGAAACCCCGAACTTGTGCTCTTCATCAATAATTAAAAGTCCCAAATCTTTGAATTTAACATTTTTGCTAACCAATTGGTGCGTACCAATGACAATATCAACTTTTCCTTCTTCAAGTGCTTGTATGGTTTCTGATTTTTGTTTTGCCGTACGAAACCTATTGAGATACGACACGTTAACTGGGAAGTCTTTAAGCCTTTCTTTAAAGCTTCGATAATGCTGAAATGCCAAAATTGTCGTCGGTACCAAAATCGCAACTTGCTTCCCATCTGTTGCCGCTTTGAAGGCAGCACGAATTGCAACTTCCGTTTTACCGAATCCAACGTCACCGCAAATCAAACGATCCATCACGGTTTCGGCTTCCATATCATGTTTAACATCAATAGTTGCTTTCTCCTGATCTGGCGTATCTTCGTACAAGAAACTCGCTTCCAATTCATTTTGTAAATAAGAATCTGGTGAAAAAGCAAATCCTCGCGCCATTTTTCGTTGGGCATAAAGCTTAATCAGATCAAATGCAATCTGTTTAACTTTAGCTTTAGTTTTCTGTTTTAAAGTCTTCCAAGCAGGAGAACCTAACTTGCTTAAAACAATCTCGCGACCATCTAGTCCATTGTATTTTGAAATTTTATGAAGCGAATGAATACTCACATAAAGTAAGTCGCCATTCTTATAACTTAGCTTAAAACATTCCTGAACTTTACCATCATTAGTAACTTTCACAAGTCCCATAAATTTCCCAATTCCGTGGTCAATATGGGCAATGTAATCACCAATTTTCAAAGATGTTAAATCCTTGAGTGTCAACTGTTCACTTTTAGCGAACGAATTCTTTGCTTTAAAACGTTGGTAACGATCAAAAATCTGATGATCTGTGTAGACTGAAATTTTATTTTTACTGTCGACAAAACCTTCATGAAGCTCTGACAAAAATCCTTTGTAAGGCACTTCTTTTTCCAGTTCTGCAAAAATAGATTCTAGCCTTTCTTTTTGTTTTTCTGTTGAAAAGGAAATCCAAGTATCATAACCTTCTGCTTGTTTCTCCATTAAATCTTCAATCAAAAACTCAAAATTTTTATGGAAAGAAGGTTGCTGTGTTTGGAAAGCATCAACTTGATGAAATTTAATATCATCTAATTTGAGTGTATCCAAGGTAAAATCAACTAAAACCCTATCCTTCAAAGAATTAACAAAATCATCTTCCGAAACAAAAAGCTCCTTTGGACTTTGATGTTTGATATCTTTATTAAGACTTTCAAATTTTGTTTCTGCTTTTTCGTAAAAATTCTTAACCTGAATTAATGACATAAAAGCATTCTTCGCTAAAACAAAACAATCTTTTGGCAACAATTCGAACAACGAAACCTTACTTCCAGTAACGCTATAATTCATGTTCGAAACCAATTGAAAATCCGTTACTTTTCCAACAGAAAGTTGCGTTTCGATATCAAACGTTTTTATGCTTTCAACTTCATTTCCAAAAAATGTTATTCTGAATGGTTTTTCGTTCGCAAATGAAAATACGTCGACAATTCCACCACGAATAGAAAATTCGCCAGGCTCAGACACAAAATCAGTTTGGTTAAATTGATAATGATTTAATAATTCATCAACAAAATCAAAATCCAATTGATCACCAACTTTGATGTGATGTGAAATCGCTTTAAAATCTTCCTTCTTCAAAACCTTCTCCGACAGCGCGCCAGCATAAGCCACAATTATTTTAGCTTTTTTACTGGAATTCAACTTATTAAGAACCTCTGTTCGAAGTACAAGATTGGCATTTTGCGTCTTTTCTATTTGGTAAGGATCAAGATGCGTTGCTGGAAAATACAGAACATTTTCTTTCCCAACAAGATCTTCTATTTCCGCATTCGCATACAAAGCCTCTTCTTTATCATTAAAAATAAAAAGAATGCTTTTCTTCTGAGTAACAAACAGTTCCGCAGCAAAAATAGAAGCAGACGATCCCGCCGAACCTTTCACAGAAATATGTTGATATTGCTCCAAAGCCTCGAAAATGGATTTCCCAAATTCGTTTTTCAAAAGGTCTGGAAGAAGATATTGTTGAATGGTTTTTAGTGACATAAATTCTAAAGTCTATAAACGACATAACGATTCCGAAAGTTTTCCGGAATCGTATTTATTATGCAAATATAAGAAATCTGAAATTTTCATATCTTAGCTTTCTAAAAATTCGATGCAAGCATGCTAAAAACGTTACGGTTTTTCAGTTACATAATGATCGTTGTTTCTCTTATTATTTCTTGTAAGAGCAGTGATGATTCTGATCTTTTTCGTGCTTATGTTGAAGGAAAGGTTATACCTGGACCAAATAGCGCAGAAGATTTTATGATCTCACCAATCCATTTAATAAGCAACAACAGAATTATCGGAGAAACTTTTCCGAAAGAAAATGGACAATTTGTTATAGCTGGTCCATACGCATCAGGAGATTACAAACTTCAATTCAAATCAAAAATTAAAACTTTTTCTAACAGCAATACTAATTGCAAAATAGCCTCAGATTCAGTCAGTATTATTATACCATCTGGTGTGACTTATTTAGTTTTTAATGAAATAAAATTTAAATAATGTCAAGACTTGCACTACTTCTCATAGTTATCCCTACACTTGTTTTATCACAATCGAGAAAAAAGAAAGCCTTGCTTGAAGAAATGTCGTTTTCGATCGAACCAAACGTTCGCGTTATGAAGGCTATCGGAGATAATTCGATGAATAAAGCGCTTTCTCCATTTGTTGGTTTTGGTCTTGGAGGAATTCTGTATGTTTATAAAAACTTTGGACTAACAGCGGAATACAATTATATGACTGCAAATCTCAATCAAGATAACCAAGGCGGTCTTTTTGGTTATATGTCTGCTGCGACCATGCACAATGTAGAATTTTCAGGACTTTACAAACACAACATTAGCGAAGCTGTCGACCTTGAAGGCCTTGCAGGTGCTAGTATCTATAGAGTTTCCTCAAAGTTCATCGACAAAGGAGGAAAATTTAATGAAGGAAATTCTGGTTTTCATATTGGAGGAAAAATTCTTTACACATTGGATCGTGAAGGCGTTCAACAAGTTGTTTTTGGAACAAAACTCAATTATTATACAGCCAGTATTAGAAATCAAAATCCGGACATCGAAAAATTCTACTCTAAAGCTTGGTTTCTAAATTTCAGCGCTGCTTACCGAATTAACTTTTAAGTTTCATTTTAATGTTTTTTTAATCTTTGATAAATTATAGTTAAATATTTCAAATTCGTTTTAGCGAATGAAATTTTACTATACTTTTACCACAGAATTCACAAAGCAAACAAAATGAAAAATATCCTAACAGTATTAACTTTAAGTTTAGGTTTAGGAATTGCGAGTGCGCAAAGCACCCAGCCTTCTACATCTAAAACAACACCTGTCAAACCAGTTACTACAACGGTAAAAAAAACAGAGTTGAAAGAAGTTAAATCCTCAACAGGTAAAGCTGTTGTGACAGATACGAAGACAACATCTGTAAAGCTTAAAAAAGACGGCACACCTGACAAGCGTTACAAGCAAAATCAGCATCTTAAAAAAGATGGTACGCCAGACAAGCGTTACAAACAGAATAAATAATTTTTCATAACTTTTATTTTTAGCGTGAACCTTGTTTCAGATTTTTCTGAAGCGAGGTTTTTTATTGCATAATATTTGCTAGACTTTACAAAATCACAATATTATGACATTCGACTATCCAATGACAACACTTAGCGAACTTATGGCACAACTTGCCCAAAACGGCATTAACAAAGAAGTTCGCATGAATGATGATAAAGTATTTGAATTGCAAGGCGCAGGGAAAATCTACAATAAACCTGACGAATTATTAATTATTCGTGCCTACAGATTCGAAGGAGAAAGCAATCCTTCCGATAGCGCCGCTTTGTATGTTATGAAAGACAAAGATGGTGAAATAGCTTACCTTATCGAAACTTATGGCGCCGAAAGTAATTATGACGGACCGGAATTTGATGATTTTCTAAAGGCGATTCCGTTTGATGAAGATTCACAATTTAAACTGTCGTAATAAAAAAAGCGCTCAATAATTGAGCGCCTTTTTTACTTTATCTCAAGCTCTATCACATAACCTTCGTGTCCACGAACATTGATGAAATAGTCACCTTCGAATTGTAGATATTGTCCTTTAATACCTTTAAGTATTCCAGTGAATTCTGGTTGCTTATCTAAAGTGAAAACATTGACTTTTCCTGGCGCTGTGTATGGATAATCTAGTTTTACAATATTTTCTTCATCGCTTGTAAACTGCTTAAAATCCTTCGGAAAATACTCCGAAATTTTATCACGAAATTCTTTTAAATCCAAATCAGATTCAAGTTCCGACATTAACATTTTTTTATAGTTGGTTTTGTCTGCGATATGTTGTTTTAGTTCGACCTCGATCATTCCCGCTTCATAACGATTTTCGGTTCTCGCAATTGGTAAAGCAAAAGTTGCACCTTGGTCGATCCAACGTGTTGGCACTTGCGTCTCACGTGTCACACCTACTTTAACGTCGCCCGTGTACGAAAGATACACGACATGAGGAACTAACTGAATAGATTTTTCAACTTCTAAATCGCGCTCTGCAATGCCAAGATGTGCTGTTGACAACTCTGGACGAATGATGGTGTCGCTCGCATATGGACTTTCGAAAAAGCATTTTTTGCAAAACCCCATTCTGTAGATTTTCTCATCGCTCCCACAATTCACACATTGATAACCAATATGTTTGATGCGAAGTTCTTTTCCGAAAATTTGATTCATCGAAATCAAATCATCATTTAGATTTAAAAAATATTGAATAGGTTCTGCCAATTGCGAACTCATCTTTAGAATTTGTCCAGAAAATATCATCTCAAAAATTTAAGACTATAAAATTAGTCTTTTCTATTTTATCATTATTAAAATATGTGCAAAAAACTGTAACTTGTTACAAAAGCTTTTCATTAAAAATCTCTTTATTTTGTTACATTTGCGAATCAAGAAAACACAAGTATGCAATATCTGGTTACAGGTGGTTCGGGCTTTATCGGCTCTCACCTTGTCGAACATCTTCTTAAAAATGGACATTCTGTCATTAACACCGATAATTTTGATGATTTTTACGATTATAAAATTAAAATAGAAAATACTTTAGACAGCACTGGTCTTTCAGTGGCATTTGATTTTAATAATAAAGAAGAAGATATTGCAAATCTTAAAAATCTAACAAAAAGCGACAAGTATCAACTTTACTATCAAGACATTCGAGATTTAGATGGTTTAGAAAAAATTTTTGATAATCATAAAATTGATTTAGTAATTCACTTGGCGGCTTTGGCAGGTGTTAGACCTTCTATTGAAAGACCTTTGGATTACGAATCTGTCAACATCCGTGGCACAATGAACCTTTGGGAACTTTGCAAAAAACACAATATTAAAAAGTTTGTTTGTGCATCTTCTTCAAGTGTTTATGGTAATAATGAGAAAATTCCGTTTTCTGAAACTGACAATGTTGACAGACCGATTTCGCCTTACGCTGCTACTAAAAAATGTGGTGAAATAATGGGACACGTTTATCATCATCTTTATAGTATAGATATGATACAGTTGCGTTTCTTCACGGTTTATGGTCCGAAGCAACGTCCAGACTTGGCAATTCATAAATTCACGAAATTAATTTCTGAAGAAAAAGAACTTCCTTTCTACGGCGATGGTAGCACGGCGAGAGACTACACCTTTATTGATGATATTATTGATGGCATCTTGAAATCGATTAATTATCTTGAAAACAACGATAACGTCTACGAAATCTTGAATCTTGGCGAAAGCGAAGTTATCAACCTCCACGAAATGTTATCCACCATAGAAACAGAAATGTCACAAAAAGCACATCTCAAAAAACTGCCAATGCAACCTGGCGATGTGACAAAAACGAACGCTGATATTACAAAAGCTATGACAATAATTGACTATAAACCAACGACCAACTTCCAAAATGGCATAAAAAAATTTGTGGAATGGTTTTTGAGAAAAGCTTAGCAAGTCTCGCGAAACAATATTAAATACAGCACTTCGCAAGCTTTTTATTAAATTAAACTTAAAAATAAATTTAAAAAGTTTTTAAATTTATTTGAAAATTGAGAATAAAACTTATATTATATAACCTATTTTTTTACTTTTGCAAAAAATTAAATTATGTACTGGACTTTAGAATTAGCTTCATATCTGAGCGACGCACCTTGGCCAATGACTAAGGCAGAACTTATCGACTATGCCATCAGAACTGGTGCGCCAATGGAAGTTGTTGAAAACTTACAAGCCATCGAAGACGAAGGTGAAGTCTACGAAAGCATCGAAGAAGTATGGTCTGACTACCCGTCTGACGAAGACTTCTTGTGGAACGAAGACGAATATTAATATTATAATAATGCCTTTGGACAACCTCCAAAGGCTTCACTGAATTATTAACGAAGAAGACATTTGGTTTTCTTCAAAACTAAGGATGATTCCTGACGAAAAAATCAATAGATAATGAGTTTTTTAAATAGTGTTCTTAAAAGTTTTTTGGGTGATAAAAACGCAAAGGACTTAAAAGAAGTAAAAAAAGTTGTTAACAAGATCAAAGCTGTAGAGCCTAACATTCAGCAACTAACAGATGATGGACTGAGAGAGAAGACAGAAGAGTTTAGATCAAAGATCAAAACAGCTACAGCTTCTATTACAGAGCAGATTAACTCTGTACAAGAACAAATAAAAACTACAGAAAATATTGATGAGAAGGAAGCACTTTTCGGTAAAATAGAAGCTCTTAAAAAAGATTCTTACCAAATCGAAGAGAAAGTCCTTGGAGAGATTCTTCCAGAAGCTTTCGCATTAGTAAAAGAAACTTCTAGACGTCTCGCTCAGAATGGATCAATCCGCGTGAAAGCCACTGATTGGGACAGAGAGTTGGCTGCAACTAGAGATTTCGTAGAGTTGGAAGGCGACATTGCCGTTTGGAAAAACCAATGGGACGCAGCTGGTACAGCCGTAACTTGGGATATGGTACATTATGACACTCAGTTTATTGGTGGTATTGTACTACACTCTGGTAAGATTGCGGAGATGGCAACTGGTGAAGGTAAAACTTTAGTAGGGACACTTCCAATATTCTTAAATGCACTTCCGGGACGTGGTGTACACGTCGTAACAGTTAACGACTATCTTGCAAAACGTGACTCCGCTTGGATGGGACCACTTTACATGTTCCACGGGATGACTATCGATTGTATAGATAACCACCAACCTAACTCGGATGCTAGAAGAAAAGCTTACCAATCGAGCATTACGTACGGAACAAACAACGAATTTGGTTTCGATTACTTAAGAGATAATATGGTAACTTCACCAACCGAATTGGTACAAGGTGAACTTAACTTTGCGATCGTCGATGAGGTTGACTCAGTTTTAATTGATGATGCAAGAACGCCATTAATTATTTCTGGACCAGTTCCACAAGGTGATAGACAAGAATTTGATGTTTTAAAACCATCAATCGATCGTATCGTTGAAATCCAAAAAAGAACCATAACAGGTATTTTTAATGAAGCAAAAAAATTAATTGCCAACGGAAATACTAAAGAAGGTGGTTTCAAATTATTACAAGCTTACAGAGGACTTCCAAAATCTCGTCCTTTAATTAAATTCTTATCAGAAAGCGGAAATCGTGCATTACTTCAAAAAGTTGAAGCGCAATATATGCAAGACAACAACCGCGACATGCCAATTGTAGATAAAGATCTTTATTTTGTGATTGATGAAAAAAACAATCAAATCGATCTTACTGACAAAGGTGTAGAATATATGTCTGCTGGTAACGAAGATCCTAACTTCTTCGTATTGCAAGACATCGGGACAGAAGTAGCAGAACTAGAAAAACAAGGTTTAACAAAAGAAGAAGAATTCGCTAAAAAAGATGAATTGTTCAGAGATTTCGCTGTTAAATCTGAGCGTATCCATACCCTTAACCAACTTCTTAAAGCTTACACACTTTTCGAAAAAGATGATGAGTACGTTGTTATCGATGGTGAAGTAAAAATTGTTGACGAGCAAACTGGTCGTATCATGGACGGTCGTCGTTATTCTGACGGTCTTCACCAAGCGATTGAAGCTAAAGAAAATGTAAAAATCGAAGCAGCGACACAAACTTTCGCAACGGTTACTTTACAGAACTATTTCCGTATGTACAACAAGTTAGCAGGTATGACTGGTACAGCGGAAACTGAAGCTGGAGAATTCTGGCAAATTTATAAATTGGATGTTGTGGTTATCCCAACCAACAGACCAATCCAAAGACATGACAGACACGATCTGGTATACAAAACGAATCGTGAAAAATATAATGCCGTAATCGAAGAAATTGAAAAATTAACAGCTGCTGGAAGACCAGTTCTTGTAGGGACAACTTCGGTAGAGATTTCTCAATTGTTATCGAGAGCATTACAACTTAGAAAAATTAAGCACCAAGTTCTTAACGCGAAACTTCACAAGAAAGAAGCGGAAATCGTTGCTGGAGCAGGTCAACCAGGTGTTGTAACCATTGCAACTAACATGGCAGGTCGTGGTACCGATATCAAGCTTTCATCAGAAGTTAAAGATGCGGGAGGTTTAGCAATTATTGGTACAGAAAGACACGACTCTAGACGTGTTGACAGACAGTTAAGAGGTCGTGCTGGTCGTCAAGGAGATCCAGGTTCTTCACAATTCTATGTGTCTTTGGAAGATAACTTGATGCGTCTTTTCGGTTCAGAAAGAATTGCGAAAATGATGGACAGAATGGGCCATAAAGATGGTGAAGTTATTCAACACTCAATGATTTCTAAATCTATCGAAAGAGCTCAGAAAAAAGTTGAAGAAAATAACTTTGGTATTCGTAAAAAGCTTCTAGAATATGATGACGTGATGAACAAACAACGTGACGTAATCTACAAGAGAAGAAAGAATGCATTGTTCGGTGATCACCTTAAGTATGATATCGTTAACATGATCTACGATACGTCTGCATCTATTGTTGCGGCGGCTAAAGCTAACGGAAACTTCAAAGATTTTGAATTTGATTTAATTAAATATTTTACAATGGAATCTCCGGTTACTGAGCAAGAATTCAGCAACTTACAAGAGAAACAATTGGTGGACAAAGTATTTGCAAGCGCACAAGAAGATTACAAAATGAAGTTGCAACTTCTTAAAGAAAAAGCAAACCCAATCATCGAGAATGTTTTCCTTAATCAAGGTAGCATGTTCAAAATGATCCAAGTTCCTTTCTCTGACGGTGTTAAAACAACAACTATTGTAACAGATCTTCAACAAGCTTACGAAACTAAGTGTGAGAGTCTTATCACAGATTTTGAAAAAAATATCTGTCTTGCAATCATCGATGAAAACTGGAAAACTCACCTTCGTGAGATGGACGACTTGAGAAGATCATCACAAGGTGCTGTATACGAGCAAAAGGATCCGCTAGTAATCTACAAGCAAGAGTCTTTCTTCCTATTCAGCGAGATGGTTGACAAGGTTAATAAAGAAATCATTTCATTTTTATACAAAGGCGAAATTCCTGCATAAGAATATTAAATATCATAAAACCGGAGATTTTTCTACAATCTTCGGTTTTTTGTTTTTAAAATTAAAATACTAACGAGCTGTAGATTGAAAAAAACTTTAAAACAAAACTTTTATTATCTTTTGAAACTTTTGTGCTTATCATGTTTAAGCTCTAAGATTTTCACTAAATTTATCCTTCGATAAAATACAAGATGGCATTACTAGATTTATCCAACGAAGTCGCAATCGGTATCGATATTGGCGGCACTAACACTAAGTTCGGACTCGTTAACCACCGTGGCGAAATTCTCCAAAAAGGAAGCCTAAAAACAACGGGTTACGACAAAGTCGAAGACTTTATAGATGAGCTTTACAACAATATAAAAACCTTGGTTGACATGCATCCCGAAGTATCGGTGCGTGGCGTTGGCGTTGGCGCTCCCAACGCTAATTATTATAAAGGAACGATTGAGCATGCTCCCAATCTTAACTGGAAAGGTATAATCCCATTTGCTAAATTAATCACAGAAAAATTTGAAAAACCTTGCACCATCACCAATGATGCCAATGCAGCCGCTTTGGGCGAAATGATGTACGGCGCCGCGCGCGGTATGCGAGATTTTATCATGATAACTTTGGGGACTGGCGTTGGTAGCGGTATTATTTCTAATGGTCAATTAATCTACGGCCACGACGGTTTTGCGGGAGAATTAGGACACACCATTGTGAAACCTGGTGGAAGAAGACATTGGAGCACCGATTCCGAAGGTTCTTTAGAAGCTTATGCATCGGCATCAGGCATTAGTATCACCGCCAAAAAACTGCGTGCAGAATTTCCGAGTTCGATGTTAAATGATTTTCCAGAAGATGAAATCAATTCGCAAACCGTATTTGAGTGTGCTGAAAAAGGCGATGATATTGCTAAGGAAGTTTTCCGATATACAGGTCAAATTTTGGGTGAAGCTTTAGCCAATTTTGTTATGTTCTCTTCACCAGAAGCTATTTTGTTATTTGGAGGTGTTATCAAAGCGGGCGATTATATTTTGAAACCTACCAAACTCCACATGGAGAAAAATTTGTTACCGATTTTCCGTAACAAAGTGAAGTTAGTCACCAGCGAATTGGACGAAGCCGATGCAGCCATTCTTGGCGCAAGTGCTTTGGTCTGGGAAAAATAATTTTATTTAAACTTTTTTAAAAATGAAAAATCTTGCATTATTTATATTGACCTTGGTAGTATTTGTCAGTTGTAATGGACAAGATTCTAAACCTAAAACTATAAATATTAAACCTAAAAATAATCATAAAATGGAATTAGCAACAATAGGAGGAGGCTGTTTTTGGTGTGTCGAAAGCTGTTTCAATATGTTAAAAGGTGTCGAAAGTGTAACCTCTGGATATTCTGGTGGACATAAAGACAATCCCACTTACGAGGAAGTTTGTACGGGAGAAACTGGTCATGCAGAAGTCGTGCAAATTAAATTTGATCCAAGCATCATCTCGTTTTCAAAACTCTTGGAAGTGTTTTGGTTTTTACACAACCCAACAACGCTTAACCGACAGGGCAATGATATTGGAACACAATATCGTTCGGTGATTTTTTATCATTCTGAACAACAAAAACAAGACGCTCAAACTTCTCTTAAAAACTCGGAAGCGAAGCAGGAATGGGAAGGAAAATATGTGACAGAAATTGTTCCGTTTGAAAAATTTTGGGCTGCAGAAACTTATCATCAAGGTTATTACAACGCCAATCCCACACAACCTTATTGTAGCGCGGTGGTTGGTCCTAAAATTCAGAAGTTTAAAAAACATTTTGGTGCATTAGACATGTTGAAACCTGAATAAAATTAAAAAGCGCTCTAGAAATTCTAAAGCGCTTTTTTATATGTTTTAAATTTAATTAAAAACTACTTCCAAGTTTGGTTATCTTTTCTTTCAGAACGTTTTACACCGTTATCGATGTTATACGCAAGACCGATTCCCAAAGTTTGTTTAAGCTGAGTTTTCTTAATTTGATTGTGATCGTAGATAAGATCTAGAGTGATTAACGACGAAATATATTTATTAATTTTCATGTTAAGAACACCGCCGTACGACAGCATCAAACGCTCAGGATGATCTAGATAATTCGAAAATACCGAAGCCGAGTTCATCAAGCTGATATTCTCCATAATTTGCAATTTGTATTGCACTGTTCCCAAGAAACTGAACTGGAACAATGACGAATCGCCATCATGTTTAAGCCCGTAATCACCTGCCAATTGTAAATCTTTATCACCGACAAAAGTCCATCTCGCATTGGCTGCATGTAGTGACATTGTAAAATTATCATTCGGCTTGTATGTAAAACCCGCACCAACATTAACATAACCTGGCGCCATAAAGTTTGAAATCTTTTTAGCATCAGGATTGTTGCCATCCTCATAACCTGCCTAAAATTGTGTTAACAAACTTGCACCACCTGACGCATACCAATGACCAGAAATTTGTCTACCATAGTTAGTAGAAAGATTGATGATATCTTGTGTTTTACGATTTCCTAGACCTTTTGTATTGTTCATCCCGCAACCTAAAATCAAGATATTTTCCCAAAGGTCTTTATCTTTTTCGTAAGTCATGTTTTAGTTAACACCCGCAACCCAGCCAACGTTGTTAGCTCCACCACCAACCCAGTTGGAGAAAGCCGCTTGGTTTAGCATTAACGTATTTTGACCAACGATAGACCACGCTTTTGTAGACTCCGCACCCGCAACTTCTTTGTTATCTTTCGCCTTTGCAAGAACAGTCAAAAACAAAGAGGCGAATAAAAGTTTTTCATGTTTGTATTATTTAATAAAAGGATTAATTATTTTACTGTTTTTATCACGTTCAAGTTTGAATCCAAAATTATAAGTTAAACCAACACCCAAAGTTTGTTTAGTTTGTAAACCCGCAATTTGGTCATGATCGTACACCATGTCAAATGTGACAACAGTCGTTATAAATCTATTGAACTTCATATTTAAAGCTGCTGAATAAGCTACATCAACACGTTCAAAATGTTCTAAATAATTGGAGAAAAGATTCAGTTTGTTGAGGAGCGTCATATCTTTCATAATATTAATACGATAGGTCGCATTAACCATCGCCCCAAGCTCTGTTCTCATGCTTTGTCCATCTCTTTCTAGACCGAATTTACCAGCTTGTTGTAGATGTGGGTCTAAGACAAATGTAAACTTACCATTGACAGGACGCATCACCAATTGGAAATTGTCATTAGGATTGAAAGAAATACCAAGACCTAAGTTAAGATAACCCGGTGCCATAAATTTGGAAACGCGATCATTATAGGTAGGGTCAGGTGTTAAAGAATAATTATATCCAGCCCCAAATTGCGATGCAAACTGGAAACCTGTTGACAAATAATAATTAGCGCCTAAATCATAGCCATAATTGGAAGAAATGTTGATGTAATCTTCAGTTTTTCTGGTCGATTGTCCCGTTGACGACACAAAACCATAACCTAGCTGAACATTATTTTCAAGAAAATGTTTTCCTGTTTTGTAATTAAAATTATAGTTTACTTTTCCGATAACCCCAATGTTGTCATTACCCCCAGCATACCAATTCGAAAACGACGATTGGTTAAATACCAGACTATTTTGTCCAAAAATAAACCATCGTTGTGCTTCAACAGTGTTAAACATACTATAAGGCGTTATTGGCATATCTTGTAGTGACACTTGCGGCCGATCTTTGATGATGATTGTATCACCTTTTTTAATGACCTTTATATTAGACAGCGTTTCTGTATCAATACTATCCAAAACGGTATTAGCACTTGTCCAATTAGCTTGCGCTATGGAGTCAATTATTTTGCTAAGATCAGGTCTTTTCTGAGAAAATAATATTAAATTTAATCCTACAAATACTACTGAAAATAATTTCTTCATCGTTTAATTCAATCTTACAATCTGCAAAATTAAGACAAAATAAATAATTTCACTTTTTTTAAAAGTTAAAGCCCTCTATACAAAAATCTGGACAGAATTTCCTAATTCTATTTTTGGCAACCAATTTGACAATCCAAAGATATGTTTATAAAAAGTATCAACCGCAAAGCACTTGTTTCTCCTATCCTAATGCTTGCATTAATGTGGATTGGCTATGCATTACAAAACTTAGGTTTTTTCAGCAATTGTACAGGTGCCATTATTCCGTTGATGCCGGACGGGCTCGTAGGGATTATCACCTCTCCATTTTTACATGGAAGCCTCGAACATATTTTCGGAAATAGTGTTCCGATCGCTGTACTTTTATTTTTGTTGTATACATTTTATCCAACAATTGCGGACAAAATTTTAATAACAGGTTGGATTAGCACAGGACTTTTGGTGTGGCTACTTCCGCCAATCGATATTTTTACAGGACAATGGAACTACGCCTGTATCATCGGCGCCAGCGGCGTAGTCTATGTTTTAGCATTTTTCTTGTTCTTTAGCGGACTTTTTCGTTGGGATATGAAGTTGTTAACAATCTCTTTGTTAGTCGCTTTATATTACGGAAGTTTGGTTTGGGGTATGTTACCAGAAGAATTATTTAGTAACTTACAAGAGCCAAGCAGAATCTCTTGGCAGTCACACCTTGCTGGTGGCTTGGTTGGGATAATTCTCGCATTTTTGTTCAGAAAAATAGGAGAAAAAAAGAAAAAATTCATTTGGGAATTCCCGAACTATTACAACGAGAAAGATGACAAAATGTGGCAAGAATATAAAGAGAAATTTCCAGATGACTTTTTGGAGCTTCCTCACAAACCAAAAGATAATATTTGGGATCATCTTGATGAGATAAGACGTCGCGAATCTAAGTAACCATTCTAAAATCCAAAACGATGAACACTGAGCATCTATACGCTATTGCATTACGAAGTTGCCATCAACTTGGGAATCTCAATTATAAAAAACTGATTGACGAATTTGGATCTGCCGAGCAAGTCTGGAATCTTCCAAAATCTTCTCTCAAACAGATCTTTGGTATTGGTGATAAACGCTCGGAAGAAATCGGTTCCGAAAAACATTTGGATTTTGCGACTTCGGAGTTACAGTTTTGTGAGAAAAACGATATTAAAATCATTTCTTTCCAAGACAAAGATTATCCGCAACTTCTTCGAGAATGTCCAGATGCGCCAGTTTTACTCTTCGTTAAAGGGCAAATACCTGTTAAGACGCATAATGTCAGCATTGTTGGTACAAGAAATATCACGAGCTATGGGAAGCAATTTATCGACGACTTTTTATCTGAATTAAAACCTAAAAAAGTTTCAACCATCAGCGGTCTTGCTTATGGTGTTGACGCTCAAGTTCATGAAAAATCTCTACAACTCAACATCCCGACTGTTGCAGTTTTGGCGCATGGTTTACACATGATTTATCCTTCTAAACATCATCGTTTATCACACCAAATTATTGACAACGGTGGCGCTCTTATTTCAGAATATACTTCGAAATCAAAACCTGACCGCGAACATTTTCTCCAACGCAATCGTATTATTGCAGGATTTTCTCAACAATGCATCATCGTAGAATCGGCATTTGGAGGCGGATCGATGAACACCGCCAATTTCGCCAACGACTACAACCGCGATGTTTTCGCACTTCCAGGAAAGCTATCGGATAAATACAGCCAAGGTTGCAATCTTCTAATTTCGCAGAATAAAGCGCAAATTATCCACTCTGTATCAGATTTGGTGCAAACTTGCTTCACCAATCAAGCAGAAGTTGGAAATCTTTTCTTACAGTTTGAAATTCCAACTATTGATAACCCAATACAATCGAAAATCTATCGTTTAATACAAGAAAAGATTAGCATTTCTTTTGACGAGTTATTAAACAAAATCGATAAAAATCCGCAAGAACTTCTCAATATTTTATTAGAAATGGAACTTTTGGGATACATAAAATCGCAATCCGGCAAGAATTACACTTGTTCGAATTATTAATATATTGTTAACTTGATAAGAAAATTTTATTTTTAGTTCTAAATTTTCAAAAAGAAAAGCATTTTATAAAAACATTAAGAAAAATATTTGTTTAAGCTAAAAAGCATTAAAAAAACTCAATAATTGTTTTGCTTTTTTGAAAATAAAATTAAATTTGTCACATAACATTAAAGCTTTATGGAGCAACACGAAATCGATCAAAAGATTAAGGATTTTATCGCCAATATCGAAGCGAAAAATCCAAACGAACCAGAATTTATCCAAGCGGTGAAAGAAGTTGCTGTGACGGTTATCCCTTTTATTGCAACGAGGCCAGAGTACGACGGCATGAAGTTGCTAGAAAGAATGGCTGAGCCAGAACGTGCAATTATCTTCCGTGTGCCATGGGTAGATGACAAAGGCGAAATCCAAGTTAACCGCGGATTCCGTATCCAGATGAACTCTGCAATTGGCCCGTACAAAGGCGGTATCAGATTTCACCCGACTGTTAACCTAAGTGTTCTTAAGTTTTTGGCTTTCGAACAAGTTTTCAAAAACTCTTTGACAACGCTTCCGATGGGTGGTGGTAAAGGCGGTTCAGATTTCGATCCACAAGGCAAGTCCGATATGGAAGTGATGCGTTTCTGCCAATCCTTCATGACAGAATTGTGCAAGCATATCGGTCCTGAAACTGACGTCCCAGCTGGTGACATTGGTGTTGGTGCTCGAGAAATTGGATATCTTTTCGGACAGTACAAACGTATCCGTAACGAGTTCACGGGTGTGTTGACTGGTAAAGGCTTGGCTTATGGTGGATCTTTGATTCGTCCAGAGGCAACAGGATTCGGTGTTGTGTATTTCACGGAGCAAATGCTAAAAACGATTAATCAAGATATTAAAGGAAAAATTGTTACAGTTTCTGGTTTCGGAAATGTGTCTTGGGGTGTTATCAAAAAGATTGAACAACTTGGAGGCAAGACAGTTACAATCTCTGGTCCTGACGGCTATATCTACGATGAAGAAGGGATTTTTGGTGAAAAAATTGACTACCTATTAGAGTTAAGAGCAACTGGAAATAATCGAGCTGAGGATTATGTTAAAAAATATCCTAACGCAAAATTCTTTGCTGGGAAACGTCCTTGGGAAGTGAAATGTGACATTGCAATTCCGTCTGCTACTCAAAATGAATTAGATTTGGATGATGCTAAAAAGTTGGTTGCTAATGGATGTATCTGTGTGACAGAAGCGGCTAATATGCCTTCAACTTTGGAAGCAATTAATTATTTCTTAGAAAATAAAGTTTTATTCTCTCCTGGAAAAGCTTCTAATGCTGGCGGTGTAGCAACTTCTGGTCTAGAAATGACGCAAAATTCTATTCGTCTTAACTGGACATCCCAAGAAGTTGATGCTCGTCTTAAAGAAATTATGATTGGCATTCACAAAGCTTGTCGCGATTACGGTAAAGAAGAAGATGGTTATGTTAACTATGTAAAAGGTGCAAACATAGCAGGTTTTGTTAAAGTTGCCGAAGCGATGTTAGCGCAAGGTGTGGTTTAAAATAAAACCTATAAAAAGTAAAAATATAAAAGCCCAACTCGAATGAATTGGGCTTTTTTATTTTAAATTTAAATCAAATTACTTTCTTGGAAGTCCGCGTTTCAAAGCATAATTTGCTCTTTCTACGGCTTTTTTCTCTTTCCAAGTCATATATCTAATTTTGAAGTTTTTCTTCATAAAGTTGTCAAACGTTCTTTGCACAGTAAGATTCCACAGCGAATGAGCCTTTACGCCCCACGATTTATCCCAAGCTCTTAACGAAATTGAGAAACTTCCGTCCAAATATTTCATCCAATGCCACCAACCAGTTGGCATAAACAATGTGTCACCATGCTCTAAAAAACATTCGATACCCTCAACGCCATCCAAAGCTGGGAAGTTTTTGAAATCTGGATTTTCGATATCATAATCTTCCAAAGCATAAGTTGCGTAAGGAATTTGATACAATCTATCTTTCCACTTATAATCGAAAAGCATGATATGTTTTCTTCCATTAAAATGTGTGTGGAAGATGTGCGCCATATCGATATCATAATGTAAAAACGTTACAGAACCCTTTCCACCAAAGAACATATTAGGATATTTATCCAAAAACCCACCCATTAATTCTTTAGGAGAAATGTAATCATCTAATAATTTTGGAGCGCTTTTAATCGGATCAAATAAGAAAATTCTAAGATCTGTTGGCTCTCTTTGTATCAAATCGATATAATCACCAAACTTCATTTTTGCTGCGGAAGCGTTAATTGGCGCTGCTGGATCAGCTTTAGAACTGTCATACAAAGGCACCTCAACATCACCTACAGCCTGCTTCATATAGTCCATCGTCCACTTTTGGTAAGCTGGCCATTTTCTAGCCATATTCTTGATAACCACCGGTGTACGGGTTTTAAGGTATTTATTTTCGAACTCCTCTTTCGTAATGTCATCAACAACATCAATCGGTTTCAGAATGATTCCCATTTTGCTTAACTTAATATGTTACAAAATTATTAATTTTTTGTGGAGTGTGGTCAAAAAAAATAGTTTTTAATTATAATGATTCTAAATTATTTTATCTATTAAAATCTGCAATTGCCGATTAACACTAACAAAATTGACAAAGATTTAACTTTTCATCAAAATATTTCTCAAACAACTGTAACAAAAAAAACAAACTTCTACTAATTGTTTAGTGATACAGTAACTATATGAAAAATCTACTCAGTTTTATTTTGGTATTTTGTTGTTCAATAATTGTTTTAGCTCAAAAAACAATTAGCGGCAACATTACCGACTCTAACGGAAAAGCATTACCAAGCGCCAGTGTAACTATTGAGGAACCTGGCAAAAACGCAATTCTAGCTTATGCAATATCCAATTCTAAAGGTGAATACAAGATTATTTTCACCTCATCAGAAAGCGATGTGATTTTAAAGGTTAAAGCTTTTAATCAAAAAACGCAAAGCAAAACGATCAAAAATACTGACCAAACTCAAAACTTCTCATTAGCTGGTGAAACAACCGAAATTGAAGAAGTAAAAATTAAAACTAAGTTAATCACCAAAAAAGGTGACACGATTTCTTACGACATCAAAGCTTTCGAAAACAAAGCCGACCGTAGCCTTGCTGACGTTTTGAAAAAAATGCCAGGTATCGAAGTCAACAAAGATGGTACTGTACTTTATCAAGGTGAACCGATTAACAAATTTTACGTTAACGGAAAAGACTTAATGGAAGGTGGTTACGGAACAATTAACAATTCACTTCCAAAAGATGCTGTTGCTAAAGTTGAAGTCTTAGAAAATCATCAGCCAGTTAAAATTTTACAAGATAAAGTCCCATCAGAGAACGCTGCGCTTAACATTAAACTAAAAAAATCGGTGACGATGACAGGTCGTGGCGAGGTTGGCGCAGGCTTTAGTCCTTTCCTTTGGAATGTTAAATTAACGCCTATGTTTTTTGGGCAGAAAAACCAGTGGGTCGTTAACTATAAAGCGAATAATAATGGCGAATCTGTAGAGAATGAAGGCAACATGCTTTCTTTTGGATCTCGTTGGGAAGGTCGTCGATCGCAAGCATCACAAAAATCTTGGACCAATGTAGAATCTGCTAGCACACCAAATATTGGAGAAAAAAGATATTTGCTAAACAATGTACATTTCTTTTCAGCTAATTTGTTGACAAGCCCTTTCAAAAATAAAGAATGGGAATTAAAAGCCAACGCATCCTATACCAATAATAGCATAAAACGCGAAGAATACAAAGTTGACGTTTACGATATTGGCAGTACAGCAGTACCAACAGGCGGAACGTACATTTCTAGTACAAAAAACAATTTCTATGACAATGCTGCAAAAGGTGAATTAATCTTTACTAAAAATGCAAAAAAAGGCTTCTTTAAAAATACAACGACTTGGAATAGTTTCTGGAACGATGATCGTGCCGATGTTGACAAATACATACAAACGGATCGTAGAATCGCACAAGAAGATCTTAACTCGCCGAGTGGTATTTTCCAAAACTCGTTAAGCACGATTGTGCCTTGGAAGGAAAAGCTTTTCAATGTGATGAGTTATGTTAAATATCAAAAAGATAGACAAACGATGAGCATTAATCCAGGAAGTTATCTTATTGACTTTGGATTCGGAAATTATAGTAAGATCAACCAATATGCGACTTCAAAAACCTTAGAAGTTGATCATTCGGTGTCGGTAGGATTTAGCTACAAAAAATGGACTTTCACGCCGGAAGTGGGTTTAAATATGAATTTTAATAACTTAAATTCTGCGATCAATGGGGAAGTTGGTGGCACCAATCACTTTCTTGGAAGCGATATGCTTAACGATGTTGATTGGAACGAAATCCAACCTTACACACAATTGGGCGTTAATTTCAAATCCCAAAATTTTAATCTTAATATGACTTTGCCTGTTAATTTCTACGGCATTACATATAGAGATAATATCCGCAACAAATATCTTGACCGAAGCAAAACGGTTTTTGAGCCGACATTATTTGCAAATTATGAGTTTGCTTCATTCTTCAAACTTTGGGCTTTTGCTAACCAAAATTACGATTTCGGAAACTTTGGATTCTTGTATGGCGGCAAGATGCTGACAAGCCCAACAAGTCTTAGAGTTCGTAGTGCGGACAACATCGAAATGCCAGAATATTTAACTAGAAGCATTGGATCACGATTAGAATACCGAAATCCACTTAACAATTTGTTCTTCAATGTTAGATATAATTATTCGACCAACAAGAGAAACATTATAGAATCTTATAACACCAATGGTTTTACGAATGAGTTGGTGTTGGAAACAATGGACAACACGTCTAAAAGTCAAACCGAAAGCGCAGAAATTGGAAAGTATTTCCCTAAATATAAAATGAACTTATCGGTCTCAGCTAGCAATACAGGTTCTAATTCGTTTTCATTTTTTAATGATCTACGCGAAACAGATTCTAACCGACAAAATTTAGGAATTAAATTTAATAATGCTTATTTCAGTTGGTTGAGTGTTGATTACAATATAGGTTTTAATTGGTCAAAAAGTAGGAACACAACAGACAATATCGATGTGAAAACTTCTGGCTGGAATCACAATCTTAGCACTTACATCTACCCTAGCGAAAATCACACTTTTGGGTTCTTTTGGGATGATTTGACAACAAAAGTAAAAGGCACTAATTTCCGAAACTCTTTCTTTGACGTGTCTTATCAATACACTTGGGTTAAAAAGAAAATCGATTTCGAGCTAAAATGGTTAAACATTGTAAACCGAAAAGTTTATGAAACGGTAAGTGTTGACGTTGCACAAAGCTTGATCTCAACTAACCAAATGTACATCCGACCAAGTCAGTTTATGTTTACTGTTAAATTTAATTTTAAATAAAATTCAAAAAAAGAATCAAATAATTTCTCAATAAAAAAATATTTCGCTGAAACATTGCGAAATATTTTCTACATTCGTATAACTAATTTTTTAGTCATGAAGCATTTAAATCTACTTTTATTACTTCTTAGCATTTCCATTTTTGGACAAGGCACACGCATCGCCTATGAGTATGAATTTGCGCCAAACATTAATCAAAAAGATACGATAAAAAAAGAAACTGTCTTTCTTGATATTCGAAAAGATGGCAGCAAATTTTACAGCCAAAAACAGTTTGTTGCTGATTCGCTTCGCGATCAATATTTTAAACAAATGCGTGCGTCCGGAACGATTAACACCAACTTTAAAGGCACCAACCCTGGCATGGTAAAATATAATGTTACCAAATCTTATCCCGATTACAACATCGTTCTTAAAATGCCAATCAACAGAAATAATTACGCGATAAAAAACGAAAAAGCTATCGTTTGGAAAATCGATCCTGAAACCAAAAAAATTGACAAATTCACAGCTCAAAAAGCAACGACAGAATTTGGGGGAAGACAATGGACAGCTTGGTTCACACAAGAATTACCTTTCCAAGATGGACCTTACAAATTTTCGGGACTTCCGGGTTTAATTTTAGAAATGCAAGATGCAACGGGAACACATGCTTACAAGTTTTTAGGCATTAAAAAATTTGATGATGTCGAAATCAAAGAAAGTGCAAACGATGCTAACGGCAGAACAATGGTTATTATCGGTGGCAGCAATGACAAACCAATTGATGTGACAGAAGCAAAATTCATCCAACTTTGGAAAGAGTACAAGAACGATCCTGTAAAAGATATGCGCCAAACTTTGTCACAAGGTAACGTGAAAATGAAACTGAACATGAACGGAAAAGACATCAGCGATCCCAACGAAATTATTCGCGCCATGGAAAAAAGTCAAAAGGAAGCTTTCAAAAATGACAATAATCCGCTCGAATTGACTTTGTTCCCATAAATTGATTTCAAAATTCACTAATATTTATTACATTTATAATCCCTTATCAACAAGGGATTTTTTATTATGAGCTATTTAGAAAAACTAAAAAATATACGCGCTTTTGTATTCGATGTGGACGGCGTTTTCACAGACGGCAGCGTCTATCTTCTTCCTGACAAAAACATGTCTCGCGTTATGAATGTGCTAGACGGTTATGCTGTTGTAAAAGCGATAAAAGCAGGTTACAAAATTGCGGTTATCACAGGCGGAGATGATCCTATGGTGCGCCATCGCATCGACTATTTAGGGATTAAAGATTATTATGCAAAGTCAGCTCATAAAGTGTCGGATTATACAGATTTTAAACTAAAATATCAAATTGACGATTCCAAAGTTTTGATGATGGGCGACGACATTCCAGATATTGGCATTATGAAACAAGTGGCGATTGCAGCAGCACCAGCCAACGCCGTACCAGAAGTTAAAGACATTGCAGATTATATTTCGCCCATCGAAGGTGGAAAAGGCGCAGTACGTGATGTTATCGAACAAGTTATGAAAATTCAAGATCGTTGGAATCTAGAAGATGACACCAAATCAACTTAAAATGAAGTTATTATTAGCTTCGGCATCGCCACGTCGTCAAGAACTTTTAGCATCATTAAATTTTCCTTTCGAAGTTGTAAAAATTAACTGCGATGAGTCTTATCCCGAAGATTTAGCAACAAAAAATATTGCTGGCTTTGTAGCCAAAACAAAAGCTAAAGCTTATAAAGATTTAAAAAAAAACGAAATCCTTTTGACTTCGGACACGATTGTCGCTTTGGAAAACGAAATCCTTTTAAAACCGAAAAATGCTGATGAAGCCTTTGAAATGTTAAAAAAATTATCAGGAAAAACGCACCAAGTCTATACTTCGATTTGTATTAAAACGCTTGATAATTTAATAACAGAAACCGATTGCGCCAATGTAACAATGCAAATTATCTCAGATGACGAGATCAATTATTATATCGAAAAATACAAACCTTTTGACAAAGCTGGTAGTTACGGCATACAAGAATGGCTGGGGATGAGCAAAATCGAAAACATCAACGGTAGCTATTATAGCATTATGGGACTTCCGACACATTTGGTGTATAAATATCTGTCAAAATACTTTCGTGTTGAAGGATTCTCGATATAAATTCGTTTTTAAAAAGAAAAAGATTATTTTTACAAAAATTAATGTTTTAAATAATAAATTGCCTTTTAGCAAGTTATCTACTTAAATGAGAAAATTCGCCTTTATTATACTTTCTATTTTTGTTGTTGTTGTTGGATGTACACCTCGTAAAAAGAAGACGAAGAGTGGCCCGATGAATCGCTTTTCTACCTATTATAACACGATGTTTAATAGTAAAGAAGCCTTCAATACAGAAATGCAAAATCGTACTAAAAGTTTTAAAGACAACTTTTACGAAGCTTATATTCCAATACTTACTACTGAAGATGTCGCAACGGAAGTTTCTAACTTTGGTGCAGGAAATCCGATGACCAACATGAGCGGCAACAAAGGTCCTGCTTCGCCTAATGCAAATTCTACAATGGGAGGAGGTCCATCGCGACCTAGTACTTCTGGAAAAGGAGCTTCAATTTTACAAATTGCAGAAGCCAAAGCATTAAAAACGATTTCTAAAAACTCAGTTCTTGTTAACGGTGTAGAGAAAAATTCGTATATGTTTGACGCTTATATGTTATTGGCAAAATCACGAATGTACCAAGGCAAAAATCACGAAGCTTTGGATGCTTTGAATTATATTTTCAATAATATGCCAAAACATAAACGCATTAATACTGCAAGAATTTATCAAGCCGAAATCTATGCTAAAATAAAAGACTATGAAAAAGCAGATCGACTTTTCGTAGAGCTTAAGGATGAAAAACTTAACAAAGAAGAAAAACGAACTTTAAGTATTTTCTACTCAGAAATGTTACTAAAATGGGGCAAAAAAAATGATGCTGTAACCGAGTTAGAAGAAGCGTTTGAGTATAATAAAGTTAGAAAAACAAGAAGTAGAATTGCTTATCTACGTGGACAAATCTTGGCAGAATTGGGTAAAAAGCAAGAAGCTAGAGAATCTTTCACAACGGCTTATAAATACGCTTATGATTTCGAATTCGAGGTTAAAACGCAAATCCAAATTGCTAAAACATTCGATAATACCAACGACAATTATGACGAGGCTTTAGCTTATCTAGAAAAAATAGCTAAAAAAGGAACTTACGCTTCCCGTAAAAACGAATTGTATTATGCCATGGGACTTTTGGCGCTTAATGCAAAGCAAGATAAAGATGCAGATTCTTTGTTTAGAAAATCGATTTCGGCAAAAGTATCGGATCCACAAATCAGAGGTTTAGCATTTTCAGAAATTGGAAAAAAATATTTTGCACAAGACGATTATTTGACAGCGGGCGCTTATTACGATAGTGCGTTGGCGGTTATGACTTACGCACCAGAAAAAGCACGTCTCACAGAACTTACAACCAATATTAAAAAGCTTTCGAAAAACTATTATTTAATAAAGAAAAATGATAGTATTCTTGCACTTACAAAAATGTCTAAAGAGCAACAAGAAGCCTATTTTGCAAAGCATATTGATAAGTTGAAAGCGAAAGAAGCCGCAGAAGAAATCGAAAGAAAAAGAGCTGAGCGATCTAAAGGTTTTGACACTGGCGATTACAATGCTAACTCGATGTTCGCTAACTCTGGCGCTGGGACTTTCGGAGCCATCAATATGGCTGGTGATAACAAAAGTACATTCTACTTCGCAAATACCAACAATATCCCACGTGGAGAGACTAACTTTAAACAGATCTGGGGCAACAGAACATTAGCTGACAACTGGCGTTACTCCGCAAAATCTCAAACGATAGAAGATCTTAAAAACGAAGCTTTAGGTGTAACTACTGCGCCCGATCCTCGTCGTTTTGAACCAAGTTTCTATACAGAAAAAATACCGAGCAATTCTTCGGATATTGCAAAGCTTAAAAAAGAAAGAGATACCGCAAGTCTTGGTTTAGGAATTATGTTTGAGAACTTCTTTAGCAATTCTAAATTAGCGACTAAAACACTTTATGACCTTGTAGATGGGCAACCTGACGAAGACACAGAACTGAAAGCACTTTATCAAGCATTTGTTATTAATTATGAAAAAAATCCTGGTGCTGAAGAACGTGCAAAAACTATGATTTTAGAGAAATATCCGTACACTTCGTATGCAGAGTTTGTAAAAAATCCTCGTGATAAAAACTTCAACAAGTCGTCGGAAGATGTTCAGAAAAAATATGAAGAAGCTTACAAACTTTATGATGAAGGAAAATACCAAGCCTCTTCAGAATTAATTCTTAAAACCATTGACGAGAACAAGAAAGACGCCCTAGTTCCGAAGTTATATTTATTAAATGCTTATAACGCTGGAAAATCTGCTGGTAAAGAAATCATGATTCTTCAGCTTGAGCAGATTGTTCTTAACTATGCCAATACTATGGAAGGCGACAAAGCAAAGCAACTTCTTAAGTATTTGAAAAGTGATATTAAACTTGAAATGACAGACGGCGAAGGTAAAAAGATTGCCCCAACCGAACCTCAGAAAGTCAATAATGCACCAAATCCTGACGAGGAAAAATCTATCAAAATGAGAAGTATAGAAGCTACTCCAAGACCAGGACGACCAGGAATAAATCAAACAGAAGGCCCACCAAAGCCTAAAATGCAAGCGATTTCTCCTGATGCTGCAGACGCTTCTATTCAACAATTAAAAAGTGAAAAATAAAAAAAACCGACACTCAGCTGAGTGTCGGTTTTTTTTACTATGTTTAAGCTTTATCTAGCTTCACAGTAAAGTGTCTTAAAATCGCTGGTTCTTTCACGATTTTGTAACCTTTGGTGATCTCGTTTCTACGCTCATAGACATTTCTAACAGCCGCTGCGATATAATCCATGTGATTGTTAGTATAAGTCCTTCTCGGAATTGCTAAACGAAGAAGCTCTAGTTTTGGGTAACGATTTTCACGTGTGTCTGGATCACGATCGGCTAATAAAGTTCCGATTTCTACACCACGAATGCCAGCTTCAATATAAAGTTCAAGACCTAAAGTTTGCGCAGGAAATTCTTCACGAGAAATATTTGGTAAGAAACTTAGCGCGTCAACAAAAACTGCATGTCCACCAATTGGCTTTTGTACAGGTACACCGTATTCTATTAATTTATTTCCAAGATATTCAACTTGTGAAATTCTACTTTCAAGATAAGCACTTACTGTCGCCTCGTCCAGACCAACTGCCAAAGCAGCCATATCTCTTCCCGCCATTCCACCATAAGTAATGAAGCCTTCGTAGATAATCGTGAAATTAGAAGCTTTTTCAAAAACTTCTTGGTTGTTAAGTGCGATAAATCCACCAATATTAACCAAACCATCTTTCTTTGATGACATCGTCATACCGTCGCCGTAAGAGAACATTTCTTTACAAATTTCTTTAATGCTTCTCTCCTTTTCACCCTCTTCTCTTTGTTGAATAAAATAAGCGTTTTCTGCAAATCTCGCTGAGTCAAAATAAACTGGAATCCCATATTTATTCGACAATTCTCTAACCGCTTTTATGTTTTCTAAAGATACAGGTTGACCACCAGAAGAATTACAAGTCACGGTAACTAAACAAAATGGAATATTTTCTTTTGGATGAGATTTATAAACTTCTTCAAGTTTGATAAGATCGATATTTCCTTTGAAAGGATAAAGATCGTTAATATCAAAAGCTTCATCAATTGTACAATCGACAGCGTGCGCTTTACGGAATTCGATATGACCTTTAGTGGTATCAAAATGCGAATTACCCGGCACAACATCGCCTTCTTTTACTAAAACTGAAAACAATACATTTTCCGCTGCACGACCTTGGTGTGTTGGCAATAGATAAGGAAATCCTGTAATTCTTTCAACAGTCGATTGCAATTCTTGGAACGAGCGAGAACCTGCATAACTTTCGTCACCAGTCATCAAAGCTGCCCATTGTTGGTCAGACATTGCGCCAGTTCCGCTATCAGTTAATAGATCAATAAATACTTGTGAAGACTTTAGATTGAATAAATTATAGTCAGCCTCTTTTAGCCATTGTTCTCTTTGTTCTTTTGTAGATTGCTGGATATTTTCAACCATTTTAATTCTAAATGGCTCTGCATAAGGTAATTTCATATAGATAATGTTTTGTAGATTTTTAAAAATTGATTTCTTCTAAGTCAAAAGTGTCTTTAACCTAAAGTGTTTTTCGTATTTAAAAATCAAACATCATTCTGGCGCTTTGAAAACATTGTCATCGCTATGGAAGCCAGCAACACCGCCACTTACCGCAAACTTCATTGCTTCGGCAGCGCTCATACCATCAACCTCTTTTATATTACTAAATTTAGTGACAATAACCCAACCCGAAACGGCGTAAGAATGCGGAAGATATACCGCAATCATCCCATCCATTTTAACAGCTGACATATCGTTTTGAGTTAAAAATCCGATACGCCAAACTTCTGGATTCTCATTGGTTTTGACCCAAACAGGAACATTGAATTTCTTTTTATCACCTACAAAAGAACCCATCACATCTTTAAGAGACGTGTAGATAAATTTGATGCCGGGCGTATGTTCGAGGATGTAGTCAACACTATCAACAATAATTCGACCGATGATAAATTTGTTTCCAAAATAACCGATAAGCGTCGTCGCAGCAATAACCACAACAAAAACCAATCCTGGAAACTTCTCGGATACAGACGGGATAATGTTATCGATACTAAATACAATGTACCAAATGATCCACGCCGTAACCGCCAAAGGTCCGATAATAACAAGTCCTTGTAAAAAATTTCGGAACGCTAATCCTATATAGTCGTTGAATCCTCTCTTCATATTATCCGTGGATGGTTTCTTTATTTCCGTACGAACGGATAATTTGGGACTCGTAGTCTAGCCACTCTTCCCAGCGTTGGTTTACTTTTTCTGGATCGCCCAATTGACGCGCAAATCCAATGAAAGTTGTATAATGATTCGCTTCCGAAACCATCAACTCGTGATAGAATTTTTTTAGCTTTTCATCTTTAATATTTTCTGTTAAAACTTTGAAACGTTCGCAACTTCTAGCTTCAATCATCGCTGCAAAAAGCATTTTGTCAACAATTAAATCTTCGCGACTTCCTTGCACAATAAATTTGATTAAATCATTTACATAATCGTCTTTTCTTGGTCGTCCCAAAACGCCGCCACGTTCTTTGATAATCTCGTGAACTTGGTTGAAGTGATCCAACTCTTCTTGTGCAATCGCCAAAAGTTCGGTAACAATTTCGGGATATTCTGGCAGCATCGTAATCAATCCAATCGCGTTAGTGGCTGCTTTTTGTTCGCACCAAGCGTGGTCAGTTAATATTTCTTCCAAATTGCCTTCTGCAATATTTGCCCAACGCGGATCCGTAAGTAGCTTTAACCTAAACATTTCAATTTTTTTCGTAAAAATAAGAATTTTAAGCGCATTTCCTTTATTTTTAATACAAATTCAGGAATGATGAAAATTTTTAAATTAATAATTCTAAGTCTTGTCGTAATTGCTTGTAATAAACAAGAAAAAATTATAGAAAAACCTACACTCAATTCTCCAGAACTTAAAACTGAAAACATCACATTAATCAATCCAAAAGCCAATATTTTAAAAGATAGACTTCTTCCGATTTCTGATTTTAAAAGAGTGGAAACGCCAGCAAATTCTTGGGAAAATTTTCTACAAAATCTAAAACTGCAGGGTTTTGGAAAACCAATTCTTAAATATGATGGCTCCGAAATATCGGACCAAAAGCATCATGTTGGGATTTTGACTTATGACATAGGGACAACCGATTTGCAACAATGCGCTGATGCGTTGATAAGACTTCGCGCTGAGTATCTATTTAAAAATGAAAAATATAGCGACATCCATTTTCGATTTACAAGTGGTGATAATTACGCTTGGGAATCTTATGCGAAAGGTATTCGCCCAATTATTAACGGAAATTCGGTGAGGTTTTCTCAATCTGCAAACACAAATCAATTGAATAATTATCAAGAATTTAGAAAATACTTGGATATTATTTACACTTATGCAGGGACAATTTCTCTGGCACGAGATTTAAAATTGGATTCCAACAAAGAAGAATTTGAAATCGGTGATTTGATTATCACGCCAGGAAGCCCTGGTCACGTTGTGCTGGTTGTTGACAAAATCGAAAACGGCGCCCAAAAACGTTATGCTTTGATCGAAGGTTATACGCCAACACAATCGATACATATTCTTTCTGAAAACGGAAATCCTTGGTTTGATCTAAAAGTTAGTGACAATATTCCAACGCCGAGATATCATTTTAAAAACGCTGTTATTAAACATTTTTAAAATTTAAGTTTATAAAAAACCATCAATACATTTACGAACTAAATATAATTTTGGTACAATAATTGTGAATTTGAAAAACATTTAACACAATACATCAACATAACAAAATCAAAATTATGGAAAGCAACTTATCAACAAGACTTAAAAGCGTTCTGATTATGCTTTTATCTTTCTTTAGCACAGGACTTATCTTTGCTCAAGACAAAGGCGCAGATTTAACTGTTGACATTAACACCAACAAAGGAGGTGGCGCTGGCGAATGGTACACCAACCCAACTTATCTCATTATTGGTGGCGTTGTACTTATCATTATTATCGCGCTTATTATGCGAGGTGGCGGAAGCAAAAACTAAATATTAACACTAAAAAACATAACCGTTTCTTAACTAGAAGCGGTTTTTTTTCGCAAAACATTTAAAATTTTCCAGCCAAAAGCATCTACTTTTTTAAGGCCTTCTGCAATGATAACCGCAAGTACAACATTGATAATATAAACTGGAATTAAAAGTAAAATCCAATTAACATCATCTTTGAAAGGCACAACAATAAAGTAAATTAAAGAAGAACTTATCCCTTGCGAAAAATAAAAGAAAATTGCATTATTTCCGATATACGTCAAGAAGTTTTTCTTGTTAATTTTCAAACGATTATAACCAACAAACAAGGTGACAACTGCAAAAAGCGTCCAAATAATATATGGTAATTTCGGCGGGAATTTATTTTTATTAAGCTTGTAAAAAATTTCTGTTCCATAATACCAAAACATTCCGACCAAAGCCATCGCAACAAGTCCATACAAAACAGGAATCATCTTGGTCGGGATTTTTTTCCCACGCATCTGATGTGCAATTAAAAACACAGCAAAGTAAAACGCAACATAACCAACTTGTCCATTTGGATAATATTGCGGAAACAAATTGAATATCAAGGTTAAAGCAATACAAAGCCCGATAAACCAGTTGATATGTTTGGGGAAAAATTTAAGAACTAAAACCCCAAAAACCGTCAAAATATAATAAACTTTAAGATACCAAAAACTTCCCATCACCACAGGGAAAGTATCAGCATTAGAATATTGATGGAGATACCAATTTCCTAGATTTTGCCATTGTGGTTCCACTGAAATATTCTGTGGAACATACTTCCCGCCAAAGGTCGAATAGAAAGATTTAAGCCAATCCATCGAAAAAAATGTCAAGCCAAAAACTTTGAATAAATAATCTAAAACAAAAAGAAAAGTCACAAAAATCATATACGTGACCTGCAATTTCAACAATCGATAAAAAGTCTTTTCGATGTTATTACCAGAAGTTATTCCGCTAAGGGCGTAAAACAAAATTACATCAAAAAACAAAGACATCACACGCACTTCCGTCGGCACATAAAATTGTCCTGACCAAAAAACGGTGTGGATAAAAATTACAGAAAGCGTTGCAAAACCTTTTGCAAAATCAATATATAAATCTCTTTTCATTCAGATTATCAAATAATTAAAGGATAAAATTTTACTAAAATTTTGACAACAATATACAACAGAATTAGCTTTTATTAAGACATTTTCACAAACATTTAATTTTTGAGCCTCGATACTTATCCGTATTTTTGGGGGTTAATAAGAAATATGTCAGATATTATACAACTTTTACCCGATCACGTTGCCAACCAAATTGCTGCTGGAGAAGTTGTCCAACGTCCTGCATCCATTGTTAAAGAATTGATGGAGAATGCAATAGACGCTGGCGCTAGCAAGGTAGAACTTATAGTTCGTAATGCTGGAAAAAATCTGATTCAGGTTGTTGATAACGGCGTTGGCATGTCCGACACCGATGCAAGATTGGCGTTCGAACGTCATGCGACTTCCAAAATTAAAAGCACCGAAGATATTTTTAAAATCGCAACCAAAGGTTTTCGTGGCGAAGCTTTAGCCTCGATTGCTGCTGTTGCTCAGGTGGAATTAAAAACTAAAAAGGCCGAAGCTTCTGTTGGGACTAATATATACATCGAAGGTGGCGAATTGCAGTTTCAGGAACCTGTGCAAACTTTGGAAGGTTCTAACTTTTTAATTAAAAATTTGTTTTTCAATGTGCCTGCGCGACGCAAGTTTTTGAAAAACGACAATATAGAATTTCGTCACATCATCGACGAATTCCAGCGTGTGGCTTTAGCTCACGAAAATGTTGAGTTCGAAATGTTCCACAACGACGAACCTATTTTCCGATTGAGAAAAGGTGGACAAATGCAACGTATAGTGGAAGTTTTCGGAAGAAAAATCCAACCGCTTTTAATCCCTATTAAAGAAGATTTGGGTTGGGTAACACTTAACGGATTTGTTGCAAAACCAGAAGGCGCCAAAAAAACCCGCGGCGAACAATTTTTCTTCGTTAATGGAAGATATTTCCGCAGTCCTTATTTGAGCAAAGCGGTGCAAGAAGCCTTTGATGGACTTTTGCAGCCAGGTTATATCCCGAGTTTTTTCTTGTATTTAGAGCTTGATCCAGAGAAAATTGACGTTAATATTCATCCTCAAAAAACAGAAGTAAAATTCGAGGACGAAGCTTTAATTTTTGCACTTCTACGTTCAACAATTAAAAAAGCTTTAGGAATTTATAACATTGCGCCAAGTTTGGATTTTGATAGAGATCCTGCGATGGACGCTTTCTTCCAACCGCAACCGAGCAAAGCTAACATCGAAACTAGCAGTAGTGGCGGATCTTCATTTTCGAAAGCTGTAAAAGTTGATCGAAGTTTTAATCCATTTACTTCTGAAAAACCTTCGGCGATAGAAAGTTTTAATCTGTCAGAAATGTACAATGCCGATGTGCCAACTGCAGAACCTTCGAAAATTAATCTTTTTGAGGACGACGACGATTTGGAGGAAGATCTTTTCCGACTTCCAAACGGCTATTGGCTGTTTAACAAAGATGGAAAAACTTTGATGCTCGATTTGGGAAGAATACATCGTGTGATTTTGCAATCGCAGCAGAAAGAGTTTAAGCCAAATAAAAACGGGCAACATCTTCTCTTTTCGATTGAATATCACCTTAACGAAATTGAAAAAAACAAATACAAATCGATTAAAAAATATTTGCCATCACTGGGATTTGACATGGTTATTGCACACGATAATGTGTTAAGAATCAACGCAGTGCCAGAAGGACTTAAGGAATCTGCGGTTGCTGGATTTTTAGAAAAAATATTTGAGATTTTGGATTACAGAACAGAAGATGAGTTCATGAGTTTTTACCAAGATCAATGGTTAAAAGTGCATAGCAAATCTAAATTCGATTTTATTTATAAAACTGAAGTAGAACAACTTATAAAAGATTTTATCGACTTGGGCTTTCCACAATACACGGCTTCTGGCAAGAAGTGTTTCGAGGAAATACCTTTCGATGATTTTAAAAATAAATTTTAAAATATGTTTCAAAATATTACGCCTATAACCAAAAACATCATCATTATTAATGTTGCTGTTTTTATCTTGGTTTATCTTGCTGGCAGCTACGGTTATCAAATTGACCAATGGCTAGCAGGTTATTTTCCGTTGTCACCTAATTTCCGTTCTTGGCAAATTATTACGCACATGTTTATGCACGGAAGCATTATGCACATTGCATTTAACATGTTAACTTTATTGAGTTTTGGACCTGTTTTAGAACAAGTTTTAGGAGGTAAAAAATTTACAATTTTATATTTTTTAGCGGGTATCGGAGGTTTTGCACTTTACAACATTATCAATCTTGTCGAGGTTTTTAGAATTACACAATTTTTAAAAGAAAACGATTATAATATTAACGAAATCTATAAATACGCAACAATCGGCTACGTTGGTGATATGCCTTTTACGTCTTCGAATCCAGAAGTCCAAGAGAAAGCGCAGTCTTTGTTCAACATCTTACGAACGCCAATGGTAGGTGCTTCGGGCGCGATTTTTGGTGTTGTTGCAGCATTCTCGACATTATTCCCAAATGCGAAATTGATGTTCATGTTTATCCCAGCGCCAATCAAAGCAAAATATCTTTTACCAATCATTATTTTGATTTCGGTATTCTTAGGTGTAGGACAATTTAGTTGGGATAATGTAGCGCATTTTGCACATATTGGTGGCGCATTAGTTGGCTATCTCTACATCAGAAATTGGAAAAAACACAATAACATTATTGGTGGATAATGAAGGTTTTTAATTTCATTTTAACGATAGGACATTTAGTTATTGCAAGCTTGCTAATGGCGATGTTGCTTAATAATTGGATATCGCCAAGCCAAATTTCATTATTGAACTTGTTGTCTTTAGGTTTTCCTATCTTAATGATTTTGAATATTTTACTTTGTATCTATTGGATTATTTTATTTAAGAAAAGAGTTATTTTATTTTTAGTAATTTCGATTTTATTTATTACGCCAACGCGTCGATGGATTAATTATTCGCCAGAGAAAAAAGACAAAGCTGATTTCACGTTGATGAGCTTTAATGTAAGAAATGGCACGATGGGTAAAGAAGAAATTGAAAACTACATTTCTGAAAAAGATCCTGATATTGTTCTCCTACAAGAAGCGTCAATTGAATTTAATCTGACAAAATATCCTCACAAACTTCAGCAATTTCCACATATTCAATGTTATTCAAAATTTCCTATTGAAAAATTTGAAGACATAAAAACGCAAGTTGATATAGGCAATAGTTTTTATACTGATATTAATATTAAAGGAAAAATGATACGTTTTGTTAACATCTACATGGAGCCTTTTCAGATTGATAAACAAATGGTTATACCAGCCAACTCCATGGACGAAAACGAAGCGAAAGCAAAAGGTTTAGTCAAGAAAATGCTTCCTATTTTTAAGGAACATCAAATCCAAATGCAAAACACGATGACAGCGGTTGACAAATCACCTTATCCTGTTATTTTTGCTGGTGACTTTAACGCGGTTCCTAATTCTTACGAATATTATTTGGCTTCAAAAAACCTAAAAGACGCTTTTGTGGAAGCAGGAAGCGGAAGTGGAACAAGCTTTCATGAATTTAAATTTCCAATAAAAATTGACCACATCTTCACGTCAGAATCGATAAAAGCTTTAAATTATCGTGTTGACAGAAGTGTTCATATTTCGGATCATTTTCCAGTTTTAGCAAGTTTTAAAATCCAATAAAACGATGACAAAATATCTAATTATCATAGGCGCAATTGTTTTAACATCATGTTCAAAAAAAGCTGATGTCAACGCCAGTGTAGAAATTCCCGAGAAGTTAGATTATGACACCATTGCGATTGATTCTTTCGCACCTGGAGCAACGCCAGCTAATATGGCACCAAAGGTAATTGTCGTTAAAGATAGCGCTGCTGAGGCCAAAAAGAAAGAATTGGAAACCCAAATTAAAGATCTCGAAAAAAAGAAAAAAGAGGAAGAAAAAAAGAAAGCCGACGAGAAGGAGAAAGCAAAAAAGACTGAAACCGAAAAAGCTAAAGAAAAGTCCAAAGAGGAATCTTCGCAAACTTTGACACCTCCGCCACCAATTGCTAATTAACTTAAAAATTGCGGAAGTTATCTAATTTCCTAAATAAATGTCCTTTAAAGTTCCGGTCATTGTTTTAGAAATATTATCTCCAATGTAATATAATTTAGAGTCGAATTTTCTTTGATAAAGATTTACTTTTTGATCGACTTTAATTTCGACAGCTTGTGTTCTATAAGCTTCAGTCAATGTTTTAAAGATTTTATTAACCTCTTTTTCAGTTAATGATTTAGTCGTTTTATTTTGATAAGCATTAAGCGATTCTTGTAAACTAATATTTGGTTTTTTAAAACTAAACGTATAAAAGACTTCTGCAATTTTATCACCTTTAATAAAAGGATTTTCCACCAATTTTACTTGCTTTATTTTATATGATGAATCCCAAAGATTCTGAAACATCGCCATAAAAAATTCTCCTACCGAAGCTTTCACAGATTCTGAAATATCTTTAGAAAAATTAGCATCTATAAACTTATCAGTGCTAGCTTTAACTTCTTCGACAACAGCTTTTTTACTTAGATTTCCATAGACATCGCTTCCTTTGCTTGTTGGTCGTAGATAATCATTAAGTTCTGCGATGGCGCCATCATTCATATTCATCATTGCACGAAAATACAAGCCGAAAACCTCATCTGGTTTTTTAACTTCTTCTTGAGCAAAAATCACTTGTGCAGAAAACAGAGCGACAAGAATAAACGAAATTTTAAAATACTTCATAATGTGTTTTCTCAAGCATTAAATTAAAAATAAAATTCCAATTAAAAACAAAAAAGCTCCGAACGATTTGTCCAGAGCTTTATATAGTTTAAAAGAAATCAATTACATTCCTTCTTCTTCGCCTTTCATTTTCTCAGCATTTTCAGCCATGATAACCGCATCAATCATTTCGCCGATATCGCCATTCATGTATGAGTCAAGGTTGTAAATTGACTTGTTAATTCTGTGATCCGTCACACGACCTTGCGGATAATTGTAAGTTTTGATCTTTGCAGAACGGTCACCAGTTGATACCATCGACTTTCTTTGCGCTGCAATATCACCTTGCACTTTTTGCAACTCGATGTCATACAATTTTGTACGAAGCATTTCCATCGCCAATTCGCGGTTAGCAAGCTGAGAACGAGCTTGTTGACAAACAACAACCAACCCAGATGGCTTGTGCGTTAACTGAACTTTAGTTTCAACCTTGTTAACGTTCTGACCTCCAGCACCACCTGAACGCGACGTTTGCATTTCGATATCAGCAGGATTTAATTCAAAATCAACTTCTTCGGCTTCTGGTAAAACGGCAATCGTAATCGCTGAAGTATGCACACGACCCTGAGATTCTGTTTCGGGAACACGTTGTACGCGATGCACACCAGACTCGAATTTCATCACACCATACACGCCGTCGCCTTCAACCTTCATTATCAATTCTTTGTAGCCTTTCGCAGCTTCGTTAGAATCCGTCACTTCATGTCTCCAACCTTTGGTTTTAAAATACATCGTGTACATTCTGTAGATATCTTCCACAAAAATCGCCGCTTCATCACCACCAGTTCCGGCACGTAATTCCACGATAACGTTTTTGTCATCTGCAGGATCTTTCGGGATTAAAAGAACTTTCAACTCCTCTTCCAACGCAGGAATTTTGTCGATAGCCTCTTGTTTTTCCATTTTTGCTAAGTCCACCAAATCTTTGTCCGAACCATCAGCAATGATTTCGTCAGACTCTTCAATAGCATCCAAAGCGCCTTTGTATTGATCGTAGACAACAACAATTTTTCCCAAATCGCTGTATTCTTTGTTAAGAGTAGAATATCTTTTTTGGTCGTTGATAACATCCGGTTGGATGATCAGATCAGCAACTTCGTTATATCGTTGTTTTATCGCTTCCAGTTTTGGAATAAGAGATTTTGACATCGTGTAATTTTAAGAATGCAAAAATACGAATTTTCAGCGAATTATTTTTTTGGCTGTGTCCCTTTTGTTTTGCCGACTCTAAAACCTTACAAAAACAAACGGGTCGGTCTACGCGCAGTCGCTTTTCTTGTGGCGCCCAAGCTTAGTCGAACCCACCACAATAAAGAGCTCCAACAATGCGCTTCTCCCTCACAGGCACTATTAACCGCAAATAATTCTACTTCAAAATAAAATCTATTTTTAGACGAGTATATGTCTTCATTTTAATAAAAACAAAAAAGCTTGGCATCGAAATCCTTTAAAAAAAAATATTTCTTATCCTTCCCCATTCTCCCCAAATGCGTATTCTGGAAACTATCTTCATATTTTAATCCATAACCAACAATTCTATCAAAAGCAGAATGTTCCAACAAATTTCACAATAAAGCAAAAAAGCTTTTCGGATTTATCCGAAAAGCTTTTCAATATATGTTGTTTCGCTTTGAGTGCAATTCCCAAAACAGAAATTGCCAACTATTAGTGATGACCGTGCGCCACAGGCTTCTCACCAGCAGGTCTTTGGTAGATAACCTCTACACCTTCTTGCTCGTATAGTTTTTGGTAACGTACTTTTTCTGGATCAAAGTTTTTGTTGATTTTTCCAAAATACTCAGCAACACCCTCTGTTAACCAAAGTGGTACAATATAAGTTGCGAACATAAAAATACACCAAAATCCAGCTAAAAACATTGTGAAGAAATAAATAGTCCACAAAAACTGGTAAAACGGCCAAAATGCTGATAACATCATGTCTATAATATTTTATTAGGCAAAAATAGAACTTTTTCTTTTTCTAGCAAAGGTTTTATGCATGTTTTTTAATTTAGAATTTTTCAATATAAAAACTGTTGAATAATTAACATGATAATAAACATTAGATTTTAATGAAAGTACAAATGATATTTTGTTGACTTTTTACGCTTATTTCTTGTTGACTTAGATTTTCTATCACCAATAAATCGTCTTTTTTTAATGTTATTTTTCGATTATTTAATTGAATTTCGGTTTCTACTTTTGCAAAAACAAAGATAAAATCCGCAATAGAATTACTAAATTCGGTTAAGATGTCGACGGCTGAAAACGTGATAGATTTCGAAACCATTACATTAAAATCTTTACCCAAACTGTGCGAAATAATCTCATCGTTAGAGTCGAATACAAAAACATCTTGTTGGGAATAATGCTCTATTTTATCGTTTCTTCTGATCTTTAAATCATTGTCTAACATCACCAAAAAACGTTGAAAATTTTCAAAACGAGTGAAAATTGAAGGTTCTTTTTCTATAGAAGCAGCACTTATTCGAAACAAAAAATCTTTATTTGCATACTTTGTTTCGTGTGGGTAAATAAAATACTCGAAAGTTTTTCCGCCATCCCAAATCGAAGGAGAAATATGATGTTTTGAGATTTTAGTGTATTTCATTGGAGAATGTTTAGATTTAATTATAAAAATTGTAACAATGATAGTTCTCGATACGCATTTTCTTCATTTTATTTCGAAAACACTACTCGAACTGACGGAGGTTATTATTCTTCTTCAAATAGTATTAAACCCTCGTCACTTCGAGTAAAGCAGCGGAGCGAAGTGCATAGAGAAGTTTATAAGACAAGTTCTCTATACGATTTTTGCAAAATCTACTCGAAGGGACGTTAGTTTTCTTATCCCGAACTCAAGTTAAATTAAGGATATTTTCACATTTTTAATTAAAAAAACGGTTGCAAAATTCTTATTTACAACCGTTTTATCTTTAATGTATGTTAAAACTTAAATAAAGTTTCTTCTTAATTTTAATGCGCCAAATTTGCGAAGAAATCATTGCCCTTGTCATCCGTAATGATGAACGCAGGGAAATTAACCACTTCAATTTTACGCACAGCTTCCATTCCTAATTCTGGGAAATCAACCACTTCAACAGACTTGATGTTGTCTTTCGCCAAAATCGCGGCTGGACCTCCGATAGAGCCTAAATAAAATCCACCATATTTTCCGCAAGCGTTGGTTACATCTTTACTTCTGTTTCCTTTCGCAAGCATCACCATACTTCCGCCGTTGGCTTGGAATTCGTCCACATAAACGTCCATTCTTCCCGCTGTTGTTGGTCCAAAACTTCCTGAAGGCATTCCTTCTGGCGTTTTTGCTGGCCCAGCGTAATAAATTGGATGATTTTTGAAATATTCTGGCATTGGTTTTCCTGCATCCAACAATGCTTTAATTTTTGCGTGAGCAATATCTCTTGCAACGATTAAAGTTCCGTTCAGTTTCAAACGGGTTTTGATGGGATATTTAGACAATTCAGCCAAGATTTCTGGCATTGGTCTGTTCAAATCAATCGTTACAGGCTCTTCCAAATGCGGAGGCGTTGCAGGTAAGAATTTCTCTGGATTGGTTTCCAACTGCTCCAAGAAAATACCGTCTTTGGTGATTTTTCCTTTGATATTTCGATCGGCAGAACAAGAAACGCCCATTCCAACCGGACAAGAAGCCGCGTGACGAGGCAAACGAATCACACGAACATCGTGCGTTAAATATTTTCCGCCAAACTGCGCTCCAATCGCACTTTCTTGACAAATTTTCTGAACTCTTTTCTCCCACTCCAAATCGCGGAAAGCCTGACCGCCCATGTTTCCTTCAGTCGGAAGATTATCGTAATAGCCAGCACTTGCTTTTTTAACCGCAGCCAAATTCGCTTCTGCAGAAGTTCCGCCAATCACCAAAGCCAAGTGATAAGGAGGACATGCTGCAGTTCCTAAATCCATAATTCTTTCTCTCACAAAAGCGTCTAAAGAAGCTTCATTCAACAAAGATTTTGTTTTTTGATATAAGAACGTTTTGTTTGCAGAACCGCCACCTTTTGCTAAGAATAAAAATTTGTAAGCATCACCTTCTTCGGCATAAATGTCGATTTGTGCAGGCAAATTAGAACCCGAATTTTTCTCATCAAACATCGTCAAAGGAACGATTTGAGAATATCTTAAATTCTGCTCTTGGTACGTATTGTAAATTCCTTTCGAAATCCATTCTGCGTCGTTTGCGCCTGTGTAAACGTTTTCACCTTTTTTGGCAACGCAAATCGCCGTTCCCGTATCTTGACAAGAAGGCAACGCACCTTGAACCGCAACTGCTGCGTTTTGAAGTAAGTTATAAGCAACAAATCTGTCGTTATCTGTAGCTTCTGGGTCGTCGATAATGTTTTTTAGTTTCTGTAAATGAGCCGAACGAAGCATGAAAGAAACGTCTTTCAAAGCGTTTTCAGCAAGGAGTTCCAAAGCTTTTGGGTCAACTGTTAAGATTTCTCTGTCGCCCAATTTCTCAACTTTTACAAAGTCAGAAGAAAGCTTTTTGTATTGTGTATCGTCTTTTAAAATAGGAAATGGTTCCTGATAAGAAAATTCCATAATTTGATTGATTTCTGAAATAAAATTAATTCTCGTAAAATTAAGCATTGCAAAATGCTCTACTTGAACAAAATGAGCAAAATCAGTAAAGCTAATTGATATTTATAATGATTATAAATTGGCGCTGAAAATTATTCTTCTTAATTTTAAACAGCGAAAATTTAGAATGAAAAAAATTGGAATAATAGGTTGCGGTTGGTTGGGTTTAAGAATGGCAAAATATTTTGTTTCAACGAATGAAATTTTTACAACGACAAGGTCCAATGATAAAATAAACATACTTTCTGAACAAGGTTTTAAAACATTTAAAATTGATTTTGATACAGAGTCGTTTTTAAAACCAAATGATATCTGGAAGAATTTAGATATCATCATTATCACAATTCCTTTTTCTAAATCGACGGATTTTGAAGTTTTAAAGACGAGATTTGAAAATTTAAATTCATGTATTAAAACTTTTGAAAAACAAATTTTCTTAATGAGTTCTATTGGAATTTACCCTCAAATTGAAAAAGAAATTACCGAAACGAATTTGGACGAAAGCTTGTTAAATTCAAATATTTTTGGAATCGAAAACTTGATGAAAAGGAATTTTCCACAAATCAACATTCTGCGATTAGGTGGATTGATGGGCGAGAATCGGTATTTGAGTAAATATAAAATCAAAGAACCTCAACAAATCGTGAACCACATTCATTTTGAAGACATTTGCAGAATTGTCGAGAAAATGATTAATGACAATTTACAATTTAAAACCTACAATCTGGTTGCACCTTTGCATCCAACCAAGCAACAAGTTCTGGATTTTCAGACTAAAAATATTGAAACAAAAATTGAAGAAAGTTGTGGAAGAAAAATCGTTTCAGAATTTTTAGAAAATGATTTGAAGTACGAGTTTCTTCATCCAGACCCTAGAAAATTTAAATAAATAAAAATATGGATTACAGAATAGAACACGACACAATGGGCGAAGTAAAAGTGCCTGCTGATAAATATTGGGGAGCACAAACCGAACGTTCTCGCAACAATTTCAAAATCGGTCCAGAAAGTTCGATGCCGCACGAAATTATCGAAGCTTTCGCCTATTTGAAAAAAGCGGCAGCGCTTGCTAATGCAGATTTAGGCGTGCTTCCGAAAGAAAAAAGTGACATGATTGGAAAAGTCGCAGATGAAATTTTAGCTGGAAAACTTAATGACCAATTTCCTTTGGTAATTTGGCAAACCGGTTCTGGAACACAATCTAACATGAATGTGAACGAAGTAATTTCTAACCGAGCTCATGTTTTGAATGGCGGAAAGTTGGGCGAGAAATCTGAAATTCACCCGAATGATGATGTCAACAAATCTCAGTCGTCAAATGATACGTATCCAACAGCAATGCACATCGCAGCTTATGTAAAAGTGGTTGATGTGGTAATCCCCGCTGTTGAGAAACTAAAAATTACGTTGAAGGAAAAATCCGAAGCTTTTAAAGATATTGTAAAGATCGGTCGAACGCATTTGATGGACGCAACGCCGTTGACTTTAGGTCAAGAATTTTCAGGTTACGCTGCACAATTGGAATATGGATTGCGAGCATTGAAAAATACACTTCCGCATCTTTCGGAACTCGCTTTGGGCGGAACAGCAGTGGGAACAGGGTTGAACACGCCAAAAGGTTACGACGTAAAAGTGGCAGAATATATTTCGAAATTAACGGCACATCCTTTCATCACGGCGGAAAATAAATTTGAAGCTTTGGCGGCGCATGATGCGATTGTTGAATCTCATGGTGCTTTGAAGCAATTGGCAGTTTCATTATTTAAAATTGCACAAGATATCCGAATGTTGGCTTCTGGACCACGTTCCGGAATTGGCGAAATCCACATTCCTGAAAATGAGCCTGGTTCTTCCATCATGCCTGGAAAAGTAAATCCGACTCAAAATGAAGCATTGACAATGGTTTGTGCACAAGTTTTAGGAAACGACACTACGATTTCTTTTGCAGGAACGCAAGGGAATTATGAGTTGAATGTTTTCAAACCTGTGATGGCGTACAACTTCTTACAATCAGCTCAATTGATTGCAGATGCTTGTATCTCGTTTAATGATCATTGTGCGGTGGGAATTGAGCCAAACTTACCACGAATTAAAGAATTGGTAGATAAATCATTGATGTTGGTAACGGCTTTAAACACCCATATCGGCTACGAAAATGCCGCAAAAATTGCAAAAATGGCGCACAAAAACGGAACAACTTTAAAAGAAGAAGCGGTAAATCTCGGTTTGGTAACGCCTGAACAATTTGATGCTTGGGTAAAGCCTGAGGATATGGTGGGAAGTTTGAAATAGAGGAAAGAAGAAAGAGAAAGGATCAAAGACTTGAAGTTTTCTTAAATTTAAACCTCATAGATTTTGAAAACCTATGAGGTTTCTTGTGTAATGAAACCTAGAATTTGTAAAGGATAATTTTTAAAGAAATGTTGAACCCTGAAAGGCTTTGAAAGCCTTTCAGGTTTTTTTTGAATAACCAACCTTGATAGCATTTGATTGTTGCGCCTCGATTGATTCAGACTTGTTTTTGCTTTTTGATAAGGCAGCAGATTGTTGCGCCCTCGATTGATTCTGATATATTTATTTGCTTAAGGAATCATCGAAACTCGTTCCTCGTTTTGAAGCGGTTACCCCACAGCGAGCTGAAAGCGAGCGAGGAGTAAAAGCGGATAGCGGGAAAAGGCGCCCAAATAAAAACAAAAAAACTCCGAGCCAGAACTCGGAGTTTTATATTTAAACTAAAAATTTCGGTTTACTTGAAATCTGCGTCTTTAGCCTTGTTTAATTCGTACTTGCTTACAACGAAATCAAGGTTTTGCCCCATCATAGATTGCGATATTTTGTAAGGAAACTTAACACCATCCACCGCTTTGTAATCGCCGTATGTTGTTGGGATTGTAACCTCTTGACCATTTATCTTTTGAGTTTTTGTTTCACCAGTTTTAAGACCTGATGCTACGCTGTAATAATAAACCGTCGATCCATCTTTGATGGCGTAAGAATCTTCGCCGTTAATCTTCTCGATACCTGATACTTTAAGATCCGCTTTTTTCGCAAAAGCAACTTCTGGGAACAACTCTTTATCGTTTGCAAACTCAGCTTTCATCTCTGCAGGAAGATCCATCGTTTGACCTTGCGCAGTCATTTTACCATTAACACCGTCGAATACTACTTTTTGCATGCTGTTGCCCATCACCTTCATGTCCATCAACATTTTGCCTCCTTTAGCTTTTACCATTGTCATATCCAAATTCATACCCTGAACCGAAGCAGCAGCCGTTGTAGCAATAGATGTCACCTTATCCAAAGCAGCCTTACCACCAATTGCAGTAATGTATTTGTCCGCAACTTGTGCCGCTGTAACATCTATTTTTTGAACTATCGGTTTTGAAATCTTGTTGGCGTCTTTGTCATAATAGTTAACTGTGAAACCTAATTTTTCCAAACCATCAGAAACTTCCGACGACTTACCAGCTACAAAAATTCTACTTTGGTTAGGAAGAATATTAGCTTTGGCTGCGTTTTGAACATCTTCAACGGTTACATTGTCGATCGCCTTAAGATAGTTAGCATAGAAATCTTTTGGAAGGTTATAAATCTCTGAATTAACAGCAAATTTCGCCATAGTTTCTGGCTTTTCCATTGAACGGATAAAGTCACCTTTTAACTTCGCTTTTGCATTAGCCAATTCTTCTGGTTTGATCGTCGCAATTCCTTTTAATTCATTTAAAAATTCAGTAACTGCTTTGTCTGTCACTTCGTTTCTTACACTAGATTCCGCACTGAATCCTGGTGAATATTTACTGGTTGATAAACTTGAATAAGCGCCATAAGTAAAGGCATTTTTCTCACGAAGATTCATGAAAAGACGCGCTTCGCCTCCACCACCAAGAATGTAATTCGCGATTGTTGCAGCGAAAAACTGAGGGTCTTTCATCTGAAGCGTTGTGATATTCCCAACCGAAATTACAGATTGTACCGCCGATGGCACATCGATCATTTCTATTTCTGTTTTAGCAACATTTTTAGCTGGTTCAACCGCAGGAATCGTAGTTGAAGATTTTTTCCAAGCATTAAATTTGCTCTCAACAAGTTTTTTAACATCTTTAAATTTAACGTCACCAACAACTACCAGATAAGCGTTGTTTGGCGCAAAATATTTAGAATAAACATCTTGAACATCATTCAACTGAATTGCATTGATTGAAGCTTCGGTTTCGAACTCACCTCTTGCAGTATTTTTACCGTAGATAACAGCATTAGAAACTTTAGAAGCGATGGACTGTGCACTTTTTTCGTCAAGTTTTAAAGCTTCGATGCTTCTTTCTTTAGATTTCTGAATTTCGTTAGCAGAGAATTTTGGATTAATCGCCGCATCTGCCATCAAACCAAGGATTTCTGGAAAATATTTTGACAAGGTATTTGCAAAAGCACCATTCGAACTAAAATTAATTGTCGAACCTAAAAAATCAACTCTTTTGTTGAAATCATCTTTTGACATTGTTGTCGTTCCGTTGCCTAATTGGTCTGCCATAATGCTGTTAACGCCAACAATTTTGCCTTCGTATATCGGTGGGCGATCCATAGAAAGCGTTATGTTAACTCTCGGAAGTTTGTGGTTTTCTACAACCATAACCGTCAAACCATTGCTAAGTTTGAAAGTCTGAGGCGTCGCAATGTTGATGCTTGGCGTTGGACCAGCTTTTGGCATTGTGTTGATATCTATTTTTTGAGCCATCGTCATTCCTGAAATCAGAAAACTTGCGGCTATATATGTAAGTTGCTTTTTCATTTGATTATTTTTTTTCAGGTAGATAATTGATGATTACTCTTTGGTTAGGATTAAGATACTTCTTCGCTGCGTTTCTTAGATCCTCTTTAGTTACAGAACGATAGATGTCAATTTGTTTATTAATCAAATTAGTATCGCCATATAACACATTGTAAGTTGCCAAAGAACTTGCAATCCCCTGAATGCTCGAGTTTGCGTTTACAAACTGATTCTCAACAATGTTTTGAAGTTTTTGATAATCCTCATCAGAGATAAGGTTAGTTTGTAATTTTACGATTTCGGCATCAATATCTTTTTGTAAAACATCTTTGCTTGTAGATCCCATCGGGATAGCAAAAAATGCGAAAATACCATAATCTTCTAGACCTAAGTTAATCGCTTGTACTTCTAAAGCCTTCTTCTCTTGGTCCACTAATTTTTTGTAAAGAACTGATGATTTTCCGTTTGATAAATAAGTCGAAAGCATGCTCAAAGCATAAGATTCTTTATCACGACTTCCTGGCACTCTGTAAGAAAATAAATAAGCTGGAAGTTGAATGTTAGGATCATTCCAAGTTACTTCTTTAGCTTGTGTAATTGGATCTTCCTTTATTGTTGTTCTTTTAACTTCTGGACCTTTTGGAATAGAACCGTAATACTCTTCGATCCATTTTTTCGTTTCATCTTTTTTGAAATCACCCGCTACAACTAATGTTGCATTGTTCGGCGAATAATATTTTTTGAAGAAATCCTGAAACTCTTCCAATTTCGCACTATTAAGATCTTCCATCGTACCAATCGTTGTCCAACGGTAAGGATGTTTTGCGAAAAGGTTGGTTTGTAAAGCTGTCAAAAGGTTTCCGTAAGGTTGGTTGTCCATACGCAATCTTTTTTCTTCCTTTACAACTTCGCGTTGTGTATCAACACCAATTTGGTTGATAATCGGCTGGCGCAATCTGTCAGCTTCCATCCAAAGACCTAATTGTAGATTTTTGCTCGGGAAAGTTTCGTAGTAGTAAGTTCTATCATTAGTCGTATTGGCATTGTTAGTTCCACCGTTTGATGATACTATTTTGAACCAATCTCCTCTCTTAATATTTTTTGTCCCTTCGAATAAAAGGTGTTCAAAAAAGTGTGCAAAACCACTTCTCCCAACTTCTTCATCTTTAGCACCAACATGGTACATAACGCCCGTTGTTACAACAGGAGCCGAGTTGTCTTGATGCAAAATAACGTGCATCCCGTTAGGAAGGTTATACTCCTCGAATTTGATTTCTTGCGCGTTCATCAGCATTCCTGTCAATGCTAAAGCCGCCGTAGATAAAAATTTTAATTTCATTTTTGACTATGGTTAATCTCCTCAATAGGTAACAAAAAATTCGATGTTGTTACAGTTTCATTAATATTTTTCTAAATTTTAAACAAAATTAAAGACCTTCTGCAAAAAAAGCTTCCAACTCTTGAAGCGTTTCTGGAGAGGTTTGAATATCGCGAACCAATTCTCCTTTGTTGAGAACAACTATTCTTTCAGAAATTTCGATGGTGTGCGCCAAATCATGACTCGAAATCAAAAATATCGATTCCGAATTTTGCGACCAATTTCTAACTAAATTTTTAAGTTTAATTTGTGTCGTTGGATCGAGATTTGCAAAAGGCTCATCCAAAACAATAATTTCTGGTTGACCAATCAAAGCGCCAACAATCCCAACTTTTTTCATATTTCCCTTAGAAAGATCACGAATATATTTTTTTGAGTTTAAAATTTCACCATTAAAAAAATCATCAAACTGCTTAAGAAACTCATCAACACTCGCTTTATTCTGTCCACGCAATTCGCCCAAGAAATAAAAATATTCTTCTGGCGTCAAATAGCCAATCAAAAAACTTTCGTCAATAAAAGCCGACACTTTAGTTTTCCAATTCTCGGAAGTATTAACTTTTTGGCCATCGATTGCTACAAATCCAGTTGTGGCTTCTATTAAATCTAAAAGCAAACTAAACAAAGTTGTCTTCCCAGCGCCGTTGTTACCAACCAAACCAATGGTTTGACCTTTCGGGACTTCTAGATTTTCAATTTTTAAAACCGTTCTGTCACCGTATATTTTTGATAAATTATTTATAGATATCATAATTTTCTTTTTTTAAGTTGTTTTTTTGAAAGCGGTTAAAGTGTCGTATTTTTCCTTTTTGTAAAGTCGAAAGATGTAATCGAATATTTTTTCACGAATCAAAAATCCAATAACGCCCACAACTGCAATTGCTACAACCGCCGCAACTGTCCCGAAAAATGTACTTGTTACGCCATAGATTAACATTGGCAACGCCATTTTCGGAATCGCTAACAATATATTTTTAAAACTAAAATTATTCTGTTGTCCCATCGATTTTTTTGCGGCATTAAGATCGATAGGATTTTTGTTAAACGCACCCGAAAGTAGCGTCACTTGGGAGTTAACACCGATATTATAAAGTCCAGCAGCAAAGAAGGTGAAATAAACTTCCCAACCGAAAAACGCATAAAACAAAGCAAAAATCATCGACACAAAAGTCACAATATTTACGAGCCACCATTTGGCTTTAAGATAATCTTTGTAAGGGACATTTAGCGTCATCATCAACGGATAATACGAACTATCGAAAGACGGCACTTTTTGCCCAAACAACATTTGGAATCCGCCAGTCACGAAAATCCCAAGAAACATCATCATCGCTGGCGTTTTGTAAGTTGGACTCGCAAACATCAATAATCCATAAAATAGAAATAAAAATCCGCCCATCGCCACGGATTTTGCAGCTTTACTACGTTTCAACATTCGGATGTCGTTGTTAAGAAAAGTTCCTAAAATCCCAAATCTATTCAAGAATTGAATATTCTCGGTTTTACCTTCTTCTTTTTTTAATTCAAGATCTTTATCAAGATAAAAATTGGATTTAATTTGTTTAAAAACCAAAAACAATAAAGGAATAAATATCAAAACCGGAACAATACAAAGCAAAGGTTTTGTGTAAAACGAGTAAAATAATTGTCCTGAAAAATATCGAAAATTGATAATTCCATAATAATCTAAAGCCGCCAAAAGCAACAAAGATCCTCCAATAATGTAAGCAACAATGTCTTTACCGTTCATTAAAATATTAATGAGATTGCTGATAAAGTACAGACACATAATAGCAAACAGCCACGCCAAACTTCCTATAATACTGTAACCGTTTATCAATAATAAAACAACAAACGGGACGTACAGAAAAGCATTCCCCCAAGTAAAAAATGACAAAAATGTTTTCGAAATCAAATATTTAACGACCGTATTTTTAGGAATATTCATGGTTAAAAAAGCCTTGATATTCTGCGTCGGCATCTGCTGCATAAAATATCTCAAAAACACATCCGCCAAAAAAGCATACAACAAAAACTGTCCAACAAAATACAAAGGATCTGTCAGAAGTTTTTCTTTCGGATAATAAAAAGCCGCAACGCTAACCCCAACAAATGCTATCAGAAAATACACAATCAGCATAGCTTGCAAAATCTTCATCACAAGATTGGAGGCAAAACTGCTGGATCGCATAAAGTTCCTGAATTCTAAAACTGCAAAACGTTTGATCATATATGTAAGATTTAAAATAAAAACTCGTATATAAATTTAGTTGAATTAAATACAACATTGTTACAGTTTCGGAACTAAATCTTGATTAAAATTTAAGTTATCAACATCAAAAACTCCTTTAACAAAAGAATTTTATCACTTTTACAATTTTTTGTGAAGAACTTGATTTTACACAATTTTTAAAAGCTCTATCTTTGTACAATGGCTCAGAAAGAAACCTTATCGTCGCTTACACAGGGCAATTTTGCTAAAGAATTATCGATTTCTGATGGCAAAATGCCACCTAATGCTGTTGATTTTGAAAAACTTGTAATCGGTACTTTTTTAATTGATAGAAAAGGGCTTGACCACTCTATCGACTTATTAACGCCCGAAGTTTTCTACGATCCTAGGCATCAGACGATATTTTCTGCCATTTTAAAACTTTACGAAAGCAACTCGCCGATCGATATGATGACGGTTATTCAGGAGTTAAAAAGAACTGAAAAACTAAATCTGGCAGGTGGCGACCATTATATCATCGACTTGACTTTGGGTGTCAGCTCGTCTGCACACATCGAATATCACGTTCGTGTGATTTTGGAGAAATATATTTTGCGTTCGTTAATTAATGTTTCGGCTAACGTTATCGATAGTTCTTACAAAGAATCTACGGACGTCTTCGAACTTCTTGACAAAGCAGAGCAATCCTTTTTCGAAATTACCAACGGAACGATCAAAAAAGGATTCGATACCGCAAACTCTTTGGTAAAAGAAGCGATTGACAAAATTAAATCGCTTAAAGATAAAGAAGGTCTTTCTGGTGTACCATCAGGATTTACAGCTTTGGATAAAGAAACGGGAGGTTGGCAAAACTCCGACCTTATCATTATTGCAGCACGTCCTGCGATGGGTAAAACTGCGTTTATTCTTTCGATGGCGAGAAATATCACGGTGGATAACAATATTCCACTTGCGCTTTTCTCTTTGGAGATGGCGTCTGTACAGTTGATTACAAGGATGATCGCTTCGGAAACTGGCATTTCATCAGAAAACTTAAGAAAAGGAACTTTGTCCGATCAAGAATGGAGTAGTCTTTTCACCAATGTCTCGGCTTTGGAAAATGCGCCTCTTTTCATTGATGAAACGCCGTCGCTTTCGATTTTTGACTTCCGTGCAAAATGCCGACGCCTTGTCATGCAACATGGCGTTAGGATTATCATGGTCGATTATCTTCAGCTGATGACAGCAAGTTCTGGAAAAGGCAGCGGAAATCGTGAACAAGAAATCGCAATGATTTCGCGATCTTTAAAAGCCATTGCAAAAGAACTTAACGTCCCAGTAATTGCACTTTCGCAGTTATCAAGAACTGTAGAAACGCGTCCAGGAAAGCGTCCAATGCTTTCGGATCTTAGAGAATCGGGAGCGATTGAGCAGGATGCCGATATCGTATCTTTTATTTTCCGTCCCGAGTATTATAAAATTGCTGTTTGGGATAATGACGAAGAAGGTGCAGAAACACAAACCGAAAACCAAGCCGAGATTATCATCGCAAAACACCGTAACGGTGCAACAGCCGATGTTAGATTGGCGTTCCATAAACATATTGGTAAGTTTGCAGATTTGGAAACTTTAGGCAATTCTTATTATGGTGGATTTGGTGGTGAAGCACCATCGCCTAGCGGTGGAGGATTTAGCGGTGGCGCTTTTGAGGCTCCAGATTTTGCTAAAATTACTGTAACTGGTGATCCTAATTTTGTTTTTGGACCACCGACACCTTCTAGCGGCCAAGTTTCTGGCTCAGCCATGAATGATGACGATGATGACGAAATGCCTTTCTAAAATTTAGAGTTTGAAAATCGAAATTTTTACTGACGGTGCATGTAGTGGCAATCCCGGAAAAGGCGGATTTGGAATTCTGATGCGCGTCCCCGAGAAACAATATCAAAAACATTTTTCGGCCGGCTTCCGATTAACAACCAATAACCGTATGGAATTGATGGCTGTTGTTGTGGCGCTTTCCAAAATAAAAGATGAAGGTCATGACATCCATATCTTTACTGATAGTAAATATGTATCTGATGCGATTAATCAAAACTGGATTGCTGGTTGGGTAAAACGTGGTTGGAAAAATGTTAAAAATCCCGATTTGTGGCAAACTTTAATTCCGTTGTTGAAAAAGTACAAGCCAAAATTCCATTGGATAAAAGGTCACGCTGGACACGCAGAAAACGAATTGGTAGACCAACTTGCGGTTAAAGCTTCACAAGGCGCTAATCTACAAACTGACGTTTTTTTTGAAAATCAAAATAGACGCGGATTATTCTAAATTCTGTTTCGAAAATTTTCTTTGGAAACCTAATCTCCTAGCCCAGATTGAACGGTATGTTGGAGCTCATCTTGTATTTTGCAAAGGCAAAAACATGGCGAAATACAAGATAGCGACTAGTGAAAGCTGGAATTGCTCCTAATTAACAAAACTTTAGAATTAATTTTGAAGATGGTTGATTATCTTTGTTAAATGAATTATCTAGAGGCTTTGGCTTGGCGCTATTCTGTAAAGAAATTTAGTGGTGAAAAAATCGGTTCGCAATCCTTGCAAAATATTTTGGAAGCGGGACGACTGTCGGTAAGTTCGTTGGGTTTGCAACCTTACAAGTTGATTGTTGTCGAATCTGATACGCAAAAAGAAAAGATAATGCCCGCTTTTTATAACAAGTCGCAAGTGAGCACTTGCTCGCATGTTGTTGCAATTGTCTCGAAAACGAAAATCGATTCGCAGTACGTTGACGGCTACTTTTCGCACATTTCTAAAGAACGAAATATCGATTTGGAAATACTTGCTGCCTTTAGAAAAAACATCGAACAATACACTTCGAGCCATACTGAAAGTGACCTAAGACATTGGTCTGAAAAACAAGCTTATATACTTCTCGGAACCATGATTGTCGCAGCTGCAGAAGAAGGTGTTGACACTTGCCCAATGGAAGGCTTTCAACACGATGTTTTGTCAGAGCTTTTGGAATTGAATATGGACGAAGAACGCGTTGCGGTGGTTTTAACTTTAGGAAAAAGAGCTGATGATGATGGATTTCAACATTTGAAAAAAGTTAGAAAACCAGTCGAAAAATTTATTAAATTTATTTAAAACTAGCACAAAGCAATATGATAAAAACGGATGTTTTAGTAATTGGATCGGGCATTTCTGGATTGTCCTACGCTATTAAAATTTCGGAGAAGCTGCCAGATACCAAAATAATGATTGTCACCAAGGCAGACGAAGATGAAAGCAATACGAAGTACGCGCAAGGCGGACTCGCCGTAGTTACTGATTTCCAGAACGATAACTTCCAAAAACATATTGACGATACGATACGTGCTGGTGATGGCGAAAACGATCCCGACGTTGTAAAAATGGTGGTGGAAGAAGCGCCAAAACGCTTTAACGAAATCGTTGAATGGGGCGCAAAATTTGATCAAGAAAACGGAAAATTCGCTCTTGGACGCGAAGGCGGTCATACTGAAAATAGAATTGTCCATCACAAAGACATCACCGGTTTTGAAATCGAACGTGCTCTTTTGGAAACGGCGCGTAATTCTCCAAATATCGAAATCCTGCCTTACCATTATGTGATCGACTTGTTGACGCAACATCACGTTCCAGGAAAAGAGTTAGATCCAGAAAACATCCATTGCTACGGCGCATATATCTTGGACGAAAAGCAAAAACAAATCAAAAAAATCACAGCAAAAATAACTTTGGTGGCGACTGGCGGCGCTGGCCACGTTTATAAAAATACGACTAATCCAATTATCGCAACTGGCGACGGAATTGCCTTTGTAGCAAGAGCTTACGGCAAAGTTAGCAATATGCAATATTATCAATTCCATCCAACAGCGCTGTATTCGAAGCTTGACGGAATGTTATTTCTGATTTCGGAAGCTGTTCGAGGTGATGGCGCAAAACTTCGCACCAAGAACGGAAAAGCTTTTATGCAAAAATACGATCCGCGTGAAGAATTGGCTTCTCGTGACATCGTTGCACGTGCGATTGACAACGAAATGAAAACTTCTGGTGACGAATATGTTGGTCTTGATTGTCGCGAAATGGACAAGGAAAAATTCATGAAACATTTCCCAAACATCTATAATAAATGTCTGAGTGAAGGCATTGATCCCTTTAAACAACTGATTCCGGTAGTTCCTGCTGCACATTATTTGATGGGCGGTATTAACATTGATAAAGATGGACAATCGTCTATCAGAAATCTATTTGCTGTTGGAGAATGTACCAACTCTGGACTTCACGGCGCTAATAGATTAGCATCCAATTCGTTACTAGAAGGTTTAGTTTTCGGACATAATGCCGCTTTGAAATCCATGACTTTGCTTGAAGAGAATAATTTCAACTTTGATGATCTAAAAGCCATCCCCGAATGGAATGAAGACGGCATGAAAATAATGGATGAAATGGTTTTGGTAACTTATCTGAGAAAACAACTTCAAGAGATGATGAGCGATTTGGTAAGTATTGTTAGAAGCAACGAACGTCTTAAGATTGCAAAGAAAAAACATCAAGATATTTCCGAAGCGGTAAGCGAATTGTACAACTACTCTATTCTTTCGCCACAACTATCGGAGCTTAGAAATCTAGTTAGCGTTTCGGGACTTATCATCGATCAATCTTTAGAAATGAAACAAAACAAAGGCGCATTTTACAATAAAGAGCTTGCATAGACCTGTTAAAGTTAAACTTTAATTATTTAAAATAAATAATATATTTTCAAATATTTATCATGAAAAAACCATCATACGTAACCAACAAAGCATTACAGACTTTTATAAAAGCTGCGATACAAGAAGATATCAACACTGGTGACCACTCAACCTTAGCGACTATTCCCAAAGAACTTGAGCAACAAGCCAAGCTTTTGGTTAAGGAAAATTGTATCCTCGCAGGCGTTGATATGGCTTTAGAGATTTTCAAATATGTCGATAAAGATTTGAATGTTGAAGTTTTTATTAATGATGGTGAACAAGCAAAAGTTGGTGAAATTGCATTTTTAGTATCAGGAAAAGCACAATCTATCCTAACAGCCGAACGTTTGGTTCTCAATTGTATGCAACGTATGAGTGGCATCGCAACCTTAACGCACGAATGGGATCAAAGATTGGTTGGCACTAAAACAAAACTACTTGATACTCGTAAGACGACTCCTAATTTTAGAATCTGCGAAAAATGGGCTGTTGCTATCGGCGGCGGCACTAATCATAGATATGGATTATATGATATGATTATGTTAAAAGACAATCATATTGACTATAACGGAAGTATTACAAATGCAGTTAATATGGCAAAAGATTATATTCAAAAGAATAAATTGAAGCTAAAAATTGAAGTCGAAACTCGAAATCTAAAAGAAGTTTCTGAAGCCATCGATGCCAAAGTAGACCGAATAATGCTCGACAATATGGATGTAAAAACCATGAAAGAAGCTGTCGAATTAATCGATGGAAAATGTGAAAGTGAGGCTTCCGGAGGTATCACTAGAGATCAACTTAAAGAGATTGCTGCGACTGGTGTCACTTATATTTCGGCTGGAGCCTTAACACACTCTGCGGACAATATCGACCTGAGTCTCAAGGCTGTTAAGTAGCATTTGTTAATTGTTATTTAACATAATGTTAACTGAATATTAAATTTCTTGCAAACTGACAAATGTTAATTGTTTGTTAAAACGTCGTTCATTTATATTTCTGAAATTTGCAGAGTCAAATAAATATAGTAATTCATATCAAATGAAAAGCAACTTCGGAAGACGATCATTATCAATCGTTTTAACACTATCAACAGCGAGCATCTATTTTGCTCAGCAAAAACCGATCGACACACTAAAATCGAATGATATCGATGAAGTGGTTATCACAAAGGGGGTAACAGACATCGCTAAAGACAGAAAAACACCTGTAGCTGTTTCAACAATTAAGGCTGCACAGATTGTAGAAAGATTAGGTAACAAAGAATTGGTTGAAATCTTAAATACAACACCTTCAGTTTACGCTACAAAAGGTGGTGGTGGATTTGGAGATTCAGGTATTACAATGCGTGGTTTCGAAAGTAAGAATATCGCTGTTATGGTTAACGGTATGCCTGTTAACGATATGGAAGGAGGTTCTGTATACATGTCAAACTGGACAGGTCTTGCTGATGTAACTAGTACAATGCAAGTACAAAGAGGTTTAGGTTCTTCTAAACTAGCTATCGCTTCAGTTGGTGGTACGCTAAACTTCGTAACTAGATCTGCTGACATGAAGCAAGGTGGTGTCGTAAGATTTGGTATTGGTAACAATGACTTCTTAAAAACATCTTTTGCTTATAATACTGGTAAATCAGAAAAGGGTTGGTCTTCATCATTCTTAATGGCTAGACAATCTGGTTCAACATACATTGAGAATACAGATTATGAAGCTTATACTTACTTCTTTGCTTTAGGTTTTCAACCTAGCAAAAAACATAACTTGCAGTTTATGATCACTTCATCGCCACAATGGCATGATCAAAGATCTTATGCGCCAACAATTTCTAATTACATTAAATACAATCCAAATAAAGATGGTACGCCATACAGACAGTACAATTCAGATTTTGGATATTTAACTCAACCAAATGGTAAAAGAGTTGGAATTGCTAACGCAATGAACTATTATGCAAAACCAGTACTGATGCTAAACTGGGATTGGAATATTAGTGATAAATCTACTTTAAGTACAGTTGCTTACATGTCTAACGGACGTGGTGGTGGAGCAAGAAATGCTGGAAAAGTTGGAGGAAAAAGAATGCAAGATTTTGTAGATAACGAAGGGCACTACAATTTTGATCAAATCTTTGCAGCAAATGCAGCAGTAACACCAACAGTTGGTGTACAAGGTAATACATTGGTTAGAACATCAAGTGTTAACTCACACAACTGGTATGGTATCTTAATGAATTTCCAACATAAAATTAATGATAATTGGAATTTCTCAATTGGTACAGATGATAGATATTACTATGGTTATCATTACCAAGTTTTATCGAATCTTTATGGAGCTTCTGGATATACAGATGCGACTAACAAAAATCTGCCAACAAATAACTTGATTAGAAAAACTTACGACTACAAAAAATTATCATGGAATCCTTTCGGTGGAGCTAATGCACCAATGGAAGACAGAATGGTATTTAGTAATGACGGAGAAGTGTTATGGTACAGCGGATTTGGACAAGTTGAATATTCAACAGAAAAAGTATCTGCATTCTTACAAGGATCAGTATCTAACCAGGCTTACCAAAGAATTGATGATTTCGTAAAACCAGGGACTTTACAACAAGGTCAAGCTGTAGAAAGAAAAACAGGTTTCAAAAACATCTTTGGTTATAATATCAAAGGGGGGGCCAACTATAATATCGATGAACAAAACAACGTTTTTGCTAACATCGGTTACTATAGCAAACAACCATTTATGTCAGCAGTATATCCAAGTAATCAACAAGTGCTTAACCCGAATTTAACTAATGAAAAAATCTTCTCTGCAGAATTAGGTTACGGATTCAGAGCGCACAATTTTAACGCAAAAGTTAACTTGTACAGAACTGAATGGAAAGACAGATTTTTTAGAAAAACTGGGATTAAAGATATCGACGGTCTAGGAAATAATGGTTACTCTGAGATCAGTGGAATTACTCAAATACATATGGGTGCTGAGTTTGAAGGAAACTACAAAGTAAACAAATATCTAGAATTCAACGGGATGTTCTCTTATGGCGATTACCAATATAAAGGTAATGCACAAGGATCTAATTTCCTAGATGACAACACGCCAGTTGCAATTAACGGATCTAATCAAACAACCCTTTACTTAGATAAAGTAAAAGTTGGTGGTTCTGGTAGCAACAGTATTCCACAGATGACAGCATCTTTAGGAGCAACAATTTCTCCAGTAACAGACCTTAAAATCTATGGAGATTGGCAGTATGTTGGCAAAATTTATTCTTCTTTAAATGTTGCTGAATTTGATAAACAAGGTAAAACAGCTCTTGAATTGCCTAACTTTAACTTACTTAATATTGGTGCTTCTTATAAGATTAAATTGAACGACAAATCACAGTTCTTCACAATTGGAGTTAATGTTAACAATTTATTGGATACTACTTACATCCAAGATGGTTCAACTAACATTAAAGTTAAAACTGTTGCTGACTTTACTGATAAAACTGTTGGGGGAGTTACAACAACTGCACAACAACAATTTGACACATACATCAACAATCCTAATAACTTCTATAAAGGATTGGATGCTTCAAACAGAGTTTATTTCGGATTTGGAAGAACTTGGTCAACAAGTTTATCATTCAATTTCTAAGAAATTTAATATTAATACATCTCAAATCCCGGCCTTTGGTCGGGATTTTTGCTATCTTTGTTAACCTAAAATAAAAGACTATGGAATTTTACAACATTTTAATTAACGCACACAAAGGATTCGCTTATCTTGAGCTTTTGTTAGTTGCCTTATTCTTAGTAGCCTTATTAATGACGATGTTCGGTTACAGTGGCAAAGTCAATAACTTTTTAAAGAAAACAACATTGTTTACAATGATTTTCTTCCACATTCAATTACTAATTGGTGTTATCATGTTAGCTGTAACTTTCTCAAAAGGCTTAGACATGGGCGCTGTAATGAAAAACGCAGATTTAAGATTCCAATATGTCGAGCATCCTTTCTCGATGTTAATTGGTGTAATCTTAATGACGATTATCAACAAAAAAGTTAAAACTGCCGAAACAATCAACTTAAAAGTGGTTATCATGGGTGTTTTAGCGATTGCATTATTTGCATTTGCATTCCCTTGGGCAAAAGTTTTCGGAGCTTAAAATAGTTTTGAATTATGAATTATAAGTTACTAAGGTTAAACTTATAATTTTTTACTCATTAAATATTAAACCTTAAAAACCTTTATTTAAATCAATGAAAATAGCAGTAGTTGGCGCTACCGGAATGGTAGGACAAGTGATGTTGAAAGTTCTTGAGGAAAGAAATTTCCCTATAACCGAGCTAATCCCCGTAGCTTCTGAAAAATCTATCGGTAGCAAGGTCAAATACAAAGGGAATGACTACGAAGTGGTATCCATGCAAACTGCTATTGACAAAAAGCCTGAAATAGCAATCTTCTCTGCTGGCGGAGGTACGTCTCTAGATTGGGCGCCAAAGTTTGCAGAAGCTGGTATTTTTGTGATTGATAATTCTTCTGCTTGGAGAATGGACCCTACTAAAAAATTGGTGGTTCCAGAAATCAATGCAGATGTTTTAGAAAAAGAAGATAAAATTATCGCAAACCCTAACTGCTCAACCATTCAGTTGGTGATGGTTCTTCATCCTTTAAATGAAAAATACGACATCAAACGTGTTGTGGTTTCGACTTATCAATCGGTGACAGGAACGGGAAAAGCTGCCGTTGACCAATTGAACGCCGAGATCGAAGGTAAAGATGCAGATAAAGTTTATCCTTATCAAATTTTCAAAAATGCGTTGCCACATTGCGACGTATTTGCTGATGACGACTACACCAAAGAGGAAATTAAATTAATGAAAGAGCCTAAAAAGATTTTAGGTGATGACAGTTTTAATTTGACAGCGACTGCGGTTAGAGTGCCTGTACAAGGTGGACATTCTGAAAGTGTTAACATCGAATTCGAAAACGAATTTGATTTAGCAGAAGTTAAAAAAATACTTTCTGAAACGCACGGTGTTACAGTTCTGGATGATGTACAAAACAAAATCTATCCAATGCCGTTGATGGCAGAAGGTAAAGACGATGTTTTTGTAGGAAGAATACGAAGAGACGCCTCGCAACCAAAAACGCTTAACTGTTGGATTGTCGCAGATAACCTCCGAAAAGGCGCGGCAACCAACGCAGTACAAATTGCAGAATATCTTCTAGATAAGAAATTAGTATAAACCAAATGCTCACCAAAAAGTGGGCATTTTTTTATTATTAGATTAACCGAACAAAAGACAAATCTATTTTCAAACTTATGAATTCTAGCGGTCAAAATATCAGCAAAAATAATTTTCGATTCCAGCGAAATGTTGCCATCATCGGGATTGTATTATTTGTTGCAAAGCTCATTGCTTGGCGCTTAACAAATTCTGATGCTGTATTCTCCGACGCTATGGAAAGCATCGTCAACATCATTGCTGCCTTCATGGGACTTTACTCGCTTTATGTTGCAGCGAAACCAAAAGACGAAGATCATCCTTATGGCCACGGAAAAGTCGAGTTTATAACTTCTGGTGTCGAAGGCACACTTATTATTTTTGCTGGTGTTGTCATCATCGTACAGGCGGTTAATTCTCTTCTAAGCAACAACATTCCTGGTAAATTGGATTGGGGAATGCTGATCGTTGCTATTACTGCAATTATCAATTATGTGATGGGTTATATTTCTTTACAAAAAGGTTTAAAAGAGAAATCATTAGTTCTGCAAAGTTCGGGCAAGCATTTGATGAGCGACACCATTACAACTGGCGTTGTAGTTTTGAGTTTAATTATAGTTTATTTTACAAAAATCTATTGGTTAGACGCTGTAGTAGCCTTACTTTTTGGTGTTTACATCATCTTTATTGGATATAAAATCGTTCGTAAATCACTCAGCGGCATTATGGATGAACAAGACATACAACTGGTCGAAAAAGTGGCTGATGTACTTGAAAAAAATCGTGAGGAAGATTGGATCGATATCCATAATATGAAAATTCAACAATTTGGAGCACATCTTCACATCGATGCGCACATCACACTTCCCTACTATTACTCTCTGCGAGAAGCCCATCAAGAGATGGAAAAAGTGATTTTAGTTCTAGCTAAAAATGCAAAACGGCAAATAGAATTCAATTTCCACATGGATGACTGCAAGCCAAAATCTTGCGAAATATGTCAACTTAAAAACTGTCCCGTTCGCGAAAAAGAATTTTTAAAAAGAATCACTTGGACAGCACAAAATATTACGCAACCCGATAAGCACGACAGAAATAATTAAGCCGATTTCGTCAACAAATGCTTTCTGTAATAAAATATCGGTACAATTAGCAACAAAGTCATCGGTTGAATAACAAATCTTCGGATGTAGAATGCGAACAGATTTCCGATTTCGAAGTTCGTGTAGATGCAGTAAAGATACATTGGGAAGACGATTGCAAAGACCAGAAGCATTAAAACAACCGCTTGTTTGGTCCAAATTTTATTTCGAAATAAATTCTGAATAATAATTGTTGAAAAAACCAAATTAAGCAAAAACCTCAGCAAATAGCTTAAAATAAGTTTTGTATCATTAAATTTTGGAAAGCTACTTCCGTCCAATTCATTTTTAAAATAAGCCAAAAAAGGATCATAAAATAATTTATCTTCCAAAAATCTAACTGCGATTAATCCGGCAAGCCCAAGAATAACAAAAAGAATATTAAGCGGTTTCATCTTCCTTTTTTAATGCAAAAAACTTGATCCAAACAATCCATAAAACAATCACTGTCCCGTAGATAATCGCAGGAAAAACATAATCATGAAACATCTTCCCATACTGTGGAAAATCTGACATTACCATATTAAGACAAGCGATTCGGACGAAATTCATCACATGTAGCGCAAACAAGCCAAGAATGACAAATACAATGGTTTTTGCACCTTTATAAAACGCAAAGATGAATGCAACGAACATAATCATCACCGAAATCGCATTACAACCTTCTACCATTCTGGTCAAATATTCGCCTTGAATAATAAACCGAATTCCCTCCTTCCCGACGCCATCTTGTAAGCTTGATGTAAAACCACAAGTATTTTGGAACCAATTAGCCTGTCCAGCTACCCAACGCGAAAACGGATCGATAACTGCGTTGTCGAACCGATTAAGATACAATTGATACAATAAAAGTAAAACCAAATAAATCCCCACAAATCGTAGAAGAATTTTCAAAACTGGTTTTAGATCTTTTAGCATAAAACAAAACTACATAATTATTTGCTTCTTTCAACAATATCGACATTCTTAAAGTCTAAATAATTAAATTTGCTGTTATGGAATCACATATCAAAGAATTCTTTAACAACTTTTGTCAGAGCGAAAACACCAATATTGTTGCACTTCCACAAAGCGGATCTTCGCGCAAAAATTATATCGCAAGATTTGATGATAAAAAATACGTTATCACAGACAACGACAATCTGCGAGAAAATGAAGTGTTCTTTTACTTCACAGAGGTTTTTTCAGAATTAAATCTTAATACACCTAAGATTTTTAAAATCTCAGAAAATCGTCAAGTTTACATCCAAGAATATTTAGGAGAACATACGCTTTCAGAAATTATTTCTACCGAATTTGATGAAACAAGAATTAAATCGCTTGCACGAAAAACACTAAAGCAACTATTTGATTTACAGCAAAAAAGCATCCATAAAATCGATTACTCAAAAACATTCGATTACGAAGAATATGACGAGCTTGCCATTCTTCACGATTTATATTATTTCAAGAATTTTTTAGTTGATGTTTTAGAAATAAATTATCACAAATCGAAACTTCTAAAAGAATTTCAGAAGATCACAAAAATAGTTTCATGTTTAGAACCAAAAGGCTTGATGATTCGCGATTTTCAAGCTAGGAATATTATGGTAGATGATAATGACGATGTTTTTTTTATCGATTATCAAGGTGCAATGTTTGGACCGCTGATATACGATGTAATCTCGTTTTTGTATCAAGCAAAGGCCAATTTTTCTATTGAATTTAAGCAAGAGATGTTAGATTATTATATTTCTCTATTCTCTGAAGAAAAAGCGCGAGAAATGCTTAAAACAGCTATTAATCCAATTATCATGATGCGTTATCTTCAAGTGTTGGGCGCGTACGGTTTCCGTGGTTTAATTCAAAGGAAAAAACATTTCATCAATAGTCTTGACCAAGGCATTAAAAATATTGTTGAATTGTCTACAACTTGGCCTGATCTACAAGCTTATCCTGAACTTCTAAATGTTATACAACAACTAGAAACTACGGAGACAACACTAAAAATCGAAAGCATTCTAAAATAAAAGCAAAAAAAAACTTCAAATTACTTTGAAGTTTTTTTTATTATTTAATCTTAATTTATTTGACTTTGAGTAGAAGTTTGATTAAGAACTAAACTATTCTCTTTCAAAATTCTCTTTGCAAAACGATATCTCGGTCCCCAATATTTATCATTAAGTGACGAGACCATTACACCTTTTGACGTCGCAGAATGTATAAATTTTACTTCTCCATTCTCATCAACTTCTTCAACAATACCAACGTGAGAAATACGACCTCTACCATGAGAGAAGAATACTAAATCTCCTTTTTTAAGCTCTGACTTGTCCACTGCGTCCCCTTCTTGCGATTGTGCCGCAGCAACTCTTGGAAGGTTAACACCCGCTGCAGCGCCGTAAACAGAAAGTACAAATGCAGAACAGTCGATTCCGCTTCTTGTTGTACCACCGTATCTGTAAGGCGTTCCTAGATAAGTACTTGCTTCGTCTAATATGCTGTCGATTGTTTTTTCGTGCTTGATAGCTTCTGCAATCATCGATGCTTTAATCGAGTTAGAAGCGTTATTAAGAGATGCCAACATTCTTTTTGCTTGAATGTTATCTGAAGTTTCAGCTTTAACAACTACTGGAGTTACTTTGGCATCGGTTTTGTATATATTTGGTTGTGATACAACGTAGTTTGATACACATGATTGTAGTGAGAATGTTGTAATGATTGCTACTAAATAAAACAGAACTCTTTTCTTCATATATATTTATTTAAACGTGTTAAACAGGTTTCTTTTTGTTCAAATGCATGGCAAATTTAGAGAATACCTATAAAAGAGCTTTTCATATTGAATTATCGGAAGTTCGTTTTAACACATTTTAACATTTTTGATAAGAATGTTAAGTAAAAACAAATCGCAAAGCACCATTTTAGGGACTTTGCGATTTTATTTTGTTTAAGATTTTTTAACAATTATCATAGACATCTATTTAGATTTTAGAAATCATCTATTTAGTAATGATAGATTTTATAAAACACAAGCTTGTTTCAATACCTTGATATTGCCCGTAGTTCTCGATAATTTCGTAACCACATTTCTTGTACAACGCAATTGCTTCTGGCTGATTAACGCCTGTTTCTAAGATTAAGTTTTCGAAACCTAGATCTTTTGCCCATGTTTCTAATTCTTTTAAAAGTTGAGAAGCAAAACCTTGTCCGCGCTCTGACTCTAGAACAAACATTCTTTTAACCTCAGCCTTGTTGTCATCGTAAAATTTAATCGTGCCACAAGCAACTGCTTTTTCATTTTTAAATAAAAGCAAACAATGTTTCAAAGTATCAATCCCATTAAACTGATGATAGAAGTCGTGATCGTCGCCATCACGAATGGCTAAATCAGCATCCAAAAGTTTTACAAGTTGTTGGAAATCTAGATTTGTAGAATCTGTTTTCTTTATTTCGATGTTATACATATATATAAGGTATATTTTTTTGAGTTAAATGAAATTATTTAGGAAGCCTAAAACTTCTATTTAAGTTCTCGATGCATTGCGCTGTCAGAATTATTGATATGTATAAAAACAACCTGTTAGTAGTCATTAGCCCCGATAGAAACGGCATCCTTTTGTGGTGGAGCGAGGCGACGGAGCGCAGCGGAGTCGTCTGAGTGACACTACAAAAGATATAGTGGATAGCGGGATTGGCTCCAAATAAAAAGGCCTACGATTGTAGGCCTTCTTACTTTATCTTGTGAACAAAAGTTCTCTGTATTTGGTCATCGGCCAAAGCTCGTCGTCAACCATCATTTCCAAAGCGTCGGATCCATCGCGAATCACATCAAACAAAGGTTTTACTTTGTTACAATAAGCGTCTGCTTGTTTATGGCTGTCTTTCGTGTTCTTCGCAGTTTCTTTTTCTTTAAGAAGTTCGTCAACACCTAATTTGATTTTAGAAACGTTTTCAGAAATCTGAGTAATCAAGCTGATTTGCTCTTTTCCTAAAACCTTAAATTCTTTGTCACCAAAGATTTCTTTAAGACCTTTTACGTTTTCAATTAATCTATTTTGATAATTAAGCGCAGCTGGAATAATGTGGTTTCTTGCGATATCCGCCAAAACTCTAGCTTCGATATCAATTACGGTTGAATATTTTTCGAATTTAATTTCGTTTCTCGCTTCGAATTCTCTGTGAGAATAGATTTTTAATTCTTCAAAAAGCTCTGAAAATTTCGGATTTAATTCTTGTTTAAGCGCTTCTGGCGTCGTTTTATGATTGTTAAGACCTCTTTTTTTAGCTTCTTTTGCCCAATCATCAGAATAACCATCACCTTCAAACAAAATTGTTTTCGATTGTTTGATGTATTCTCTCAACACATTGAAAATCGCTTCGTCTTTCTTAAGTCCACCGTCGATTAGTGCATCAACTTCTGTTTTGAAAACTCGAAGCTGTTTTGCAACAATAGCGTTCATCACCGTCATTACTTCCGCACAGTTTGCAGAAGAACCAACCGCACGAATTTCAAATTTATTTCCTGTAAAAGCGAAAGGCGACGTTCTGTTTCTGTCTGTGTTATCCAAAAGGATTTCAGGAATTTTACCAACAACGTTCAGTTTTAATTCCGTTTTTTCTTCTGGAGATAGTTTTCCGTCGGTTACTTTTTCAAGTTCTTCCAAAACGCTAAACAATTGGCTTCCGATAAATGCGGAGATAATTGCTGGCGGCGCTTCGTTAGCTCCCAAACGATGGTCATTACTTGCCGACGCGATGCTTGCTCTCAACAAATCCGCATAATCATGAACTGCTTTCAATGAATTCACGAAGAATGTTAAGAATTGTAGGTTTTTCTTTGGATTTTTTCCTGGACTTAAAAGGTTTTCACCTGTATCTGTCGCCAAACTCCAGTTGTTGTGCTTTCCACTTCCGTTAACGCCTGCGAATGGTTTTTCATGGAACAAAATATGGAAATGATGTTTGTGTGCAATTCTCGCCATAATATCCATCAACAAAGAGTTGTGGTCAACCGCTACGTTACATTCTTCAAACATCGGCGCCAATTCGAACTGATTCGGAGCAACTTCGTTGTGACGTGTTGTAACTGGAATTCCCAACTTCATACATTCGATTTCCAATTCTTTCATGAAGTTCATCACTCTTGTAGGAATCGATCCGAAATAATGATCATCTAATTGTTGTCCTTTCGCTGGTGAATGCCCAAGTAAAGTTTTACCCGTTAACACTAAGTCTGGACGAGAAATATATAGGGCAGAATCTACCAAGAAATATTCTTGCTCCCAACCTAAAGTTGGCGTTACTTTGGTTACGTTCTTGTCGAAATAAGCCTTACAAACGTCTGTTGCAGCGTCGTCAACTGCGTTTAAAGCACGTAGTAAAGGTGTTTTGTAATCTAAAGTTTCTCCCGTATACGAAATGAAAATCGATGGAATACAAAGCGTCGTTCCCATGATAAACGCTGGTGACGTTGGATCCCAAGCCGTGTAACCTCTTGCTTCGAATGTGTTTCTGATTCCACCATTCGGGAAAGAAGAAGCGTCTGGCTCTTGTTGAATCAACATTCCTCCGTTGAAACGCTCGATTGCTCTATCGCCTTCAATTGGAGTAAAGAATGAATCGTGCTTTTCAGCAGTTGTTCCTGTTAAAGGTTGAAACCAGTGCGTGTAGTGTGTCACACCTTTGGACATCGCCCAATCCTTCATCGCAACTGCAACCTGATCCGCAATATGTCTTTGGATTTGAGTTCCTTTTTTAATCGCATCCATAATAGAATTGAATGCTTCTTTTGTTAAATACTCTCTCATGGTGTATTCTGAAAACACGTTGTTGCAGAATAATTCTGAAAGTTTTACGGGAACATCCACGAAATTGTCTTTTCTGTAATCTCTAAATGGAAGTTCTGCTAAGGCTTTAAATCTTAATGTTGACATCAGCTTATATTTTGATAGGGCAAAGTTAATAAAAAACTAAAAACAAAATCACATACCCCTAAAATTTTAATGTTAAATTAAAAAAAAATATAAATTCAGTAAACAACCCCTATAAATAAATGGCGTTTTAGACTTTAACTAACAAAATTTATATCCAATATTAATGCATTATGAATTTTTTGAAAACACAATCAAATATCATATTTAATACACACAAAATGCTTTTGATTAACAGTATCTTTACATAGAATTAGCTTTATATAATTAAATTTCGTAACTTTGCCCACTTTTCTAAAAACAAAAACATTATGGTAAATTCTAGAGCAAGAGAGACCACAGAAGCGATCGAAAGATTATATGTTTCTATGAGACACTTATTTTATAGAGGATTTTTTAAACCTTCTGGCGTTTCTGGTGAATCATTGAGAAAACTTCTTATGATTATCCAACCCGAAATCTATGGAAGCATGGGCAATCCACATAAAATAGAACTCAGCGGTCTACTTTATGTTTTGGATCGTTTGCCCGAAGGTATCGAAGAATGCGCTTTTATACATTTGACTTCTGATGAAGGATTTGAAAAAGGTAGCTTCGAGCCAATCGTTCCGAAAAAACGTCGTAGAAACTGTTACAGAATCGACGAACACCAAATGAACATTGAAGTTCTACTAGGTCGTTCCGAAATTTATGATATCCTTACCCACTTAACATTCTTATATCTAGAAGCAGACAAAATCAGAAATATTGGTTTTGATATGCAAGATGGCGGAAGACCAAGACGCGTTTGGAAAATCATCGAAGAGGTTGCTATTGGCGAGAAAAAATACAGTCGCAAAGAAAAAGAAGTTGCATTAATACATCTTTCTTCTTTATTAGGAAGAACTTTTGATGAGACTTTGGATGCTTACAACGACTTTGGTGACGATGCAAATCCTGATAGATTATTCAAGATTATTTATTGGTTAGGGCAAGTCAGCTTAGAAGATTGGAAGGAAGTTAGAAATCGTGAAATCTATTTTTCATCAATTCTTCAAGAACGTGTTGGCCATCACCTTTTCGGAGAAAGATGGGCAAACAAAATAAAGTCTGTTCTTTACGAAAACAACCTACACATGCGTCCGTTACACATCATTAGTGCTAACATGCATAGTGTGAAAAACATGTTGTATGCCAATGACGCACTTGGTAAAAAGGCGAAAAAAGAAATCGATTACAAACTTTTTGAAGAGATATCTAACAACAAAGCTTTACAAGACAAGATTCTTCATACATCGCAAGAGCAAGGTCTTATCTATATTAGAGACACAAGTGGAAGTAACATAGATGTACAAATAATTGATGTTTCTAAAACGAATCTTAAAAACACCGCTTTCGCAGATTCTGCACCGACAGGTGATGAAGTTATTTTGGTTTTCGATTATGCTTTTGGTGAGCAAGCTTACGAAGTTATGGACGAATTATTAAGACCATACGATGCAAACGGCGAAATCTACACCATGAAAGTAAAATCTATTTCAATCATGGGTAAAGCCGGAATTTTGGAAGGTAAAAAAGGGGACATTATGATTCCAACGTCTCACATTTTTGAAGGAACAGCGGACAACTATCCTTTCGTGAATGCTTTGGATTTGGAGGATTTCCAAGATGATGAATTAAAAGCTTTTGAAGGACCAATGATTACTGTATTAGGAACATCACTTCAGAATAAAGATATTCTTTCGTATTTTATGAACACTTCTTGGAAAGCTATCGGACTAGAAATGGAAGGTGCGCATTATCAAAAAGCCATCCAAGTTGCTAGCAAAATCCGTCACCACATTAGCGAAGATCTTTTCGTTTGTTATGCTTATTACGCATCGGATAATCCGTTAGAAACTGGTAGCACATTATCTTCTGGAGGTCTTGGACTAACAGGTGTAAAACCAACTTATCTTATTACTTTAAGAATCCTTGAAAAGATTTTTGGTAAAGTATAAGTCTAAAAATTAAACTTAAATTTTTCAATAAAAAAATCCCAATTCTGAGTAAGAATTGGGATTTTTGTTTTTAAGCTTTCAGTTTCTTAAAGCCCTACAACAAAACCAACACTTGGCATCAAACTACTAGAAAAAATACTTTTGTTTTCATTCCAAAGGACATTGTACATTAACCCGATTTGGAAGTAAGCGCCATTTCCGATTTGCGTCATATAACCGCCACCAAGATACAAAGCAGATTCGTCCGTACTAAATTTATAACCGTTGTCTTGTTTTATGTTGTAATTCACAAAATATTGTTGAAATGTACTTCCTAAATAAAAGTTACGTGCAAAATAATAGTTAGCAAAAGGACCAATACCAAACATCGTCGAATTGTAATAATTGCTGGTTTGGTAAGTGAAATTCCCCATAAGTCCTGCTTCGAAATCTTCGGTTACGCGATAACCAACTCTCGGCGAAATACCAATATTAAAAGAACTATTGCTTCCAAATCCTACACCAAGACCACCTCCATAAGTCCAACGGTTAGAACTAGCAGTTTGCGAAACGCCTATCTGCGAGAATGCAAACATATTTGCAAAGACTAAACAAAAAATAATAATTTTTCTCATATTATCGATTTTTTCAATGTGTAAAATTAAAGCTTTTTTAGCGATTATATTCGTCGTATTTTTGCATCGTGAAATTGGGCGCGAGCGAAGCGAGCGTCAAAGCAGTATGTTGATTGTCTTATTATTACAAAACTTCAACATAGCCCCGATGGAAGCGGCATCCTTTTTTTGGTGGCTGAGCGGAGCTGAAGCGACCAAAAAAAGATATAGCGGACAGCGGGCGAGGATTTTCCTAACGAAGAGAAAATCGTCCTGCTCCTAAAATTAGAAGACATTATGAAAGTAGTAGTTGGTTTGTCCGGAGGCGTAGATTCGAGCGTGACGGCGTATCTTTTGCAACAGCAAGGACACGAGGTTATCGCCCTATTTATGCGTAATTGGAATGATGCTTCGGTGACTTTGGAGGACGAATGTCCTTGGGTTGAAGATAGTAATGACGCGCTGATGGTGGCGCAAAAATTGGGAATTCCGTTTCAGGTGATTGATATGAGCGAACTTTATAAGGAGCGCATCGTCGATTATATGTTTGATGAGTATCAGAAAGGTCGTACACCAAATCCTGACGTGCTTTGTAACCGCGAAGTAAAGTTTGACGTGTTTATGAAAACCGCAATGTCTTTGGGTGCTGACAAAGTTGCGACAGGACATTATGCACGCGTGGATTCTACAATTGATGAAAACGGAAAAGAGGTTTTCCATCTTTTGGCGGGGAAAGATAACAACAAAGATCAGTCGTATTTCTTGTGTCAATTGAGTCAAGATCAGTTGTCGAAAGCGCTTTTCCCGATCGGTGAATTGACAAAGCCTGAAGTTAGAGAAATTGCTAAAGAAATTGGTCTGGTTACCGCTGATAAAAAGGATTCGCAAGGTCTATGTTTTATCGGAAAGGTAAGTCTTCCGACTTTCTTGCAACAACAATTGGTTCCGAAAGAAGGCGAAATCGTGGAAATTTTTAAAGACTTTAAGGGCTTTGCAGAAGAAGCACCGAATTTTGACAACAAAGAAGAAGAATTAAAATATCTGTCTCGCAACATAAAATACGAAAAGGCAGATGGTAAAGTAATTGGCAAGCATCAAGGTGCGCAATTCTACACGACCGGACAAAGTAAAGGTCTTGGCATCGGCGGTCACAAAGAAAGTTGTTTCGTGATTTCTCGTGATATGGAGAACAATATTATCTTCGTTGGCGAAAGTCACAGTTTCCCAGGACTGCATAAAAAAGCTTTGAAAATTGACAACTCGGAAGTGCATTGGGTTCGTGAAGATCTTCGTTTGAAAGCTGGCGAAAGCATGCGCGTTTTGGCGAGATATAGATATCGTCAAGATTTGCAGGAAGCGACAATTTTTCAGTTCGAAGATGCTTTCTATGTAGAATTTGACAAGCCTCAATCTGCAATTGCGGAAGGTCAATTTGCGGCTTGGTATTTGGACGATGAATTAATTGGAAGTGGCGTGATTTCTTAGGTTTAGAAATTGTTTTAAACATAAAATAGAAAAAGCTTTCTCATTTTCTGAGAAAGCTTTTTTTATTATAAATGAATTTTAGCTTGATAACCAATCTTTAAAATCTTTAACACGATCGCGACTTACAGTGATTTCTTCATCTGGTTGATAATCTAATTCGACTTTGCAGGTTGGCGACGTGTGAATGTTTTTTATAAATTTAGAATGAATAACGTATTGGCGATTAACTCGGAAAAAATCCTTTTCGTCCAAAACATTTTCTAATTCATCTAAAGTAAAATCGGTTGGAAAACTTCGTTCTGCTGTTTGTAGATATACGATTTTGTTTTGACTGAAAAAACAACTGATTTCGTTAGTTTGGACAATCCTGAGATTATAACCAATTTTAACCAAAACTCGAGAAAGTGTAGACTTATCTTTCTTTAATATCTGTTTGATTTCCTGCGAATTAACAAATCCATCTTCTGGTAAAAATGACTTAAACTTTTCAATAGCTTTTGTTAAATCTTCTTCCATAATTGGTTTTAAAAGATAATCGATGCTATTTAATTTAAAAGCTTTAAGTGTATATTGATCGAAAGCGGTTGTATATATGATAAAAGCTTTAGTTGCTACCTTTTCGAAAATATCAAATGACAATCCATCTCCCAAAACGATATCAGAAAAAATTAATTGCGGATGTTCATTTTCGCTAAACCAAGCCACGGCTTCTTCCACAGAATTTAGAGTTGCAACCAATTCTAAATCAGCATAATTAGCTAACATTCTTTCCAACTTTCTAGCTGCCGGTTTTTCATCTTCGATGATGATTGTTTTAATGCTCATATTTTAATTTAGGATATTTAATTCGAGAAGTAATTTTCTTTAAATACAAACGATTTGCAAAAATAAGTCTTAATAATTTTCTTTCTTCATCAACTCTCGAATTTTACGTTCTTCCCAATTTTTAGAAAAGATAAAACCCGGTACAAAAACGGTCATCGCATGGGTAATAATACCAAGTCCCCACAATACTGGCGTCAACCAAATTTGCCAAGTCCAAATGCTAGCTCCATTCGGAAGTTCGCTGTAGTTCATCACAAAAAGAAGAATGTTAACAGCTAGATACACAAACAGATGCGTATAAAAACCTTTCAAATCTTTGACGCGCTTCGCTGCCATTTGGTATTTGATGTTTTGACTATCGTTGGTATCCATCGTTTTGATGTTTTTTAAGTTCTTTATTCAACATATCTTTTTCCCAGTCAGAGTTTAAAAGAAACAATTTAATAGCTCGTATAGCAAGGATAATTGCCCAAACAATAATAATAATAAATAATCTTCCTAAATTCATTTCGAAATTTCCTGTCTTTTGAAAATGCCATAATACGATGGCCAGTGATACGACTATAAAAATTGCTAGACTAGAATAAAATTTCTTAATCGCTTTAACACGTTCTGAAGCAAACTCGAAGGCTACTTTTTCTTTAATATTTTCCATGATTATTTTTGATTTTCTTTTTGCATAAATTCTTTAATCTTGCGTTCTTCCCAGTTTTTTCCAATGGCAAAAACGTTCATTCCGTGCGCCAATAAGCCAATTCCCCAGCCCAACATCGGCCAATAAAACCAAAGCTCTTTAGGACTTGTCAATAGGTTAATGATGACTAAAAACGGAATTACAATGCAGTACGAAATTAGATTTCCGTAGAAGCCTTTTAGTTCTTTTACTCTTCTAGCCGCTTTTTCGTAGGCCAGACTTTCATTAGATGGGTTTATAATATTCATTGTGTTAATTTTTTGAGGTTCGGTTAACATTGGTATTTTGACTTTAAAATAGTCTTCTGATTTTTCAATAAAAACATTTTCTTTTGTTAAAAGCGAGTAACGCTGAACAATATTGGATAAGCCGATGCCGTCTCGATCTTTTGGAAGTTCTCGGGTTTGTAAATTATTTTCAATGCACAAAAATCCATTTTCGGTATAGATTTTCATAACCAAAGGTTTAGAAGATGTCGCAAAATTATGTTTGATACAATTTTCTAAAAGTAGCTGCAAAGACAATGGCACAACCTTTAATTGACACTCATGCTTCGGAACATTGAATTGGAACTCCACACTATCTTCAAACCTTGTTTTAAGCAATTCAGCGTATGTTTTTGCAAACTCCAATTCGTCTTCGACACTCACCAATTCTTTATCTTTTTGATCTAAAACGTAACGATAAATTTTAGACATTGACAAAGTAAATTTCTGCGCCTGATCTTGGTTTTCATCAATTAAAGCACTTAAAACATTTAAAGAATTAAACAAAAAATGGGGATCCAGTTGGTTTTTAAGACTTTCAAATTGGGCATTGGCAGATTTAGCAATAATCTTTTGCTCGACAACTTCTTTACGCGTCACTTTTCTAAGTTCCTCCATAAAGCTTTTGGCGTGAAGAAAAGCCGAAATCATCAGCGCAAAATTGATCATAAACCAATTCGCATAATTATATTTATCTGAAAAGAAAATATCCCAAGTCGTCACTTTTTGGATTAAAACGAAATTAATTCCGTTACATAAATAAGTCAGAAAAACATTAAGAACGATAGTCGCAATAACACCAACAATCGTACGACGTTTTGTCTGATTAACCCACGAGAATTTATGATTAAGATAGTTGTTAAGCAAACCATTGGGCACAGCCATCAAAAATGTGTACATCGTCGCAATCGATAAACTTATCAAAAAAGAATTCAGGCTTTTTTCACTTGAGAAAAAAATGAAAAAAAACAATCCCGAAAAGAAGGAAATTGAAATATAAGTTTTAAGCGATTTGCGAGTCATTATCTTGATTTATGAGACAAATTTATACGAAGCTTTTATAAAATCTAAAAAAAACTTACCGAATTGTCAAATTTGTCCTCCGAACCGTTTTTTAGTTTTAATAAACATTAACAGTTGTTAGTTTTTATTATGTCTAAAAAGGAATAAAATTTGTATCTTAACCTTCAAATAACATCTTATGAACAAAAATGTAGAAGTATTACTAGCAGGCGCTTTGGGACTATTCGCGATTGTTGGCGCATTGGCAGTAAGAAAGGTTTTAAAAGAAAAATCTTATAGCGCAGACTATACAGATACACACAAATTATTTTCGAAAAAGTATAAAAATCAATTCACGGAACATGGAGATGGCATCGAAATAAATGCATTACTGTAAAAAATGACACTATATATTTGACAGAGCCAGCTTCACAAGAGCTGGTTTTTTTGTGGAAAACTTTAAGTTAAAAGTCATTTTTATTTCGAAAATCTCTGATAATTTTACAATAGTTCTTGTTCAAAAAAAGAATTGATTTTCATTTAAATTAAATCCAAACTCAACAAAATGTCATCCCAAGCTCCCAAAGGTCAAGGCGCGCAACGCAACGTCAACAACCGATTCGACCGTTATACTTACGAGCCGAAAGAGGAAGATTTGGAAATGATGAAGACGCAGATTATTGAGGTTTTCCCAAAGACGATTCTTAATGTTGTCAAAAGTCCAGATCTTCCTTTGGACTATTCGATGAATCCTTACCAAGGTTGCGAGCACGGCTGTTCTTATTGTTTTGCTCGGCCAACCCACGAATATTGGGGTTACAGCGCAGGAATCGATTTTGAACGAAAAATTATGGTTAAAAAAAATGCCGCCGAACTTCTAGAAAAAACATTTCGAAAAAAAAATCATGTTCCAAAAACCATCATGCTTTCAGGGAATACCGATTGTTATCAACCCATAGAACGGCAATTCGAAATCACAAGAAGACTTTTGGAAGTCTGCCGCGACTATCGTCATCCCGTCGGTATTATCACAAAAAATGCGTTAGTGCTGCGCGATCTGGACATTCTAAAAGACATGGCGGAGAAAAATCTAGTTTCGGTGTCGTTGAGTGTTCCAACACTTAATGAAAAACTACGTCGTGTTATGGAGCCAAGAACTTCGTCTTCTCAAAATAAATTAAAAGCCATCGAAATCCTTTCCCAAAACGGAATTCCGGTTAACGTTATGATCGCGCCTGTTATTCCAGCTCTGACTAGTGATGAGACTTTATCGATTCTAAAATCTGTTTCCGACGCTGGTGCGACTAGTGTTGGTTATACTTTGGTAAGGCTAAACGATACGGTTGAGCCTGTATTTGTGCATTGGTTAACAACACATTTCCCAGACAGAAAGGACAAAGTCCTTAATCTTATTAAAAATATGCATGGTGGAAAATTGGGCGAAAAACGTTATTTCGAACGCTACAAAGGCGAAGGCAATATCGCCGAAATGATTCATAAAACTTTTGAAATTGGAAAAAAGAAATTCTTTGCAGGTAAAGAACGCGCCATACTTTCAACCGAAAACTTTACGGGCAGCCGAACGCAGCAACTTCGATTGTTTTAAACTAAATCCTTAACTTTAAGCAAGAATTTTAATTATGTCAAAACTTAAAATTGTTGGTCTTAACCTCAACATTGTTTGGAAAAATAAAACCGAAAATTACAAAAACATTGAACTTGCTTTAGCTAATGTTGAAGCCGATATTTTTCTTTTGCCAGAAATGTTTTCTACAGGTTTTTGTATGGATGCAGAAGAAATCGCAGACCGCAACAACGAAACACTTTATTGGATGCAAAGCTTTGGAAAACAACGAAATACAGCAGTTGCAGGAAGTGTTTCTATAAGCGAAAATGATAAATTCTATAATAGATTTTACTTTGTAAAACCTGACGGAAGATTTGAGTTTTACGACAAAAAGCATTTGTTTTCTTATTCTGGAGAAGATAAAATTTATACTTCAGGTGATCAACGAAAAGTTATTGAATACAAAGGTTTTAAAATTCTATTGCAAGTTTGTTATGATTTGAGATTCCCTGTTTTTCAAAGAAATTTGGGCGATTATGACCTTATGTTAAATGTGGCGAATTGGCCAAACACTCGCGTCGAAGCTTGGAGAACTTTATTAAAAGCGCGTGCTATCGAAAATCAAGCTTTTGTTTTTGGTTTAAATAGAATCGGAACGGATGGCAACAATCTTAATTATGAAGAAAGTACTTTGGCTTTGTTTGCTGATGGCACCGAGATCTCGACAAGACAAAACAATCTAGTTATCGCCGAATTTGATTTGGACGAATTACAACAATTTCGAGACAGATATCCGTTCTTAAAAGATGCAGATAAGTTTGAATTAAAATAAAAAAATCCGGAAGCATGATCCGGATTTTTTGTTTATTGAAACTGCTTTAGAAGTGCCGTTAATCTGTTAACATCGTGGACGCCACTTTCTTTGTACAGCATTTCTCCTTTTTTGAAAATTGCTAAAGTCGGCACACCACGAACACCGTATTGATTAGCCAAAGCTGGATATTGATCCACGTCGACTTTTATAATTCTGGCACCCTCACCAATATTTTCTTTTACTGTTGTCAACACCGAAGATTGAACTTTACAAGGTTGACACCAAGTCGCAAAAAAATCGATAAGAACAGGTCTTTCAGAGTCAATAATTTCTTGAAATTTTTGAGACATTTTATATATAATTAATTGTTAATAAATTTTTTAGCTTTATTTTCTTCTTGTATCGCTTTAACATTCTTCCAGCTCATACCCGAATACACATTTTTAATTCCGTGTTTGTTCAGAAGTTCCTTTGCGGATGCTGCTTGTTTCCCAGTATTACAGAAAACAACAATTTTATCTTTAGATTTTAAATCCTCAACTTGCGATTCCAAATCCTTCAAAGGAATATTGACAGCATTATCTGCTGTTCCTTCCGCATATTGCTCCGGAATCCTAACATCGATTAAAATTGTTTGTGGATCATTAACCAAAGATCTCATATCCACATTTTGTTCAGACACATTTGCATTAGATACTGTTTGGCAAGAAGTAAAACTTAAACCAACCAGCAATAACATCATCATTTTATACTTCATCCTAAAGCGTTTTCGACTGACAAACAAAATCCGTTGTCGCTACTTTTTCTGTTTTTTTAATTCCGTTAAAACCTCCTTCAACTTCAGTAAAGTTTCTGATGCCTCGCGCATTAAAAATACTAGCAGCAATCATACTTCTATAACCTCCCGCGCAATGTAAAAAGAAATGTTCGGTATCGTCAATGCTATCAACCCATTCGCTAATTTCGGCAAGCGGTCTGTGGTAGGCATCATTAATATGTTCTGCGGAATATTCTCCTATTTTTCTAACGTCAATAACTTTATCTTCCGTTTTGAAAGTGTCAGCAAATTCTTGCGGCGAAATTCTTTTAATCTCATCAATTTCGTTACCTGTGTTTTTCCAAGCTTCGAAACTTCCGTCCAAATAACCCAAAACATTGTCAAATCCAACGCGACTCAATCTCGTAATAACTTCTTCTTCTGTTCCGGCATCACTAACCAAAATAATCGGTTGTTTAACGTCAACAATCATCGCTCCTACCCAAGGCGCAAAATCGCCTTTCAAACCAATATTAATAGAATTCGGAATAAAACCTTTATGAAAATCTGCGGCACCTCTCGTGTCCAAAATCAACGCATCAGTATTTACTGCAATGGTTTCGAAGTCTTCAACAGACAAAGGATTCTTTCCTTTTTTCATAACATCATCAAAAGAAGCGTAACCGCCTTTATTCATCGCGACATTCATCCCAAAATATTTTGGCGGCGCCGAAAGTCCGTCCAAAACTTCAGTGATAAAACTTTCTTTATTTGGTTGATTAAGTGCGTAGTTTGTTCGTTTTTGATTGCCCAAAGTATCAACGGTCTCCTTTTGCATATTCTTCCCACAAGCCGAACCTGCACCGTGCGCTGGATACACTGTAATATCATCTGCAAGCGGCATAATTTTCTTTTGTAAACTGTCATATAACAAACCTGCCAACTCTTCTTGCGTCATACTCGCAGATTTTTGAGCCAAATCTGGACGACCTACATCACCTAAAAACAAGGTGTCTCCTGAGAAAATCGCTGTTTCTTTTCCATTTTCGTCAATCAAAAGATAAGTTGTACTTTCCATTGTGTGACCAGGCGTGTGAAGTGCTTTTATTTTCACTTTTCCGATTTCGAAAATTTGCTCATCACCAGCAATAATAGCATCAAACTCTGGCTTTGCTGTTGGTCCGTAAACAATTGGCGCACCCGTTTTTTGACTTAAATCCAAATGTCCAGACACAAAATCTGCATGGAAGTGCGTTTCAAAAATATATTTTAGTTTTACTTTATCTTTTTCTAAACGTACTATATAAGGCGATACCTCGCGAAGAGGATCAATAATTGCAGCTTCGTTTTCCGAAACAATATAATAAGCGCCTTGTGCCAAGCAACCGGTATAAATTTGTTCTACCTTCATATTTTCAGTTGTAAAATTTCTGTTTGTAGTGTTGCAAAAATCGTTCTTTAAACTTTAAAAATGTTAAAAATTAGGAATTGCAACAATCGATAGTGTCTATTTGGAATTAAAAAAAAGCTCTTACAGAATTTCTTTTATCGTATAAGACTGATTACCAAGCTCTACTCCATCTCCAATTTTATGATTTTCTAAACTCTTAAATGCGGGCGCCTCTGTAGAAAAACTAATGACAGATTGGTTTTCAAACTCGAATTTTGGGACAGAAAGTCCGACAAAGACAATTACACCATCCAGCACAACCAAACTACCTTTCTCAATTTCGGTGTGTGACAAATCTCTTTCAACCACCAAAAATCTCATTTCGTCTTGGGCTTTTTTCAAAAGTTGCTCAAAGCGAAGTTGCATATCTTTAGCTTGTACTTGTTGAGACAAATCATCAGGATCAATCGTGTTGTCTTCTTCCAAATCGGAAGCAGTCTCATAACGGTTTACGGAATATTTTAAATTATCAATTACTTTTTGTTGTTCATTGATAATGGCATCCATTATTGCTATTCTGTTCATCTTTAATTTTTTGGTATTTAACAAATTTAATAAAATAAAGCTAGATTAATATTGATTTACATCAAGCAAGCAATTTATTTATCCTTGCGGTTTTTAAGATGAAATTATTTACCTTTATCTTTTTATTTAAATTCAAACAAATGGCGGACAAAGGAAAATTTATTGAAGAACTTAACTCCAGATATAGCCCAAAAGGCGAACATATTATTTTAGGAAAAGCCATGTTAGATGGTGAAGTGTTACCTGAAGTTAACGTAACTATCCCTCTGAAAACCATTAACAGACATGGTCTAATTGCTGGAGCTACAGGAACTGGTAAAACTAAAACGCTTCAAGTTTTTGCTGAACAATTGTCACATGCTGGCATTCCGTCTTTGGTACTCGATATTAAAGGCGATTTCTCAGGAATTGCAGAAGCAGGAACTCGAAATGCCATTATCGACGAACGTTATAACAAAACTCAATTACCCTACGAGCCACAAGCTTTCCCTGTAGAATTGATGACAATTTCTGGCCAAAAAGGTGTTAAACTTCGTGCAACGGTAACAGAGTTTGGACCGATTTTGTTAAGTAAAATTTTAGGATTAAACGATACACAGCAAAGCATTATGTCCATCATTTTCAAATATTGTGATGATAAAGGCTTGCCATTAATTGATTTGGATGATCTTAAAAAAGTGCTACAATACGTCACTGACAATAAAGATGGCAAAGCAGAATTAGCAGCTAGCTACGGATCGATTGCGCCAGCTTCATTAGGAGCAATTTTGCGTTCTATTGTTGCTTTGGAGCAACAAGGCGCAACCTCTTTTTTTGGAGAACCAAGTTTTGACGTTCATGATTTGTTACAAACGAGAGATGGAAAAGGCGTGGTAAATATCTTAAGAGTTGCGAATATTCAAAATCAGCCACAGTTATTTTCTACATTTATGCTTTCGCTTTTTGCTGAAATCTATATGACTTTCCCAGAAGAAGGTGACAGTGGAAAACCAAAATTGGTTTTATTTATTGATGAAGCGCATTTAATTTTTAATGAAGCTTCCAAAACGCTTTTATCGCAAATTGAAACGATGGTAAAACTTATCCGATCAAAAGGTGTGGGGATTTATTTTATCACACAAATTCCGGGTGATGTGCCAGAAAATATCTTATCTCAATTAGGTTTAAAAATACAACATGCGTTAAGAGGTTTCACAGCAAAAGATAAAAAAGAAATAACAAAAGCGGTTGAAAACTATCCAACAACCGAATATTACAACGCTGCTAGTCTGATCCAGAATTTAGGAATTGGTGAAGCTTTTGTAACTGCCTTGGACGAAAAAGGTATTCCGACGCCATTAGTGCAGACTTATCTAATTTCGCCTGAATCGAGAATGGATGTTCTTAATGATGCCGAAGTTTTAGAACTGACAAGCAAATCGGCCATGGTTTCAAAATATGAGCAAAGCATTAATAAAGAATCAGCTTTTGAGATTTTAAGTCAAAGGATGAACCAAGCTGTTGAAGCTGCTACACCAACCCAAAAAACAAAACCGATAAAAGAAGAACCTGGCATGTTCGAATCTGTGATGAAATCGAGCGCAGGAAGAACCTTCACCAACACCTTAATGCGAGAAGGCGCAAAAGCGATCCTTGGGATGTTAGGCCTAGGTGGAAGAAGAAGATAAAATCCGTTTTTGGAAACGAAGAACTAGAATGTAGATGTATTCCGTAATAGATATAGAAAGTAATGGCGGACCGTACCGCAAAGAAAACATCATAGAAATTGCAATTTACCGATATGATGGTCACGAGATTATTGACCAGTTTATATCCTTGGTTAATCCCGAAGCAGATATCACGTCTTTTGTGCAAAAACTGACCGGAATTACACCAAATATGGTGAAAACTGCACCAAAATTCCATGAAATTGCAAAACGAATTGTAGAAATCACTCAAGATTCGACTTTGGTTGGGCATAATATTGAGTTCGATTATCGAATGTTGCGTCAATCATTCAAAAGACTTGGTTACGATTTCAAAATCAACACTTTAGACACAATTCCTTTAGCGAAAAAATTAATTCCAGACGAAAAAAGTTATTCATTAAGTAAACTTTGCAAGTCGATTGGTATTCCGTTATCGGAAGCGCATCGAGCAAGTGGCGATGCTAGAGCAACTTTAGATTTACTTAAACTACTGATTACCAAAGATAAAGATCACGAAATAATCGAGTCACAATTTGAGGAAAGTAAAGCACAAAACTACGTCAACAAAATAAAAGAGTTGACGGAAGATTTGCCCGCAGATCGCGGAATTATTTATTTTCAAAACAAAGACGGGAAAATTATTTTCTACGATTTGGTAGACAACATTTATAAAGCAGCAAAAAAAGTATTTAATTCTAATGCTAAAAAGTTAAAGCTTATCCAAACAGAAGTTGAGCAAATTCACTACGAATTAACTGGTAATGAAGTCATTGCACAACTTATTATGAAAACCAAAAACCTTAGTAAAGTACAAAAACTAAGTTTTGGATTATTTTTTAAAAACGGAAAATATAGTGTTGATAAATTTAATAAAGAAACAGAACCAAAACCTTTTTTAAAATTCAAAAGTTATACGCAAGGGCTCAAAGCTTTGAGTTTTATTAAAAACCAGAAAGAGCTTCACGACGTAGTTAATCTCACCAAAAAAATTGATCTAAAATCACGAAATGAGATTTGGACTTCACAAGGCAGACAACTTGGCGAACGAGTTTTTATAGTTTTTGAAAAGGGAAAACTAAAAGGTTTTGGCTTCTACGAGCTTTATCATCAAATCCAAACTTTGGACAAAATCAACAAATTGATTATTTCAATTTCTAGCGTTTCACCATATTTAAAAAACGAATTACAATTATCACTTCTGCGTGGTGACTTCGACATACAAGCACTTCCCCAGCACTGATTTTAGGTTTAATTTATATATTTCAAGTTTGTTTTGGTGTTTTTATCTAAAAATTGCCGAAATTTGCACGTTTATTTTTAAAAAAATATAGTATAATCCAATGACCAATCAAGATTTATTAAAAATTGCAGATGAGTTCGGTACACCTGTGTATGTGTACGATGTAGAATCGATAAAAGTCCAGTACGAAAAGTTGACTGGTTCTTTCTCGAAGAACACCCGATTTTTCTACGCTGCCAAGGCTTTGACCAACATTAATATCTTGAAATACGTTGAGAAACAAGGTGCTAGTCTCGATTGTGTTTCGATCAACGAGGTCAAACTTGGATTAAAAGCTGGTTTTTCATCAGACAGAATTCTCTTCACGCCAAATTGTGTTGACATTACAGAAATCGAGGAAGCAATGGCTTTTAACGTGCACATCAACATCGATAACATTTCGATTTTGGAACAATTCGGTAATAAGCACGGTGCCAACTATCCTATCTTTATCAGAATTAATCCGCACATTTTCGCTGGTGGAAATTATAAAATTTCGACAGGACATATCGATAGCAAATTCGGGATTTCGATCCACCAAATGCGCCACATTGAGCGTATTGTAAAGTCTACAAACATTAATGTAGAAGGACTTCACATGCACACAGGTAGCGAGATTAAAGATCCAGATGTGTTTTTGCAAGGTTTAGAAATTATGTTCGAACTAGCTGATCATTTTCCAAATCTAAAATACATCGACATGGGAAGTGGTTTCAAAGTGCCTTTCCAAGATGGTGATCTAGAAACGGATGTTAAATCTTTAGGAAAAAAGGTTGATAAAGCGATGAAGGATTACACCAAAGAAACAGGAAAAGAATTCCAACTTTGGTTTGAACCAGGGAAATATTTAGTAAGTCAAAGTGGACATTTTTTAGTAAAATCAAATGTTATTAAACAAACAACTGCAACGGTTTTTGTTGGTGTTAACTCTGGTTTCAATCATTTGATACGTCCAATGTTCTACGATGCATATCATAAAATCGAAAATCTATCAAATCCAAAAGGTCCAGAAAGAATCTATACAGTTGTCGGAAACATCTGTGAGACAGATACTTTCGCGTGGGATAGAAAACTTCACGAGGTTAGAGAAGGCGATGTTTTAGTGTTTAGAAATGCGGGTGCTTATGGTTTTGAAATGAGTTCAAATTTTAATTCAAGATTAAAGCCTGCGGAAGTGATGTTCTTGGATGGAAAAGCAACTTTGATAAGAAAACGTGAAGAATTTGAAGATTTATTAAAAAATCAAATCGAAGTTTTGTAAATTAGTTATATGAAACGATTAGCTTTAGTTTTTAGTTTGATTTCGGCTTTCTCTTTTGCGCAAACCGATGTTGAAGACCAAGCGCCAGAAAGTATGGTAAGCTTGCAAACAGCCCAAAATGTTATGACTTACGATCTGCGTGGTATTTATCAAATTGCTGATAAAACTTGCTCTGTTGACCAAGGTCATACTTTTAATTCTGTAAGATATTCTGAGGGTGAGCAACAATTAAATACAGACCTTAAGAAAAGAATTAATCAATATCTTAATTCGGATGCTTATGCAGCAGACGGACATTTTTATATTGACTTGACAATCAGTAAATCTGGTGATATTAAGCAAATTAATGTTGGTCCCGATGTTCCTAATACACGTTATTTTTATGATGATCTAAAATCTGCCGTAAAAAAAATAAAAGGAAAATGGATACCAGCAAGTTGCGACGCAACGCCGATAGAATCTAAAGTACGAGTTAAGCTACTTTTCGATTCTTTAGTTATCGACAACAATCCTAATTAATATAAAAGCTCGGTTAATCCGAGCTTTATTTTTTTAGTTCCACTAAATATTGATAATGATTGTCTTCGAAAAGGACTTTCATTTCCCAGCCCAATTCTTCTGAAACTTCTAGCAATTTATCTTGGTCAATATATAACCATTTGAAGAAATCTGTCTTAAGATTTTTATAGGAATAAGCGCATTCGACTTCACCGTAATATCGTTCTGGCAAAATATCATGTTCGTACATATAAATCGTATCAGACGAGTCAAAAACCAATCTTCCATCTTCGTTAAGAAGTTCTTCTGACTTTTTTAAAAATGTTTTTAAATTTTCAATTGTTCCGCAAAGTCCAATGCCATTCATTAAAAGTAAAATCGTATCGTATTTTTCCTCTGAATTAAACTTAAAAAAATCGGCACAAATTACATGTTTTACGCCACGAGATTCCATAACTCCACAAGCCGAGGGCGAAATTTCTAATGCTGAAACGTCGAATCCTTTCACTTGCAAAGCCAAAGCGTGAGACCCTGCGCCTGCGCCAACATCAAGAACGCGACCTTCACAATTTTCTAACGCAATATCCTCCAATTCTGGCATTTCGACCTCATTGCGGAAATACATCGAAATCGGCATTTCTACTTTCGGACCAAATTGATCATGAACATAAAGTTTTGATTTTAATTTTTTTTCGTAAAAATCTTTGATGGCCAAGCCTGGAAGATCTGTCATAAACTGAATTTGAAAGTGTAAAAATACTCAAATCAACTGAAATTATCTATCGAAAAACAAAGCTTAAAACTCAAAAATGAAATAGCTTTGCAAAGAAATTTAATCTAAATGAAAACAACTCTCATAACCGGCGCAACGTCAGGAATTGGTAAAGCAACCGCTTATCTTTTAGCACAACAAAAGCATCAACTTATCCTTTGTGGACGAAACGAAGCTGCTTTAGAAACGATAAAAAACGAACTTTCTCAACTAACCGAAGTTTGCACCTTAACATTTGATGTTCGTGATCGCAATCAGGTTGAAAATGCTTTTAAAAACATTCCTGATCATTTTAAAAACATTGATATTCTCATCAACAACGCTGGAAATGCGCATGGTTTGGACTCTTTAGAAAACGGAGATTTGGACGATTGGGATGCGATGATAGATGGTAATGTGAAAGGTTTGCTTTATGTTTCAAAACAAGTTATTCCGCAGATGAAAACTAGAAACTCTGGACATATCGTGAACATTTCGTCTGTTGCAGCAAGACAAACTTACGCAAACGGCGTTGTCTATTGTGCGAGCAAAAAAGCAGTTGATACCATTTCCGAAGGCATGCGAATCGAGCTGACAGAATTCGGGATTAAAGTGACCAATATTCAGCCAGGTGCTGTGGCTACAGATTTTTCTAAAATTCGTTTCAAAGGCGATGAGGAAAGAGCTGCAACGGTCTACGCAGGTTACGAAGCTTTGAAAGCCGAAGATATTGCAGATGCCATTTCTTATTGTATTAATGCTCCTGATCGTGTTTCGATTGCAGAACTTTGCATTTATCCAAAAGCGCAAGCAGAACCAAGAACGATTTACAAAAAGTAATGATTTACAAATATTTAAGTTTATTTATTTTAGTATTTAGTTTAAGTCTATTTTCGGCACAAACTTTAGATAGAACTTTAGAAATCAAAGTCAAAGCTTTGGATAGTTTGATGCAAACTAACAATCCTAATATTCTTAATTTGCTTGCTAAAGATGTTAGTTTTGGACATTCTAATGGCTGGATTCAAAATATTGACGATTTTAAAAAAGATATTATTTCTAAAAAAGTCGATTACAAATCTGTAAGTCAAACTGCGTTAAAAGAGTTTAAAACTTATAAAAAAACCGCTTCTATTCGCAGAATTGTTCATGTCGTCGGAACTTACAAAAGCTATGATTTTGCAATGGATTTGTCGGTTTTAGAAATTTGGATTAAAAAAGCTGGCGACTGGAAGTTGTGGTCACGACAAAGTGTGGAAATAAAAAACTAATTTTGACAAAGAATTTTACAAGATGACATTCGAACAAGATTTTAAGGACGCACTCGCCAATATTCCGGACAAGGAAAAGGATAAATTGATTTTAAGACTTTTAAAGAAGGATATTATTCTTGCTAAACGTCTTCAATACGAACTTTTGAGCGAAGAATCGGTTGAGGACAAACGCAACCAACTGCAAGAGATTCTTGACAAAAAAATTGAAAGCGCTATCAAACATTTTAAATCGCCAGGCTATCTGTCGATGGATGTTCGTTATATGAGCGGGATGATTACCGAACATGTCAAAATAACAAAAGACAAGTTTGGTGATATTTGGCTTAACCTTTACATGCTGACGAAACTTGTCCCAAATCTGGAAGAGCAACTTGCGTATTTCTCGAGAAGACAAGGCGAAAAATTCTACATTCCGGCTTTGGCAAGAATTTTTAAAATCTTAATGGCGATTGTAAAACTGCATGAAGATGATCAATATGAGTTTAAAGAAAATTTACAAATTCTCGGGAACAGCATTGGAGACAACGACAACTTTATGATGACCGCAATGCACCACGGTCTAGACATCAATTGGTTGACACAAAACAAGATTCCTGAAGATATTGCTGACATCCATAAAGAGATTAAAAACAATGGCTTTCTAAAGCTAAGTTAAACGATCAATTATTTACAAAAAATGAAAATTTTACATATCGAAACTTCTTCTAAAAACTGTTCTGTAGCTATTTCTGATAATGAAAAGTTACTTTGCCTTTGTGAGGAAGTTTCCGAAAATTATAAACAATCCGAAAGCCTACACACTTTTGTAGAATGGGCTTTGGAAGGTGCAGAAATTGAGCTAAAAGATCTCAACGCTGTGTGTCTTGGGAAAGGACCTGGCTCTTACACAGGATTAAGAATTGGTGCAGCTTCTGCAAAGGGATTTTGTTTTGGATTAAACCTTCCTCTGCTATCAATTAATTCTTTAGATAGCATGGTTGAAAAATTTGTCAATCAAGGATTTGACAAAATAATTCCGTTGATTGATGCGCGAAGAATGGAAGTCTACACCGCAGCTTATGACGGAAAGACTGGCAACGAAATTTCGGCAACCGAAGCTTTGGTTTTGGATGAAAATTCTTTCCAAGATTTAAAAGAAGAAAAAGTTTTATTTGTTGGTGATGGCGTGACAAAAGCACAAGACATTCTTAATCTTCCCAATGCTAGTTTTGATGCTACAATTTATCCATCAGCTCAATATTTAATTAAAAAAGCGGTGGAAAAATTTAATAATAAAGATTTTGAAGATGTTGCTTATTTTGAACCATTTTATCTAAAAGATTTTCATGGTGTCAAAAGAGCCGATCGCATAAAAAAATCCTGAGCCACAACTCAGGATTTTGTTTTTATTTTTTAGAAATTTTATAAAGTTTTCCGCTGTCCGTAATGGCGTAAAGCGATCCATCTTTTGCATCCAAGACATCTCGAAAACGTTCGCCATCATCTTCTAATAGGCGTTCTTCTCCAACAACTTTATTATCTTTAATGACGATTCTGTCGATATGTTCGCCGCTGAGACAAGCGATAAACAGATTGTTTTTCCATTCGTCAATAGAGCCTGTGTAAAACGTAATTCCGCTCGGAGAAATCACTGGATCCCAATAATAAACGGGCTGCTCCATACCTTCTTTCTGAGAAATATGTTTTCCGATATTATCACCGCTATATTCGATGCCATAGGTAATTGTTGGCCAGCCGTAATTTTTTGCGGGTTTTATTAAATTAATTTCGTCGCCACCGCGTGGTCCAAATTCGGAGTTCCAAAGTTCTCCTGTCGAAGGATCGATCGCCAAACCTTGTACATTGCGATGTCCATAAGAATAGATTTCGGGTTTTGCATCTTTACTATGGAGGAAAGGATTTCCTGCAGCTGGTTTCCCGTCTTTTGTAATTCTAACAATTTTTCCGAGATAGGTTGTTAAATCTTGTGCCAAAGGTCGCGTAACTTTATCAGAACGCTCGCCTGTGCTCACAAAAAGATTTCCGTCTTTATCAAAAACGATACGACTTCCATAATGCAATTTGCCATCATAAGAAGGCGTTGCTCGAAAAATAACTTGGGGATTTTCAATTTTGGACTCGTCGGCAGAAAGTTTTCCTTTCGCAACTGATGTTAAATTTCCTTTCTCGAAAGGTTCGGAAAAAGTCCAAAAAATCATTTTATTATTTTGATAATCAGGATCGACTGCAACATCCAAAAGTCCGCCTTGCCCCGATGCATCAACTTTTGGAAAACCTTGAATTTTTTTGTTCGTTTTTCCATCAGCGCCAACCAAATTAACAAAGCCTGACTTTTCAGTTACCAAAAATCGTCCGTCAGGAAGTTGGGCTATTCCCCAAGGTTTTCCTAAAGAAGAATTGAGAACTTCGCTTTTATATTCGGTTTTGGATCTAACGGCAGGAATTCTTGTTTGTCCCGGAAATGCTGGCTCCAGATCCACAGAGTTTGGTTTCCCAGTTTCGACAGACTTTGTTGCGTTAGATTTATTTTGGGATTTGGAGTCGCAGGAACATAAAAAACTTAAGGCAACAACTGCAAATATTTTATAATTGATTTTCATAATTTTAAGTTTAAAATTTAACATTCCAAAAGCATGATTCGTAAAGTTAGTTATTTTTTATTTTTTCGATTTAAACTTAAAAAAACAGATAGAATTTCATTTAACAATAAAAACAAAAAAGCCCCGAAAAATCGAGGCTTATTAATTTTAAATATAAAAACTAAAGTTTAGTTTTTAATTACTTTAAGTGTTTGCGATTGTCCATCAGCAAGCTCACCTTAAGAAGATAAGTTCCTTGCGCCAATTGTGACATATTAAGTTTCGCATCTTTAATCTGAGATTTTGAAGAAACGATTTGTCCAGCAATATTATAAACAACAACTTGTTTGATTTCTTTTTTCGTATTGAAATTAACAACATCTTTAACTGGGTTTGGATAGCATGTTAATCTTTCAGTTTTAACATCAGAAGTTGCTATTACCGAACATTCGATACCGTAAATTAATTCTTGAGGAATTGTAATCCAAATGCCTGGCGCAGGCCTAATTGCCATACCAGCACCAATGTTACTTGGCCCTGTAATTTGTCAACCACCAGTATTAGAATCTACCGACATCCAATAAGTTTTGTTTAGCATCTAGAGTCATCGGCGTGTCAAAACCTAAAATAAAATTATAAACGTCATGACCTTCAGCATTTCCCACTAATGCTTTCCCTTTAATGCTTGCTGTTAAAGATTTTAACTCAGTCCCTGGAACATTGTTGTCTGCGTTATCATATAACTTAACCGTAAAAGTTGGCGTCGCAGTAGCATCCGTTTCATAAACGTTAATATTAACACCATAAGCTGTAAAACCTTGTGCACCAACTGGAATATCAAATGCTGATTTTGTCGATCCGAAAACCGCTGAACCACCAAAATTATCTGCTGTTACTTTTTGCTCTGCACAAGAAAGAGAAGTTGGTAACTTAACCATAAACGGAACATATTCATGTTCGGCATTATAGGCATTCCCAATAATCAATTTACCATTTACATTTCTTGCCATCCAACAACAGTCGAACCATCTGCACTTATACCATTGGCTCTTGTATTACGTTCTGCAATAGAACTTCCCAAATTAACCAAACCTGTAGCTGTAATCCACTTGAAGGCGTTCATATTCATATTATTAATCCATCCGCCACCAACAATCGCAATACCGTCCGCCGAAATAGCAAAAGGTGCAGTTGTATTGCCATCAATAGCAGCGCCCATTCCTCCAATAAAGTCATATTGTTTTGTTACGGGATTATAAGTTGCTACTTCTACTTGATTAGTCTGCGGGTTAGTTGCTGCTAAAGCATAGACAGATTCATTGGCTGACAAAGAAGGATTACCAGGAATACGGCTGTCATTCGATAAAGAATCTATCATTTTAAACCTTGTTGCTCTGTCCACGTATAATTGGCTTTATTTGCTTTTAAAAGAACTAAACCATCATTACTAACTTTTGACGCGTAAGTGACTGGTCCTGTGTCTCCTTTAGGGATTTCAAAAACTTGGGCATTCGCAATGCCACCTAATAATGCAAAACTCAAAACTGAAAGTTTTACATTTCGTAAATAAAGGTATTTCATAAAAATTTTTTGTTGGCATAAAAGGTTATATTTTTAAGAATTTAGCATCAAAAAAAAATAATATTTTAACATACTATGACTAAATAACATTATATATAATTAAAATAACATACTTCTAATTATTACTAAACTAAACATAAGTAATCTTCATTCGCAATTAATATAAACATTCAACTGTATTTAACAGAATATTGTTTTTAAAAATCTGTGTGAAATTAATCACTTTTAAAACCAAGAAGAACTTAGCTAAAATAATTTTCAAAAGAAAAATTGCTTTTCGTAATTTTGATGTATGAATTTTAAACTTCAATCTGAATATCAACCGACTGGTGATCAACCACAAGCCATCGAAAAACTGGTAAAAGGCCTCCAAATTGGTGAAAAATATCAAACGCTACTCGGCGTAACGGGTTCTGGTAAAACCTTTACCATCGCAAATGTTGTCAACCAAATCCAACGGCCGACGATTGTCTTGGCGCATAATAAGACTTTGGCGGCACAGCTTTTTATGGAGTTTAAAGAGTTTTTTCCAGATAATGCGGTAGAATACTTTGTAAGTTACTACGACTATTATCAACCAGAAGCCTATATTGCAACGACTGGAACATACATCGAAAAAGACCTCAGCATCAACGAAGAAGTTGAAAAGCTTCGTCTATCGGCAACCGCTTCCCTACTTTCGGGACGTCGCGATGTGTTGATTGTCGCTTCTGTATCGTGTATTTATGGTATCGGAAATCCAACCGAATTTCATAAATCTTTGATTACAATTGAGAAAAATGAAAAAATATCAAGAACCAAACTTCTTCACTCGTTAGTTAACGCATTATATTCTAGAGCTTTAAATGATTTTCAGCGAGGAACTTTCCGAGTAAAAGGTGATGTTGTAGACATTTTTCCAGCTTATGCAGATAACGCAGTTAGAATTCAATTCTTCGGTGACGAAATTGAAAAAATCCAAAGCTTTGACCCTGTAAATGGAAATGTAGAAGCTAATTTTGAACAAATTAATATCTATCCTGCGAATCTGTTTGTTACTTCACCAGAAACCATGCAAGGTGCGATTCGAGATATACAGGATGACTTGGTTAAGCAAGTTGATTTTTTTAATTCGATCGAAAAACCTTTAGAAGCAAAACGTTTACAAGAGCGTACAGAATTAGATTTAGAAATGATAAAAGAACTTGGTTACTGTTCTGGTATCGAAAATTATTCTCGTTATATGGATGGCAGATTGCCTGGATCTCGACCTTTCTGTCTCCTGGACTACTTCCCGAAAGATTTTTTGATGGTTATTGATGAGAGCCATGTAACCATTCCTCAAGTTCATGCGATGTATGGCGGCGACCGAAGTCGCAAAGAATCTTTGGTTGAATATGGCTTCCGTTTGCCTGCAGCGATGGACAATCGTCCGTTGAAGTTTCCTGAGTTTGAACAAATGCAAAATCAGGTTATTTATGTATCAGCAACGCCAGCAGATTATGAATTAGAGAAAACTGGTGGTGAATATATCGAGCAAATTATCCGTCCGACTGGACTTTTAGACCCAATAATTGAAGTAAGACCAAGCCTTAATCAAATTGATGATTTAATTGAAGAAATACAAAAAAGATCAGAAGTTGATGAGCGAACTTTGGTAACAACTTTAACCAAAAAAATGGCGGAAGAGCTCACCAAATATTTCACAAAATTCGGAATAAGAACACGTTACATTCACTCTGATGTAGAAACACTTGAACGTATCCAGATTATGCAGGATTTGCGTTTAGGTCTTTTCGACGTGTTGATTGGTGTTAATTTATTAAGAGAAGGCTTGGATTTACCAGAAGTATCGTTGGTTGCGATTTTGGATGCAGATAAAGAAGGTATGTTAAGAAGTCGCCGATCGATGATACAAACTGTTGGTCGTGCAGCAAGAAATGTAAATGGTAAAGCGATTATGTATGCGGATAAAATAACAAAATCGATGCAAGCTACTATCGATGAAACCTTGTATCGACGCGAAAAACAAATCCGTTATAATGAAATAAACGGTCTGGTACCAACTGCCTTGAATAAAAAAATTAGTGAAAATCTTGTAGGTAGGAGCAAAGATTTCCCTGATGAAAAATACACTCAAAAATCTATATTACAAGAAGTTGCAGAAGTTAAAGCAACCTATGCGAATGAAGATATTCAGAAATTAATTGAGCAAAAACAAAAAGAAATGGAAGAAGCTGCCAAGAAATTAGACTTTATTGCTGCAGCCAAATTGCGTGACGAAATTACAGCTCTGAAAGCTTAATTGATTTAATTTATAATTTATAAACCCGAGGTTTCGAATGAGCTTCGGGCTTTTTATCCTCACGTATCGCTGTAAAGATATGATCTAGACCATTAAGTTTAACTTCATAAATCGTTGCTAACTGCGAACCTAATTTGTTTTGAGGAAAACCTTTGCGATTGAACCATTCTAGATAGGAAATCGGAAGGTCAATAATCCATTGGTCTTTATATTTCCCATACGGCATTTTTACTTTGCAAAGTTCTTGCAGAATTTCGGGCGTCATTTTATATAATTAAATCTACTTTTTGTTCGAGTTGGTCATTGTCGGGTAAGACAATATCTTTAGGAGTTTCGTCATCGTCGTCTGAAAATTCATTACGATATACCTGAATTAATAAAACCGTCACAGACACCAAAATTGGCCCAAATATTAAACCTAAAAAACCAAAAATGTTCATCCCTGCGATAATTCCGAAAACGGTATTCAACGGGTGGATGTTTTCTAGTTTTTTTAATAATGTAAATCGAAGTAGATTGTCTGTTAAGCCAACTACAATCAAACAATAAGCAGCTAATCCTAGCCCTGGACCTGTTTGGCCTTCAGCAATCATAAAAATACAAACCGGAACATAGACAAGCGCAGCTCCAACTATTGGGATCATACTTGCAACAAACGTCAATGCAAATAAAAGAACCGGACTCGGCGCTCCAAAAATAAAATAACCGACTAAGCCAACAATACCTTGTCCAAGTGCAACTACAGGAATTCCGATTGCATTTGCGATTACCATTTTTCGGATTTTTTCACCTAATAAATTAATGTTTGCTTTTTTGAAAGGTGCTGCATTTGTAAGTAATTTCTCAAACTTACGAGGATCAACCAGCATAAAATACAAGATAAAATACATCGAAAATATAATCGTGAATGTATTAAAAGTTGTGCTAAGAGCCGATGTCGAAAACTTGCCTGCTGCAGCTTTTAGTTTGTCAAGATTTTCTTTGCTAAGAATATCAACATGTATTTGCGCATAGACATAATCATGCACTTTATCGATAAATGCATTGAATTTTCCCATATAAGCTTGGGCATTTCCCAACTTCTCAATGAGCATATCTACGATCCAATACACTGGTAGAATAAGAATTAGCAGCGTTGCAATTATTATAACTGTGGCAGCTAAAGATGGTTTCCAATTTTTAACTTCGAGAAGATACAAAAGATATTTTCGCGAGATGATATATAAAGTTAAAGCGCCTAGCAAAGAAGGTATAAATAAGGCGAGATTGTAGCAAATGAGCCCAACCAATATGACAATCAGTAAGATAAGGGCAATTTGTTTAATAACGTTTCCGCTAATTTGTTTTTCAGAGTTAGGCACTTTAATTGTTTTTCTTTAATTAAGAATTGTAAGTAATTTGTTTTGGAAGTCCAACAAATGCAATATATAATGAATAAGCAGCAGTTAGATAAAATGGCGCTGTTGCCAAAAGTCCAATACCACAAAGGATAATACCAGCAAAACTAATAATCGCTGATAACACCGCAACACCTAAAAAGGTACCATAATTTTCTTTAGCGATGTTAAAAGCCTTTGTTATTGCATCAATTGCACTCGCTTTTTCGAAAATCAAAATTGGATAACCAATAAAAAATAATGGCATTAATAATAAACCAGGAATTAAACAAGCAGAGAATCCAATCGTTAAAATAATACCTGTAATTAAACTATAAACAATAATGTTAATTAAATTCTCTTTGTAAGCATAAAACAAATCTGAGAAAGAAACTTGTTGTTTTGTATTTACTTTATGAGAAATATAAATTAATCCCAAAAATAGTGGAGACAATAAAAGTCCAAATAAAGACGAAATTGCATAATAAGTTTTAAGTCCTGGGATTGCTAAATAGTCAATCTGACCACCACTAATCATAGCTTCTTCATAAATTGCTTGAGAGTTAAATCCAGAAATGGCTTGGATTATAAAAGAAATAATAAGGTAAAGAATCATCGTTACAATTGCGTAAAGCACTACACCTTTGTACGTCTCAAAAGCATGAGAAATAATGTCGCCCGTGTTCTTAGCTGGGACTTTTGCTTGCGAATCAAATTCGTTAAATGTTTCCATATTTTATTTTTTGTTGTTCCAAATTACAATTTTTTCTAAAGATTTAGATTAATTATATAAAAATTTTAATTTTTCACAGTAAAAATCTGTCGAAAACACGAATAAATGATAGCATTCCAAAACGGAAACGTCAATAATATTCCAAATCCAAACATCAAAATACCAGAATATGAAAACAAAATCGCAACAATTGTACAAATGAAAATAATGAAGAAGTTGGCACGAATCGCCTGAAAGCTCTTCCCAATTGCCTGAAAACTATTAATGTTTGTAAAAAACATCAGCGGACTAACAAAAAAAGTAACTAAAACCCAAACCAACAGAAAAGGCGCAAAAATAGAACATAGGTAATATACGCAACCCCAAAAAATTCCATAGGTGAAATATTTGAAAAAACTAACGCCTTGGTAACCCGCCAACAGATCGTTCAGACCAGGATTTTCGCCCATCTCCTTCATGGCATAGACTTTAAACATCCCAATATTAAGAGGGAAAACCAAAGCTTTTATCAAAACAATAACATACACAAAATTCGAATATTCTGGTGTCACCGCAAGTTCTCGAAGTTTTGCCATGAAAGCATCTGGATCCGACTGCATCAAAGGGGCAAAGTCTTCGACCTTTTTATTAATTCCGAAATAATTAAACGCAAAAGATGCCAAAACTAAAAGTATCGCAAAATAAAAAATGCTAAAACTTATCTGGAACTTCATCGTATTGCTCCACAAAGCAAAAGCACGAGAAAGTACAATATTGATTTCAGAATTGTTGGGAGTATTCTCCATATTGATTTATATTTGAGCTGCAAAAATAAAGCTTCAAAGCCTAATAAAAGAATGTTACAAGAAATTGATTTTGATTTCGCAGCTATTGACAAACTTTCTTTGTCAAAAATTCCGTTTGTGTTTTTTATTGATTTTCTAAAAGAAAAAATGATTCTTTTAACAGAAAGTGAACTTAAAAATTCGAATATTAAAATAGAATTTCCAAATATACAAAGTGTTAGTAAAGAAGGATTTAATAATAAAAAATTCAATCTTAGCTTTAATGCTGAATCTTTAGAATCTTACCGAAAAGGTTTTGATTTAGTTCAAGAAAATTTGAAGAAAGGCAACTCATATTTAGTAAATTATACGAGAAAAACGCCGATCGAAATTAATTATACTTTAGAAGAAGTTTTTGCACATTCTAAAGCGAAATATAAAGCTTGCATTCCGAATAAATTTGTGTTTTTTTCTCCCGAAACTTTTATTGAAATAAAAGACAATCAGATTGTTACACATCCAATGAAGGGTACAATAGATGCCGATATTCCTAATGCAAAAGAACTTCTGAAAGCCAACATTAAAGAAAAGGCTGAACATTATACCGTTGTAGATTTGCTGCGAAATGATCTAAGTATGGTCGCAAATAATGTTAAAGTTGATGAATTTCAACGGATTGATTATATCCAAACACAACAAAAAAATCTTTTTGCAATGAGTTCGGAAATTTCAGGAACATTAAAACCTAAATTTCAGAATAAAATCGGTAGCATTCTTAATCTTCTTTTGCCAGCTGGCTCCATTCTTGGCGCACCAAAAAAGAAAACTTTAGAAATAATTTTGGAAGCCGAAAATTATGATCGAGGTTTTTATTCTGGCATTTCTGGATTTTTTGATGGTGAAAATTTAGATTCTTGCGTCATCATTCGTTTTATTGAAAAAGAAGGCGACAAGTTTGTTTTTAAAAGTGGCGGCGGCATTACGCATCAAAGCCAGTTACTCGACGAATACGAAGAAATGAAAAATAAAATCTATGCTCCAATTTATTGAAAGTATCAAAGTTGAAGATCAAAAAATCTTCCTTGCAGAATTGCATCAACAACGAATGATTGAGACTTTTTCGCACTTCGAAAAAGATTGTCGAATCGATATTTTAAAAGTTTTTAAAAATTTGAATCATGACGAAGATGGCTTGTACAAATTCCGTTTAGTTTACGATTTAGAAAATAATTTTAAAACCCAAATGTTACCTTATTCTATCTCAGAAATTGAAGATTTCGAATTAGTTACTGATGATAATCTAAACTATCAATTTAAGTATATTGATAGAAAAAACTTAGATCTTTTAAAACAAAAATCGCACGCTAACGAAGTCATCATTCTACAAAACGGAAATGTAACTGATACCAGTTTTAGCAATTTGCTTTTCTTAAAAGATAAAACTTGGTACACGCCCGAAACTTATTTGTTAAATGGTGTACAAAGACAACATCTTTTAAAACAGAGACAAATAAAGTCAACAGCAATTTCGGTTGATAATATTTTGGAATTCTCTCATTTGCAAATCATTAATGCATTGAATGATTTTGATGAAAATTTCGTTTATCCTATTTCAAGAATTAAAAATCTACCTTCCAAAATTTTGGATATAGACGATTTATAAAGTTTGTGTTAAATTTTCAAAATAAGCTTTTAACTTATCTTCGTTATGATGTCCTTTTGTCATCACTTCAAGGATTTTTGGCTTTTGACCAGGTTTAAAGAAAGACTCAATCACTCGATCTAGACTCAATTCGTCTTCCGCTTTTATGTAATCGAAACCGAAATGTTTTACTAAAAGTTCGGCACTTTTGTGATGTTGTGTGGCAATTAACTCATCGACCGCGTTGGTATCACTCGGTCCCGGAATAATTCTGAAAATGTTGCCTTCACCATTATTAAAAATCACAATTCGCGCAAACGGCGGAATGTATTGGTTCCAAAGTCCGTTGATGTCGTAGAAAAAGCTAATATCTCCAGTTATCAAAAGTGTTGGCTCATCAGTCATCATCGCAAATCCCATCGCAGTTGAGGTGCAACCATCGATGCCGCTTGTCCCGCGATTACAATAACAATCATATTTATTAAAATCAAAAAGTTGAGCATAACGAATAGCCGAACTGTTTGAAAAATGGACTTTATAATTGGCAGGAATAACGTCCGAAAGCATGTTAAACAAGTAAAAATCTGAATAGCCAATTTTTGGAAGTGTAGCATCGTGACGCGCATCGGCTTTATCTCTCAAAACATCCCACAAATTGTAATATGGCGATGGTTCTAGATTGATATTATTCAACAATTTAGAGAAAAACACTTCTGGCTTTGCTTCAATATTTCGGTCTAAAACAAAGTAAGTGTCTGGTTGCCAGTTCTCATCAACATGCCAATGATGTTTTGGTTTTGCTTCACGTAAAAATTTCTTAACCTTCTTAGAAACAACATTTTGACCAACTGTAATCAACAAATCTGGAGCATATGTTTTGAAATCTTCTTCATTAAAATTAAAAATATATCGATCAATATGTGAGAAGAATTTTTCGTTATTTAAGTTCGAAGTTACTTCAGTTAAAACCACAACACTGTGATTTTTAACTAATTGTGACAATTGCATTTGCAATTCAGGATTTGGATCTTGACTACCAACTAAAATTAAAATTCTCTTTGACGTATTCCATTCTGCAGTCAAATTTGGTGCAAAATCAAATTTCTTTTTTTGAATCGTCGACTCAACACTTGGTAAAACAGGAAGTTCGTTCACTAGATTATAAAGAGGTTCACTTAGAGGAACATTGATGTGTACAGGTCCACTTTTTTCAAAACATAATTCGACTGCTTTTTTCACAGTATCAAGATTATAATCATAAGAACCTTCCTCTTTATCTTCTTTTAACTGAAAATCTCCGTAAGAATGTTGTTGATAAAGATGATTCTGGCGAATCGTTTGTCCATCAAAAATATCAACATAATCTGCTGGTCGATCTGCTGTTAAAATCAACAACGGAATGTTTTGATAAAATGCCTCAACAATCGCAGGGTAATAATTAGTCGCTGCCGATCCACTGGTACACGTTAATGCAACAGGTTTTTTAAGAGCTTTAGCCATTCCCATTCCGACAAAAGCTGCTGAGCGCTCATCCACAATACTATAACATTGCATCTCGTCCAGTTCGGAAAAATGAATTGCCAAAGGCGCGTTTCTAGAACCTGGTGATACAACAATTTTATCGATGCCATATTGTTGTAGAACATGTGCCAAAATCTGTACGCTTCGTATTGAGGAATATTGTTTCATTAGATATAATCTTAAGTTTGGCAAAATTAGTCAAAAAACATGGCATTTTTAGTAGCGATATTTTTCAAAAATGCATAACAACAAGTTAAAAAGCTTAAAAATATTGCAAAGATCTAATCCAATTAACATTAGAACAATTTAAAATAAACTAATATTTAAGAATCTAAAACACTTAATTATGAGGATTTTAACACGATGTTTAGTTATTTTTTATTAAAAAATTATGCGCTCCATAAATTCTTGGTCTTATTTTTGATTAGGACTTAAATAGAAGAAACAATATGAAGAAATTGATGCTAGCAGCTTTAGGTTGCTTTATGATGACAACAGCTTCGGCTCAAGCTTGGAACGGAAAAGGCGATCAAAAGGTACAAGCAGGTCTTAATATTTATGGAAGTGAAGGTCTAGGTCTTAAAGGTAGTTATGATTATGGTATCGCAGATGCCATTTCTGTAGGAGCAGGATTAGGTCTCTATTTTGGAAAAAACGATTCTAAATCTGACTTTTCAATACATGGACGTTTCAATTATCACTTGCATGATTTACTCAATTTAGATAACAATTTGGACATTTATCCAGGTGTAACTCTAGGCGTTTTGGGCGATACTTTTGATTTTGGGGCACATGTCGGTGTTAGATACTTCTTCACAGAGAAAATTGGAGGTTTTGTAGAATTAGGAAACCGTGGCGGCTTGGGAGTCGTAGTTAATTTATAAAAAATCAGAATAAGAAATATTACACAAACTATTAAAATTTACAATAATGAAAAACTTAGTTAAATCAATCGCTTTATTAGGTGCAGTAGCACTAGGGAGTCAATTTGCAAATGCGCAGTCTTATAGAGACGCATTAGGTCTTGCAGTAGATTTAGGAGATGGTCCAACATTATTTGGTCCTCAATATAAGCACTCTTTCGATGGAAGAAATGCAGGTAACGTACAAGTATTGTTCGGAGATAACACAACTGTATTAGGTGCAGATTATACCTACAATCAAAAATTCAGTGGTGCTGGTGGCCTTGGATGGTACATCGGTGTTGGTCCACAAGTTACATTTTGGAAAGCTGGAGGATATAGCGACACTTCATTTGCTATTAGACCACAATTAGGTTTAGAATACAAAATCCCATCTGCTCCGTTAGCAATGAGCTTTGACTGGAAGCCTTGGTGGAATCTTTCTAACGATTCTAACTTCGAAGCTGGTCGCTTTACTTTAGGATTCAAATATGTTTTAAAATAAGCAATTATTTATAAAAATAAGTTAAAAAAGGTCTTATCTTGTGGATAAGGCCTTTTTCTTGATAAGAATCTAAGTCAATTGCTTACCTTTGCGTAATTTAATTTTAAACAAAATAAATGGCACCAGAACAGTTATTTCAATTTATACTGAGTATTTCTATCCTTGTTATTCTACATGAGCTTGGGCACTTTATCCCAGCTAAACTTTTTAAAACTAAAGTAGAGAAGTTTTATCTATTCTTTGATCCCTGGTTTTCAATCGCTAAAAAGAAAATCGGCGAAACCGAGTACGGTATTGGTTGGTTGCCTTTTGGTGGTTATGTAAAAATCGCGGGTATGGTTGACGAAAGTATGGACACGGATCAACTTAAGAAACCAGCAGAACCATGGGAATTCCGTAGTAAACCAGCTTGGCAACGCCTTATCATTATGATGGGCGGGGTTACGGTTAACTTCTTTTTGGCTTGGATAATCTATTCTTGTCTTTCTTATTTTAAAGGTGAAAAATATTACGACAATTCAAAATTTGAAGCGGGAATCGCAGTCACTTCAGAAGGCTCAAAAATGGGTCTTAAAACAGGTGATAAAATTTTGAAAATAGATGGTAAACCTGCCGAGCGTATGCAGACTGCTATTATGAATATGCTTTTTGCTAATAACGTAACTGTATTGCGTGATGGTAAGGAGGTGACTTTCCCTGTTAATGAGGACGGTGTTGCAGAAGTCTTGAAAGCGAATGAAGCAAAATTGTATTTCAGTAACCGTTTTCCAGCAGTTGTAGATAGCATTGCACCTAATCTTCCTGCAGCGGCAATGGGACTGAAAAAGGGTGACAAAATTATTGAGATTAATAATCAACCAACACAATACTACGATCAAGTTACTACAGCTTTATTAAAAAATGCTGGAAAACCAATTTCAGTAAAAGTTGATCGAAATAACCAAGTTGAAACTTTACAAACAACTTTGGATAAAGATGGTAAATTAGGTTTCGGTATTAATGGGGCTTTAGCGCAAAAAGAGCTTGACAAAACACAAGTTGTTAAAAGCTACACTTTCCTAGAGTCTATCCCAAGAGGTTTCGAAAGAACCATCGATGTATTGGTAATGCAGGTTAAGCAGTTCAAAATTATTTTTAACAGCAAAACTGAAGGCTATAAAAAAGTATCTGGACCAATTGGTATCATCAAGCAAATGCCAGAGACTATTAATTGGGAGTTTTTCTGGAGCTTTACAGCGATGTTCTCTGTTTGGCTGGCATTCCTTAACCTCATACCGATTCCGGGCTTAGATGGTGGTCATGTTATTTTCACGTTGTGGGAAATGATTACAGGTAAGCCTGTACCGCAAAAAGTCTTAGAAAATGCTCAAATGATTGGTGTTATTTTCTTACTTGGATTAATGGTGTTAATCTTTGGAAATGACATCGTTAAGTGGATAACAGGGAAGTTCTAAAAAAATATTTTCAAAAAAAGTTCAAAATAAATTTGGTGCGAATATAAAATCTATATATATTTGCACCACTTTAAACGAAGGACATTCCTCCTTAGCTCAGTTGGTTAGAGCATCTGACTGTTAATCAGAGGGTCGCTGGTTCGAGCCCAGCAGGAGGAGCTTTTTTACAAAACACTTACTTTAATTAGTAGGTGTTTTTTTTGTACATTAAAGTTAGTTGAAAAAATTTTCAATCCAAGTTTTAGTTCACTGGAGAGGCTTAGTCAGTTGGTTAGAGTCCCGAAACTTCGGGATTAATCAGAGGGTCGCTGGTTCGAGCCCAGCAGGAGGAGCTTTTTTACAAAACACTTACTTTAATTAGTAGGTGTTTTTTTTGTACATTAAAGTTAGTTGAAAAAATTTTCAATCCAGGTTTTAGTTCACTGGAGAGGCTTAGTCAGTTGGTTAGAGTCCCGAAACTTCGGGATTAATCAGAGGGTCGCTGGTTCGAGCACAGCAGGAGGAGCTTTTTTACATAACACTTACTTTAATTAGTAGGTGTTTTTTTTGTACATTAAAGTTAGTTGAAAAAATTTTCAATCCAGGTTTTAGTTCACTGGAGAGGCTTACTCAGTTGGTTAGAGTCCCGAAACTTCGGGATTAATCAGAGGGTCGCTGGTTCGAGCCCAGCAGGAGGAGCTAAAAGACTTATAGAAATGTAAGTCTTTTTTGTTTTAAAATTCCTGTTGGAATCAAAATCAAACCCAGTTATCTAAATTTTTTTTAATTCAGAATCAAACAGATAAGAAATTTTTGAACTTTTTTCTTTATTAAAGCATGATAGGCTTGATTTGAAACAAATTAATTTTTATATTTGCACCACTTCAAACGAAGGACATTCCTCCTTAGCTCAGTTGGTTAGAGCATCTGACTGTTAATCAGAGGGTCGCTGGTTCGAGCCCAGCAGGAGGAGCTTTTTATAAAACACTTACTTTAATTAGTAGGTGTTTTTTTTGTACATTTAATTATGTATTTTATTTACATTCTTTACTCGGAAACTGCAAATCTTTATTATGTTGGATATACTTCTAACATAGAATTAAGATTGCAACAACATAACGAGCAAAACAGCTTTAATACGTTTACATCCAAACATCGACCTTGGAAGCTTGCTGCACTTTTTTCTTGCGGAGATCAAGAAAAAGAAGCTATCTCCATTGAGCGATTTATTAAAAAACAGCATAGTAGAAAAATTATAGAAATGCTCGTCGATCCAGATTTTACCCTACTGGGGAGGCTTAGTCAGTTGGTTAGAGTCCCGAAACTTCGGGATTAATCAGAGGGTCGCTGGTTCGAGCCCAGCAGGAGGAGCTAAAAGACTTACAGAAATGTGAGTCTTTTTTGTTTAAATAGAAAAGGAATTTCACCAATGAAATTCCCTTTTTAATTTTAAGTTTTTGAAAGCTTAGCAACCAGTTCCTCCCTTAAATTCTGCTGAGCCTGTTGCTTTTGCTTTTTTATTGGTAACTTTTATTATTCCGTGGGCTTGCGCCGTGTCACTGTCAATACTTACTTCTCCTATAATGGCATCAATTATTACTTGGTAATTGTCGTCTTCTAATTTAATAGTGAATTTATTTTCGTCATCATTTTCTCCGGAACTAGATTCTTTTGTATAAAATTCAATTTGTTTTCCATCAATGTTTAAAAAGTTAAGCCAACCTTTTTCATCAGGCGCACCAGTTTGCATAAAAATTAAATCTTTATATTCTTTTTCTTTCCGATAATATTCGGTAATACAACCTATTCCGATTTTGTCATCTGGCACCGTAATCGTTCCAATTTTGATATTCTTAACACTAGGAATAGAATCAGATTGTTCAATTTTATTTTGAGACTTATTTTCCTCTTTTTGACAAGATAAACTTCCTAGACTAAAAACGGCTAAGAAAAAGATGCTTTCTAATTTCATAAATTTTAGTTTAATCAAAATTAAATTCTATTATGAAAAAAGCGCTCAATGATGAGCGCTTTTTATTATTTTGAAGATTGTTCTAAGGCGTCTAAAGTTTCCTTCAGATAAAAATCTTTCTGTAAATTTTTAATCCAATTTTCGGACTTTTTCGCAAAAGCTTCGTCTTTCTTTTCTCTTGCAACTTCATCTGCATGCAAACTAATTTTGAGACCATTATTGTATTTATCCAAAGCTTTGAATTTTTCAATCTGCGCTTTACGTTCTTTCATCAAAGCCATATATTTAGCTTCGTTCAACGTAATTTTTTCTTCTTTAGATAAAGCTTCTCTCCATTTTGCAGACTCTACAAGCAGTTGATAATTCGTATTATTTTTAATTTTAGAATCTATTGATTGCTGCAAAGATGCTGTATTGATGTTATTAACTTTATTGAACTTTGCTGGTGCAATTTTATCCCAAGGCAAAGCAAATTGGTCATAACGCTCCCCTATTTCTGCATAAGTATACAAATCTTGCATCTTAACGTCGGATTCCACACCTTTTCTCTGTGTCGACTCACCCGTGACACGATAATATTTTTGAATTGTTAATTTAAGATCACCAAAGTCATCGCTGGTATTTAAAAATCTGTTTAGAGACACAAAAGTCTGCACAGTTCCTTTACCAAAAGATTGTGGAGAACCAACGATTGCAGCTCTTCCGTAATCCTGCATTGCTCCTGTCAAAATCTCAGATGCAGAAGCCGAAAGTTCGTTTTGCATAATAACAAGCGGACCTGTCCAAACTGGCGCATTGGTTTTGTTACTAAGAACATTTATTTTTCCGTTTCCGTCTTTAACCTGAACAACTGGACCAGCATTGATAAACAAGCCCATAATATCAACAACTTCTGTTAATGAACCGCCACCGTTATTTCTTAAATCTAAAACAACGCCATCAACTTTTTGAGCTTTTAGTTTTAAAAGTTCAGCTTTAACATCGTCTGAAGCGTTTCTTCCTTTACTATCCTCAAAATCTGCGTAAAAACCTGGTAGATAAACATAGCCTAATTTTTTCCCGTTTGGAGAGTTAATAATCGAACTTCTTGCGTAAGTGTCTTCAATCGCAACTTCTTCTCTTATTAAGGTAACATCTTTAACTGTACCATCGGTTTTCTCAACAGTTAAAGTGACTGGCGTTCCTTTCTCTCCGCGGATAAGTCGCACCGCTTCTTCTGTCAACATCCCAACGACGTTAACTGGATCTTCTTTGGGTTTTGATCTAACTTTAAGGATTTTGTCTCCTTTCGCTAATTGTTTAGACTTCCAAGCTGGTGCACCGATTGTTAAATCGCCTAAATATAAATATCCTTTTTTCTCTTGGATTAAAGCACCAATACCAATAATTTTCCCTGTGAAATTAGTATCGAAATCTTCTTTATCTTTTGGTGAAAAATAATTGGTGTGCGGATCAAACACTTCTGTATAAGCGTTCATATAAACTGTAAACCAATCGTTTTTCTTTCTCTTTTTGTAACGACGGAACATATCCGTAATCAAATCTTTAACCTCACCTTGCGCTTTGATTCTTTTTTGATCTGCAGAAAGAATTTCTAACTTAACAGTATCTTTTAGTTTATTAGCAATTAGTGAGTCTTTTCTTTTCTTAGCAGATTCTTCCTTGTTGTTCAAAGTTTCCATCTCGCGAAGAATATAATACTTAACATAACGCTTCCATTCTGCTTTTTGGTCAGCAATAGTAGTTGCATTTTTCTTAAGTTTTGGTTCAAGAATCATACTATCATCTTCATTAAGGTCGATTGGCTTGCTCAAGATATCTTGTGTCATTTTATCGATATCATCCAATCTTTGATAAAGACGATCTGTTGTCGCTTTATAAAAAGTCAAATCACCGTTGTTAAGGTAATCATCAAGCTTGGTTTTGTGTTTCGAAAACTCATCCATATCCGATTGTAAAAAAATCCTTTTGTCTGGATCTGCAGACTCAAAAAATTTATTATAAACTTCTGCTGAATAAGCATCATTAATAGGTTTTGGTGCATAATGCAAATACGAAAGTGTGTTCTTAACACTTACCATAATGGTTTGCATTTTTTCGTCGTCATTCTGTGGTGCGTTGAAACAAAACATCAGCGTCATAAGTGGCGCAAACATGAAGATTCTGTTCCATTTAAAATTCTTAAACATATAGATTACTTAAGTGATAAAATATTGGTAATTAGCTTTTGATTTTTGTTACAAATCTTTGAAAATTTATTTCTAAATCATAAGCCGAAGTCACATCAAATTTAATACCTTATTTTTATTCGACTGCTATATTTTAGCTAATTTTGTGATATTCTTTAAAAAGGAGCATCTACAAATTAAGATGCATCACGATATTTTTGAAAATTATTATGGAAAAACCTTTGATATTAGTAACCAATGATGATGGCATAACAGCGCCTGGTATTAGAAATTTGGTAAGTTTTATGAACGAAATTGGCGATGTAATTGTCGTTGCGCCTAACTCCCCACAAAGTGGAAAAGGACACGCAATAACCATTAATGCAACTTTAACTTATGAAGAAATTAATCTCGAAGGCCCACAAACAGATTATGCGCTAAGTGGGACGCCGGTTGATTGTGTGAAATTTGCGTTGGATAAAGTTTTAACAAGAAAACCCGATATTGTGGTTTCGGGTATTAATCATGGTGCCAATTCTTCGATTAATGTTATTTACTCTGGGACAATGTCAGCGGCGGTTGAAGCTGGCGTAGAAGGTTTGCAAGCTATTGGCTTTTCATTATTAGATTTTTCTTGGGATGCCGATTTTTCTCAAGCTAAAGAATATATCCAAGCAATCGTTAAAAAAGTTCTTGACAATCCACTTCCAAAAGGAGTTGTGTTAAATGTCAACATTCCTAAACTTGCAAAAGAAGAAATAAAAGGTGTAAAAGTCTGCAAACAAGCGCATGCAAAATGGGAAGAAAGTTTTGATGAGCGTGTTAACCCACACGGCAAAAAATATTATTGGTTATCCGGCTATTTTAACAATATGGACAAATCTGAAGATGCTGACGAAACAGCTTTGGCAGAGGGTTATATCTCAATTGTTCCTGTTAAATTTGATCTAACCGCACATGAGTATCTTAAAGAACTTGATACTATCATGAAGTTTTAAAATAAAAAGGCGATTCAGAAATTTGAATCGCCTTTTTCTATCTTTCTAAAGCCTTACTCAAAGCTTCAGATGCTCGTTTAACTTCAGTTGTCCAATCGTCAACGGCATTGCCATCGGCGCCATCAGAAATATATTTTAAAGCCAAAAAAGGAATATTTTCCAAATTGGCGACTTTAGCTAAAGCATAAGCTTCCATCTCTATAACATTGTATTCGTGGTTGTTATGTTCCATTTCGAATTGATCTCCCGTACCACAAATGCCTATCGGAAAATTTGGAAGTTCGATCCCGTTATTCAAAATAATCGCTGAATTTTCGAATGGAGTTTCGAATTTTGCAAAACCTAAAGCCGACACTTCCATATCACGTTGGATAAACGCTGTACAACACACAACACTTCCACGATCAAAAACAGTGCTTCCTGCTGTACCAAGATTAATGATAATATCTGGTTGAAATTTCGCAATTGCTTTTGTTAAATGGTAGGTTGCATTAACTTTCCCTACACCAACAAAAACTTTGTTATCCTTATCAAAATGACTACCTGCTTCGCTTTCTAATGCAAAAACAAAAAGCGGATTTTCATAGGTTTTAGTATTAATTGTAATCAAAACTTTATAGAATTTGGTCAAATATAGTTTTTTTTGATAAAATATTTTTCAAATTAAATATTTACGAATTTAAAAATTATTTTAAATAACTTTTATTAATTAAATTGATATTAAAAACGATTATTTTTCTATCATAATATCTTTTTAGTTATTAAATATAGTACAAATCCCTAATTTTATACTGGTTATATCATAACAAAAACCACTTTCTTAAATGATGAATTATAAAGACTATTTAACCTCATTCGGGATTGAAATGACCGACAAAGATTGGGAAATATATGAACCTAGAATTTTTGTCCAAGCCTACAAAAAAAATGATTTTATAATAGAAAAAGGCGAAGTCGAAAATCATCTTTCATTAATAACAACAGGTATTGGACGATGCTTTTTAAATAAAAAAGAAAAAGAAATCCCCGTTAATTTTCTTTTCGAAAATGATTATTTAACATCATACGAATCTTTTCTCACGCGAGAACCTAGCAAATACTCGATACAAGCAATGACCGACATGGTCTTGTTGCGCGCCACCCACGACAGTTTTTTACACTTTTTCGAACATTCATCAATCGGGAATTTTCTTGGTAGGATTTCGGCGGAAGCACTTTATCTTTCAAAAGCTAGACGAGAACTTTCTCTATTAACCGAATCGGCCGAAGAGCGCTATCTAAAACTTTTGAAAACAGACAAAAACTTATTGCAAAAAGTTCCGCTCAAATATATTGCTTCATATATCGGCGTTACGCCACAAGCTTTAAGTCGTATTCGGAAGCGAATTAATTAACCCAAGTTCATTTCATATTAAAACTAATAAAAGTACATTTGTGTTAGTATTTTAAATAATACATCTAAAATCACAAATGAAAAAAGGGTTTTGAGATGATTTTCAAAACCTTTTTTGCCTTAAAACAACACTCTTGTATCTTTTCTCAATTCCTCTAGACATTTTTGTTTGTCATCACGGTAAAAAAGATTCATGGTTTCAAACGGAATCAATTTTAAATCTTTATTTACGATGTGGACACAAGATTTTTTCACAGCTCGAACATCAAAATCGTGAGCATCCATAAAATTCATGATGATAATTCTGAACAAATTGTCATAACCCAAATCTGGCGCTACAACTTCTGGAAGACAACATAATAATTGATTAACTTTTGGCTGAACTTTATCAACAGAAATTCCAGTGCTGAAAATATCAATTAATTGCACTTTTAAACCCTCATCCTGTTCGTAAACAATGGTGTTTTTCGATTCATTATTCAGTAAATCAGCTGGATTGATGTATCGAGTTAAAGGAATAATTTCATCATTCAATTTTAAAATATATCCCATTGCCAAAGCATCTGGATTGCATGGAACAGGAATTAAATCATCAGAATTTAAAGCAGGAAACTGATTCAATATTTCTTGTCGAACTTCTGTTAAAGTAATTTTTTCTGCAGCAGAATCGTCGCGATTTCGTCCCGCAATTTCTACAGGTTGGAAGGTAATTCCGCGAACACATTTTTGTTTTAAAGCAAAATCGATGATTTTTCCGATTTCATCAATGTTTTTACCTTGTTGCAAAACAACAACCAGCGTTGTAGAAAGATTTAACTCATTCAATTTTGCTAAAGCTTTCATACGAACATCCGTCAAATTTTTTCCTCTGAAGTCTTCCAAAACTTCTGGTTTAAAAGAATCAAATTGAAGATAAACCTCAAATTCTGGGGCATAAGTTGCCAATTTTTCTGCAAAACCGGAATCGTTTGCAATCCGAATTCCGTTGGTGTTCAACATCAAATGTTTAATCGGTTTCGACTTTGCAATATCCATGATTTTAAAAAACTCTGGATGAATGGTCGGTTCGCCACCGCTTATTTGGACAACATCGGGCTCGCCTTCATTTCTTACAATCGTGTCGAACATCGCTTCAATTTCGTCCAAACTTCTGTGGCTTCCATAATGCGGCGAAGACATTGCGTAACAAGTCGGACAAGTCAAATTACAGCGGTCCGTAACTTCCACAATAGATAAACAACTATGTTGTTCATGATCTACACACAATCCGCAGTCGTAAGGACAACCGTAATTTACATCAGTCCCAAAATGCAAGGGCATTTCTGAGGCTTTGTTGAAATTCCTGATGTTTTTATAATATTCTACATCGGTTGCTATTTTAGTTTTGAAAAAACCATGATCTGGGCAACGTTTTGTCATAAAAACCAAATCGTCTTCAATAATAATTTTTGCGCCCACACGCTGCAAACATTCTGGACAAAGACTTATCGTATAATCGTAATAAGTATAATTTCTTACTGGCATAATTGTAAATTAAATTCCACCTCCGCAAATCATTCCACTAATCAATCCGCAAATAAGCAGACACACTAAAACTGTTCTCCAAAATTGACCTTTTGTGAGTTTTCTGCCAGCTTTGGATTCGTAAATTAATTTAAAAATTCCAGCAACTACTAAAGATATCACGAAAGAGGCAACAGCAATCATCGCTACAATCATCACTACAACCCCTTCTAAGTTGCCGACTTCAAGAATTACTAATTGGTTCATCTGAATATTGGTTTTGTATTTTGGTGTTGAAGGTTAAATATATTTTATAAATGTAATAAATAATCATAGAAAGACATACAACTTGAATGGTTCCAAGATTAAAAATAACGTCAACTTTAGGTTTAATAAAATCAAGTAAAAATCTAAAAGTGAAGTAGCTTATCATGAAAACTTGAAATACAAAACCCGATGGATACTTCCTTTTCTTTTCGATTTTTTTCAGAATAATCCAGAGGATGATGAGGAATACAATCTCATACAAAGCAACAGGATGACGTTTCACATTATCTCCTAAGTACATCCCGAAAACCGAATCGGTGGGAACTCCGTATGTTTCTTCATAAATTCCTGTGAAAAAGCAGCCGATTCTACCAATAATCATAGCAAGAATTAACGGAAATGTAATTAAATCTCCCGTGCTTTCTTTGTGTCCAACAATTTTCTTTGCGAATTCAACTCCTAAAAGTCCAAAAGCCAATCCGCCAACGATTGTATTATTCGACCAAAATGTTTTGAAATTAAACGCTTGTTCGACTAGTTTGTATGGATTTTCAAGATTTCCAATTAGTTTAGAACCAAACAACGCGCCTGCCGTTGCACCAATGAGAATCGCTAATGAAACATTTAAGTTCATTTTTTCATTGGATTTTCTTTTCAAAAAATAGTAATAGCGCATCGCAATGAAAATCCCTAACGATTCCAAAATTGGATGCAGCAATATATCGTGTCCGAAAAGATGAAGCGTAACAGGAAAATCTATCATAAAATGAAGATAAAAAAAAGCAGCCCGAAAGCTGCTAAATATTGTAAAAAATCTTGACTAAGTCAACATTCCGCCATCTACGTTAATCACTTGTCCAGTGATATAACCTGACATATCACTTCCTAAAAATACGCAAGCATTTGCCACATCTTCTGGTTGTCCACCGCGCTTCAACGGAATTGCTTCTCTCCAACCCTTAACCGTATTTTCGTCAAGAACAGCCGTCATTTCAGTTTCGATGAAACCTGGTGCAATCACGTTGCAACGGATGTTACGAGAACCCAACTCCAAAGCCACAGATTTAGAAAAACCAATAACGCCTGCTTTAGAAGCTGCGTAGTTTGCTTGACCAGCGTTTCCTTTAACACCAACCACAGAAGACATATTGATGATAGAACCCGACTTCGCTTTCATCATCGGTTTGATCACCGCTTTTGTAAGGTTAAATACAGAATCCAAATTCACTTTGATAATTGTATCCCAATCGTCTTTGGACATTCTCAACATCAAATTATCTTTGGTAATTCCAGCGTTATTAATCAAGATATCAATTTGTCCAAACTCTGCCATAACATCGTCTACCAACTTTTGTGCAGCATCAAAATCAGATGCATCAGATTGGTAAGATTTAACAGTTGTAATCTTAGAAAGTTCCTCTTCTAAAGCTTTTGCCTTGTCAACAGATCCTGCATAAGTGAAAGCCACCTTTGCGCCTTGCGCTGCAAAAACTTCGGCAATTCCTTTTCCGATTCCTCTTGTTGCACCTGTAATTAAGGCAACTTTTCCTTCTAATAGTTTCATATATAGTTTATTCTTTTTCTATTTTCAAATGTAGCAAATAATATTTTTATTGAATTTGAATAAATTTACAAAAACTAAATTTTAGACAACATTATTCACAATCAATACAATTTCTCCTTTTAAAGTTTTACTTTTGGAGAATTCAATTAACTCATTGATTGTACCACGTTTAGTTTCTTCAAACTTTTTCGAAATCTCACGACTAAGACTTGCCTTAGTTTCTTCACCAAAAAATTCTTTTATCTGCTCCAAAGTTGTATTAATCTTATGCGGACTTTCATAAAGAATGATAGTTTTCTTCTCTTCAGCAAGTTGTTTTAATTTGGTTTGACGACCTTTTTTCTGCGGTAAAAATCCCGCAAAATAAAAATCATGATTCGGCAACCCCGAAACAACCAAAGCCGGAACAAAAGCTGTTGCGCCTGGCAAGCATATCATTTCGATATCGTTATCAGCGCCAGCTTTTGCTAACAAATAGCCAGGATCCGAAATCCCTGGCGTTCCTGCATCCGTGATAATGGCGATGTTTTGACCACTTTGCAAATCCTGAATCACCTTTTCCGTCGCTTGATGTTCGTTGTGTAAGTGATAGGATCTCAACGGTTTCGAGACTTCGTAATGTCTTAATAAAATACCAGAAGTTCGGGTATCTTCACACAAAATATAATCGACTTCTTTCAGAACTTTAATTGCTCGAAAAGTCATGTCTTCCAAATTCCCAACTGGCGTTGGAACAAAGTACAAAATGCCTGACATTACAAAAATCTGTTTTCTACCAAAGTCCAAAGTCGTTGTGCGTAACTATCTGCCTTTTCCCAATTTCTATCATAATACAAATCGCTCAAAAATTCTTTAGCATCGTCAATATTATCAAATTCATTCAACTTATGAACAACTTGATTCAGCTCAACCTGACTATTTTTAAACAAGTGTTGTGTAAAGGCAATTTTATCATTTAAATCCAAACGGAATTCTGGTTTTGGTTTTGGCGCCTCCATATAATCAGTTGGCATATTGCTTTTACCAAGACTTCCACTATTTTTAGGTTCAGAAGTAGTTTCAGAAGCTTGTATTCTCTCTAAAGGATCATTATCAAACAAAGTTTTGTGAATACCTTTAATGTTAGATAATTTAATTTTTTTAGAATTTTGGTTGTCATCGGCATTTGATTTTTCAGTATCAAATAATGATTTTTTTTCTTCTTCTACATCAGAAATTTCATCTTTAGTATCTTCTATTTTTACTGAAGATTCACTTACTAATTCTTCTGATTTTGAAATAGTTTCAGTTAAATTTTCTTTAACTTCATTAGCATCTTCCGACACTGAGATTTCTGAAACCAAACTTGGCTCTTCAACAGTTTCCACTTTAGACTCCTCAACAGAATCCATCGCAAAAGAGAAGGTACTTTCATTGTTTAAAGAAGCTTCTTTTTCTTTGACAAGATTTTCTTCGTCTTTAGCAAGCTCTTCAACATCATGCTCCGTATCGTCATCTTTCAACATTTCGTTGTCTGACAAATCTAGGTGATCATTTTCAACTTCGTCATCATGATCAACATTTTCGATTTCCTCAGTTTTGTCAAAATCTTCGACATTTTCAGTCTCCACAATTTCTTCTTGATGCGCTTCCGCAAGAATTTGGTTATCGATTAAGTCCAAATCATCATCTTGAATATCATCTTCAGTAGCTTCGTTTTCAACGTTTTCAACTTGTGACGGTTCTTCAACATTATCATCTTCGGTTACTTCGAAAATTTCCTGTTCATCTACAACAGAAACAACGGGAAGAACTTGAGGTTTATTTAAAATTTGATTTAATCCAAAAGCTTCACTTAATTTTAGAAAATTGGTCTTTTCTGACAATTCTCGGATCAATTTTTCTTTCTGTAGTAAGTCGTCGATAGAAGAAATATCGTTTAATTCTTCAATAATATTTTGAATATCAAGAAACAACTCGTCATGGATTTCTTGCAGCCCATTCATAACAATCTAATTATCTTTTTCGTAATTTTGAAACTTAATTATAAGTCCACTTCAACCTGTCAAAACTTCAAAAAAACGAAGCAAAAATTTGTTGAAAAAAAAATGGCTTATATGAATTGCTAAATTAAAGAATGTTTTTAGAAAATACAATAAATCATTCTAAACAGAGTGGTTGGATGGAAGTCATCTGTGGATCGATGTTTTCAGGTAAAACGGAAGAATTGATTCGCCGATTACGACGTGCCGAAATGGCCGGACAAAAGGTTGAAATTTTTAAACCGAAAATCGATACGCGATATTCAGATGAAGATGTTGTGTCGCATAATCATAACAAAATACCAAGTACAGCGGTAGATTCTTCTAACGAAATCTTGCTACTTGGTTCAAATTGTGATGTTGTTGGTATCGATGAGGCGCAGTTTTTCGATGATGGTATTGTCGAAGTTGCTAATCAACTTGCGAATGGTGGCACACGAGTGGTGATCGCTGGTCTAGATATGGACTTTCTTGGACGCCCTTTTGGTCCAATGCCTAACCTTATGGCAACGGCCGAATATGTAACAAAAGTGCATGCTATTTGTAAAAGAACCGGAAATCTCGCGAATTATTCGATGAGAATTTCTCACGGCAAAGATATTGTAGAACTTGGTGAGACCGAAAGCTACGAGGCTGTTAGCCGAAGAGTTTTCATGGACGAAGTTCTGTCAAAAAATAATCCGGAGTCAAAATAATGATTCCACAAAACAATGAAATATACAACTCAAGAGCTTGCTTTTTTTACCAATTCTGAACTGATTGGTAACCCAAAAATGATTGTCAAAAATTTGGCTTTCGACAGTCGTAGCATTTATTCTTCCAAAAACACTGCTTTTATAGCCATTAATTCTTCCAAAAATTCTGGCGAAAAGTACATAGAATCTGCGATCGAAAAAGGTATTGAAGTTATTATTGCAGAGAAAAAGACTTCCGACAATCCGCAGATTACATGGATAATTGTAAAGAATAGCTTACAATTCTTGAGGCAACTCGCCAAATATCATCTCGAAAATTCTTATATAAAAAGTATTGGAATTACAGGCAGTAATGGTAAAACGATTCTTAAAGAATGGCTTTACCAAAGTCTTTGGAACGAATATCAAACGGTGAAGAGTCCAAAAAGTTTTAATTCTCAAATTGGTCTTCCGCTCTCTTTGTTACAAATAAATGCAAAACATGAGCTGGGAATTTTTGAAGTTGGAATTTCTAAACCCAACGAAATGGAATTGCAGGAAGAAATCTTCCATCCCAACATTGGAGTTTTGACTTACATTGGATCAGCACATTCTTCGAATTTTGAAAATGAAGAAGAGCTGATTGATGAAAAAATTAAACTTTTCAAATATTCTAAAACTATAATATACAACGGAGATAAAGAATTGGTTAATAATAAAATAACTAACTTATATTCAAGTAAAAAATTAATTAGTTTTGGTTTTAAGTCAAATAATGACATTCACATTATTAATGATTATAAAAACCGTCAAGAACTTGTAAAAGTTAAAATTTTCGAAGATGAAATCGAATTTGAAGCAAGTACTCGCGATGAAGCAACTTTGTCAAATGCTTTAGCTTTAATTTCTGTTTTAAAAGAGCTTGGTTTCTCTAATTCAAAAATTGTTGAAAAAATCAATGCTTTACAAGCGATCGAAATGCGTCTAGAAGCTGTAGAAGGCGTTCGTAATAATTTGATTATCAACGATTCGTATAACTTAGATTTAGATTCACTTAAAATAGCTTTTCAGTTTATACAAGAATATAATAAGCCAAAAAAATCTTTGGTATTGACAGATTTTGTAGATTCAGATTCTCACAATCCTAGTTTCTACAAAGAAGTTATTGATCTTGTAAACGAGCAAAATTTTGAACAAGTTTTCTTAATCGGGAACGAAATCTCAAATTTTGCAAAAGATATCAAAACAAATGTTTTTAGTTTTGATTCAACATCAAGTTTTATTGAAAGTAAATCTTTTGAAGAGATTGATAATCAATTAATTCTATTAAAGGGTGCACGAAAATTTGAGGTTGAACGCATCAAAGATATTCTAGAACTTCGTAAACACGAAACCCGATTAGAAGTTAATCTGAACGCACTTTTACATAACATTAATGTTCATAAATCGCTTCTAAAACCCGAAACCAAAATGATGGCAATGGTTAAAGCCAATGCTTACGGATTAGGAAGTTTTGAAATTTCAGAATTTCTTCAACATCATCATATTGATTATCTTGGTGTTGCAGTTGCTGATGAAGGTGCCGATTTAAGAAAAAAAGGAATCACCACTCCAATTATTGTGATGAATCCTGAGCAACATAGCTACAGAACGGTTATTGAGTACAATCTAGAGCCAGAAATCTATAGTTTCCGAGTTTTAGAATTGTTCTGTAACGAATTGAAGAAACTTGGTGTCACCGAAAAATATCCTATACATATTAAGTTAGAAACAGGTATGCATCGTCTTGGTTTTAAAGATCAAGAAATATTGCAACTAGCTGATTTTATAGCAAATAACAATATTAAAGTACAGAGTATTTTTAGTCATTTGGCGACGGCTGATATGCCCGATGAGAAATCTTATGTAGAATTTCAATTAGAAAATTTTGAAAAGACTTCAAATAAATTAATAAATTTACTTGGTTATCAACCTATTCGACATATTTTGAATTCGTCAGGTATATTAAATTATACTGATAATCAATACGATATGGTCAGAATTGGGATTGGTATGATGGGAATTGCTTATAATGATGAGATTCAGAAAAAGCTTAAAAATACTGTAAGTTTCCAAACCGTTATTTCTCAAATTTCTGATATAAATACCGGAGAAACAGTTGGTTACGGTAGACGTTTTAAAGCTGAAAAAGAATCTAAAATAGCTACAATCCCAGTTGGTTATGCTGATGGAATTCCGAGATTAATCGGTAATAAAATTGGGAAAGTTAATGTACAAAATAAATTAGTACCAATTGTTGGTACAGTTTGTATGGATATGTTGATGGTCGATGTTTCAGATTTGGAAGCTAAAGAAGGTGATGATGTCATTATTTTTTCTGAAAAACCAAGCTTAATGGATTTTGCTACTTATTGTAATACAATACCTTACGAAGTTTTAACTTCAATATCACCTCGGGTAAAAAGAGTTTATATAAAAGATTAAAGATGAAGAATTTTTGGATATTAATAGTGTTTTTGTGTTTTAATTTGTTTCAATCACAAGTTAAAGAGCCACTAGTCATACCCAAAAATGCAAAAATTGGTCTTTCGTTAAGTGGCGGCGGCGCTAAAGGCTTCTCACATGTAGGCGTTTTAAAAGTTATCGATTCATTAGGAATTAAAATCGATTATATCTCGGGAACCAGCATGGGCGCCATAATTGGAGGAATGTATGCGGCTGGTTATACAGGAAAAGATATCGAAAAAATTGTAATGGACACCGATTTTTATTCATTAATTACGGATCCAACTTCACGAAAAGATGCTACTTTTTTTAATAAATCTGTTGACAAATATCTTCTAAATATACCATTGCAAAATGGTAAAGCTAGTTTTCCGTCATCTATTTCGACTGGTCAACGTAATGTTTATATGTTGAAAGAGCTCCTGAAAAACGTATCAACAGTAACAGATTTTTCAAAGCTTCCGATTCCGTTTTTATGTGTTGCAACCAATCTAGAAAGCGGAAATATGCAAATTTTTGAAAAGGGTGATTTGGTTCAGTCCATTATGGCAAGTTCGGCGTTTCCATCATTGTTAGAACCTGTTAAGATTAATGATAGTTTGTATGTTGATGGCGCAATGACGGTCAATTATCCTTCAAAACCTTTAAAAGAAAAAGGAATGGATATTGTCATTGGTGTAGACCTTAACCAAGGTCTAGCAAAGCGTGATGATCTTAAAAGCATGATTTCGATTTTAAATCAAATTATAGATTTTGGAATTCAACGGGATACCAAAAGACAATATAAATACACGGATATCAACATAAAACCAGACTTGACAGGAATGACGGCTACAAGTTATGATAACAAAAAGTCTATTCTTGATAGTGGATATGTTGCTGCACATCGTTACGAAACAGTACTTGATCGACTTCCTAAACGCGAATACGAGCGTCTTAGAGTACCAATTAACCCAATATATAGCAATGTGTATAAGATTGATAGTCTCGTGCTAGAAAATGGTAAAATCTACGGTAAAAACTATGTTTTAGGAAAGATGGGATTGCGTACGCCATCCATGCAAACTTATGGTAGCGTTAACAAAATGATTGATAAGCTTTATGCAACCAACAATTATCGAATTATCAACTACGATATCGTTCAGAATGCTGAAACCAATTATTTAAAAATACAAGTAACAGAAGACGATACAAGACATTTCATCAAGTTTGGATTGCATTATGATGAGATTTTTAAAACTGGTTTATTATTAAATTATTCAGCAAAACGACTGTTATTTAAAAACACAGATTTATCTTTAGATTTAGTTGTTGGTGATAAACCGCGATATTATTTCAATTATTTTATTGACAATGGCTATATTCCTGGCTTTGGACTTTATGCATCTGGGATGAGTTTTGAATTATTAAATAAGAGCAAAAACGTTATCGAAGATTGGAAATGGTTCCGTAATGAAGCCTATCTACAATCTATCTGGAAAGATAGATATGCTTTGGGAGGCGGGCTAAGTTTTGATTATTTCGATACTGAAGATGCGTCTGGACAAAACTACAATTCGGACAGATATCTAAATCTTTATGCATTTGTAAAAAGTGATACGCAAGATGACAAGGACTTCCCTACTCGCGGATTTTATCTGAATGGCGAAGTAAAAGTTCTTGACGTATTTTCTAACGAGCTTGAGAAGAAACCTGTCCAAGCAAAGGCAGATATTAGGATGAGCTTTAGATTGTCCAAAAAATTCACATATAGACTTAATCTTTTTGGAGGATTTAGCTTTGGTGATGTTATTCCACATTTCTATCAATACAGGTTAGGCGGGATTTTCGAACAAAATTTTAATAATATAAAAGCCATGTCAGGTTATCAGTTTGGTCAAATTAATGATAATAACTTGATTTATGCTTCCAACGATGTGCAATTTAGATTTAACAAAAACTATTACATCATCGGTAATTTTAGCATTGCAAATATGTTCAAGGATTTTGGATTGGAAGATACGGCAAAAATTAGTTTTAGTTCTGTTGGTATAACTGCAGGATACAAATCGCCATTTGGTCAGATTAAACTTAATTTTAGTCAATCTATTAATAAACAAAAAGGAATTTTCAGTGTGATATTAGGACACTGGTTTTAAAATTATGATACAATTTTTCTTTGAAGATGTAGAGAATACGATTCAGCCGAACTATACAAATTGGCTTGAAGATTTAATATTAACAGAAGGTAAAAAACTTGGAGATATCAATTACATCCTTTGTGATGACGAATATCTTTTAAAAATAAACCAAGACTTTCTTCAACATGATTATTATACCGACATCATCACTTTTGACAAAGTAAAGGGCAAAACAATAAACGCTGACATTTTTGTATCTTTGCAACGCGTAATAGATAATGCGGAACAAATAGGAAAATCTAACGACGAAGAGTTGAGACGCGTCCTTGCACATGGCCTACTCCACCTCGTTGGATACAAAGATAAATCCGAAGCAGAACAAACCGAAATGCGTTCTAAAGAAGATTTTTATCTCGCATTATTTAGCGAAAAGTATCTTTAAATTAAAAATGTTTCACGTGAAACATTTTGTTTTTTTTTTTTTTTATTAAACTGAATGTAAAATGATATCAGAAATATATGACGTTATCGTCGTTGGTGCAGGTCATGCAGGTTGCGAAGCTGCTGCTGCTGCTGCCAATCTCGGTTCAAAAACATTAATGGTTACCATGAATATGCAAACCATTGGTCAAATGAGCTGTAATCCTGCAATGGGAGGTATTGCAAAAGGACAAATTGTTAGAGAAATCGACGCTATGGGTGGTTATTCAGGGGTAATTTCTGATAAGTCCGCAATACAATTCAAGATGTTGAATCTATCAAAAGGTCCAGCAATGTGGTCGCCAAGAACACAAAATGACCGTATGTTATTCGCGCAAGAATGGCGTATCGCATTAGAAAACACGCCTAACCTTGACTTCTTCCAAGATATGGTTAAAAACCTTATTATCGAAGATAATAAAGTGGTTGGTGTTGTCACGTCATTAGGCATCGAAATTCGTGGAAAGTCAGTTGTATTAACTAACGGAACTTTCTTAAATGGTTTAATCCACGTTGGTGATAAACAACTTGGTGGCGGTAGAATGGGCGAACCTAGAGCATATGGAATAACCGAACAATTGGTTTCTTTAGGCTTTGAATCTGGCAGAATGAAAACTGGCACACCTCCACGGGTAGATGGTCGTAGCCTAGATTATTCGAAAATGGAGGAACAATCGGGTGATGAAAATCCGCAAAAATTCTCTTACTTAGATACTCCAAAACTAAAAGAACAAAGAAGCTGTTATATTGTCTATACCAACGAAGAAGTACATGAAGTTTTGCGTTCAGGATTCGATAGAAGTCCAATGTTTAATGGTACCATCCAAAGTTTAGGACCACGTTATTGTCCAAGTATAGAGGATAAAATTAATCGTTTTGCAGAACGTACAAGACATCAACTTTTTGTTGAACCAGAAGGCTGGAACACTGTTGAAATATATGTTAATGGATTCAGTTCTTCGCTTCCAGAAGATGTACAAATAAAAGCAATGAAGCTTATTCCTGGTTTTGAAAATGTTAAAGTTTTCCGTCCTGGTTATGCGATTGAATACGACTACTTCCCTCCTACTCAACTTTATCATACATTAGAAACAAAATTAATTCAGAACCTTTATTTTGCGGGTCAAATTAATGGTACTACAGGTTATGAAGAAGCGGCTGGGCAGGGTTTAATAGCAGGTATTAATGCTGCTCTTAAAGTTCAAGATAAGCCTGAATTTACACTTAGTAGAGATGAAGCTTATATCGGTGTTCTTATTGATGATCTCATCACAAAAGGCACTGAAGAACCTTACAGAATGTTCACATCAAGAGCTGAATATCGTCTACTTTTAAGACAAGATAATGCTGATATTAGATTGACTGAAAAGTCTTATAATCTAGGCTTGGCAACGCAAGAAAGACTTGATCGCGTAAAAGACAAAATCGCTAAAAGTCAGCAACTTGAAGACTTTTTACGAGAAATGTCTTTAAAACCTGGTATTATAAATCCTATCTTAGAAAGTATAGAGTCAAGTCCTGTAGATCAAGCTTATAGAGCTGCACAAATCCTTACAAGACCTAATATGACACTTGAAAAACTGGAAGAAATTCCTGCCATTAAAGAGTTTGCAAGCCAATTTAATGATGAAGTTAGAGAGCAAGCTGAGATTAATATTAAGTACAGAGGTTATATTGAAAAGGAAAAAGAGAATGTATCTAAACTTAATCGTTTAGAAAATATCAAGATTCCTGAGGATTTTGACTTTACTAAAATCTCTAGTTTATCATCTGAAGCTAAACAAAAACTTAGTAAAGTAATGCCAAAAACTATTGCTCAAGCTGGTAGAATTAGCGGTGTTTCTCCTGCAGATATCAATGTTTTATTGGTATTTCTTGGTAGATAAATTGTGGATAACTTGTTAAATGTTCCACGTGAAACATTTATATAAGCTTAAAACATAGCATAAATATTAAATTGTGGAATTGTGGATAACTACAATTCCACTTTTAGAAAAGAATAAAACCTATTCATCAAAATTTAATGAAAATAAAAGATCATTTTCTTACTCAAGAAATTTTTGAATTAAAAGAAACCGAAACTAAAGGCGTTTGGAAAACCTCCCCTATTCCATCAAATCTTTCTAAATATTACGAAAGCGAAGATTACATTTCACACCATCAAGATAGCGGAAGTGCAAAAGAAAAATTATATAAATTCTTACAAGGTTTCAATCTTTCTTACAAGAAAAATATACTTTCAAAAAGCATAAATTCTGGACAAAATAAAAAAGTTTTAGACTATGGCTGCGGCGCTGGAGAATTTGTAAAATATATCGAAAATGATTTTAAAACTTTCGGTTTCGAACCAAATGATGATGCTAGAAATGCTGCAAAACAAAAAACTAGCAAGACCACTTTAGTATCGAATCTTGATGAAATTGAAGATCATTCTTTAGATGCCATTACGCTTTGGCATGTTTTCGAGCACGTGGAAAATCAAGAAGAAATGCTTTCTATCTTTTATAAAAAATTAAAAGCTGAAGGAAAATTAATTATTGCTGTTCCGAATCCAACTTCACATGATGCAATTTATTATAAAGAATTTTGGGCAGCCTACGACGTACCTCGACACGTTTATCATTTCTCAAGAAACGGAATGTTGAAACTTATGAACAACCATTCTTGGAAAGTTGAAAAAGTTAAGCCTCTCTTACTCGACTCGTTTTATATTTCGATGTTGAGTGAAAAATATAAAAAATCGAGCCTTTTTTGGCTTAAAGCAAGTCTTCGTGGAGCGATTTCTAACATAAAAGCATCTTTTTCGGGCGAATTTTCGAGTTTGATATATATTATCGGAAAAAAGTAGAAAATCGATTTTTGGCTATATTCTGAAAGCCGATTTTTGAGCATTTTGTGATTTTTTTGTGGAAAACTTCAAAATTTTAGAAAAATAATGTGAATTTTAAAAATTCGACTACTAGCTTGAGAATCGCTCAAAAAAAATAATCAAGACCTTGGCAAAATCTAAGACAAAAAAAACCGACATCTATTTGTCGGTTTTCATTTTTTTTATAATCTAAAAAGAATTAATCTTTGTTAATTGCAGCAACTCCTGGAAGTTCTAGACCTTCAAGACTTTCTAACATGGCGCCACCGCCAGTTGAAACATAACTAACTTTGTCACCATAACCGAATTGCTTAACAAAGGCTACACTATCGCCACCTCCTACTAAGGAGAATGCTCCAAGTTTAGTGGCTTCTTCGATACTATCACCTAAAGCAATTGTACCATCAGCAAATTTTGACATTTCGAAAACACCAATTGGCCCATTCCAAAGAATTGTTTTAGAATTTAAGATCACATCGTTAATTTTTGATCTCGATTGACGACCAGCATCCAATCCCATCCAACCTTCTGGAATTTCGTAAACGTTTACTTCTTCAGTATTCGCATCATTACTAAATTGATCAGCAATAATCACATCACTAGGCAAATAAACTTCAACTTTATGTTGCTTCGCTTTTTCTAAAATTTCTAAAGCTAATTGCAACTTATCATCTTCTACTAAAGAGTTTCCGATTTTGCCGCCTAAAGCTTTAATAAACGTAAATGCCATACCACCACCAATAATTAAATTATCAATTGCTGGTAAAATATTTTCAATAATAGTAATTTTAGTAGAAACTTTAGATCCACCAAGTATTGCAGTTACAGGTTTTTGACCAGATTTAAGAACTTTATCAATCGCTTCTAATTCTTTAGCCATCAACAAACCGAAAAATTTAGTTGAAGGGAAAAATTTAGCAATAACTGCTGTTGAGGCATGTGCTCTATGCGCTGTACCAAAGGCATCGTTAACGTAAGCATCACCTAACTTAGAAAGTTGCTCTGCAAATGCTTCATCACCTTTCTCCTCTTCTGCATGGAATCTTAGATTCTCTAACAACAAAATTTCACCCGCTTGTAAAGCAGAAGCAGCTTGTTCTGCTTTTTCACCAATCGATTCCTCAACAAACTTAACTTCTTTTCCTAAAACTTTAGAAACTTCAGAAACAATGTTTTTAAGCGAATATTTATCATTAACTTCACCTTTTGGACGACCAAGATGCGTCATCAAGATTACCGAACCGCCATCAGCCAAAATCTTATCAACTGTAGGTTTAACAGCAACAATTCTTGTATTGTCACTTACGTTAAGATTGTCATCTTGCGGAACATTGAAGTCAACGCGTACCAAAGCTTTTTTGCCAGAAAAATTGAAATTCTTAATTGTTTTCATTCGTATTTATTAAATTTATTTCAGATTGGTTTGATATTTGAAACACTAGTTTCAACGATTACAAATGTAAGATTTCTCTTTATCAAAAGACGAACTTTTCACACAAAAGATTCCACACCGCTACAACAATCATTATCTAACAATTTTATTTATTTAAAAAAGAAAGAATATTGTTATTGTATATTGTAGTTGTGAGTTTTGTGGAAAAGTATTTTTGAAATTTTTGATAACATTTAATTTAAAGTCTATTCATATTCTATTAACATTTAAGATATTTGATTTTCAATAATTTAACTGAGTTTTCCACAAATGCTGATAAATATTAATAAGTCTAGATTATGGATATTTTAACTGGGGAATATATTCGGATTGGCACATTAAAAGTTTTTCAAGTTTGGGAATTGTTTTTCCATTTAGGAAGTGCAATATGAATTTTAATTCAAACTAAAAAGAACAATCTCAACCTAGTTTTCCACATTTGTTTTCGTAGTTTTCCACAGGTTTTGATAGGTAATATTAACAAAGTATTAATTATCGACATTTTATTTAGTTATTCTTTTCTTCCAAAGATTATCAATCAACAGAATAATATTAAATTTGTAGAAAATCTATCTAATATTATATAAAAGTAAATTATGAAAAAAATAGCTATTGCCGCTGACCATGCAGGTTTTGAGTACAAAGAATATCTTAAAGTACAATTAAAAGATAAATACGAAATTCAAGATTTTGGGACACATTCTTTGGATTCTGTAGATTATCCAGATTTTGTACATCCTGCGGCTTCTTCTGTGGAAAACGGTGATAACGAACTAGGGATTTTGATTTGTGGTAGTGGTCAAGGTGTACAGATTACAGCCAACAAACATCAACAGATCCGTTGTGCGCTAGCGTGGATGCCAGAGATTGCGGCATTGTCTAGACAACATAATAATGCTAATATGGTCGCTCTGCCTGCAAGATTTATTGCAAAAGAGCTTGCCTTAGAAATCGTTGATAAATTCCTCACTACAGATTTCGAAGGAGGCCGACATCAGAACAGAGTCAACAAGATTGCTTGTTCTTAATTGTAAAAACCTTAGTATTTCTTAAAATATTAAGGTTTATTAATTTTTAAACCTATGAAAAGAAATAGAAGTCTAAAAAACGATCAGAAACTCATCGAATTAGGGAGAATTATTCTGCGTTTCATGAACCAAAATACCAACAAAATCTATAATTATAAACAGATTGCGAATGGTATAGATTACAAAAATCCAAGACAACGAGAATTGGTGATACAAGCCTTACATCGTCTTCTTGCGAGTGAAAAAATTAAAGAAACTGAAAAAGGTAAATACATCATCAACTTAAAAATCGAAGGTGCTTTAACTGGTATTATCGATTTTAACCAATCTGGTAACGCTTATGTAAGTGTCGAAGATATAGAAGATGATATTTTTATCCATCAAAAAAATGTAAAAGATGCCTTACAAGGTGATAAAGTCCTTATTGTGACTTATCATTTTAAAGGAAAAAAACTAGAAGGTTCTGTTGTTAATGTTCTCGAACGTGCAAAAGATACCTTTGTTGGGACTTTCCAAGATATTCCGCATAAGGATTTTGGATTCGTAGTTTTTGATAAAAAGAATATGCATTCGGATATGTTTATCCCAAAAGATAAAGTCCATGATGCGACAGATGGCGATAAAGTCATTGTTAAAATGATAAAATGGGACGCGGGAAGTAAAAATCCAGAAGGCGAAATTATTCAAGTTCTAGGAAAACCTGGCGAACACGAAACCGAAATTCATGCAATTTTGGCTGAATATGGTTTGCCTTACAATTTCCCTCCAGAAGTTGAAAAAGAAGCTGACGAAATCGATACCGAAATTCGTCCTGAGGAAGTTGCAAAACGTTGGGATATGCGAAATATTTGCACATTTACCATCGATCCAAAAGATGCAAAAGACTTTGACGACGCACTTTCTATTCAAAAATTAGAAAATGGAAACTGGCAAATAGGTGTTCATATTGCGGATGTGTCGCATTATGTACGTCCTGGGACTTTGCTAGATGACGAAGCTTATGATCGCGCAACTTCAGTTTATCTAGTGGATCGCGTTGTACCGATGTTACCCGAAGTTTTGAGTAACGGTGTTTGTTCTCTTCGTCCAAATGAAGATAAATATACTTTCTCCGCGGTTTTCGAAATGGATGATCAGGCTAAAGTTAAAAAACAATGGTTTGGTCGCACAGTAACGCATTCTGACAGAAGATTTACTTATGAAGAAGCACAAGAACGTATCGAAACTAAAGAAGGCGATTATCAAGAAGAAATTAATAAATTGGATGATCTTGCAAAGATCCTCCGTGATGAACGTATCAAAAACGGTGCGATTACTTTTGATAGAAGCGAAGTAAGATTTAACTTAGATGCAGATGGTAACCCGATTGGTGTTTATTTTAAAATTAGCAAAGATTCGAATCATTTGATTGAAGAATTTATGCTTTTAGCAAACAGAAAAGTGTCAGAATTTATTTCATTAAATAAAAGAAATGAGCCTTCTCACAACACTTTTATTTATCGTGTTCACGAAGATCCAGATCCTACCAAATTAAATGCTTTACGCGATTTTGTTAGTAATTTCGGTTACAAAATGAATTTAGCCAATGCTAAAACTACAACCGAATCTATGAATAAACTTTTACAGGAAGTAAAAGGTAAAGCGGAAGAAAATATGATCGAAACGCTTGCTATGCGAAGCATGAGTAAAGCTAAATACACCACCGAAAGTCTTGGTCATTACGGCCTAGGATTTGAGTATTATTCGCACTTTACATCGCCAATTCGTCGTTATCCAGATGTTATCGCACATCGATTGTTGCAACATTATCTAGATGGCGGCAAGTCGGTTGATGTGCACGAAGTTGAAGAAAAAGCTAAACATTGTAGCTCGATGGAGCGTCTTGCAGCCGATGCAGAAAGAGATTCTATCAAATACATGCAGGTCAAATTTATGGAGAAACATGTTGGCGAATATTTCAACGGTGTTATCTCTGGAGTTTCGGACTTTGGTTTCTGGGTAGAAATCCCTGAAAACGGTGCCGAAGGTATGATAAAACTTCGTGATCTAATCGACGATTCTTATAGTTTTGATGCTAAGAATTATGCGATCGTTGGTAGCAGAACTGGTAATACTTACCAATTGGGTGACCAAGTTAAGATAAAAGTTATGAAAGCTAATTTGTTGGTTAAACAGTTGGATTTCAAGATTATCAATTAATTATAATCATTAAGAATTTTTTAGTAAAGCTTAATTTAAGCTAAGGTTTATTAAAAATTCTTTTTCTTTGCAAGATACTATAAGCTATGTTAGAACTTATTTTATATGCAATTGTACTAGGAATCATGCTGAGTTTGGTGTTCATCGGGCCCATCTTTTTCCTCCTTATAGAGACAAGTTTTTCGCGTGGTCCCAAGCATGCTTTAGCATTGGACTTTGGGGTGATAACTGCCGATATACTCTGTATTGTTGCATCGTATTACGCAAGTGCCGACCTTGTCGAACTTATTGACAAACATCCCTCATTTTATCGGATTTCGGCGCTCCTCATTTTTATTTATGGCTGTATCATGATAGTTTCTAAAACCAAAATGCACATAAAGGGAGAAGAAAAACTTATCAGTCGTAATTATTTCAAAACCTTTGCTAACGGCTTTTTATTAAATTTATTAAATGTCGGGGTTATCTTATTTTGGTTGGTGACGGTAGTTTCCGTTCGTAATCAATATCCAGAAACTAATGATTTTATACTTTACATTGGGATTGTAATTTGTACTTATTTAGCGATAGATTTAGCGAAGATTTTCCTTGCAAAACAATTCCATGATAAGTTAACTCAAAAGGTTGCAAATGCCATCAGAAAGGGCGTTGGCGTTATCTTGATTATATTTAGTTTCTTTATATTTTTACAAAGTTTCAAAAAATTCAATCAGTTTGATAAAAAACTAGAAGAAGCCGAAAAAACTGAGGTTAAATACAAACGTTCGAAATAAAATGAAGTCTATTATTTTTCCTAAAAGTCTTAAAAAAGCTGATAAAATTGCTATTATTTCGCCAGCTGGTTCTGTTGAAGAATCGCAATTACAAAACACTTTAGATTTAATAATTTCTAAAGGTTACGAACCTATTTTGGGACAATATACTTTAGAGAAATTTCAAGATGGTTATAGTTACGCTGGTAACGAAGAACAACGTATTTCGGATATCAATTGGGCGCTCAACGATCCCGAAATTAATGCAATTTGGACAACACGTGGCGGTTACGGATGTCAACATTTGTTAGAGCATATCAAACTAACGGACTTTAAGAAAAATCCAAAATGGTACATCGGTTATTCGGACAATACTGCGGTACAAAGTTTACTTTTAAAGAAAGGTTTTGCGAGTATCCATGGGCAAACTTTGAAGACTTCTTCTTTTGGCGTTAGCGAAGAAAGTTATGATTTGGTTTTTGATATTTTAAAAGGGAAAAAACTTAATTATACTTTTAAATCAAACGATTTTAATAAAAAAGGAAATACCGATGGACAAATTGTTGGCGGTAATTTAGCTTTGATTTATGCACTTTTAGGTACCAAATATTCTTTCGATTTTAAAGATAAAATTTTATTAATTGAAGATATCGGCGAGAATTTCTATGCCTTGGACAGAATGTTGATGAGCCTCGAATTGGCTGGTGTTTTCAGTAAAATTAATGGATTAATTGTTGGCGGAATGACCAATATGGGAAAAGAAGGCGAAAACAAAGCTTTTGAGGAGTCTTTTGATCCTTTCGCTTATCATTTGATAGAACATCGTGTAAAAGGCTATAATTTCCCTGTTTTGTACGAATTCCCTAATGGACATATTTTCGACAATCGACCAATTATTTTGGGCGCTGAAGTTGAATTAAACATTGGCAAAAAATCGGAAGTTATTTTTAAATCTTAAAAATGTCAGAACATTATGATTTCGGAAAACGCGCTGAAGATGCAGCTTGCGAATTTCTAGAGTCTAAAAAGTATCAGATTCTGGAACGCAATTTTCGATTTCTGAAAGCAGAAGTTGACATCATTGCAAAGCAAGATCAAAAACTTGTTATTATTGAAGTTAAAGCGCGAAGCGATAATCACATCATCAATCCGGAAGATGCCGTTAACAAAAAGAAAATGAAACTTCTTATTATGGCGGCTGATGGGTATTGTCAAGAATTAAATGAAGAATTGGAAGTAAGATTTGATATTATTTCTGTTCTTAAAACAAATACCAACGACTTAGAAATTCATCATATTGAAGATGCTTTCCAAAGTCATGAAATATAAAAACTCCGAAAATTTTCGGAGCTTTTGGTTTATTATTTTATCTCAACACAAGCGACTCTTCCACCTGAATTACCTGTTGGCTGCGTATGGAAATCATCTTTGTCCGCGTGAATAATGATCGCTTTACCGATAATATTTTTACTTTCATCCTTACATCCTATACACCATTTATCAGTTTTAAACTCCAATTGTGCCGTTCCGTTGGCATCAGCTTTTAGGTTTCCGATATCACCCATGTGGAAGTGTTCAGTTTCCCATTTACCATGTTGAGCGCCAGCAGGATTCCAGTGTCCACCAGTCGAAGTCCCATCTGTTGCCGAGCAATCCGCCTTCTCGTGAAGATGGATGGCGTGTTCTCCAGGTTTTAAATTATAGACATTAAGCTTCATGGTGACTTCCTTCCCTTTTTGTGAAAAATCTACATATCCTTGCGTATTAGTACCACTTTTTGGATAGATTGTGTAATGTTTATTTTGAGTAGAACAAGACGTTACTGCAACAGCAGCGCCCAAAACTCCGAGTAAAAATATAGGTTTCATAATCTTAAAATTTATATTGCTTTTTTGATTTTACAAAATATAAGCCAATCAGTTTGCTTACAATTAAGACTTGTGATAATAACAAAATTACTAAAAATTACCATTCAGTCTTGTTATTTTACCGTTCAGAAAAAATTAATTTTAATAAACGATTTTGGTATTTAATTTTGAGCCAGAAATAAACAACAAACTATGACTTCCAATTTTGCATTAAGAACAATGATTTTAGCTTGTACAAGCGTTGCAGCGTTTTCTTTTGCTCAGGTTAACATATCTGGAAAAGTGCTTTACAAAAACAAACCCGTTAAAGATGTTAATGTTAGCTTGAAAGATTCTTATGATGGCGCAACAACTGATGCCGAAGGTAATTACAAATTTCAAACTGATGAAAAAGGTGCTAAAATTTTGGTTTTTTCCCATCCAAAATATGAAAATTCTGAACAAAGTATTAATGTAGAATCAAATGATATTACAATTAATACAAATCTAAAAGAAAGTCTTAGCGAAATAGATGCGGTGGTGATTACTGCGGGAAGTATCGAAGCAAGTGATAAAAAGCGTGCTACTGCTCTACTGACGCCGCTTGACATCTATACAACTGCAGGAGCCGATGGACAAGTTACTGCAGCTTTAGGTTATCTTCCAGGTGTGCAAAAAGTAGGTGAATCGGAAGGACTTTTTGTTCGTGGTGGTACAGCTGGCGAAACCAAAATCTTTATAGATGGGACTTTGGTAAATAATTATTTTTCGCAATCGACGCCAGGATTATCGGGGCGAGACCGTTTTAATACGTCATTATTTAAAGGGAATGTTTTTTCGAGTGGTGGTTATTCGGCGCAATATGGACAAGCTTTATCTTCGGTTTTGTTGTTAGAAAGTGTCGATTTGCCGAGCAAAACTTCTTATGATTTTTCTTTGTCTCCTTTGTTTGCTGGAGCGAATTATCAAAAATTAAATGAAGCTAAAACCGCTTCTTGGGGCGTTTCTGCTAATTACAGCAACCTTGGATTAGTAAATGGCGTTTTTAATGCCAACACAGATTTTAGTAAAAGTCCTAATGGTTTTGGATCGGATGCTAATTTTAGGATTAAAACTAAAAAAGGTGGTTTCATCAAATATTACGGAAATTTCCAAACTGGAAGTATGGGCGTTAATAATCTTAGTTTGGAACCAAATATTGACCGAAGTGAAGTTGATCTAGAATCTAATTACACCTTCCAAACACTTTCTTATAAAGAAAAATTTGGAAAATATAAAGTTAATCTAAGTGCATCTTATAGTTTTAATCAAAATAATTTAGATTTTACAAATGTTGAAAATGGCATTGCTTCGGATCCATTTGCAATCTATACAAAAGGAAATTATGTTAACGCAAAATCTGTTGTAGAACGCAAAATAAGCAAAATAAGTGTTTTCAGAACGGGTCTAGAATTTAATAATTCAATAGAAGATTCTCAGTTTGGAAGTTACAAAAAACATGTTACCGATCTTATTTCTTCTGGATTTGCGGAAACAAATTTAGCTGTTAACCGAAATTTTTCGTTGAGCCTTGGCGCAAGAGCCGAACATTCTAGCTATCTTGATAGATGGAACCTCGCACCAAGAGTTTCTATGGCTTATAAAATTTCTGATACTTGGGTATCCTCCTTGGCTTACGGAATTTATTATCAAAATCCTGAAAGCAAATTTATAAACTCAAATGCGCGATTAGGTTTTCAAAAAGCTGATCATTACATTTTCCAACTTCAACATAATACAGATGGGCGAAGTCTTCGATTGGAAGCTTTCTACAAAGATTATTCTTATTTGATAAAAACTGTGGGAAGTACTAGCTTTCAAACAGCGATCGACAACTCAGGAAATGGCTTTGCAAAAGGAATGGAGATATTTTGGAGGGATAGAAAATCCATCAAAGGTATCGATTATTGGTTGACTTATTCTTATCTCGATACAGAGCGTAATTTCATGAATTTTCCAACCAGTTTAACGCCAACTTTTGCTGCCAAACATACACTTTCGGCAGTGGCTAAAAAATTTGTTTTGAACTGGAAAACAGGATTTAATCTTTCCTACACTTATGCTTCTGGTCGACCTTATTATGATTTGACACAGGATTTTAACAGTAGCATCAGACATCAAGGTTATCTTAAAGATTACAATGCGCTCAATTTTAGTGTTAATTATGTACCAAGCATTGGCCGTACAGATAACAAAGCAAACACCGTAATTGTACTGGGCATTAATAATATTTTAGGAACGAAAAATGTGTTCGGATACAATTATTCTCAAGACGGAATGCGCCGTAGTCCAGTTTTGCCAGCTTATGATACTTTTGTATTTATTGGGGCGTTTATAAGTTTTGGCGTTGACAAAACCGATGATGCTATTAATAATAATCTCTAACGGTTCGGTATCAGAAATTGACGTTTCGGTATAATTTATTTTAAATCAAATACTTTTTGAACTTAAATTTAATCCAAGAAATTAAAACAACAAACAATTTATATTATGAAAAATTTAATCTTAATCGCAGCATTTATTTTTATCGGAGTTAAATCTTTTGCGCAATCAGCTTATGATAAAGCAATGACAGACAAAATATCCAAAGTTGAAACAACGATGAATCCTGACGATTTCACAGCTTTGGCTAATGACTTTGACAGAATCGGAACTAAAGAATCAAAACAATGGTTACCGTACTACTACGCCGCATTTTCAACCATCCAAAAAGGTAGATTATTAATGCGCAACAACAAATTGTCAGAGTTGGATGCAGTTGCTGCAGAAGCTGATAAATACATTGCAAAAGCAGACGAACTTAGCCCAAATAATTCTGAAGTTTATGTACTTAAAAAAATGTCTGCAAGTTTAAAAATGATGGTTGATCCAATGTCTCGATTTATGACTTATGGACAAGAAGCGCAACAACACTTAGCAAAAGCCAAAGCGTTGGATGCTAACAACCCAAGAGTGACTTTGCTAGAAGCAGAAGACACTTACTTTACACCTGAACAATTTGGTGGGAGCAAGACAAGAGGGATCGAACTTTTTAAACAAGCAATTTCGCAATTCGGAACTTACAAAATCAAAACACCTCTTGATCCTAATTGGGGAAAGATGGAAGCAGAGTATTTTTTAGGTCAATCCGCTAAATAAAAAGGCGAAACATTTCTAAAACTAAATCTTCCGGTTAAGCTGAAAGATTTTTTTATTTTGAAACTTTCTGTATTTTTGATAGAAATAAATATTATATGAAATTAAGATATACTGTACTTAGTATCAGTTTGATGTTTTTTACCAATACTTATGCTCAGAAAATGAAATTAGGTTCTTACCCAAAAGCAGAAAAAGGAAACCAAGTTGATAATTATTTTGGGACGCAAGTAGCTGATCCTTATCGCGATCTAGAAAATGACTCTCCAGCGACTAAAAAATGGGTTGACGAAGAAGTTGCCTATTCTCAAGATTATCTTTCGAAAATACCTTATAGACAAGAGATTAAAGATCAATTAAAGAAACTTTGGAACTACGAAAAAATCTCTGCGCCTTTCAAAGAAGGAAGTTATACTTATTTTTATAAGAACGATGGGTTACAAGCGCAATCTGTCCTCTATCGTAATAGCAGAAGTTTAAAAACGGCAGAAGTTTTTCTTGACCCCAATAAGTTTTCAGAAAAAGGAACGACCTCAATGTCAAATATTTCTTTTAATAAAAAAGGAAATTTAGCGGCCTATTCTATCTCAGAAGGTGGTAGCGACTGGAACAAAATCATCATTATCGATACCGAAACCAAAAAACAAATCGATGATACTTTAGTTGATGTTAAGTTTAGCGGTATTGCATGGCAAGGTGATGAAGGCTTCTACTACTCTAGTTATGACAAGCCAAAAGAAGGCACTGTACTTTCTGGCATGACCGATAAACACAAGGTTTATTTCCACAAATTAGGAACAAAACAATCTGAAGACAAATTGATTTTTGGTGGTGAAAAAATGCCAAGGAGATATCTAGGAGCTAGTTTAACAGAAGATGAAAGATTCCTAGTTATTACCGCTGCTAATGCTACCAACGGAAATGAATTATATGTAAAAGATTTACAAAAAGCTGGTGATTTTGTACAACTTGTAAAAGGTTTTGATATCAATGCAAGTGTTATTGATAACGATGGCGAAAATCTATTTATATATACTGATAAAGATGCGCCTAATGGCCGTTTGGTAAAGGCAAATATGGCAAATCCAACACCTGATAAATGGACTAATGTTATCCCAGAAACCGAAAATGTTTTAGGAATAACTTCTGGCGGTGGTTACTTCTTTGCAACCTATATGATCGATGCGATTGATCAGGTTAAACAATATGATAAAACAGGAAAATTAGTTAGAAATATCGAACTTCCAGGTAAAGGAAATATTGCTGGTTTTGGCGGAAAATCTAGTGACCAAGATGTTTATTTCACGTTTACAAATTATGTAACGCCATCTAGCGTGTATCGTTATAACATCGCTGCTGGAACTTCCCGTCAAACGCAACGTCCAATTGTGGATTTTCAGTCAGAGAATTTTGTGTCAGAGCAGGTTTTCTTCACATCAAAAGATGGAACCAAAATCCCGATGATGATCAACTATAAAAAAGGTTTGAAAATGGATGGCAAAAATCCTACAATCCTTTATTCTTATGGTGGATTTAATATTAGTTTGCAACCAGTATTTTCTGTGGTTAATGCCATCTGGATGGAAAACGGAGGTATCTATGCTGTACCTAACATCCGTGGTGGTGGCGAATATGGTAAAAAATGGCACGATGCAGGAACCAAGCAACAAAAGAAAAACGTATTTGAAGATTTTATAGCTGCTGGAGAATATCTACAATCCAAAGGTTATACATCCAAGGATTATATGGCACTTTCTGGACGATCTAACGGTGGTTTGTTGGTTGGTGCGACGATGACAATGCGTCCTGACCTTGCGAAAGTTGCCTTTCCAGGTGTTGGCGTGTTAGATATGTTGCGTTATAACAAATTTACGGCGGGAGCTGGTTGGTCTTACGATTACGGTACGGCTGAAGATTCTAAAGAAATGTTCGATTATCTAAAATCTTATTCGCCGGTTCACAATGTTAAAAAAGGTGTGTGCTACCCTTCTACTATGATTATTACAAGTGATCATGACGACAGAGTTGTGCCAGCACATTCGTTTAAATTTGGCGCAGAATTACAGGAAAAACAATCTTGTAAAAATCCAATTTTATTAAGAATTGAAAAGAATGCAGGTCACGGCGCAGGTCGTTCTACAGATCAAATAATTGGTGAAAATGGTGATTTGTTATCATTTGCACTTTTTGAAATGGGTATTAAATCTTTAAAAAAATAAATTTTAAATAAAATTCCTCGATAATTTTTGTCGGGGAATTTTGCTTTTGGAAAGTTATTTGCATGCTTTTAACAACTTAAAAATCAACCAAATTCTATGAAAACAAATCTTCTTATAGCAACAGTTTTGCTAAGTTTAGTAAGTCTATCTTGCAAAAAAAATGAAGGCGGAAACAAAGGCGTTATTTCAGAATCTTCATCATCAGAAACGACAGTTGTCGATAATAACGGAAATGTTGATACATTAACAACATCAACAGAGCAAACAACTAATGGTAACCAAACCATGGAGACTTCGATAGCTTACAAAGGATTAGACGGGACACGTGCGAAGGCGACTTTCTCTTCTGGAAAAAGTGGAAAAACACTTGTCATCGAATCAGCAAATAATCAAAAATATCAATTAGATTTTAAATCCAAAACTGCTGATGGCGAGCATTATGAAAGAAATGGCGTTTCTGCGAATACCAAAGGCGATTCTTTGATTATTTCGCAAGGTGACACCGAAATACCATTGGTTAAAGTTAAATAATTTACCAAAACTAGGATTAAATAAAAAGGGATTTGAAGCAGTTTCAAATCCCGTTTTTTCCGTCCAAGATCATCTCGATCATTTTAATTTTCCGGCGTTCGCGTGTCTCTTCTTTTTTGGCTTCTTCAATCCAACGGATGTATTCTTTACGGTGTGTGTAGGACATTTTCTCGTAAAGTTCTTTGGCTTTTTGGTTCTCATCCAACAAAATTTTAACATCATCAGGAACCACCACTACTCTTTCTTCCTCGTCTTTCCAAAGTTTAACATCAACTTGATCTCCAAACGTTTTTCCAAGTTGTTTTCTAACGGCTTGTGTTAAGCCTACACAATGTCCAAAACCCATATTAGCAAGACTTCCGCGGTATTCAACCTTGTCATCAAATATGACTTTTATTTTAACTTGTCCTTTAGTCCCAAACAATTTTTGAACATCAAAAGGAAAAACAACAAAAGCGGCATTTATATCATCGTGTTGTTGGATTTGTGCTGAAAAAAGAATTGAATTTTCCATAGTTTAAAAATACGAAAAACCTCTCCGAAGAAAGGTTTTTGTTTTTAAAGATTTTTATCTCTTAAATTTTACTCAAAAGCGTTCTAAAATTCACTTTTTCGTCGATAATTCTTCTCAGTTCAGAAACCGGAACACGCTCTTGTTGCATCGTGTCACGATCACGCAAAGTCACCGTGTTCTCGGTTAACGAATCGTGGTCAACCGTGATACAGAAAGGCGTACCCAAAGCATCATTTCTTCTGTAACGCTTACCGATACTGTCTTTTTCTTCATAAATTAAGTTGAAATCATATTTCAAATCATTGAAGATTTTTTCTGCATATTCGCCCAAACCATCTTTCTTCATCAATGGAAGAATCGCTGCTTTTACTGGAGCCAAAGCTGGTGGAAGTGATAAAACAGTTCTTTCTGATCCATCTTCTAAAACTTCGTCTTTTAGACAATGAGAGAAAATAGCTAAGAACAATCTGTCAAGACCAACCGACGTTTCTACAACGTACGGAACATAGCTTTCGTTTCTTTCTGGATCGAAATATTGCAATTTTTTACCTGAATGTTTTTCGTGAGCCGTAAGGTCAAAATCCGTTCTCGAGTGGATACCTTCCAATTCCTTGAATCCAAATGGAAATCTAAACTCAATATCCGCCGCAGCATTCGCATAATGCGCCAACTTTTCGTGATCGTGGAATTTATAATTCTCTTGGCCCAAACCTAAAGCCAAATGCCAATTTAGACGTTTTGTTTTCCATTGCTCGTAGAACTCCAATTCTGTTCCTGGTGGAACGAAAAATTGCATTTCCATTTGCTCGAACTCACGCATTCTGAAAATAAATTGTCTCGCAACAATCTCGTTTCTAAAAGCTTTTCCGATTTGCGCAATCCCGAAAGGCAATTTATGTCTTGACGTTTTTTGTACGTTTAGATAGTTTACGAAAATTCCTTGTGCCGTTTCTGGACGCAGATACAAATCCATTGCAGAATCTGCCGAAGCTCCCAATTTCGTTCCGAACATCAAGTTGAATTGTCTGACTTCCGTCCAGTTTCTAGAACCTGTGTCAGGATCAGCAATTTCCAACTCTTCTATTAAAGCTTTCACATCCGCTAAATCATTATTTTCTAACGAACGAGCCAATCTTTTCAGCGCTGCATCTTGCTTTGCACGATATTCCAAAACTCGCGGATTAGTCGATTCAAATTCTGCTTTATTAAAAGCATCACCGAATCTTTTCGCTGCTTTTTCTATCTCTTTTTGTGCTTTATCTTCTAATTTCGCCGCCCAATCTTCCACCAAAACATCGGCGCGGAAACGTTTTTTAGAATCTTTATTATCAATTAACGGATCATTGAAAGCATCAACGTGTCCCGAAGCCTTCCAAATTGTAGGATGCATAAAAATCGCCGAGTCAATACCCACGATATTTTCGTTCAACTGAACCATTGCTTTCCACCAATATTGCTTGATGTTATTCTTTAGTTCAGCACCATTTTGTCCATAATCGTATATTGCCGAAAGCCCGTCGTACACCTCGCTAGAAGGGAAAATAAAACCATATTCTTTTGCGTGCGACACCACTTTCTTAAAAACGTCTTCCTGTTTTGCCATAGTTCCAATGAGTTATTATGCAAAAATAGGCTTTTCTTTTGTCCTAGTCAACGGTCGAGCAGCAAAATTATTAGGAGCCGGGAACCTGCTTTCGCTACTCGCTATCTTGCTATTTCTTTCCCTAGGCTTTTCCCACGCAAGATGAGCTCAAACACGCCGCTCAATCAGGGCTACGGAATTTGGTATATTTATATAGTTTGGGTAATAATCACCCAACTTCGTGCTATTTAGAGAGAAATGAATATCCTATTTTCTCACTACAAAAACGAATTAATTTTTCAACACACTTAAATTAATCACGAAATTTGCGTAAAATTAAAATTATGAAAGCAGGCTTTTTTCTTTTTATCGCGATTGTTTTTGAAATTATTGCCACCACATTTCTCAAAAAATCAGAAGGTTTTACAAAGCTTATTCCTACTATTATTACAACTATTGGCTATGCCGGCGCATTTTATTTTCTTAGTAATACCCTAAAAACCATTCCTGTTGGGATTGCTTATGCCATTTGGTCAGGCGTAGGAATTGTGTTGATTAGTTTGGTGGGAATGTTTGTTTTCAAACAAGTCCCCGATCTTCCAACAATCATCGGAATGGTTTTAATCATCGCTGGCGTTGTGGTGATAAATGTTTTTTCTAAATCTAGTGCCCATTAATTTCGAAAATTTAAAAGTACGTCAGTTCGAGTGTTTTTTCGAAATGAAATGAAGAAAAAATATATCGAGAACTTATTATTAAACTTCTCGATACGCTGCGCTACTCGAAGTGACGTTGAATCAAGTGTTTTAAAAAACTTATATTATCTTTACCCGTTGTGCATTTTGAGGTGTTTTCGTCACTTCGAGTAGATTTTTTTAAAAAAATCGTATCGAGAAGTTTGTAATTTTGAAGATAAATCTATTCTCGATACATTTTTTCTCCACTCTGTTACGAAAAAACACTCGAATTGACGAATCAAATATTAAAATGTTTCAAAATGCACAACGGGTTATCTTTAGAAAAAATTATTTAAAATTTGAGAAAACGTTTCGAATACAAAACTGTGGAAGTTAAATCAAAAAGCGTGTGGACTAACGAAGTACCAACTGACGAAATTGATGAAACTCTCAATAAATATGGACAAGATGGTTGGGAACTTGTTGCGATAAAAGTAATTAGTTCTATGGGAACATCACTTTCGAGTTTGTACACCTTTAAAAGAGAATTTTAAATCATTTCCTTTTCAGCGAAACTTCCTTAAATTTATATGACATTTCACTACTTATGAGAAAAATGGAAGAACATTATGTCACTCGAATTGGCTGGTTGCGTGCTGCAGTTTTGGGTGCGAATGACGGTTTGCTTTCCACCACAAGTATAGTTATTGGCGTTGCTGCGGCTCAAGCGACAAGAGATTCTGTGGCTTTGGCAGCTCTTGCAGGGATGATTGCAGGTGCAATGTCGATGGCAGCAGGAGAATATGTTTCTGTGAGTTCACAAGCCGACACTGAAAAAGCCGATATCGAACGCGAACGAAAAGAACTTGAGGAAAATCCAGAGTTTGAACTTCTAGAATTAGCTAAAATCTACGAAAAAAGAGGCGTTTCAAAAGCTACGGCTTTGCAAGTTGCCAAAGAATTACATTCTCACGATGCGCTAGAAGCACACGCCAAAGACGAACTCGGAATCAACGAAATTTCTGCCGCAAGACCTTTACAAGCGGCTATTGCTTCTTTCTTTTCATTTTTGGGCGGCGCAATTATCCCAATGATTGTTGCACTTCTTGCTCCAATCGAGAGGATGGTCTATTGGCAATACGGACTTGCCCTATTTTTCTTAATGGTCTTGGGTGCCATCGCCGCAAAAACAGGAGGTTCTAATATTCTGACAGGCGTTCTTCGTATCGGCTTTTGGGGGACATTTGCGATGGGAACAACCGCTTTAGTAGGACATTTTTTTGGAACAAATGTTTAAACTTTAAATTATTTCTGCTCGGTTTCTTTTAGTTTTTGTTTCAAATCGTTCATTTGAGATTGCAGGAATTTTATTTCGCTGCTTGTGGACGTTGTTTGCTTGGAATAATGCCAAACCAATTCGATGTCTTTATTCAGCATATCGTGTTCGTACAACTCGTTTTTCGATAAAAATGTGGAGTCGTTCAGAACGGTAATATCCAAATATTTTTTATCTCCTTTTTTGAAGGCTTTGTAGTTTACAATAGCTATTTCAGGTGTTTTATCTTCAATTTTTTTAATGTATTGGTCGGCTTCAATTCTAAAATTTTCTTTATTCCATTTTTTAACGGTTAAGAAAATACTTGGTGTCAAAACCAAAATCGAAAGAACGGTAATAATCAAAGTGGTCTGCTTACTTTTCCCTTGAGAATTAAGTAAATAATAGCGTTGATACCCCAAAATGATGCTCAAAATCCAGGTTCCAATCCCGATAAACACGCAATTCACCAAATAATAATACAAACCACCGAAAAAGTATTCCCAATTTCCATTGGCCAAACCAAAACCAGCCGTGCAAAGCGGCGGAATACAAGCGGTTGCAACCGCAACTCCTGCAATAGTTTTAATGGCTTCTTTTCGAGTTATCCCAATAAACCAAGCCAAACCACCAAAAAGCGCAATCATACAATCGAAAACTGTCGCTTCCTTAAATGCTTCCAACTGACTTGTTTCCGAATGAAAAGGTGTAATCATAAAATAAACTGTAGACGCCAAAAGACTGGTGACAATCATGATGAGCCAATTCCAAACTGAAAGCTTAATTAAGTTTTTATCATGAATTGAAAGTCCAAACGAAAGTCCAACAACGGGTCCCATCAAAGGAGAAATTAACATCGCGCCAATCACCGCAGCTTGACTGTTAACATTCAAACCAATGCAAGCAATTGCCATTGCACAAACCAATAACCAAAGATTATGACCTCGAAAATGAATGCCTTCTTCAATCTCGTTGTAGGTGTCTTTCTCCTCTTCTTCCTTAGAAAGCCGAAACAGGTTTATAATATTGAACAAACTCATCAAATTGATTTTATAACAAAAATATGTAAAAATTGGACTTACGCTTTTCATCATTTTATAAATTCTTTGTTTAAACACACATTAAAAATTTCTACAAGAAATCTTTATTTTTGCAAAATGTTAGAAATTCTGTATCGCGACGAGCATCTTATCGCCATCAATAAACCCAGCGGATTGTTGGTGCACAAATCCTATTATGCAGGACCTGCGGACGAATATGCGGTAGAAAAACTAACGAACCAAATTGGTCAAAAAGTGCATCTTGTTCACCGATTAGACAGAAAAACGTCAGGTGTTTTGCTTTTTGCTTTAAATAAAGAAACCTTGAAACTCATCAGCGACCAATTCGTGAGTCGTGACGTTGAAAAGAAATACATTGCGATTCTTCGAGGTTGGACAAAAGATGAAGAAACCATCGATTACGACTTAGCAAACGAAAATGAAGTTATCCAAAATGCCATCACGTATTATCGTCGTTTACAAACATCCGAAATCGATTTGCCTTTTAGAAAACATCAAACTTCGCGATACTCATTTGTGGAAGCCATTCCTGAAACTGGAAGATTTCATCAGTTAAGAAAGCATTTTAAACATATTTTGCATCCCATTTTGGGTTGCCGAAAACATGGTTGCAACAAGCAAAATAAATTGTGGTTGCAGACTTTCAATATTACGGCGATGCCTTTGCATTCGCATCAGCTAAATTTTGTTCATCCGATAACAAGCGAAGAAATCTCAATTAACGCAAGCCTAAACGTCAATCCAGAATTTTTGGAAATCGCTAAAATTTTGAGTTTTGATTTAAAGCAATACATATAAATTAAGAAGGCTTAAATCAATTTAGACTTTCTTTTGTTTAGAAATTATAGCTCATTGCCATGCCATTACCAGCCGATTCTACTTTAAAATAAGGTTGAAATGCCATTGCTTCTTCATTTTCTGTAGCTACTGCTTTTTTGAAGTTTTTGACAGCTCCTGAAAAAAAAGGAATGCTCAACAATGCAATAGCTGCGCTAACACCAAATACTGTCAATCGAGCGGAGTTATTAGGCTTCACTTTAGAAGTCTCACCAAAAGGAGTGTATATAGTTGATTCATGTGAGTTAAAAAGGATATGACCCAAGCTCAAACCCATCCCGAAGCCTCCTGTATGTGCTAAAATATCACCCACCGTTTTGTTAGTTCTTCCTTTTTTTACAAAGATGATAGCTTCTCTATTGCTAAAAACTTGATTGTATTTTGAAATTTTGTAGTTTGTTCCATTTTTTTCGAACTTGCTTCCGTTGAATGTAACTTGCGCAAAGCTAACTTGACTTAATAAAGCGACGGATAATAGTAGTGTTTTTTTTCATAGTTTATTTTAGATTGGCGACTCTAGTTTTATTTTTTGAATTAAAAATAAAAATGCGGACATATTGCCCGCGCTTTCTTTCACTTTTACGATTTCGAATTGATCGTAAGTTGTACTTTGTCGTGTTTGGATGTTAATCTATTGTAGGGTTTGGATAGATTGTGGTTGTAGAAACTGAGGTTTCGTTTGTTCCTAAATTACCAGTAACTTTCAAAGAGTAATCTTCCACTTGTCCATAGTCAAAAGTTCTACAAGGATCTGTCCTGAAACCAGCATATTGTAAAACCAATATCATTCTTAATTTTGGTTTTTTAATAGCACTGCTTGGTACAGTAAATGGTATTTTGAATGGTTTGTTAAATGTTGGCAAGCCAGAACCTCCAATCATTTCATTAGCTCCAGAGAAGCTACCATCGTTGTTCCAGTCGATATATGCGCCATAAGTTTCAGCAGAACTTCCTCCTTGTGTTATGCTACTAAGAATTAGTAGGTTTTTTTTTCATATTAATAATTATTGTTTTGGAGGCTGCAATATAGAAAAAAATTAATTTAAAATATATTTTTGGTTAATAATTAACCCTTTTTTTGTTTTTAATCAAAGATTTTTTATTTAAATATAGGTTTTTGAAAAGGATGCAATAATTGATTATTTAAATGAATACTTCATAATTGTGGAAAGATATTATATGTTAATTTTAACCAAATAAGTTAATATCACTTTAGATTTGACTAAATTTGTAAAACTTTTCTTTGATGTACAAAAGTATCATACGTCCAATTCTCTTCAAATTCGATCCTGAAGAAGTCCATCACTTTACATTTTCAATGCTTAAGAATTTTGGTTTTTTAACCAGATTATTTCTTCCAAAACCTATTGTTGATAAGCGTTTGGAACGAGAAGTTTTTGGTTTGAAATTTAAAAATCCAGTAGGCTTAGCAGCAGGATTTGATAAAAATGCAGTTCTTTTTAATGAGCTAGCGGATTTAGGATTTGGCTTTGTAGAAATCGGAACTGTAACGCCAAAAGCGCAAGCTGGAAATCCAAAAAAACGCCTATTCCGATTGATTGAAGACGGCGGAATTATCAACCGAATGGGATTTAATAATGATGGTTTGGATGCCGCAATCGAAAAATTGAAAACCAATAAAGGAAAAATCATCATCGGTGGAAATATTGGAAAAAACACCAACACGACTCCCGAAAATTACACCCAAGATTATTTGGATTGTTTCGAAGGCCTTCATCCTCATGTGGATTATTTTGTTTTGAATGTAAGTTGTCCGAATGTTGGAAGTCACGCCAAATTGGAAGATGTTGAATATCTGCGAGAGTTGATCACAGAAGTGAAAAAAATCAATGTTTCTAAAGCAAACCCAAAACCTATTTTACTAAAGATAGCACCAGATCTTAATAACAATCAATTGGATGAAATTATCGACTTGATTGCTGAAACTAAAATTGACGGTGTAATCGTCTCTAACACCTCTATTAATCGCGAAGGTTTAAAAACTTCTCCCGAAATTTTATCTGAAATCGGAAATGGTGGCTTAAGCGGAAAACCAATTCGTGAACGTAGTACAAAAATGATAAAATATCTAGCGGATAAAAGCAATCGTGCCTTTCCAATTGTTGGTGTAGGCGGGATTCATTCTACAAAAGATGCAATGGAAAAACTGGATGCAGGAGCTAGTTTGGTACAATTATACACTGGTTTCATTTACGAAGGTCCACAATTAATTAATGATATTAATGCTGAACTTCTGAAAAGAGCAAGTCGTCTTCCAAGATAACTTAATTGAGTTTTTTATTTAAATTTAAAAAATATGGAACTTGTAACGCTAAAAGTTTTTAATACAGAACCTGAAGCCCAAATGATAAAGGCTTTTTTGGAAGCCAATGATGTCGAATGTTTTGTGTTCGGAAATGTCTTGGCAAATACTTATAATGTTTTCAACTTGACTTCTGGCGGTGTTCAGCTAAAAGTTGCTGAAGAAAATCTTGAAACTGCAAAACAGCTTTTAGAGGATTTTTATAAGCAAGATGAGAACGAATAATTTTAGTTCAAAATTCTATTTTAAAGCTTTGTTCTAAGATAAAGTCCCCTAAAAGTTGTAAATTTACAGAGATAAAAATCCCATTATGCGACAAGCCATAAAGGCGACAAAGCCTGATTTTAATATTCAATATACCGAGCCAGAAATCTACTATTTCGAAAAAGATGGACTTCAACTAAAGTCTTCGTACACAGCTTCTGATTCTCAAAATTTAACCGAAAAGTCATATTCTGCAGGGATCGCGCCTTACTTGCGTGGACCCTATTCCACGATGTATGTTCAAAAACCTTGGACCATTCGTCAATATGCAGGGTTTTCAACAGCGGAAGAATCCAATGCTTTCTACAGAAGAAACTTGGCGGCTGGACAAAAAGGATTGTCGGTAGCATTTGATTTAGCGACGCATAGAGGTTATGATTCTGACCATCCAAGAGTGGTTGGTGATGTCGGGAAAGCGGGTGTTGCAATTGACTCTGTGGAGGATATGAAGATTTTGTTCAACGAAATTCCTTTAGACCAAATATCGGTTTCGATGACGATGAATGGTGCGGTTTTGCCGATTTTGTCATTCTATATAGTTGCTGCGGAAGAGCAAGGCGTTTCTCAAGATTTGCTTTCTGGAACTATCCAAAATGATATCCTTAAGGAGTTTATGGTGCGTAATACTTATATTTATCCACCAACGCCGTCCATGAAGATTATCGCTGATATTTTTGAATACACTTCTAAAAATATTCCTAAGTTTAATTCGATTTCTATTTCTGGTTATCATATGCAGGAAGCTGGTGCAACACCAGTTTTAGAAATGGCTTATACACTTGCTGATGGTTTAGAATACGTTAGAACAGGAATAAAAGCTGGGATGAATGTTGATGATTTTGCACCGCGTTTATCATTTTTCTGGGCAATCGGGATGAATCATTTTATGGAAATCGCCAAAATGCGGGCTGCACGTTATATTTGGGCAAATCTTTTAACACAATTCAATCCTCAAAATCAAAAATCTTTGGCTCTAAGAACGCACTCACAAACTTCTGGATGGAGTTTGACAGAGCAGGAGCCATTTAACAATATTACAAGAACTGCTATCGAAGCTTTGTCATCGGCTTTGGGCGGAACGCAATCTTTGCACACAAACGCTTTGGATGAAGCGATTGCGCTACCAACCGATTATTCAGCGAAAATTGCGAGAAATACACAGATTATTCTGCAGCAAGAAAGCGGCATTTGCAATGTTGTTGACCCAATGGGCGGCTCAGATTTGGTGGAAGCCTTGACGCAACAGATGATTGAAGAAGCGATGAAGTACATCGATGAGGTTGAGAAAGAAGGTGGGATGACAAAAGCAATAGAAGCAGGTATTCCAAAGATGAGAATTGAGGAAGCAGCAGCCATTAAACAAGCTAAAATTGACAGTGGAGAAGAATTTATCATTGGTGTTAACTCGTTTAAATCTCAGTTAAAACAAGAAGATATTGAGATTCTGGATATTGATAATTCTGTGGTTCGTCAAAAGCAAATCGAAAGACTTAACAACATCAAAGCAACGCGTGATAATGCCGCTGTTGAAGATATCTTGAATCAAATTCGTCAATCTGCGAAAACCACGGAAGGTAATCTTTTAGCTTTATGTATCGAAGCAGCACGTCGTCGTGTTACTTTGGGCGAAATGTCGGATGCGATGGAAGAGAGCTTTGGTCGTTATAAAGCCAATATCAAAACTATTTCGGGTGTATATGCTATGAATGCTGGTAAAAATGAATACTTCGATAAAGCGGTAAAACTAACCGAAAAATTCGAGGAAGAAGAAGGACGTCGTCCAAGAATTATGGTCGCAAAAATGGGGCAGGACGGACACGACCGTGGTGCCAAAGTTGTTGCGACAGCCTTTGCTGATATGGGATTTGATGTGGATGTTGCGCCATTGTTTCAAACGCCAGAAGAGGTTGCAAAACAAGCCATCGAAAATGATATTCATATTTTAGGTGTTTCTTCTCTGGCTGCGGGACACAAAACTCTTGTGCCACAAGTTGTTGAAGAATTAAAAAAGCTAGGTGCAGAAGATATTACAGTAGTTGTTGGTGGTGTTATACCGCAGCAAGATTACGAATTTTTGTATGCCAACGGCGCTGACCATATTTTTGGTCCCGGAACTAATCTTCCAAAATGTGCCGTAGAAATTTTAGAAAAAATGTTGGTTAAATAATCACGTTTATTAAATATATTGAAAAGAAAATCTTCAGGAATGCCTGAAGATTTTTTTATTTAAATTCAATTTGTTGTGAAATAAAAACGCGCTTTCCATTTCTGAAAAACGCGTTCCGTTTAATATAAAAATGTGATTGGGTTTAGTTTTTTGCGTTGGCACTTACGTAAGCCAATAACCAAGTTCCTTCCTCGGCGCTTAGTTTTGCTTTAGGCGCCATTCTTTCGACAATCGGTTTCCATTCGCTAGCTGTATGGTCTGTTGTTGCTGGTAAATCATGGCATTTTCCACATCTTGCGTCAAACAACGTTTTCGCTGTTGCCATTTGTTCTTTGGTAATACCGTATGAACTTCCTTCGTTATTTGCAGTATTTCTTGAGGTACAAGAATATACCAAAGTCAATGCAAAAACAGCGGTATATAGGTATTTTTTCATTATTTTTGATCTTTGAGTTATTTCAAATTTATAAATTAAAACTGAAACTACTCAGATATAAAAACAATTTATAAACATTCCAAATTCTCAAGATGAGCGTTGAAATATCCTTAGAAACTTTAGTTGAAGGTATAAAATCTGGTGATAAAAGATTGATTGCTAAGGCGATAACATTGGTTGAAAGTAAGAAGTTGGAACATCGCGAAAAAGCCGAGCAACTTCTTAAAGCGATTATGCCATTAACAGGAAAATCAATTCGGGTTGGTATTACAGGCGTTCCAGGAGCGGGAAAATCGACGTTTATTGAGAGTTTTGGACAACTCGCCATCAAGAACGGAAAGAAAGTTGCGGTGCTTGCAATTGATCCAAGTTCTGCGATTAACAAAGGTAGTATTCTCGGTGATAAAACCAGAATGGAAGATCTTGCTAAAGATCCAAACGCGTTTATCCGTCCAAGTCCGAGTTCTGGATTTCTGGGCGGCGTTGCCAATGCAACTTTTGAAACCATGTTAATTTGTGAAGCAGCCGGATATGATTATATCTTGATAGAAACCGTTGGCGTAGGACAGAGCGAAGTTTTGGTTGCCGATATTTCCGATGTTTTTTTGTTTTTAAAAATTATCGGCGGTGGTGACGAGTTACAAGGCATCAAACGCGGCATTATGGAAATGGTAGACGTTATTTTCATTAATAAAGTGTCGGATGAGAATCTTCAACAAGCTAAAAATACAAAGCTGGAATTAACGCGTGCACTTCAATTTATGCCACCAAAAGAAAAAGACTGGAAAGTCCCAGTTTTGCTTGGCTCAGCGCTTAATCATCAAGGTTTAGAAAATGTTTACGAAAAAATCGATGATTTTATTTCTTTAAAAAAATCAAGCGGACGTTTTGAAGAAGTTCGACAACTACAAGGTGAAAAACGTTTTCAATATTGGGTTCAAGCTTATATTTTAGAACAAACAAAAAAGAATCAACAATTGGATGAAGCTTTTAATGAACATAAAAAAAATGCTTCAGAATTGTTGTCTAATCCAAGTTCTGAAGCACGTGAGTTTGTTAATAAATTGTTGAAGTCTTAGTAAGATTTAAAAAAAATTAAATTCTATTTTGTATTTAAATTTGAGATATAACCGTCGTAACTTATTGGTTGTCTGTCGTTAGCGTTGATGGATAAAAATGCGCTTCCGTTTTTGAATACTTCCAAAATAAATGTTGGTGTATTCGATTGGTCGTTGACATTAATTGTTACCACCCAATTTCCTTTTTTATTTTGGGTTTTTGAAACTCGGAAATCTTTAGATTCGAATCTGAAAGAATTCTTATTAAAGTCGCCATAACTTGCGTTGTATAATCTTCCAAAATAGGGAAGTGTCACTTCTAGTTTGTCCGATTTTAAATCAAATCCATAACCACTGTCCAAATTTGTAACTCTTGATGAAGTCGCGCCAGGAATAGAATTCATAACATTAATGACATCCAAATTGGTAGGCAGAGCCGATTTAGCATTAAACGTAAATTCTGCTTTTTCGATAACTGCGTCTACCGCTGTGGTTTCCATATAGTTTTGCGTAGAACACGAACTTAATGATAATAAAGCGAGACAAAATATGATTAAACTAAACTTTTTCATAATTAACTTTTGTTGTGAATACAGCAAAATTAATGCTAATTAGAATTTGATTTCAGATATTTGGAATAATAATTGTTAATTGGAAAATATTTATAAAATCCTAAACTATGAAAGTAACAAAAATATTAGGACTAGGCGCAATATCAATGTCATTGATGGCCTGTGTAACGAATCCCGTAACAGGACGTTCTTCGTTACAAATAGCAAACAATTCTGAGATCGCTACAATGGCATCTCAAGAATACAAAACAACTTTGTCAAAAGCAAAAGTTATTACTGGTACAGCCGATGCTAACCGTGTAAAAAATGTCGGAAACCGTATAAAACAAGCTGCAGAAAAATACTATACAAGCATTGGTCGACAATCTGACTTGGCGAATTATAATTGGGAGTTTAACCTTTTGCAAGATTCTCAACTTAATGCTTGGTGTATGCCAGGTGGTAAGGTTGCAGTCTATACTGGAATTCTTCCTGTTACTAAGGATGATGATGGTTTAGCTGTTGTTATGGGACACGAAATCTCTCATGCTTTGGCAGGTCACGGTAACGAACGTATTTCTCAAGCTATGCTTGCACAATATGGTGGTTCTATTTTGGGAAGTTCAATTAACAATGCACAGTGGGCTAGTATTTTCCAGCAAGTTTATCCAATTGGGGCACAAGTAGGATTATTAGCTTACGGAAGAAAACAAGAGCGAGAAGCTGATAAAATGGGATTATATCTTATGGGGATGGCTGGTTACGATCCAAGAACAGCACCAGCTTTTTGGGAAAGAATGGAAGCTTCTTCTAAAGGTAGTGCGGTACCTCAATTCTTGTCAACTCACCCAAATCCATCGAGTAGAATTGCAGATATTAATGAAGCAATGCCACAAGCTTTAGAATATTATAGGGCTGCAGGCGGAAAATAATTTTTAAAATTTAAAATAAAAAACGGGCACTCAAATTTGAGTGCCCGTTTTCATTTGATATGAAATAATATTATTCAGCGCTTTCTTTTTTACGCTCTTTTTTTGGCGCTTCACTTTCCAATGCATCTTTAGCATCATTAAGTTTAAGCGTTACCAATTGTCCTTCTTTCATTTGTTTGTTAACCAACATTTCAGCCAAAAGATCTTCGATGTACTTTTGGATTGCACGTTTTAATGGACGCGCACCAAAGTCTTTATCCCAACCTTTTTCGGCAATAAAGTCACGCGCTTCATCTGTTAATTGTACTTTGTAACCTAACTTTTCGATTCTAGAATACAATTTGTTAAGTTCAAGATCGATAATTTTCTTGATGTCATCTTTCTCAAGAGAGTTGAAGATAATAATGTCATCAATACGATTCAAGAATTCTGGAGCGAAAGCTTTCTTCAAAGCATTTTCGATAGTTCCTCTCGCACGAGCATCGCTGGTTGTTTTCTTTGCAGAAGTACCAAATCCGACACCATCACCAAAGTCTTTAAGATCTCTAGTCCCAATGTTAGATGTTAAAATGATAATCGTGTTACGGAAATCAATTTTTCTACCCAAGCTGTCCGTTACGTGACCTTCATCCAAGATTTGTAATAAAATATTGAATACATCAGGATGCGCTTTTTCGATTTCATCTAAAAGAACGACTGCATAAGGCTTACGTCTAACAGCTTCCGTCAATTGTCCACCTTCTTCGTAACCAACATATCCAGGAGGCGCGCCAACCAATCTAGACACCGCAAATTTCTCCATATATTCACTCATATCGATGCGGATCAAAGCATCGTCAGAATCGAATAATTCGCGCGCCATAACTTTGGCTAATTCGGTTTTACCAACACCTGTTGTTCCTAAGAAAATAAAGGTTCCGATAGGTCTGTTAGGATCTTTAAGTCCAGCTCTGTTACGTTGGATGGCTTTAACAACTTTTTTAACAGCCTCTTCTTGACCGATAACTTTACCGTTAAGTTTGTTATCCATCGCAGAAAGTTTGTCCAGTTCGTTTTTGCCAACTTTGGTAACAGGAACGCCACTCATCATCGATACAACTTCGGCAACATTTTCCTCGGTAACTTCTTCTTTTTTCTCTTTTACATCTTTGTCCCAATTTTCCTGAGCAAGATTAAGTTCGATTTGTAAACGCTCCTCTTCATCTTTCAGTTTACGAGCTTCAAGATAATCTTGCTTTTTAACAGCTTGTTGCTTGTGCTCTTTAACTTCCTCGATTTTAGCCTCATAATCGATAATCTCTGTCGGAACTTTCATGTTTTTAATATAAACACGAGATCCAGCTTCATCCATTGCGTCAATCGCTTTATCTGGTAAAAAACGGTCTGTGATGTAACGCGCCGTCAAATTAACACAAGCATTAATCGCTTCGTCACTATAATGTACATTGTGATGTTCTTCGTATTTATCTTTAATTTGATGCAAAATTTGGATTGTTTCCTCGATAGAAGTTGGCTCTACCATAACTTTTTGGAAACGTCTTTCTAAAGCACCATCTTTCTCGATATACTGTCGATATTCGTCCAAAGTCGTTGCACCAATTACTTGGATTTCGCCACGTGCCAATGCAGGTTTGAACATATTAGAAGCGTCCAAACTTCCTGTAGAACTTCCTGCTCCAACAATAGTATGCAACTCATCGATGAAAAGGATGACGTCGCGGTTTTTCTCCAACTCAGTCATTATCGCTTTCATACGTTCTTCGAACTGCCCACGATATTTAGTCCCAGCAACCAAACTCGCCAAATCTAAAGTAATAACACGTTTTCCGAAAAGGACGCGCGACACTTTTTTCTGATGAATTCTAAGTGCTAGACCTTCTGCAATTGCTGATTTACCAACACCAGGCTCACCGATAAGAAGTGGGTTGTTTTTCTTTCTACGAGAAAGAATTTGCGATACTCTTTCGATTTCTTTTTCTCTACCGATAACAGGATCAAGCATATCATCTTTAGCCAAAGCCGTCAAATCTCTCCCGAAATTATCCAAAGTTGGCGTTTTGCTTTTACCAGTTCCTAGATTACCAGTTGGTTTTTTCATTTGAGAAAAATCTTCTCTCTCGTCATCGTCATCGTAAGCACTGTTTTGTGGTAGTTGATCTGTGTTTTTCAACATTTTTTGATAATCAGATTGTACACGCTCGTAGTCGATGTCGTAAGCCTGCAAAATATGTGAAGTCGGATCTTCTTGTTTATAAAGAATACCTAACAAAAGATGCACCGTATTAATTTCCGAAGACTGATATTGTCTGCACTCAAGCTCAGAACGTTTTACCGATTGATCAGCCATTTTGGTAAGAGAGATACTTCCCATATTGCTAACAAACGGATTGCTATTTGCTGTGCTCAATGTTTCGATTTTTCTTCGGATTTGTGTTAGGTCTGCGTTAAGACCTTCAAGGATTTCTTTAGCAGAGTTTTCTGTTTTAATAATACCTAACAAAAAATGTTCGGTGTTTAGAAACTCGCTTTGGAGACGCCTTGCTTCGTTTTTACTCTGTTTGAACACGCGGTTCAAACCATCTGAAAATTTATAATCCATTTTTTATCTCCGTGTTAATAGTTAAAATAAAATTACAACAAAAAATATTGAATTTTACACTTTTTGTTTTGCAAATTTGCTACCATTCTAAAAAAATGGACTTTCTGACATTATTTTTTCTAGAATTTTTAAAATTCAGTAAGTTTGTTGAAACTAAAAATCATGGACAATAATTGGGTAGAGTACGTTGGCTATTTAGCTTCTGTATTCATCATTGGTAGCTTTTTGACGAGCAAAGTAAGAAGCATCAGGATTATTAATTTTTTCGGTTGCGTTTGCTTCGTCATTTATGGTATTTATAACGGATTGCTTTGGCCAGTTATCATTCCAAATGGGATTTTGGCTTTGGTCCAAGTCTATCATATTTTTATTAAAAAATCAACTTAATGCGAATTATAGTAAGTGTTTTCAGTAATCTTTACACCGACCAACGTGTCGAAAAAACTTGTCAAACACTTATTGATAATGGTTACGATGTTGAGCTAATAGGCAACGATTGGGGAGGCGCGCCAGACATGCAACGTAGTTATCCTGTAACGCGCATTCCATTGAAATCCAAAACTTTGAAGTTAGCTTATCCGGAATTTATGTTCAAACTTTATAAAGAATTAAAGAAAAGAACTGACAAAAATTCCGTTTTATACTCCAATGATTTAGAAACGATTCTTCCAAATTTTAAACTTTCCAAAAAATTAAATATTCCTTTGATTTTTGATAGCCACGAAATGTTTAGCGAAATGCCTACTGTGCAAGGTAAAACGTCACAGAAATTTTGGAAATGGATCGAAAAAAATTATTTTCACAAGCTGGAAAATATGATAACAGCTAGCGATTCTTATGCAGATTGGTTTGTAAAAGAATATCGCATAAAAAGGCCAACAGTTGTTAGGAATCTTCCACGAAAACAAGATGTACAACAGATTGATTCGGAGCAAAAAAAAATTATTTTGTACCAAGGTTGGCTTAACTATTCTAGAGGAATTGATAAAGCCATTATGGCCATGCAATATGTCGATAATGCGGTTTTAAAAATTGCTGGTGGCGGACCAATGGAAACTGAGTTTCGTGCAATTGCAGAAGAATATAAAGTCCTAGAAAAAGTTGAATTTCTTGGCAAACTTTATCCTGCGGATTTACGAAAAATAACACCTACTGCTGATGTTGGGCTCAGCATTGAAGAAAATAAAGGACTCAGTTATTATTACTCCTTACCCAATAAAATTTCGGATTATGTCCAAGCGAAGGTGCCTGTTGTTGTTTCGGATTTCCCTGAATTAAAAAGGATTGCAACAGGATTTGGAGTTGGGGAAACCATTACTTCACACGATCCAAAACATCTTGCTGACAAAATTAATATTGTCCTCAACAACGGAAAAACTTTCTATAAAGACAATCTTGATAAAGCTTCCGAAGAACTTTGTTGGGAAAATGAAGAATTAAAAATAATTGATGTTGTCAAAAGCGCCATCGAAAAACATAAAAAAGACCTCAATTGAGGTCTTTTTGCATTTAGTATTTCCAACAAGGCTTTCAGAGTTTCAAAGCTCTGAAAGCCTTCTAATTATCAAATTACTCTTTATTCAAAAAAGCATCCCAACCTTGCGCTGTAAGCGGAATCATTTGGTTAGAACCTCGTGCGATAAGGTGATTGCCATCATTTAATTCAGTAGCGTGACCGATAATACTAAAATCTGGATGTCCAACGATTTTATCAAAATCTTCAGGTGCGATCGTGAACAACAATTCATAATCTTCACCGCCGTTAAGCGCTGCCATTGCAGGATTTAGATTCAATTCTTCGGCTGTGCTCATCGTTAAATTATCCAACGGAATTTTCTCCTCATAAACGCGGAAACCAACTTTAGATTGATCAGAAAGATGAAGAACTTCTGACGCCAAACCATCCGAAATATCAATCATAGACGTAGGTTTGATGCCTAACTCTTTCAAAGTATTTTTAACATCCGTTCTTGCTTCAGGTTTTAGTTGACGTTCGAGGATGTAGTCGTAACCTTCCATTTCAGGTTGCATATTTGGGTTTGACAAGAACACCGAATGCTCTCTTTCCAAGATCTGAAGTCCTAAATAAGCGCCACCCAAATCACCAGACACTATCAAGAGATCATTGGGCTTTGCACCGCTTCTTTTAACAATTTCGTCTTCATTTTCGAGGCCAATTGCTGTGATGCTCATCACCAAACCAGAGTTGGAACTCGTTGTGTCTCCGCCAACTAAGTCCACTTTGTAATGCTTGCAAGCCAACTGAATTCCAGCATACAATTCTTCCAAAGCTTCCACAGGAAAACGGTTAGAAACTGCCAACGAAACCAAAATCTGTGTTGGCATAGCATTCATCGCAGCAACGTCGCTAAGGTTAACCACAACCGCTTTGTATCCCAAATGTTTTAGCGGAACATAACCCAAGTTGAAATGCACACCTTCTGCCAAGACATCCGTTGTAACCACCACTTTTTTTCCATCAGGATTTATGATGGCAGCATCGTCGCCAACACCCAATTCCGAAGTCGAATTCTCCAACGGAAAATGTTCTGTAAGATGCTTTATCAGACCAAATTCTCCAAGTTTGGAGATGGGCGTTAATTCTTGTGATTTATCTTCAAACATAATCTTAAATACTAAAAATTTCAGGATCGATATTCGCTGGTCGGAAAGGCAGATTCTTAATGTCTTCTCTCGTCATAATCTTTGTGTCAGACGTTTTATATTTATCCAAAGCCAAAATAATATCATCTGGCGGCGTTGTCGTTTTTCTCAACATCATATCAATCCAAACGCCTGTCGCTTCGGCAATCGCGCAATGTGTACCATCTGGCAAATAGAAGTTATGTACAAATTGATAAATCGACGCATCCTCGGAGTTTCCAGCAATTTCTACACTAACATATACCACTTGATCGGCATAGATTTCTTTAAAAAACGAAAATCTTTCGTGCAAAATCACAGGACCAATTCCCCAACGATTAAGCTGCGCCAATCCCATTTTTTCTTTGTTCATAAAAGCCATTCTCGCTTGTGCGCAATACGCCATGTACGACGAGTTGGCAAGGTGGCGGTTCGCATCGATGTCGCTCCATCTCACATCGAATTTATAAAAATATTTTTCCATGTTTTGTCTATTATTTTGGGCAATTCCCTCGCCACAGCTTTTGGCAGCCGCTCGGGTCGGGCTGTTCGCTATATCTTTTCCCTCCGCTCGGTGGGATCCGCTGCGCTCCGCCACCTCACTCCGGAAAAAGGATGCCGCTTCCATCCCTATTGCAAAAATTCAAAGATTCAAAATTAGTCAATAAAGATGGTTTATAAAAATCGTACTTTTGAAACTAAAATCTATAGCATAAGGTTGATGAAGCAAGTTGTAATCATCGGAGGCGGCGCTGCAGGCTTTTTCTGCGCAGCCAATCTGGACGAAAATAAATATCAAATCAAAATTTTAGAACAAAACAAAGATGTTCTCCAAAAAGTGAAAATTTCTGGAGGAGGACGTTGCAACGTGACGCACGCTTGTTTTGATCCGCAAGATTTGGTGAAGTTCTATCCACGCGGCGAAAAAGAATTGCGCAGTGTTTTCAGCAAATTTCAGCCAGGCGACACAATGGAGTGGTTTGAGAGCCGAGGCGTATCTTTAAAAATCGAAAATGACAATCGTATTTTTCCAGAGAGCAATCAATCGCAAAGCATCATTAATGCGTTACAAACCGAAACCAAAAACAAAAATGTTGAGGTCATTACCCAAGCAACGGTAAGCCAAATTTCTAAAACCGAAGATCAGTTTTTAATCGAAACAAAATCGGGAAATTTTTCAGCGGATTATGTTGTTTTTACAACAGGAAGTGCACCAAAATCTCTGAAATTGGTCGAAAATCTTGGTCACAAAATCGTGAGTTTGGTACCGTCGTTATTTACCTTTAATATCAAAAATCCTTTGCTGGCCGAACATCCGGGCACCAGCTTCGAATGGGCAGAAGTCAGCATTCCAAAATTAAAACTAGAAGAAAGCGGTCCTTTGTTAATAACACATTGGGGACTTAGTGGCCCAGCGGTTCTCAAATTGTCTGCTTGGGGCGCAAGATTGTTGGCACGCGAAAATTACAAGTTTGAGATTTTGGTTAATTTTATTTCTAAGTCGATACAAGAAGCGGAGGAGGATTTTATTGGTTTTAAAGAAAGTAATCCGAAAAAGACCATTGGACAAAGCAAAATCTATAATGTCACCAATCGCTTTTGGAACAGCCTTTTAGCGTATTCAAAAGTAGATTCTGAAAAGCAGATTTCGAATATCAGCAAAAAAGAAATGCAAGTTTTGGCTGGAAATCTTTGCGAAATGAAATTGCAGGTAGAAGGAAAAAGCACCTTCAAAGATGAGTTTGTAACGGCTGGTGGTGTTGACCTCAAAGAAATTAATTTCAAAACCATGGAAAGCAAAGTGGTTCCGAATTTGTTTTTGGCGGGCGAAGTTTTAAATATCGATGCGATAACAGGTGGATTTAACTTCCAAGCTTGTTGGAGCGAAGCTTGGCTCATCGCGCAAGAACTTAATATGAGATAATATGTTAATTAAGCAAAATATTCAGCACAATATTTTTAAAGCCGCAATTTTGCTCGGTTTTATCTACTTTTTTGTGTTGATGTTGCGAATAACATTATTGTACATTCCTTACAATTCGATGGCTAATTTTTTAGCAATTAAACAAACCGAAGTTGAGGCACGACCAGAATATTTGACGATTTTCCATACCCATGTGTACACCAGTATTTTTGTGTTGATTGCTGGATTTGTGGCTTTATTTTTTAATAAAAGTTTAAAAACTCTGCATCGTTTATCGGGGAGAATCTATGTGATTTTAACTTTGCTATTTTCATCAACATCAGGTATCTACATGGGTTTTTTTGCGAATGGCGGAATCTTCTCGAAAATTTCGTTTATCATCCTCGGAATTCTTTGGTTTTATACAACTTACAAAGCTTATCAGGAAATAAGAAATCGAAATATCCAAGCGCACCAACATTGGATGTGGCGAAGTTACGCCTTGTGTTTTTCAGCGGTAACCTTGCGTTTGTGGAAAGTAATTTTAGTATATTTATTCCATCCTAATCCAATGGACGTTTACCAAATCATTGCTTGGTTGGGTTGGATTCCAAACATCTTATTGGTCGAATATTTAATAAAAAGAAAGAAAAAATTAAACTATGAAAACTAATTTAATTCTTGCATTGGTCGCTGCTTCACTTGGACTAAGTTCATGCAAAAAAGATACTGAAGTCAAAAAAGATGAGACTAAAAAAGATTCTGTTGCTGCTGTTGTAGAACCAGAGTTTCATAAAGAGTTGTATGGGGTTTATACAGGGGATTTCGAGACTGTATATAATCCTAATGCTGAGAATATGGAGGACAATTACATCATCAAAAAACTATCGGTTAAGATTAACAGAATTACAAAAGATAGTGTATATGGTTACAGTGTTGTTAATGGCAACCAACGTCCTTTTCGTGGAATTTATAATGAACATACGCAAAAATTTATCCTCGACGAACCTGGTGATGATAAAACGGATGGACGATTTACAATAGGTCTCAGAAAAGATAGTTTGGTTGGCGATTGGAAAGTTTTTAACAGAGAAAAAGTTAAGTTTCCTGAAAAAATTGTTCGATTGTTGAAAAAGGATTTTGCTTATAATCCTAATTTTATGTTGGATCGTGACCACTCGGATATTGTGGATTGGACAACAACTAAAAAAGGAAAAGGCAGCTATGAAGATGAAAATGGAAAAACACAAACTTATGATGTTGAACAACAACGTTATGCGTCTGATGCGATTTTTAAAATAAATGCGTCTACGCAAAAACTTGAAGAAAAAGATCTTAAAAACATGAAAAAACTTGACATGGAAATTATCAAAAATGCAGTGTTTGCACGTCATGGTTATTCATTTAAAAAAGAAACTTATAGACAATTTTTCGATTATCAAGATTGGTATATTCCTGTTTCTAATAACGTGGATAATGATCTATCGCCGATGGAGAAAGAAAATGTTGCGCTTCTTAGTCGTATGATAAAATATGCGGAAGATAATTATGACAGCTTTGGTCGATAAGTAAGACTATTTTATTATTTTTGAAAAAAATTTAAAATGAAGTTATTCTCAAAATATTTAGGAATCCTTGGGATTTTCTCTTTGCTATTGTTAGCGTCGTGTCAAACGAGAGTTGTAGATGTGCAAAAACCATTGCATGACAACACTTTGGAATTGTATAAAAAATACACGATTAGAACTAACGATGCACAAACGATAAAAATGGAAGTTCTAAAAGTCGATGCTGATAAAATCTACGGAAAACTTAATAATGGCGAACAAAAAGAAGTCTTAAGAAGCGAAGTTAGAGAAATCAAAAAAACAGATTATTTGATGAGCGTGATTATCGCAGTTGCAGCGGTTGCAGCGGTAATTTTTATTCCGATTTAGTAGTTGCTTTATCTTTTTAAAAATATTAAAACTCTCGAAATTTTGGGAGTTTTTTGTTTTATATATCAAGTTCTTTTTTGTTGGTGATGAGTTTGTATTTTCGTTGGAGAAATAAGATTATTTTATGTAAAGCCTTGTACATCAAAAATCCGAATAAACATCCAAACCCAATTCCACAAAGGATTCTGGCGAAAATAGAACTATCTTTTTGTTCCCATTTGTAAACCATATTAGTGAACAAAAATGCAATTACTGAAACGATTGTACTGCCGAATGTGGGTGAAACTATGAAAAATGTTTTAAATGCTTTGCTGACAGATCGTTGCTGAAATCCTACCAAAACCGATGTCGAAATAATACCAGCGCTCACCAAACCAATGACAATGACGATAAACAAAAGTCTACTAACAACACCTAAAATTAAAAATAGTAAAAAGACAAATGCGCCGAATAAAATAAGTGTTATGATAAAATCTTCTTCATTGCGCTAAAGGTTTTAAACCAAAAATAATGTCAGAGAAAGTATGTAAAATATCAATCGTCATTGGTAGTTAGTTTTGAAGTTCCCATATTGTTAAATCGTTTTCTAAAAATAATAAAGCTTATAAAAGTCAAAATAAATTGCGTTGTAAGCATGATTAAATAAGGTTTTGTTGCTTTAATAAAGTCACTTATATTAGAAAAAGCATCACTAAGATTATCACAGAAAAGATAGACTAAATAGCCTAAGGAAATTCCGCAAAAACTTATAAAAGATAACAGCCAATTTTTCCGAACTGCAGGAATTAAATTTAGAAAAATACTTCCACTCGAAACACTCAAAAAGATACTCGCTTGCATTGATAAAACGGCAACAATAAACATCAAAAACTGTACGAATTTGCCTTCCGAATTGTCTGCGTCGTCCATGTATGAATGTATTAATACCTGTGAGATTAGCAAGCTAAGAATAACAAGTACTAAAAAATTAGATAATAGATAAAGATAAAGTCGTTTCAAAATTTTATTCTTTTAGTTTTATTTATATGTTTTTCCATTAAATTTTAATACCACATTTTCTTTAGTGTCAACAATTTTCGTTTTGCAATCGCCTTTTATCAAAGTATTGATTTCTTTTTTAATGCTAGTTTTCAGTTTGAGATTATTTAAGCCATTACTTTTATTTTTGTTATCAACTTCAATGCTTGTAATTTCTGTCGAAAACTCGCCGTTACATTTGATATCCCAATCGCCAGAATTTCGATAGACTGTAATGTTGTCTGTAATCCTGTTAAGTTTTTTATTATCAACGAGATATAGTTTTAGTTCTTCTAACGCAAAAGGATTGGGTCCGCTCGTATTATGTGTATTAACACGTACACCAAAAGCTCTTTTTTGATCCGCCAGAATATACAATCCGGTGTCGATAACAAGGCTTTCCATAATCATAGCATCAGAAACCCAAGTTTCTGGCTCTATGTTTTGATAAAGGATTTTTCCAGATGCGTTGTCAACAACCAGAACAATGGCATCCATCACTAAAAAATAATTTTCGTATTCGTCTTGCTCGTTGGTTTTATATTTTGGAATCAGAAGAACACTTTGCGCTTTATAGTTGGGCAAAACTTTTTCGGTGAAAAGATTCAGGTTAATTTGAGATTCTTTTAGATTAAGTTGCTGCAAAGCTTTTGTTAGCAAAACAGATTTTTTTTCTTACCCAAAAATAGATTGAGTTAAGGTAAATAAAACAAAAAGTAAGATTATTTTTTCATCATTTTTAAATTTTAAAATAGCGCATCTCCAATTTTAATAATACTTGTACAAAAGCAATTTCGCTTTGTGATTTGACAAATTATATATGCGATTGGTGTTGATAAAATCAAAAGTAAAACTGCATCAATTTTTACAATATTATATTTTTTGATTCGGATTTTTTTAATGATATCAACAAGAAAAACCAGAAACAAAACCAGCAAAAGTCCAGTCGCCATAAATGCAATTCCGAGTCCAGCATCGGTACGATGTTCGCGGCGACTATTCGCTTCAAAAGCCATCTGTGCATAGAAATATAAAGCAACAATAGGGATGACAATTAGCAATAATTGTTTCAGGAAAGATTTTATTAATGGACTCATCGGTATTTGTTAGAAATTTTTTGTTCAGGTTTGGTTTCCAAAAGATATAAAGAAATTAGAAATATCAGTTCCAAAGGTTTCATCAAAATATAAGTAAGGTTAGAACCCAATTCGGAGTTTATATTTTTGGATAAATTATAACCGTATTTGTCATAATTTCTGCGGACAATCCCATGAATTTTTGGCGAAAAATCCTGCAACATTCTTCGAGAGCATTATCTAAACATCAAAGCTAATCATCGCATCAATTATTAAAAATATTAAGCTTAAAACTAAACTTAAAAGAGGAAGAATCCGTCCTTTTTTCCAAATAAGAAATGCGGAAATATTAAAAATGATAAAGTAAAAAAGCAAACTAAAAATATGTTTTCCCCCGGACGGAATGTAGCAAGAATCAATAGGATCAATAGCAATATTAAAATCTTCAGCATGCGTCATCAAACCAAAAGCAAAGACGACTAACGACAGAAAGTAGCCAGACAAAATTTGATGCTGCCAACCGAAATTCTTTTCCCTTTTATTTCAATTGTTGAAAAAAAGAAAATAACAACGGCCAGAATAATTATTGCTAAAACTAAAATTCCTGCCATACTAACGAGACTTTGATTTTGCTAAGACTTCAATTAAATACAATATTAATCCACCAGCCAAATAACACAGAATATCGATCCAACTAAAAGAATTGCCGAGGACAATCATCGCGATTTTATTATCTTTAAAACCGATCATCTCTGCAAAATGAAAGTATTGCAAAAACTCAATAACACAAGAAAAAATTAAAAGCGCAATTATTAATTTGGTATTGTCAACTTCCACAAAAGCTTTCACAAAATAATACATCAACATCACGACAAGAACATCGCCTAGATAAGCTCTTACGAAAACGATATCTTTAAAAGTTGTGGCAATTAAAAACTCGATAATGAAAATAATAACTGCAATGATGAGGTTTTTAAAATTGAATGTTAATTTCATACTAGTTTTTCTTCTTTTTTAATTTTTTCGGTTTTTGGTTTTCATCATTTGGATCAACTTGCAAACTGTAAATAATTCCTTTTTCAACAAATACTTTATCGAGCAAATCTTTGTTATTAATTGGTTAGCATCCATTTGAAAGCAAGAAAGGCTCGAAAAGTTTTTTCCAAGTCCCATTAACATTGGTGAAAGTACTGAATGTGTAAGTGCAGCCATTCAATGGTGCTTGTACAACAGATATTTCGTCCAATCCATCGCCATTCAAGTCGCCTTCATTTATTAAAGTCGCTTCGCAACAACATATTTTTAAAGCTTTAGTAGTTTTCATATCGGATAGCAAAGTATATTCGTCAGGAACGCCATCTTCAAAAGAATTTCCGTGTCCTTTTTTAGTTTGTTTTATAAAGAGATTTTCATGCACTTTTTTATTGGTAAAATGACCCTTGATTTTTCCGCCAATATTTTTATAAATATCTGGGATCATTTAGTTATTTAAAATCAAACCTTTTAACACAAAACGAAAAAGAGCTTGACAAGTTTTCGCCAAGGACATCTAAAACCTATGACTTTCTGATCAATAAAAATTTTTATAGAATAACTATTGATTCAGCTATTTTTGAAAGTCAATTGTTTTATCACCAAAAAGATACAATTTCCGATTTTAGAACCAGTTCTACAATTTTATTTAAATAAATAAAAATGAAAAAAAATTATAACGTTTCTGCCAATTGCAGCCATACTTTTGCCGATGCTTATTTATTTAAATCCTTTTATTTGGGGAATGAAACGGAGGCCCATATACAGACCTTCGGTAAAAACAAGTAAACTCATTTCTGATCTGAATGCAAAATATTCATTAGAAATGCAAACAGGAAATGTCGTGGATAAGCTTTGGTATTTTCGTGATTTAAAATCAGGAAAAATCACTTAAAAACAAAATTTTGACCTCGAATTATTTGCCCAAGATCATTAGAAAGATAGTTTAGAATTGATAAAAAAAATATGTTGCGGATTTCGTAAAAACTTTGAGCATCGCCAATATTTCGACTCTTTGAAAGTGAAAAGGTCTAATCGCGATTCTTTAATCTATAAAACAAAGATCCAATGAATCTCGCGAAAATATTTAAAATCCAGCTTTCGGTGTACGCATTTATTATTCTTTTTGCGATTCAACATTCTTTTTTCAAAAACTATTTTTATCTGTGGATGCATTATGAAAACATCATTTTAGGTGTTTTTGTTATTTCAGTTATTGCCGTTTTAGGATCGGTTATTTTTCTTATTTACGAAAGTATTGTTTTCATAAACCAGGAAAAACAAATTTCAGCGGAAATTGCTTGGCTAATGGTTTCCATTTTGGCATATTACGGTGTTATTGCATCCAGCTTGTAGCTTTCCACACAATGTCGACTTTAATTTTTTCATCAAAATAAGTGCTATTTTAATCAGTTTGCAAGATTTTACAGACCAAGAATTGGCGTTTTTCTACAAGTACAGATTTGCTCAATATACGCCAGAAACTCAGGAAGAAATAGCAAATTTTATCTTTGAAAAAAGACAAATTTTTTTAGATAAAATCGAAACATTACTTAAAACGCCAAAACCCAAAAATGCATTCTGCAAAAGATTTGGGTCGGACAAAATCTTAAATTATGATGTTGTATATGATAATCCAGCATTCAAAAAACTATCCTATTATCAATGGGAAGATTTGAAGGCAAATTTTAGCAAAAAGAATCAAATTGAATGTTTCGTTTGTGGGAATATTATCGAAAACCCAAACGAAACTTATTTTGATAAAATCTTGAAATTCATTAAAGGGAATTAAGTTTTAAATGATTCAGCATGAAAAATCTACAAAAACATTAAAACACAACTTCTATTTTTATTATTAAGTTCTTCTCTTCTGACATCATGCGCCAAGAAAACGATAGATAAAAAGGAAGCAGCAAAAAAGCGCAATTGGGATTTCACGCAAGGTGATTTCAAGGAATCTCACGTGCAATTGTTAAATGTGTATGATGTTTTCAGTGTTGATAAATTATCAGACTGTTTAATAGTTATAAATGGAAGTCTTTTTAACGGTTGAAAGGTTAAGAGAGCTACATTTTCGGCTACTTTGCAATTATTAGAAAACTTCATTAGCAAAGATAGTTTAGGAAATAATAAGACTCAAATTTTGTCTTATGTGAAAACTAAAAACAGAGCTAACGATATTTTTTTTCAGTTGATAATTAACGAAAATCCTAGCCTCAAATACTCTTTTGAAAAAGCAGGAAAGAAGAAAGGAAATACCGAGGAGCTAAAACAAAAAGTAGATACTACGTGGTATTTTACAAATCTTTCAGTTAAAGAAATCAAAAACGGCTATATGTTATTCGACGAAAATTTTAGTTTAGAAATGACGGTAAAAGATTTTGACCTTAAAAAACATAAAATAACGAAAAGCGACGGTCATTTTATTTCGAAAATTAGCGACGCAAGACCTTGGGGAATTGAGGGTGATATTCTTCCTGAAATGAATGCGTTAGACAAAGTGATTGTAACGTATAACAAAGTTAAAATTACGTTTCCTAAAGAAGCCGTCAAAAATATGTTTCAGTTTGCTATAAACACAGATTACATTGGCGTTTCTAAGTTTGAGGATCGCACTTATTTCTTTTATTCGCAAAACAGTGATGGCGCTGGCGCTTACTGAAAGTGTTTGGAAATAGTTGACGGAAAAGCCGTTCAGCAGTTGATTTCCACGTTTTAGATTAACCACCAATCATTTTTTTGATGGAGTTTAACTTCATCAAAGCTTCAATTGGTGTTAATGTATTAATGTCGATTTTTGTCAACTCTTCGCGAATATTTTCTAAAACGGGATCGTCTAATTGAAAGAATGACAACTGCATGTTTTCTTCGGTCACACGTTTTATTTTTTCTCCAGAATTCTCTGACGATGTTCTGTTGGATTCTAAAGTTTTTAAAATTTCGCCAGCTCTATTTACCACTTTTGAAGGCATCCCAGCCAACTTCGCAACATGAATACCAAAGCTGTGTTCGCTACCGCCAGACACTAATTTTCTAAGAAAAATAATGTTGCCTTTATTCTCTTGGATTGACACGTGGAAGTTTTTGATACGTTCAAAATTCAATGTCATTTCGTTGAGTTCATGGTAGTGTGTTGCAAACAAAGTTTTGGCTTGCGACGCGTGTTGATGAAGATATTCTGCAATAGCCCATGCGATAGAAACACCATCATAAGTTGAAGTGCCGCGACCGATTTCGTCTAGCAAAATAAGGCTTCGCTCCGAAATATTATTAAGGATATTCGCCGCTTCATTCATTTCCACCATAAAGGTAGATTCCCCCGCAGAGATGTTGTCTGTGGCACCAACTCTGGTGAATATTTTATCTAAAGTTCCAATCTCTGTATGTTTAGCAGGAACAAAACTTCCGATTTGTGCTAACAAAGCAATGATGGCAGTTTGTCTCAGTATTGCCGATTTACCAGCCATGTTGGGACCTGTTACCATAATAATCTGCTGCGAATCTTTATCTAAAAAAATATCATTCGGGATGTATTTTTCCCCTAGTGGAAGCGATTTCTCAATAATTGGATGGCGACCTTCTTTGATGTCAATCGCAAAACTGTCATTGAGAATAGGCTTTGTATAATTGTCCTCAATGGCAAGGTTTGACAATCCCACAGCGCAATCCAACTCGGCAACTAGACGCGAGTTTTCTTGTATTTGGTCAATGTAGATTAACACTTCTTCGCAAGAATTTCGGTAGAGTTGGAGCTCTAGTTGCGAGATTTTTTCTTCGGCACCGAGAATTTGACTTTCGTATTCTTTAAGTTCTTCCGTGATATAACGCTCAGCGTTTACCAAAGTTTGTTTTCTAATCCAATCCTCAGGAACTTTGTCTTTATGCGTGTTTCGTACTTCAATATAATAGCCGAAAACATTATTAAAATCTATTTTTAAACTAGAGATTCCTGTGCGTTCAATTTCTCTTGCGCACATATCATCCAGAAATCCACGACCTTTACTTTGCAAACCTCGTAGGTGATCCAGCTCTTCAGAAATTCCAGCTTTAATGACATTTCCTTTGTTGATATTAACAGGCAAATCTTCGTTAAGGTGCATTTGCAAATAACGGATGAGGTCTTCCATATTGTTGAAAGGATCAATCCATGCCAATACATCGGGGAAATTGTGGAGTTTGGCTTTTATCTCTTGAATATTGATAATCGACTGACGAAGATAACCTAATTCTTTCGGTGAAATCTTCTCTGCGGCTAGTTTACCAACCAATCTATCCAAATCCGAAATGCCTTTTAGAAGTTCTTCAATTTCGTATTTTAAATGATCTTCTTTATTTAAAAACTCAATCAGGCTGAGTCTTCTGTTGATGTCGCTTATGTTTTTTAATGGTAAAATCAAACGCCTTCTCAACAAACGTCCGCCCATTGGCGTTTTAGTTTTATCAATAATATCAAGTAAAGATTTGCCTTGATAATTCGATGAATAAACGATTTCTAAATTTCTTAAAGTGAAATTATCCATTATCAAATAATCGTCTTGCGGAATATTTTGGATTTTGGTGATGTGTTGTAAAAGCGCATGATGCGTGTCTTCCACCAAATAGGCGAAAATAGCGCCAGCAGCCGTTATCCCAAGTTTTTGATCTTCAATTCCGAAACCTTTTAACGAGTTGGTTTTGAAATGTGATGTTAGCTTTTCGTAAGCATAATTATATTGATAAGCCCAATCTTCTAGTTTGAAAGAATTATTATTTTTTAATTGACTTGGGAGTTCGGTAGTTCTTTGATAAATAATTTCGCTTGGATCAAAAGTGTGAACAATGTGTAAAAGCTTTTCCAATGGACCTTCGCTTACCAAAAATTCTCCAGTCGACACATCGACCAAAGCCATTCCGAATTTTTCTTTTTCCTTGTGAAGTGAAAGCAGAAAGTTATTTTTCTTCGATGTTAAAACTTGGTCGTTAAAGGTAACTCCCGGCGTTACCAATTCTGTAACACCACGTTTAACAATACCTTTCACCATTTTTGGATCTTCCAATTGATCGCAAATCGCAACACGCATCCCAGCTCTTACCAACTTTGGAAGATAAGAATCTACAGAATGGTGCGGAAAGCCAGCCAACTCGATGTGACCATCACCATTAGCACGTTTGGTTAAAACAATGCCTAAAATCTGGGACGTTTTGATGGCATCTTGGCCAAAAGTTTCGTAGAAGTCGCCAACACGGAATAGCAACAAAGCGTCTGGATATTTAGCTTTTATTGTATTGTATTGACCCATCAACGGAGTTTCTTTCTTTGCCTTTGCCATAATCAAAAATTGGATTTCAAAAATACGAAATTCGTTTAGGCTTCAAAAGTTTCGACCAGAATTAACAGAAATTATCTTTTTGAAGAAGACAAAAAAGATAGAATTTTTATCTTTGTCGTTACGATGCGCATATATAACACCAAAGACTTTCTAAAAACCGTTCTGAGTTTGCACAAAACAGATACGCTGAAGTTATTGTTTCCGACAATGTTATTGGTAGGTTTGTATTCTTTCGGCATCGCTTATTTAGAAATCGAATATCTAGATTTGACAAGCAAATCGACGGTTACTAATGTAGGTTTGGTACATAGTATGTTGGGGTTTGTGCTTTCTTTGTTGTTGGTTTTTAGGACAAATACAGCCTATGATCGTTGGTGGGAAGGGCGAAAACTTTGGGGCAAATTGGTGAATGACACTCGGAATTTTGCTCTCAAAATCAATGCAATTTTACCAAAAGAAGAGCAACATCACAAAGATCAAATTGCAAAATATTTGCGCTATTTTCCTTTGTTTCTGGCGAAACATCTTTCTAAAGAATCCACTAGATTGGCTTTGGATGAAGAGTTTTCGAAACTTGAAGAAGGATTAAAACACAATGCTCCCATTGAGTTGGCTTCTATTTTAATGCAAAAAATTAAGCAACTTAACAGAGAAGGTATTATTACAGATGTTGATTATTTGTTTTTGGAGAACCAGTTGTCGGGTTTTCTAGAACTTACTGGCGGTTGCGAACGAATTAAAAATACACCAATTCCATATTCTTATTCATCGTTTATCAAAAAGTTTATTTTGCTTTTTGTTTTGGCTTTGCCTGTGGCGTATGTTATTAATATTGGATATTTTATGGTGCCTTTGACCATGTTTATTTACTATGTTTTGATGAGTTTGGAGATTATCGCAGAAGAAATCGAAGATCCATTTAATAATGACGTTAACGACATCCCAATGGAGACTTTGGCTCAGAATATTGGTAAAAATGTGAATTTAATATTTAAAAAATAGATTGTGGCTAGAAAATTAAAACTAGAAGAACTAGGAAGAATCGATGTCGAAACTTTTAAGGAAACTGAGAAAATTCCTTTAGTTGTTGTGTTGGATAATGTGAGAAGTATGCACAATGTTGGTGCAGCTTTTCGTACGGCTGATGCTTTTTTAATTGAAAAAATTATCTTGTGTGGGATTACACCACAACCGCCACATCGCGAAATTCACAAGGCTGCCCTAGGCGCCACCGAAAGTGTAACTTGGGAATATGACGAAGATGTGAAGTCGACGATCAAGAAATTGCAAGACGACGATTTCGTAGTTTGTGGTATCGAACAGACAACTGATAGTGTGCTTTTAACAGATTTTGAAATAATAAAGGATAAAAAGTATGCCGTAGTTCTCGGAAACGAAGTAGACGGCATCAGTGATGAGATTGTTTCGGACTGTGATGTTTTGCTAGAAATTCCACAACTTGGGACAAAGCATTCCCTTAATGTAAGCGTGTGTGGAGGGATTGTTATGTGGGAATTTGCGAAAGCGCTAGGTCTATAAAAACAAAAAACTGCATTAGCAATTGCCAGTGCAGTTCGAAATAAATCTAATAAAAAGTAAAAATGAAAGGCGACAAAGGTAAGCTTTTTATTTTTTAAAAACCAAATTTTTTGACAAAAAGTTATTCGAAGAATACTAAATTGTGGGATGTTTGATAATTCCTTCCAAAATTGCGAAAGGATTTAATATAAAAATTTTATCAAAAACCATAAACAGACTCTAAGAATTCGAATGCTTTTTTTAACTTAGCCATATGTATATAAAAGACTATTTGTCCAAAGATTTTCCCGCCTTCAGCATTTCTGATTCTATTGAAGAAGCTTCGGAATTGGCCAAGGAATTTGGATATTCACATATTTTTATAAAAAAGAAAGGCATCTATATGGGGGCCCTTAGTCAATCTTTTTTGGAAGATAGTCCAGAAGGACAGTTGGGTAGTCTTGCGATGCACTTTGAGAAATTTGCAATTTCGGAAGATAGTAATATTTGGGATTCTATTAAGTTGTTTCATACTTTTAATACCAATGTTGTCCCAGTTATTAATAGTGACGAAAAATTTCTCGGTTACATCAGTTGTGATGATATTTTTAGCGAGTTTTCGAAATATCCAATATTTTCGGAAGCTGGCGCCATCTTGACCGTGCAAACCAACAGTCTGCATTATTCGATGGTAGAAGTGGCAAAGATTATCGAAAGCAACAATTCTAAACTTTATGGTTGTTTTATAACAGCTGTTAAAGAAGATCATATAGAATTAACTTTAAAAATAAGCCAAGACAATCTTAGCTCTATTGATGAGACTTTTGAGCGTTTTGGATATACCGTAATTAATAAATTTTATAACGATCAAAAAGAAGATCTGTTAAAAGATCGCTTTGGGTTTTTCCAAAAATACTTGGAGTTTTAGGCTATGGTTGCAGCAATATATTCTCAGAAAAAAGATTTTGATAGCTTCTTGTATCTCAACAAGTTTATCTCGGAGTTGGAGTTAAGACAAATCCCAATTGTGTTGCACGAAGACATGGCAAAAAACATGAAATTCTCTAGTAGTTACGACACCTTTCGAACTAAAGAAGATCTAAAAGCTAAAGGCGTGGACTATGTTTTCAGTTTTGGGGGCGATGGGACAATCCTGAGTGCGATGTCCTTTATCCAAGAATTGGAAATCCCGATTGTTGGGATTAACATGGGAAGATTGGGCTTTTTGGCGAATTTTAAAAAAGAGGAAATCTTTAAAGAGATTGATGTTATCTTAAAAGGTGAATATACCGTAAGTAAACGAAGTATTATAAAAGTAACGACTTCCAAACCTAATTCTATTGATTTTCCGTACGCGTTAAATGATGTGACCCTGTCGCGACAAGAAACAACATCCATGATCACAATTGATTCTTATATTAATGATGATTTCCTGAATGTATTTTGGGGCGATGGTTTGATTATATCCACGCCGACAGGTTCCACGGCTTATTCTTTGAGTTGTGGAGGTCCGATTATTTCGCCGACCAATGATAATTTTGTTATAACGCCCATTGCACCGCACAATCTTAATGTTCGTCCTTTAATTGTTAATGATGACGCCAAAATCACATTAAATGTCGAAAGCCGATCAACGCAGTTTACTTTGTCATTGGATTCTCGATTGTATTATATGGACATTGGTAACGAAATCTATCTTGAAAAAGGCGATTTTTGTTTAAATCTTATTATTCCAAATAATTTTAGCTTCTACGAAACCATCCGACAAAAACTGCTTTGGGGGATTGATAAAAGAAACTAATCTTTCGCAATAGGGATGGAAGTGGCATCCTTTGACCGGAGTGAGGCGGCGGAGCTAAGCGGAGCCGACCGAGCGGAGGGAAAAGATACAGCGGACAGCCCGACCTTGGCATTGCTAGCGGCTGCAAAAGCCTAGGAAAATGACAAGGGATTGCCCTAGAAAAAATCATGATTCGGATTTGTGAATTATTCGTAAATTAGCAAACTAAAATAAATCTATTAAAAAAACATTAATTATGAGTAGAAAGTTTCCGGCTGGTGTAGCCACAGGATCTTTGGTAACAGAAATTTTTGATTACGCAAAAGAGAATCAATTTGCACTTCCTGCAGTTAACGTTATTGGATCTAGCAATGTTAACGCAACTATGGAAACCGCTGCTAAGCTAAACGCGCCGGTAATCATTCAGTTTTCTAACGGAGGAGCAGCTTTTAATGCAGGTAAAGGACTTTCTAACGATGGACAAAAATCTGCAATTCTTGGTGCTATCGCTGGTGCTAAGCATATCCACACTTTGGCAGAAGCTTATGGTGCAACGGTTATACTACATACGGACCACTGTGCAAAGAAATTGTTGCCTTGGATAGATGGATTGATGGATGCTAACGAAGCTTTCTATAAAGAAACTGGTAAGTCTTTGTACTCTTCTCACATGTTGGATCTTTCTGAAGAGCCTCTAGATGAGAATTTGAGTGTTTCTGCGGAATATTTCCAAAGAATGGCAAAACTAGGGATGACATTAGAAGTTGAAATCGGAGTAACTGGTGGAGAAGAAGATGGTGTTGACAATTCTAGCGTTGACAACTCTTTGTTATACACGCAACCGGAAGATGTTGCTTTGACTTATGAAAAACTAAAAGCTATCTCTGATAACTTTACAATTGCAGCGGCATTTGGTAATGTACATGGTGTGTACAAACCGGGTAACGTTGTTCTTACACCTAAAATTTTGGATAACTCTCAGAAGTTTGTTCAAGAAAAATTCGGAACTGCAGCTAAGCCAATTAACTTCGTATTCCACGGAGGATCAGGATCTACACTAGAAGAGATTCGTGAGGCGATTAGCTACGGTGTTGTAAAAATGAATATCGATACAGATCTTCAGTTTGCTTATACTGAAGGTGTAAGAGATTATATGACAGGAAAAATTGACTATTTAAGAACTCAGATTGGTAACCCAGACGGTGCGGATTCTCCTAACAAGAAATTCTACGACCCAAGAGTATGGTTGAGAAAAGGTGAAGATACTTTCTCTGCGCGTTTAGTACAAGCTTTCGAAGATCTTAACAACGTCAACACACTTTAATAAATTTGTAAAATGTAGAATGTACAAAGCATAAAGTAATTAAAATGCTTTTGATTTGTACATTTTACATAATACATTCTACATAAATATAGATAAAATGGCATTTGATTGGTTTAAACGAAAAGCGCAAAATATTACAACCTCTACTGAGGACAAAAAAGATCTTCCTAAAGGTCTATGGCACAAGACTCCCACAGGGAAAATTATCGAAGCTGAAGAGCTAAAAGCGAACAATTATGTCTCGCCAGAAGATGGTTTCCATGTAAGAATCGGAAGTAGAGAATATTTTGATATTTTATTTGATGATCAAAAGTTTGAAGAACTTGATGCCAATGTAGAAAGTGTTGATATTCTTAAATTTAAAGATACAAAAGCCTACACTGATCGTCTTAAAGAAGTAAAAGCTAAAACCAAACTTAACGATTCTGTACGTAACGGAACAGGGAAGGTTAATGGTGTAGAAATGGTAGTGTCTTGTATGGATTTCGCTTTTATTGGAGGATCTTTGGGTTCTGTAATGGGTGAAAAAATCAAGAGAGCTATCGATTACGCTATGAAGCACAAATTGCCTTTCATGATTATTTGTCAGTCGGGAGGTGCACGTATGCAGGAAGCAGCTTATTCTTTAATGCAAATGGCGAAAGTACAAGCTAAATTGGCACAATTGTCAAATGCTGGTCTTCCGTATATCGCTTATCTTACCGATCCAACTTTTGGTGGTGTAACGGCGTCTTTTGCGATGACCGCAGATATTATTATTGCTGAACCAGGCGCTTTGATAGGGTTTGCGGGACCTCGTGTTATCCGCGAAACAATTGGACGCGATTTGCCAGAAGGTTTCCAAACTGCTGAATTCTTACAAGAGAAAGGTTTTGTTGATTTTATTGTTAAACGAACAGAGGTTAAAGAAGTGCTCGCAAAAACGATAAAGTTGTTGATGCACGCTTAAAATATAACTCTCACGAAAGTGGGAGTTTTTTGTATGAGGAAGTTTATTACAATATTTTTTAATGCGCTGAAATCGTTGTCTTTCAAAAAGATAATTGTGGTTTTAGGGATTGGCATTGGTCATCCATTGTTTTCGATTTTATATTTTTATGCAAGTTTTAAAGCTTTTAATATTGCTAAAAAATTGTATCCTAAAACAAGTTCAACTAACGGCGCAGGCAACGCATTTCGACATTCGTTTTGGGTTTGTCTCATTATGATGTATTTCTGTAAAGTGTCTTCTCCTGAAAAGTCTTTAAAGTGGTGTCGAAAATTAACCGATTTGCACGAAGATCTTTTCCCGAACGAACCTCTCGAAACCATGATGGACAAACATAATAACGAAATAGGTTTACAATATTTTATGAGCTTGTTGTCTGGTGTACATCGACAGTTTTTCGAAACAACTTTCTTTATTGAAGAACTTCAAAAGAAAACCAAAGATGCCGTTATCCTCGAAAATCTAGGTCAAGAACTTGACGAGCGTTTGGTTTATTTAAGAGAATAACAAGCAATTATTCAGTTTTCGCATCTTAGATTTAATAAAATCTTTTATTTTTACTAAAATTAAAATTAAATGGTACTTAGCCGCATCTGGTCTGCGTTTATCATTATTGCGATAATCGTTGCTGGGATTAAATATACGTCGTCCGACAACTACAAAGAGATTTTTAACGATATGGTTGTTGGGAAAGGTGGCGACACGATAAAAATTTCGAAGCAACCGATAACTGCATTTTCTTCAGAAATCCAAACTAATCTTCAGAAATCACCCGATTTTGAGGCGTCCCATATCCATTACAAAAAAGATTCGCTTAATAATGTCGGTGTTTATCGTATACAATCGACAGATGGCGTTATTGGCACCAGCGAAACTGCCGTTAATATTTGTTTAAAACTTATTGGGATTATGGCATTATTCATGGGTTTTATGAGTATTGCCGAACGTGCTGGAGGTATCAATTTGTTGAGTCGTTTAATACAACCTTTCTTTTCAAAACTCTTTCCTGAAGTTCCCAAAAATCACCCGTCTTTTGGACACATGATGCTGAATTTCAGTGCCAATCTTTTAGGTTTAGATAACGCTGCAACGCCCTTCGGACTCAAAGCCATGGAAAGTTTACAATCCTTAAATCCTGACAAAGATCGTGCGAGTAACGCGCAAATTATGTTCTTGTGTTTGCATGCTAGTGGATTGACGTTGATTCCAGTTTCCATTATCGCTATTCGTTCGTCGATGGGCTCAGAGACACCGACAGATATATTTTTGCCATGTATGATTGCGACATTTTTTGCAACAATGGCAGCAATGATTATTGTCTCTATTAAACAAAAAATCAATCTTTTCCAACCTGTAGTTTTAGCTTATGTTGGTGGGATTTCCGCAATTATTGCGTTATTGGTTGTCTATCTTGTGCAACTTAGTAAAGACGAATTGGATGTCTTTTCTAAAGTCTTGAGTAATGGACTTATTTTATTGATTTTCTTTGCGATAGTGCTTGGCGCAATGTACAAGAAGATTAACATTTTTGATGCGTTTATTGACGGCGCGAAAGAAGGTTTTACAACCTGTGTTAAAATTATTCCGTATTTGGTTGGGATGTTAATCGCGATTTCGTTGTTAAGAACGAGCGGCGTTTTTGAAGTGATCATCGATGGCATGAAATGGCTAGCGCAATCTGCTCATCTGGATACAAGATTTGTAGATGGCTTGCCAACAGCTTTGATAAAACCGCTTTCTGGTTCTGGTGCTCGCGGTATGATGGTGGACACCATGACGACTTTTGGAGCAGATAGTTTTGCTGGCCGTTTGTCAGCGATTTTGCAAGGAAGTTCGGATACGACCTTTTATGTAATTGCCGTTTATTTTGGTTCTGTTGCTGTAAAAAATACGCGTTATACGGTAGGTGCGATGTTGTTGGCAGATTTGGTTGGCGTTATTACAGCGATTACATTAGCTTATTTATTTTTTGGTTAAAATATGATTCAAGATAAAGATTTTACGTTGCGTTTAATTCGACAATTGACGCAAGCTTTAGAAAAGATTTTGTTGGGAAAACCTGACGAAAGTTTAATGCAAAAAGATTTGGATTTCGACTCGTTGATGAAGGATATTTTTAAATTTGATTTTAAAACATTATCTGCAATGTCAACTTCTGAGATTATAGATTTGGTTAACGAACGTCAGGAGCGTGATCATGTGGATTATTATCAAATGTTGGGGAATGTTTTTCAGTTTCATTTTAACCAAACCGAAAACCTTGACTTTGCCGAAAAAGCAAAAACCTTCTACGAATTGTACTTACAAAAAAGTGGCATTTTCGCATTGCCAATCATCAATAGAATTTCTGTTTTAAAATCTAAACTAGAAAACTAAGCATTCCAAAATTCGCGGTCGAGACTCCTGTATTGTATCGCTTCAGAAATGTGATGACTTTGGATGTTTTCGGAAGCTTCAAGATCAGCAATCGTTCTTGATACCTTTAAGATTCTGTCAAAAGCTCTTGCTGAAAGATTGAGTTTTGCCATTGCAAGTTTGATGAGATTTTGAGACGTTTCATCTAATTGACAATGTTTTTCGATAAGTTTTGGTGGCATTTGCGCGTTGTAGTTGATGCTTTCAGTTTCAAATCTTTTGGATTGAATTTCCCTTGCATTCATTACTCGTTCACGGATGGCTTCACTAAGTTCGCCTTTTCGTTTGTCCGACAATTGTTCAAATTCCACTTTAGGAATTTCTACATGAATGTCGATTCGGTCCAATAAAGGTCCCGAAAGTTTGTTCATATAACGCTGCATCTCAGCAACCGATGAGGTGTTGTTGGGATCGTCTGGAAAATAACCCGACGGACTGGGATTCATGCTTGCGACCAACATAAAACTCGCAGGATAATTAACCGTAAATCGTGCTCTCGAAATGGTAACCTCGCGGTCTTCCAAAGGTTGGCGCATTACTTCGAGAACACTTCGTTTGAATTCTGGCATTTCGTCCAAAAATAAAACACCATTATGCGCTAAAGATATTTCGCCAGGTTGTGGATTGGTTCCACCGCCAACCAAAGCGACGTCGGAGATGGTGTGATGCGGCGACCGAAAAGGGCGAATGGTCATTAGCGAAGTTTCCGCGCCCATCTTTCCTGCCACCGAATGGATTTTAGTTGTTTCTAAGGCTTCTCGTAAAGTTAAAGGCGGAAGAATACTCGGAACACGTTTAGCAAGCATGGTTTTGCCACTTCCAGGAGGACCAATTAGGATAATGTTATGGCCGCCAGCGGCGGCAACTTCGATGGCGCGTTTTGCCATTTCTTGTCCTTTAACTTCAGAAAAATCAAAAGGAAAATTTGTTACTTTTTCATTAAACAGTGTTCGGGTATCAACGATTGTTGGTTCAATTGTTTTTTCATTATTAAAAAAATCGATGACGTCTTTTATATTTTCGACACCAAGAACATCTAGATTGTCGACAATTGCTGCTTCTTGTGTATTCTGGATAGGAAGAATAATGCCTTTAAAACCTTCCTCTCGGGCTTTGATCGCAATTGGAAGAACACCTCGTAACGCTTGTAGACCGCCATCCAAAGATAATTCCCCCATGATGATATAGTTGCTGACATTTTCGCCCTTTATCATCCCAGATGCTGCAAGAATCCCAATTGCGATACTTAAATCGTAAGCGGAGCCTTCTTTTCTAAGATCGGCAGGCGCCATGTTAATGGTGATTTTCTTACCTGGAAGCTTGTAGCCAACATTTTTTAACGCCGCCGAAATTCGGTAACTACTCTCCTTAATAGCATTGTCAGGAAGGCCAACAAGATGATAGCCGACGCCTTGGTCAACATTAACTTCGATGGTAATTGTGATGGCAGAAACACCATAAATCGTGCTTCCGTAGATTTTTGTCAACATTGGTGTTTGTTTTCAATAAAGTTAATAAATTATTTATTTAATAATTAAAATGCATAAAAAAAATGCCTTAGAATTTCTAAAGCATTTACTAATATTTGAAAAAGAGCTTTACATAAAGCGTTCTCCTTTTTTTAGATTTTTAAGATCAAGGACATAATCTTTTATTAGTTGATCATGATCGCGAGGACATATTAATAGAGCTTTGTCGGTGTCAACAACAATATAGTTTTTGAGGTTGTCAATAATTACTGCTTTGTTCTGATTTTTCACTCGGATAACATTGCCTTTGGAGTTGTAAGTCAATACATTTTTAGAATTGATTGCGTTGTTGTCATCATTTTTTTGAGCATTAGTATAGACCGAAGTCCATGTTCCAAGGTCGCTCCAACCAAGATTAGATGGGATGACATAGACGTTATTAGCTTTCTCCAGAATCCCGTTGTCAATTGAGATTTTATTGATTTTAGGATAGATTAAGGCGATGCAATCTTTTTCATTTTTTGCATTGTAGTCGCAACTGTCAAAAAGATGATTCATCTCGGGAAGATACTTCTCAAACGAAGAAATGATGGTTTTTGCGCTCCAAATAAATATCCCAGCATTCCAAAGAAAATCACCAGATTCTAAAAATGTTTTAGCGATTTCTAAATTTGGTTTTTCAGTAAAAGTTTTAACCTTTGCAATTTCCTCTTTATCTTTTTTAATAAACTGAATATAGCCATAACCAGTATCAGGGCGTGTCGGCGTGATACCCAGTGTTACTAAATAATCTTTTTGTTCAATTACACTAAAGGCGTATTCGACTTTTTTCAAAAATGTGATTTCATTTAAGATTAAATGATCTGCTGGCAGAACAATCATCTTAGCATTTCCATTGATTGCTAAAATCTTTTTTGCCATGTAGACGTTGCAGGCTGCAGTATTTTTCATGACAGGCTCTCCAACAATGTTCTCCTTCGAAATTGTGGGTAGTTGTTGTTCTACAAGCTCGGTATATTCGATATTGGTGATAACAAAAATATTTTCGTCAGGAATAATCTGACTTATGCGGTCATAGGTCTGTTGGATCATAGTTCTGCCAACGCCTAAGATGTCTTGAAACTGTTTCGGAAATTTTTTTGTGCTCATTGGCCAAAAACGACTTCCGATGCCGCCTGCCATAATAACACAATAATGATTGTTCATACTTTACACTTTTTGAACTTTTGCTAATGGTTTAAACAAGTATTTTTTAGCATTTGTGGAATTAATGCAAAGATATAGCTTTTTTCTTTTCTGCTCGACTTTGTATGCGTCTTCTCGATACATAAAACGATCACCAATTTGTAAAGATTCCACAAAAACTTCATCATCTTTTAATTGATCAAAATGAAAATATCTCACCAAATCGGAACTTGACATAAAGTTTGCTTTTGGACTTTTTGAAAACTTTTTTAAGATTAATTGTAAATCTTGCGGATAGATTTCCAAACTATCCAAAATCATTTGCGCAAAAGTTGTTTTCCACTCGTTACCGTGGGCCGAAATTCGGCGCCCAAATTTTTCAAAAGCGATAAGATGTGCTAACTCATGTGTTAACACAAAGAAAAACAAAGCAGGCTCTAGGGTCGAATTAATTGTAATTTGGTGCGAGTTATCAGGCATTTTTCGATAATCACCAAGTTTAGAATTCCGATTGCGTGTAATTTTGATATGTATCGGATAATCCGCAAACCAGATTTTTAAAAAAGATAAAGCATTTTCGGGGAGATAAGATTTTAAAGTTTCAATCGACATAGGTAGATCCAACGGACATTTATCATTATAAAAGTAGACAGTAAAGATAAAAAGAATTTGTAATTTTAAAAATTAAACTAAACACCAATTGTCAGAGAGATTTTTACTTTTTTCACTTTTAATATTTGTTCTAAATTCTTGTAATAAAAGCATTTATGACCCTCCAAAAGAACGACCAGATAATCATTTCTACAAAAAGGCCTGGAAGGTTTTTGATGAAGGGAAGAAGGATAGCACGTTTTATTATCTTAATGCGGCAAAAGACTTGTCCATACGTGAGAAAGACAGTTTTGGCGCGGCAAAGAGCCTTGTCAACATGGCGATTATCCAAGAAGAAGCGAGCGATAATTATGGAAGTCTAGAGACTAGTTTGGCAGCTCTCGAGTTTTTGAAAGATAGAGACACGACGCATCATGCCTTTCTGGCAAGCAATTATAACAATCTTGGCGTTGTGTCTAATAACTTAAAAGATTATGATAATGCGATTAAGTTTTATAAAAAAGCAATTCTATATTCGAGTGACGATGACGAAATTTTAATGCTTAATAATAATTTGGCGAACACTTATTTTAATCAAAAAAAATACGATGACGCCTCAAGCATTTATGAAAAGTTATTAGAAGAGAATAAAATTGAAGACGAAATCTATGCTCGAATTCTTATGAATTCTGCAAGAGCAAAGTATTCTTCAAATGTCGATTTTAAACCTAGAAAATATTTTGATAAAGCGTTAAAAATATGTGAGCAAGAGAAAGACGATTGGGGATTAGATGCTGGTTACGCTTATCTTTCAGATTATTATTTGGGGAAGAATAAAGACTCAGCGTTTTATTTTTCGAAGCTAATGTATCATAAAGCAAAAGTCTTGAAGTCGCCGCAAGATCGGATGGAAGCCTTGCAAAAAATGATTAAAGTTGGAAGTCCTTCTGACGCAAAATCCTACTTCGACGAGTTTCACAATATTGATGACAGTCTGCATGTTGTTAATACGCTTGCTAAAAATCAGTTCGCTTTAATTCGTTATGAAAGTGAAAAGAGTAAGCTTGAAAACGAACAACTTAAAATTGAAAATCTACGTCGAAAATATCAGATTCGACAACAGCAATATGTTGTAATTGCCTTTATCATTACATCTTTGGCGATGCTAGGTTTGTTTTATTATAGATTTAAAAAACGAAAGTTAAAGCTAAAATTAGAAGCTGAAAATCTTGTGAAAACAAGCAAACTTATCACTTCCAAAAAAGTACACGACGTTGTGGCCAACGGACTTTATCGTGTTATGACAGAGATCGAAAACAAGGAAGATATCGATCGCAACAGTATTTTGTACAAGTTGGAAGAGATGTACGAAAAGTCTCGAAATATCTCTTATGACGAGGAAATTATAGATGATAAAAGCTTTCATCAAAAGTTGTCAGAAATGATTCGGTCGTTTGATAATGAGACTATTCAGATTTTTATTGTCGGAAATTCGGATGAAATTTGGACTAAATTTAATAAAGATTTTCAAAGTCAGATATTTTTAGTACTTCAAGAGTTATTGGTCAATATGCGCAAACACAGTCGTGCGAGTCGTGTCGTTTTAAAATTTGAAAATCGAAACCAACAAAGTCTTATATCCTACAAAGACAATGGTGTTGGCATGCAAAATAGTCAACGCAAAAACGGACTTAAAAATACGGTTAACCGTATTTTTGTAATGCAGGGAAAAATTATTTTTGAAAACTCAAATGATGACGGACTAAAAATTAATATCGAAATTCCACATCAAACCTAAATGCTATACATGCTAAAACGAGTTTTAATAGCTGAAGATTTTGAATCGACCAATTTTTCATTACAAAAAATGTTGGAAGATTTTGGTATACCTCATGTTGATTTTGTGTATTATTGTGATGATGCACTTTCTAAAATTAGAATAGCAATTGAAAAAAAAGAAGCTTATGATCTCCTAATAACAGACCTTAATTTTGAAGAAGATCATTATATTCAAACTTTAAAAGGCGGTGAAGATCTGATAAAAGCTGCGAAAAAAATGCAACCAGAACTTAAGATTTTGGTTTTTTCAGCTAATGATAAATCTGGCGTTGTGGATCGATTGGTGAAGAATTATAATATCAATGCCTTTGTTAGAAAAGCAAGATCTGACTCAAAAAACCTGAAGCATGCTTTGGAAGCCATCCAGAATGATGAAAAATTCTTTTCAGAAGATGTGAAAAATTCTGTGCGAAAACTCAATACTTTTGAATTCAGCAATTATGATATTAGCGTGATTGATCTTTTAGCAAAAGGAATTAAAGTTAAAGACATCCCAGCCTATTTGGAAGAAAACCAGATAAAACCTTTTGGGTTAAGCAGTGTTGAGAAAAGAATTAGTCTTTTAAAAGATTCGTTAAATCTTCCGAACAATGCGCAATTGGTTGCTTTTTGCAAAGATTTAGGAATTATTTAAAAATAAACTCTGCTTTTACGGTTTACCGTATTTTTTACCGCCGAAAGTCTAGTAGTTTTGCTTTTAAGGAACGGCGTAATTTGTTTCTGACCAAAAACACACTTAAAATACACACACACTTTACATTTTTTGCGAAGAGGTCTATTTCGAAAGAACTAGACCTCTTTTTTATTGTTAAATGCGATACATTTCTGTGTGGGGAAGATTGTCTTCTAGGTATTTTTTGTCAGTTGCGATAAAACCAAAATCACTATAAAATTTTATCAAATAATCTTGTGCCGATATCCTGATACTTGATGTTTTGTAACGCGTCTCAATGCAGCTAATTGCATAAGCTATTAATGTGCGACCAAGCTTTAGACCGCGATATTCAGGATGTGTTAAGACGCGCCCAATACTGGTCTCGTCATATTTTATTCCTTTGTCAAAAACGCGACAATAAGCAACAACTTTGCCGTTGATTTCAGCCCAAATGTGCAAAGCATTTTGGTCCGTATCGTCGGTGTCTAGATAATAAGTCTTTTGTTCGACAATAAAAACCTCTTGTCTAGATTTCAAGATCGCATAGAGCTCATCTCTTGTAATTTCGCCAAATGCTTTAATTTTCCAAAGTATCATTAGTCGAAACGGATTTTATTTTTTTGTAAATATTGGTTGGTTTGTTCGATGTACTTTAGGATGTCGTCGCCGCCTTGTTTTTTTTCTGCTGATGTAATATACATTTGTGGCGCTTCTTCCCAAGTTTTAAGAAGTTCGTTTTCGTAGATCTCAACATTACGTTGTGTACCTCCAGGTTTCAGTTTGTCGGCCTTTGTAAAAACTATCGAAAACGGAATACCACTTTCGCCACACCATTGCATGAATTCTAGATCAATCTTTTGTGGTGTGTGACGTACATCAACCAACACAAAAAGATTCACCAAATTTTTACGATTAAGAATATAATTGGTAATAAGTTTTTCGAAATCCTTTCTTGTACTTTTCGACACTCTTGCATAACCATATCCTGGAAGATCGGTTAGATACCATTCTTCATTAATAAGAAAGTGGTTAATAAGCTGGGTTTTACCAGGCGTTTGAGACGTTTTTGCAAGATCTTTATGATTCATCATCGCATTAATAAGTGACGATTTTCCAACATTTGACCTTCCAATAAAAGCATATTCTGGAATTGTGGCCTCGGGACACTCTTGCCATTTTCCGCTACTTTTTACAAATTCCGCTGTTTTGATTAGCATAATCTATTAATTAAAAACCATTAAGATTTCGCGTTCTTAATGGTTTGTTATTATGTGTTTTACATGACTTTTTGTAACCAAGCGTAAAGAATTTCGTTGAATTCTTTTGGTTTTTCCATCATGGCTGCGTGACCGCATTTCTCAATCCAATATAGCTCCGAGTTAGGGATAAATTTGTGCATATCTTCTGCAACATCTGGTGGTGTCACATTATCTTGCTTTCCCCAAATAAGACAAGTTGGACAAGTTATTTTGGGAAGGTCATTCAACATATTATGTTTGATAGCACTTCTTGCCAGCATTACAGTTTTAATGCCCTTCATACGATCGTTAACGACACCAAAAACTTCGTCAACCAATTCATCAGTCGCAATATTAGGATCGTAAAAAACCTCTTCGGTTTTCTTTCTTATATAGTCTTTATCGCTTTTTCTTGGGAAACTATCACCGAATGTTCTTTCGTACAATCCAGAACTTCCTGTTAATACTAGATTTTTTACCAAATCTGGTCTAGCCAATGTTAGGATAAGTCCAACATGACCTCCCATGGAGTTTCCTACGATAGTTACAGGTTCTGAAATCTCTTGATCTTCGATAAATTTAATAACAAATTTTGCGATGGTCGTAAGATTAGTATTAAGAACGGGTAAGTCGTATATCGGTAATTCAGGTACAAAAACGTGGTAGCCTCTTTCTGAGAAGAAGTTAATAGTATCCTCAAAATTGCTAAGACCCCCCATTAATCCGTGTAAAAGAATCATTGGATGACCGCTACCAGCTTCGATGTAATTGAATTTTTTATTTTTCTTTTTGAATATCATAAAAGTGCTTCGCAAATAAGCTTTGCAAAAATACAAATAAAAGACAAAATTTTCTTTTAATACTGTCTTATTTCAAAAATATTAAAAATATTTAACGGAAAAAATCAATTTAGTCTATTTTTTATCAAATTATTAATGGATATATAGAAAAGCTTGGTTTTATCATAGTTTGAAGATTGTTTTTGTTATAAAGTGTTTAAAATCAAACTTTTAAATGTGTGATAAAAGCTGTTAAAAGTTATAAACATTAAGTAAAATTGTGGAGCAAAGTGGGAGAAAGTGGAAAAAAAATATATAAATTTGTCCCAAATGAATCATTTCATCGGAACATACGAGTGTAAAATTGATGACAAAGGCCGCATCAAACTTCCTTCTTCGCTGGCGAAGCAGTTGGAAGTATTTGGTGATCAGACGCTTATTGTTAAGCGTTCTGTGTTCAATGATTGTCTTGAAGTGTATCCTCAAAAAAACTGGGAACCTGTTATGAAGCAAGTGAACAGTCTCAACAGATTCGTTAAGAAAAATGTTGAGTTTATTCGAATTTTCACAGCGGGTGTTAAAGTTGTCGAACTTGACTCCAGTTCAAGGTTGCAAATTTCTAAAGATCTTGCGGTTTTTGCAAATCTTACGAAAGATATTGTGATTGCGAGTGCTGGCGAATTGTTCGAGGTTTGGGATAAGGAAGCTTATGAGGCAATTATTAATGCTGGCGCTGCAGATTTTGCAAACTTGGCAGAAGAAGTGATGGGAAATAATAATAATGACGATGTATCATAATCCTGTATTGTTAAATGATAGTGTAGATGCCTTGGTAACTAATCCCGATGGTATCTACGTGGATTGCACCTTTGGTGGTGGTGGGCATTCTCGTGAGATTTTGTCAAGGTTGTCTCCAGAAGGACGTTTGTTTTCTTTTGATCAAGATACGGATGCGTTAAAAAATGCTTTGGATGATTCTCGTTTTACATTAATTAATCAGAATTTCAGATTTCTAGAAAATTCGATGTTAATGTATGGTGTTCCTCAGGTTGATGGGATTTTAGCGGATTTGGGCGTTTCGTCACATCAGTTTGATGAAGCGGATCGTGGATTTTCGATTCGCAGCAATGCGCCTTTGGATATGCGAATGAATGTGATGCAAGCTCTTGACGCGAAGAAGGTTGTTAACGAATACGAAGAAGAGAAACTTGCTGACATCTTTTATTATTATGGAGAATTGCGTGAAGCGAGAAAGTTAGCGCGCCAAATTGTTCATCATCGTAAGAATCAATTAATTGAAACAACACAGGATCTGAAAGATATTTTCAGTTATATCCCTTCGCATAAGAGTAACAAATTTTTTGCACAAGTCTTCCAAGCGGTAAGAATTGAAGTGAATCAGGAGTTGGATGTGTTGAAGGAAATGTTGCTTCAGTCTTATAAAATTTTAAAACCAGAAGGTCGTTTGGTGGTGATTTCTTATCATTCTTTAGAAGATCGTTTGGTGAAGAGATTTTTGAAAAACGGAATGTTCGAAGGTGAGCCAGAACGTGATATTTATGGAAATTTTAAAAAGTCATTTGACTTGATAAAAACCAAAGCCATTATTCCTGATGATAAGGAGATTGAAGAAAATTCGCGTGCTAGAAGTGCGAAAATGAGAATAGGAAGTAAAATTTAATAAAGAGAAAATAAAAATTGGCTAGAAGAAACCTTAACCGTCCAAAGAAAAAATTAACCGTGATAGATATTATCAAGGGGAATTTTCTTAATCGTGATGAGGTTACAGTTCATTACAAATATTTCTTGATGGTATTCGGGTTGTTAATGGTGATGATCTACAGCAACCACTTGGTTGGTAAAAAAATAGAACGCGTTAACGAATTAAAAGAAGAAACGGAAGAATATAAATCTCGAAATGCCTACGCGCAAAGTAGATTGATCAAGATAAAATTAGAATCAGAATTAGGGAAAGAAATGTTGACAGACTCGCTAATGACCTTAGAAAGTCACCCGATGAAACTCCTTATAAAACTAGATAGCACAAATGTCAAAACAAAACAATGATTACGAAAAGAAGCGTTCCAAAGCGTTGAGATGGGGCTACCTTTTTGCATTGGTAGCTTTTGGTCTCTTTACGATATTTTTGGTTCGTATTCTTATTTTACAAAATACAAATGTTGAAGAGTTTCAGAACAACTATATCAACAAAAATTACCGCGAAGCAACGCTGAAAGCGGCGCGTGGAAATCTTTACGCAGCCGATGGTTCTATCTTGGCAACAACGGTGATGCGTTATGATATCTATTTGGATTTCAAAACGATGCGTGATACAATTTATCAAAATAACATTGGCGAATTGACAGATTCTTTAAGCTTAATGTTTGATAAACCAAGAAGTTATTTCCGTGCAAAATTTGACGAGCAGAAAAAGAAAAAAAATCAATATTATTCTTTAGTAAAAGGTCTTGACTTTGATGAATACGATAGAATCCGCAATTTTCCAATTTTTAAGAAAGGGAAAAACAAAGGTGGTTTTATTGTTGACAGAAATTATAAAAGAGAACTAGCAACAACGCAAATCGGCGCCGGAACAATTGGTGCTGACAACGAAAACGGAAAATCTGGTCTCGAAGGTGCTTTTAGTAAATATTTAACTGGCACGGACGGCAAACGTCTAGAGCAAAGAATCAACGCATCACAGTGGAAACCAATTGATTATTGGAAAGTTCAGGAGCCTGTTGATGGCGAAGATGTGTACACAACTTTAGATTTAAGAATTCAAGATATTGCACATACAGCTTTAGAAAATCAGTTGATTAATTTCGATGCGGATCATGGTTGTGTTGTCGTTATGGAAACACAAACTGGTAAAGTTCGTGCCATGGTCAACCTTCGTAGAACAGAACCTGGGATTTATGTTGATGCCTATAATTTTGCTGTAAAAGATGCGCAAGAGCCCGGATCTATCATTAAAACAATGTCAATTTTGGCGGCGATGGATGACGGATTTGTGGACGAAAATACCAAAGTTAATATCGGAAGTGGGAGCTGGACTTACGCGGGACAGTTAATTACAGACGGTCACGGTGGTGGAACTTACGACGTTAGTGATGTTCTTGCAAAATCGAGTAATGTTGGTGCTGCTAAAATTATTACTTCGCATTATGCTGATAAACCAGAAGTGTTTTTGGACCATTGGAGAAGATGGAAAATGTTTGATAAAATGGATATTGAACTTCCTGGTATTGCAAAACCTTCCATCCAAACACCAAAAAGTAAACGTTGGAACAAAGCGACTTTAGCGTCTTTGTCTTACGGTTATTCATCAAGTTTTAGTTTGTTGCAATTGACAACTTTTTACAATGGTGTTGCGAATCATGGCAAAATGGTAAAACCGCTTTTCATTGATAAAGTAATGAAAGATGGGAAAGTGTTGTACGAAGCAAAACCTGAAGTTTTGGTTAACAAAATGGCATCAGATAAAGCTATTAAAATGATGACCGATGCGCTGACAAAAGCAGTAGAAAAAGGAACGGCGAAAAGTATTTACACGCCAAATCTGAAAATCGCTGGTAAAACTGGTACAGCAAGATTCGAATATTGGAAGCCAGGTCCTAGAAAATATCAAGCTTCATTTGCAGGTTTTTATCCATCGGACAATCCAAAATATACATGTATTGTGATGATTAATCAGCCCGATACATCGAAAGGATTTTATGGTGGATCAGTTTCGGCGCCAGTTTTTAAAGAGATTGCTGGTAAAACATTTTTGAAAACGCCTCTTAATGTTGAAAAAGAATTGTTGGTAGAGCACAAGGTGAAACTTGACAAAATGATTGAACCTAACCGCAAAGTCTCTGTTGAGAATCGTCAAATGCCGAATGTTGTTGGGATGATTGGGAAAAATGCAATTCCACAATTAGAGAATTTGGGCTATCGCGTGGACTTCAAAGGTGTTGGTAAAATCATGGAGCAATTCCCGTCTGCGGGAGCAACAATTGGAAAAAATCAAAGAATATATCTGACTTTACAGAAATAAAGAATTGAAAATGAATTTAGAAAAATTATTAGCAAACATCACGGTTTTAGAAACTAAAGGAACTTTGGACAAAGAAGTTTCTGTGTTGGTTTTCGACAGTAGAAAAGCTGTTGAAAATGCTTTGTATGTTGCTATTAAAGGTGTGGTTGCAGATGGACATTCATTTATTAATTCAGCGATTGAGAAAGGTGCGAAGATTATCGTTTGCGAAGCTTTACCAGAAACGATTAATGAAAAAATTACTTATATTTTAGTTAAAGATTCGTCGAAAGCTTTAGGTCATTTGGCTTCAAATTTCTACGACAATCCTTCAAAAAAATTAAACTTAGTCGGTGTTACTGGAACTAATGGAAAAACTTCTGTAACAACTTTGTTATTTGATATTTTTAAAAATTTGGGTTATCCATCAGCGCTTATTTCGACGGTGGAATATCGTATTGCCGATGAGGTGATCCCAAGTACACATACAACGCCTGACGTTATTCGCCTTAACGAAATGTTGGCGAAAGCGGTTGACAAAGGCTGTGAATATGCTTTTATGGAAGTAAGTTCTCACGGCATTACGCAAGATCGTATCGAAGGTTTACATTTTAAAATTGCTGGTTTCACGAATATCACAAGAGATCATTTAGATTATCATAAAACTTTCGAGAACTATATTCAAGCCAAAAAGAGATTTTTTGATGAGTTAGAAGTTGGCGCAATTGCCATTACCAATGCTGATGACAAAAACGGAAGCGTGATGTTGCAAAATACCAAAGCGACAAAAAAATCTTTCGCGATGAAGACGATGGCAGATTTCCACGGAAAATTGTTGGAAGTGGATTTCAACGGGATGCTTTTAAATTTTAATGGAAAAGAATTTTGGACGACTTTATCAGGGAAGTTCAATGTATATAATTTGCTTTTAGCTTTTGGGATTGCGACAGAATTAGGAATGCAAGAAGATGAAATTTTACAAGCGATTTCAAAACTTCATCGTGTTAATGGTCGTTTCGAAACGATGAAATCCGATGGTGGAATATTCTTCGTGGTCGATTATGCGCATACGCCAGATGCTTTAGAAAATATTTTGGACAGCATTAACGAAATCAGAACTAAAAATGAAAGACTGATTTGTGTTTTTGGTTGTGGAGGTGATAGAGATCATGGCAAACGTCCTCAAATGGGGAAAATTGCAACACAGAAAGCAACTTTAGCGATTATCACTTCGGACAATCCAAGAACGGAAGATCCAAGTGCGATTATCAAAGAAATTGAAGCTGGGGTTGAGCCTCAGAATTTTAATAAATATGTTTCAATACCTGATCGTAAAGAAGCCATTAAAATGGCTATCAAGTTCTCAGAGCCAAAAGACATCATTTTGGTTGCGGGTAAAGGTCACGAAACGTATCAAGAAATAAATGGTGTTAAACATCATTTCGATGACAAAGAAGTCATCACAGAACTTTATAAATTAATGAGTAAGTAGAATTAAAAGATTTAAGAATTTAATTATTTAAAAACTATCAGATGACAAAAAATTTTGAAGAGTTTCCAGTTTATCAAAAGAGCTTGGACTTAGTTCAAAAGATTTTTGAATATGTTAAAAACGATAGTTTTAAGAATGAATTTGAATTCGTAAATCAAATAAAAAGAGCTGGAATATCGGTAGCAAACAATATCGCTGAAGGTTCAGAATATAATAGCAATAGACAATTCATTCGCTTTCTGAAGATATCTAAAGGAAGTTATGGAGAAGTAAGAAATATGATTTTTATAAGTAAAAAAGTGGGACTTGATGATGAGAATATTGGAGACGAAATCTTAGTATTATCAAAAGAAGTATCTTCTAATTTATCAAATTTTATAAAATATCTAAGTCAAAATATAGAAAAGAGAAATCTTTAAATTTTTAATTATTTAATCTTTAAATCAAGAAAATGTTATACTATCTAAACGAATATCTCATCAGTCATGGCATCCATATTCCGGGGATGAACTTGTTTCGATACATTTCGTTTCGAGCGGCGATGGCTGTGTTGTTTTCACTGATTATTGCTTTAGCATACGGTAAAAAAATCATCAATTATCTCCGTCAAAAACAAATGGGCGAGTTGGTGAGAGATTTAGGTTTAGCAGGTCAAAAACAAAAAGAAGGAACGCCAACAATGGGTGGTATCATCATTATTGTGGCGACGATTATTCCGGTGCTGTTGTTCACAAGGATTACAAACGTCTATATTGTTTTGTTGATTGTATCGGTGTTTTGGATGGGTGCGATTGGATTTTTGGACGATTATTTAAAAAAGATTAAAAAAAATAAAGACGGATTACAGGGAAAATTCAAAGTAATTGGACAAGTTGGTTTAGGCTTAATCGTTGGAGTAACAATGTATTTCCATCCAGATATCGAGGTTAAAAGAAAATATTCGGATGCAAAAGTTGTCAACCGTAACAATGTTGAAAAAAACTTTATGCCTGAGGAAAAAATCCCTGTTTCGACCGTTCCGTTTACAAAAAATAACGAATTCGACTACAGCGGTATTTTGTTTTGGATGAGTCCAAACGAAGCGCATGAATGGTCTTGGATTGTGTTTATCCCGATTGTTATTTTCATCGTAACAGCGGTATCTAACGGTGCTAATATCACCGACGGAATTGACGGTCTTGCGGCCGGAACCAGCGTCGTCATATTGTTGACTTTAGCGTTTTTTGCGTACTTGTCGGGTAACATCATTTTTGCAGATTATCTTAATATTATGTTCCTCCCGAATATGGGTGAAACTACGATTTTTGCGCTCGCATTGGTTGGTGCAGTTATCGGATTCTTCTGGTACAATACTTATCCGGCACAAGTATTCATGGGAGATACGGGAAGTTTGATGTTGGGCGGTGTGATTGCAGTTTTAGCAATTATTTTAAGAAAAGAATTACTAATCCCTGTGCTTTGCGGAATTTTCTTGGTAGAGAATCTTTCGGTGATGTTGCAGGTGGTTGTTTTTAAATATAGAAAAAGAAAATACGGTTTAGAATACGCTCAGAATAACCGTCTGTTTTTGATGTCGCCTTTGCATCATCATTATCAGAAAAAAGGTTACCACGAGAGCAAAATTGTAAACAGAGCAATTATTTTGGGAATGTTGTTGGCAATTATTTGTTTAATAACACTCAAAACTAGATAACAAATCTTGAGTATGAAAGTAGTTATTTTAGGAGGTGGCGAAAGTGGCGTTGGTGCTGCATTTTTAGCAAAGAAGAAAGGATTCGATGTTTTTCTTTCGGATATGGGCACGATTCGCGACAACTACAAAAACGAGTTAATAGACTTAGGCGTTGAGTTCGAAGAAGGTCAGCATACGGAAGAACGCATTCTTTCGGCGGATTGGGTGATCAAAAGTCCCGGAATTCCGAAAAAGGCGGACATCGTTTTTAAAATCAAAAACCAAGGCATTAGATTGTCTTCGGAGATAGAATTTGCTTCAGAATTTACTGACGCTAAAATCGTTGCGATTACAGGAAGTAATGGTAAAACAACGACGACTTCTTTAATTTATCATATTTTAAAAGAGGACGGTTTCAATGTAGGTTTGGGCGGTAACATCGGGAAAAGCTTTGCAAAACAAGTCGCGGAGGAAAATTTCGATTATTATGTTTTGGAAGTTTCTAGTTTTCAATTAGATGATATTCAAACATTTAGACCATATATTTCATTGTTATTGAATTTGTCAAAAGATCATCTCGACCAGTATAATTATGATTATGAAGAATATGCTTTAGCGAAATTCAGAATTACCGAAAACCAAGATCAGCAAAACTTTTTCATCTACAATAAAGATGATGAAATGAGCCAAAAGATTCTGGAAAAGCTTGATCTCAAAGTTAATAAAGTGCCTTTCTCGATGTCCGAAAAGTTGGATTATGGTGCTTATGCGACCGATTCTAATATTTTCGTGAATGTTGAAGAGCAGCATTTCGAAATGAAAATCGAAGAGCTTTCTTTAATGGGAAAACATAATGTTGCCAACAGTCTTGCCGCAAGTATTGCTGGTAAATTATTGAATATCAGTAATGAAAGCATTCGTAATTTTTTAATGACTTTCCAAGCGGTTGAGCATAGATTGGAGAATGTTGCTGAAGTCCACGGTGTAAGATACATCAACGATAGCAAGGCGACCAATGTTAATGCGACTTATTTCGCTTTAGAAAGTATGAAGCAGCCGACGATTTGGATTGTTGGCGGAAAAGATAAAGGCAACGACTACACCGAAATTGAAGAATTGGTGAAGAAAAAAGTGAAAGCTATTGTTTGTCTTGGTATTGACAATCAAAAGATTATCGACTTTTTTAAAAATGATAAAGAACAAATCTATGACACATCGAGTATGGAAGATGCTGTTAAAATTTGTTCGCAATTAGCAGAAGAAGGTGATACGGTTTTGTTGTCTCCTTGTTGTGCAAGTTTTGATTTGTTCAATGGTTACGAAGATCGCGGGAACAAATTCAAGGCGGAAGTTTTGAAATTAATTAAGTAAAAGAAGCAGAAAAACGGAAGATGGAAAACCAAACGACAGATAATAAATTCGAATTACTAAAGGGCGACAAAGTCCTTTGGATGGTTATCATTTTGATATCCTTTCTGTCGATATTTCCTGTTTATTCGGCAAGTTCAAACCTAGAATATATCGCGAATAACGGTACAACAACCTCACACGTTCTTAAGCACATGATTTTCCTTGTGATAGGTTTAGGAATTATGCGCGGTATTGGCGCCATCAAATACGAATATATTGGTAAACTAAGTTCGATCTTGTTGGCGATTACTGTCGGATTATTGGTGGTTACGATGTTTACAGGACAGACTATTGACGGGGCGAGTGCGTCGCGTTGGTTGAAGATTCCGGGGACACCGATTTCGTTCCAGCCGTCGTCGTTTGCATATTTAATGTTAATCATTTATCTGTGTAGATATTTAACAAAGAAAATAGCGAGAGAGCGTTTACCTATCGAAAATGTCATGTACATTTTCGGACCAATTTTATTGGTTTTTGGTTTGGTTGCAAAAGATAACGGATCTACGGGTTTAATGATTTTAATAGTGTCCATCGCGGTTTTGGTCTTTGGACAATTGCATTGGAAGTACATTGCAGGTTTTATCTCGGTGTCAGTTATTGGAGTTATTATGTTTTTGTTGGTGGCATTAAATACTAACATCATCAACAATAACCGCGTACACACGTGGATGAGCCGTATCGAAACCTTTACAAATGCTAGAAAGAATGCTGATGTCGAAGATGAGTCTTTAAAGGCGAAAAACTACCAAGTCATGCAAGCGAAAGCAGCGATTGTTCACGGTGGATTTTATGGTATCGGACCAGGAAAAAGTGCTTTAAAACAAACGCTTCCACAATCGGTTTCGGATTTTATTTTCGCAATTATTGTTGAAGAATATGGTTGGATTGGGGCTTTTGTATTGATAAGTCTTTACATGATTATGATGATTAGAATTGTCATGATTGCGAGTAAAATGCCGGCATTTTTTGGTTCCTTATTGGTGCTCGCCATTGGATTAATGATTTTTGTGCAATTGGGTGTTAATATCGCGGTTGCAGTTAACCTAATTCCAGTTACAGGACAGCCTTTACCGCTGATAAGTTATGGTGGTACGTCGATGTTGGTGACTTACATTCAGTTGGGGATTATTTTAAGTATTAGTTCTCGAATCCAAGTTTATGACGAGGAAGGTATGGGCAAAAAACAAACGATAGAGGAGATTAACGATATCGCATAAAACAAAAAGAGTCCCAAGGGGACGGTTTAACAGAGAATAGGACGAAGTCCTATTAAAAGGAATAATAATTAAAGTCCCAAAGGGACGACTTAATAAAGAATAGGACAAAGTCCTATGTGAATAAATATTAGCAAATGAACAAATTAAAAGTTTTATTATCAGGTGGCGGAACAGGAGGACACATCTTCCCAGCTATCGCTATTGCTGATGAAATCAGAAAAAGATTTCCAGAAGCTGAGTTTTTGTTCATTGGTGCAAACGGCAAAATGGAAATGGAAAAAGTTCCCAATGCAGGTTACAAGATCGAAGGTCTTAACATTGCAGGAATTGACCGTGGTAATATTTTGTCAAATTTCAAATTGCCATTCAAGCTTTTGTCAAGTTTATCAAAAGCAAAAAGAATAATAAAGGAATTTCGTCCAGATGTAGCAATTGGGACGGGAGGATTTGCAAGTGGACCAGCTTTGTGGGCAGCTTCTAAATTGGGTGTTCCAACTTTTATTCAAGAGCAAAATGCCTATCCAGGAGTTACCAACAAGTTATTGAGTAAAAAAGCAAAAGCGGTTTTCACAGCTTATCCTAATATGGAAAAAGATTTTCCGAAGACGAAAGTTATCTTTTCTGGAAATCCGATTAGACAAAATATCGTAACAGATATGTTGGATTCTAAAACTGCTAAAGAACAACTTGGCTTGGATGCTGATAAATTGTGCATTTTGTCTGTTGGTGGTTCTTTAGGTTCTCGAACTTTAAATAATGCTTGGATGGATAATCTTGTAGAATTCGGTAATGAAAATATGCAGCTTATCTGGCAAACAGGAAAGACAGATTATAAAAATTTAGTTGAAGAATTGACTAACAACCAACAATCGACAACAAGCAACCAGATTCAAATAAAAGAATTCGTTTACGAAATGCCATTAGCGTATTCTGCGGCGGATGTGATTGTATCGAGAGCTGGAGCGATTGCAATTTCCGAATTGTCAGTTGCTGGCAAACCTGTGTTATTGGTGCCTTTCCCTTTTGCTGCGGAAGATCATCAGACTAAAAACGCACTCAATTTGGTTGAAAAAAATGCAGCAAAAATGGTAAAAGATTCAGAGATGAAGGACTTGTTTTGGCCAACATTAATGGGTATTTGCAAGGATGAAAATCTAAGAGCAGAGATGTCCAAAAATATCAAAACTTTTGCAAAACCAAACGCAACGGTTGAGATTGTTGATGAGATTTTAAAAACAATTAAAAAATAGTCTTCGGACAAAATATAAAATGAACTATCTAAATACATTCAAGCATTTCTATTTCATCGGTATCGGCGGTATCGGGATGAGTGCTTTGGCGAGATATTTCCACGCTTCAGGTCGCGAGGTTTTGGGTTATGATAAAACCAATACCAAGTTGACAACGCAACTAATGGCAGAGGGAATTGACATCACTTTCGAAGATAAAATTGATGACAAAATAAAAGCTTTGTCGCCACAAGATACGTTGGTGATTTATACACCAGCAATTAAGACTTTAGGTATTTTAGATTATTTTGATGAGGAAGGTTTCACGATTCAGAAGCGTGCAAAAGTTCTTGGATTGGTAACCGAAGATACGCAGTGTATAGCCGTTGCGGGTACGCACGGGAAGACGACAACTTCGACACTTATTTCGCATTTGTGCAAAGAAGCCAACTTGCCATTTTCTGCTTTCTTAGGCGGAATTTCAGAGAATTTTAAATCGAATTTTCTCTACAACGGTAACGAACTTTCTGTAGTTGAAGCCGACGAATACGACAGAAGTTTCCTAAATCTTTCACCAGATTGGGCGGTTGTAACTTCGACGGACGCTGACCATTTGGATATCTATGGCGATAAAAACCACATTGAAGAAGGTTTTCGTGCATTTGCAGCTTTGGTGCCAGATGACAAACAACTTTTTGTGAGAAAAGGTTTGGAGATTGGTCGTCCACATGTGACTTATGCGGTTAACGAAGAAGCCGATTATTACTCGAATAATTTGAGAATGGATCATGACAAAATTTATTTTGACTTCCATACGCCGACAGAGACGATTAAAGATTTCGTTTGGGAAATTCCGGGCATCCACAACGTTGAAAATGCAACGGTTTCTTTAGCGATTTTAAATAAAATGGGTGTTGATTTTGACACGCTTAAAAAAGCAATTGCAAACTTTAAAGGAATTAAAAGACGTTACACCAAACATATTTTTGACAACGGAAAAATATACATCGACGACTACGCACACCATCCAACTGAACTGAATGCTGTGATTGGTTCGATCAAAACTTTCTATCCAAATAAGAAATTGTTGATTGCGTTTCAGCCGCACTTGTTTAGTAGAACGCGCGATTTTGCTGATGATTTTGCGAAAAGTATTGCAAAAGGAGATGATTTGTTATTGTTAGATATTTATCCTGCACGCGAACTTCAGGAGAATTATCAAGGCGTAACATCAGCTTGGTTATTGGACAAAGTGGATGCCGAAAACAAAGAAGTCGTGACTTTAACCGAAAGTTTAGAAAAGATTAAATCTAAGGATTTCGACATTTTGTTGACCGTTGGAGCTGGTAATATTGATACACTTTATGACCCAATTATGGAGTGGTTGCCAACGATTTAGTAGGATTAAATTTAAAAATAAATAGAGACGACTTTTTGAATTGTACAGTAAATAATGAAGAATAAATACAGAATATTAAAAATTTTAGTAACCGTAGGAATATTGGTGTTCTTGCTGAGTTTCTCTTTGAAACGTTTCAGCGAAAAGCCAGTTTCTGAACCTAAAGTTAAGCTTAACCAAACAGCGCCTTCTGTATATTTTATTTCAGAAAAAGAAGTTTCGGAATTGATTAAAAAAAATAATCCCGAGAACAAAATTGGGACTTTGGATATTCCCAAGTTAGAGAAGAAACTCAATGACAACGACTTTGTAGACAGCGCTAATGTCTATTTAGATCTTAACGGAACTTTAAATATCGATGTTAAACAAAGAGTGCCTGTTTTTAGACTTCAAAAAGGAGGAAAAGATTCTTATGTGGATGCTAATGGTGTAGAATTTCCGATTTCTAGAAATTACTCGTTCCCATGTTTGTTGGTCTCGGGTGATGTTAAAAAAGAAGAATACCAAGCTTTAGGAAATCTGGTCTACAAAATCAACAAAGATGATTTTAGTAAAAAATACTTCATCGGAATTTCAAAATACAAAGGTGATTATAGCTTGTTAACCAGCGAAGGCAATTACAAAGTTGAGATTGGTGATCTCAATAATATTGATTTTAAGGTAAAAGGTTTTAAAACTTTTGTTGAGAAATACATGATTTATCAAAATCCAGAAAAATATAAAAAAATTTCTGTAAAGTACGAAAATCAAATTGTAACAACACTTAATCCTTATTTTAAGGAAAATGATAGCGTCTTAAAAGCGCAGCAAAAAGCTTTAGAAAAACCTCTGGCAAAAGCGGCTAGCAAAGAAGATGCTAATAAAACTGAAAAGAAACCAACTGTAACAACAGCAAGCAAACCAAAGTCGCAAGAAAAGGATAAAGCTGAACCTAAAAAACAAGAAAAGCCAAAGACAACGGCTAAACAGGATAAACCAAAAACACAACAAAGCGCTTCTCCTAAAAAAGAAAGTGCAAAGAAAAAAACAAAAATAGTAGTAGAATAAAAAAATCAAATCGAGCATAAAATGGAAAACCACGAGTATTCAGTAGGTCTGGACATTGGGACAACAAAGATTGTCGCCATTGTTGGTAGACGCAACGATCGAGGCAAGATCGAGGTCCTCGGCGTAGGAAAAGCAAAAAGTCTCGGCGTACACAAAGGGATTGTTAACAATATTGCGCAAACGATTAGCTCAATCAAAGCAGCAGTAGAACAAGCGGAATCTAGCGCAGGTGTTAGCATTAGAAAAGTGACAGTTGGGATTGCGGGTAAGCATATCCGTTCATTACAACATTCGGATTATATCATGCGAGAGCATCCGGATAAGTACATTACAGATGAAGACATCGAAGCACTTAAAGATCAAGTGCGCAAGTTAGTGATGTTGCCAGGTGAAGAGATCATCCATGTTCTTCCACAGGATTACAAAGTTGATTCGGAAGGTGAGATCCAGGAACCAATCGGTATGCATGGTAAACGTCTAGAGGCTAACTTCCACGTCGTAGTTGGGCAGATGGGTTCTATCCGTAATATCGTAAGATGCGTTCGCGAAGCTGGTCTAGATATGGAAGCTTTGACTTTGGAGCCATTGGCATCGTCAGAGTCTGTTTTAACTAAAGAAGAAAAAGAAGCTGGTGTCGCAATTGTTGACATCGGTGGTGGTACAACAGATATCGCTATTTTTAAAGATAATATCATCCGTCACACATGTGTTATTCCTTACGGTGGAGGGATTATCACAGACGACATCAAAGAAGGATGTTCTATTATCGAAAAACATGCAGAACAACTGAAAGTTAAATTCGGTTCTGCTGTTCCAGAATTAGAAAAAGACAGTACCTATGTAACCATTCCTGGTTTGCATGGTCGTCCAGATAAAGAGATCTCATTAAAATCTTTGGCGCAAATTATCAATGCGCGTATCGAAGAGGTTTTAGAAATGGTGAATACCGAACTAAAAGCTTACGGTGCATTCGAGCAAAAGAAAAAATTGATTGCAGGTATCGTGTTAACTGGTGGTGGGTCTAACCTAAAACACCTAAGACAACTTGCAAATTATATGACAGGATTCGACTCAAGAATTGGTTTCTCTAACGAATATGTTAGCAATGACAAGAGTCAACAATTAAAAGGTCCAGAATATGCGACATCCATCGGATTGTTGATGGAAAGTCTTAAGATTCGTGATAAGAGCGAAGTTAATTATGCACAAGAAGAAGTTGTAGAAGTTAAAAATACAGTAACAGAAGTTGACACAACTAATACCGTAACAGAGAAAGAAGCCGAAGCTCAAGTTGAAAAACAGATCGTTGAAGCAACTAAGCAAAAAGGTGGTCGATTAACTTTTGGACAATCGATTTTAGAAAAAGTAAAAAAATTCTTCGAAGAAGTAGAATAAATTTTGAAGCGAAAAAGCTATTTTTAAATAGTGGACAAGCGGAACATATTATAAAATGACAACAATGGAAAATACAAATAGCAACCAAGGATTTTCATTTGACCTACCAAAAGGCAACTCTGCGATCATCAAAGTTATTGGTGTTGGTGGCGGTGGAAATAATGCACTTAAGCATATGTACGAAAAAGGAATCTACGGTGTAGATTTCGTGATTTGCAATACAGATGCTCAAACTTTAGATAACAACCCGGTAGCTAACAAAGTACAATTGGGGATTACAATGACCGAAGGTCTTGGCGCAGGCGCTGATCCAGAGGTTGGCGAAAAAGCGGCCATCGAGAGTATCGACGAGATCAAAGCAGCAATGGGACAGAATACCAAAATGGTTTTCATCACAGCTGGTATGGGCGGTGGTACAGGTACAGGAGCTGCACCAGTTATCGCAAAAGTAGCAAAAGAGATGGGGATCTTGACTGTAGGTATCGTAACTGTACCTTTCAGTTTTGAAGGCAGAAGACGTCTCGATCAAGCAGAATTAGGTTTAGAAAAACTTAGAAATAATGTTGACTCACTTATTGTGATTAACAATGATAAATTAAGACAACAATTCGGGAACTTAGGTTTTAAATCTGGATTCTCAAAAGCCGATGAAGTGTTGACAAACGCTGCGAAAGGTATGGCAGAAGTTATTACGGGTTACTTCGATGTTAACATTGACTTCCGTGATGCGAAATCTGTACTGCAGAACTCTGGTACAGCTTTGATGTCAACGGGTACAGCACAAGGCGAAAACAAAGCCGAAGAAGCTGTTAAAAAAGCTTTAGATTCTCCGTTATTAAACGATAACAAAATCACTGGTGCGAAAAACGTTCTACTTCTTATCCGTTCTGGTAACGAAGAAGCAACAATGGACGAAATCGGTATCATCAACGACTATATCCAAAGAGAAGCTGGTAACACGGCGGACATTATTTTTGGAGTTGGTTCGGACGAAGAATTGGGCGATGCAATCAGCGTATTGGTTATTGCAACAGGTTTTTCTAAAGATGATGTTAGACAAACTAATGTTAAAGAAACGATCCAGAAGATCGACTTGTTCGCAGATAGAGATCAATCTATACCAAGACGTACGGATTCTCCTTTCAAAACCAGAGCTGAAAGAGATGCTGAAGGCGGCTTAGAAAATCGCGGAAAAAATGTTTTCCGTCTAGAAGATGATGAGGATTTTTCAACTCCCAATTTTCCAACTAATACCTTCGCGGGAACTGCTGTAGAAAAAGTTCCACAAGAAGTTAAGTTTTTCGAAAAAGAAGAATCCGAAAGCTTCAATCAAAATTGGGAGCGAGACGAAGCACCTCAAGAATTCAACCTTTTTAATTATGATGAAGAGGAAGAATTTAATCATAATGAAGACCTAGAAGCGGAAGCTTTTACGTTTGAGGTGGAACATAAAGTTAATGACCAACAAAATATCCAAATCTCTGATGAGGAAAAACCTGTTGAAATTAACTTCGTAATCAACGAGCCGATCAACGAAGAATCGATGTTTGTACACAAAGAGGAAGAAGTTGAGCCGATTATTAATAAAGTAGAAGAAGTTAAAGAAGATTTTAACCCAGTTTTCGAAACTAAAATTGAGGAAGAAATCCAGGTTCCAAAACCGGATATGCTTTACAATCGTCCTGCGGTTAACGAGCCAAAACCAGTAGAAAATTCATTGGAAAAAATCATTGAAAAACCTGTGGTAGAGGAGAAAGTTGATGAGTCAGAATTTACGTTTATCAATAAGTCAACCGAGTCTAACAAGATTCAGGAGAGAAGAAATAAACTTAAAGAATTCAATTCTCGTTATCAAAAATTTGATCACGTTGAAGAGTTTGAAAGCATCCCAGCATTCAAAAGAAAAAATATTGACATCGATAGCAATAGCGCATCAGATAGCAATATCAATAACTTTTTGAGTGACAACAACGGAAGAGTTCAACTTCGCGAAAACAAGTTTTTGAACAAAGACGTAGACTAAATAATATAACAATGTAAAAATGTAGCATTGTAACAGATAGACTTTAATTGCTAAACTGTTACTTTGATACATTGTTAAATTAATTAAAAATGAGTTTAGAACAGAAAATAACAGATGCGATGAAAACCGCTATGAAAGAGAAAGACAGAGTTGCTCTCGATTCTCTTCGTGCCGTTAAAGCGCAGATTCTTTTGCTTAAAACTGAGCACAAAGGTGCCGAAGTTTCAGAAGAACAAGAGATTGCAATTTTGCAAAGAATGATCAAACAAAGAAAAGATTCTTACGATCAGTTTTCGGCTCAAAATCGTATGGATTTGGCAGACGTAGAAGTTGCCCAATCCAAGGTTATCGAGCAGTTTTTGCCAGCCCAACTTTCAGAAGAAGAATTGGAAGCGGCTATCAAAAACATTATTGCTCAAACAGGTGCCGAAGGCGCCAAAGATCTAGGAAAAGTAATGGGTGTTGCATCCAAAGAATTAGCTGGTAAATCGGACGGAAAGAGCATTTCGACGATGGCTAAGAAATTACTTTCTTAGAAGGCTGCAGTTATTAAGATTGTGGTTGACGTTCTACTAAAACCTCCAATCTATAACCAAAACCTTAAAAAAGGATATCCAAACTTTGCATATCGATTTGATTAATGGAACCCAATTTCATCACGAAATTGGGTTTTTTTGTGTCAAAATGTCTCAATAGATTTTTGGCATTGTTTTAATAACATAACTCAATAACAGAATTACAGATTAATCAATATCTTTGTTAAACTAAAAAAATAATTATTATGTATCCAGCAGATTTAGTGCTGCCAATGAAGGCAGAACTTACCGATAAAGGTTTCCAAGACTTGACAACACCAGAGCAAGTTGATCAAGCTTTAAAACAATCAGGAACAACTTTGTTAATGATTAACTCCGTTTGCGGTTGTGCAGCCGGCGCAGCAAGACCAGGCGCAGTATATTCATTAACTGGTGACAAAAAGCCAGATCATTTGGTAACAGCCTTCGCAGGTTTCGATACAGAAGCCGTTGCAGAAGCTAGAAAATTATTAGCACCCTTCCCACCATCTTCACCATGCATCGCATTGTTCAAAGACGGAGAGTTGGTACACATGCTAGAGCGTCACCACATCGAAGGTAATCCAGCAGGCGCTATCGCTGCTAACCTGCAAGCGGCTTACAACGAATATTGCTAAGCCATTGCCGATTCAAAAAATAGAAAGCTTCCAAATTTTGGAAGCTTTTTTTGTTTTTTCTTGGGCGGACAATTCGCGCTATCCGCTATATCTTTAGTCTTCGCTCGGTCGGCTCCGCTGCGCTCCGCCGCCTCACTCCGCCCAAAGGATGCCGCTTCTATCGCGGCCGCAATTCGGGGTTCGTTGGAAGCTTTCAGTTTTTAAGCCTTTATAAGTCTAGATTTATTATTGTTTTACGATACGCCCATCAATTCTTTCGCTTGCGATATAGCAGCTTGCGTTACGGTGCTACCCGAAAGAAGTTGTGCAATCTCTTGCAGGCGATCATCTTCGCTTAATGGGATAATGTTCGAGCGCGTCAATCCGTCCACATCTATTTTAGTTACTTTGTAGTGGTCGTCGGCTTTTGCAGCAACCTGTGCGAGATGGGTAATGACAATGAGTTGCATATTTTTTCCCATATCGTGCATTACTTTTCCGATTTCTTCGGCAACGCGACCAGAAACGCCGGTGTCGATTTCGTCCAAAATCAAAGTTGGAAGATTGCTATGTTCTGCCAAGATTTTCTTTATCGATAACATAACGCGAGACCGCTCTCCACCAGAAATAGCACTTTGGATTGGCTTCATAGGAAAGCCCGAATTCGCCTGAAACATGATTTGGATATGCTCTTTGCCAAAAGCGTTATATTGCTCCGAAATCGAGCGTTCCAAAGCAATTTTGGCTTTTTCTAAACCTAACTGTTTTAGGAGACTTTCAATTTTTTCAATAAGATTAGGTGTGCCTTTATCACGAAGTTTAGAAAGTTCCTTGGCTTCTTTTTCCAAATCTTTTTCGAGCTGAATAATTTGACCTTCGATGTCCGCAATTTCTTCCTCCAAATGCGTGAAGCCAGATTGTTCTTTGTCGAGTTGTTTTCTAATTTCGACCAGCGACTCTACATCCGAAACCTGATGTTTTAGGAACAAAGAATTTAGTAGATTCATTTGTCGCAACATTTCTGCGAGAGCAGCAGGATCGATGTCAACTTTTTCAAGTTCGTTTTCGAGTTCGCTTAGAATATCTTTTATTTCAAAATAAGCTTCGTCAAAACGTCTTTGGATGTCTTCAAAATTTGGTGACAAGTCCGAAATCTTTTGCAGTTTTTGTCTAGTATCCAAAAAACTTTGTAACACGCCGATCTCATCTTGATGAAATTTTTGGATGATTTGACCAAGATTCTCAGAAATATATTCTGCATTTTCACGCGTACTCAACTCATTCTGAAGTTGTTTGAAATCAATTTCATCGAGATTAATTTCATTTAATTCATTTAACAAAAAGCTTTTGTAGTCAGACTCTTTATGCGCATCTGCAAATTTTTGTTTTAAATTTTGAAGTTGGCGTTTAAGACTTTGGTAGGTGCTAAACTTCTTTTGATACGACTCCAAAACCTTTTGATTTTCCGAAACAGAATCCAATATCTGAAACTGATAAGCTTCCGAAAATAATTGCGAAGTCTCAAACTGCGAATGGATGTCGATTAGCTTGGACGACAATTCTTTAAGAACGTCCAAAGTCACCGGAACATCATTAACGAAAGCCCGCGACTTCCCACTAGAAAGGATTTCTCGACGGATAATAGATTCGGTATCAAAATCCAAGTCTTGTTCGTCAAAAAAGTTTTTAAAATCTTCACCAATCGTGAAATGCGCTTCTACAAGGCATTTTTTGTCGGCGTTGCTAATCGATTTTAGGTCGGCGCGTTCGCCCATAATGAGACGTAAAGCACCAAGTATAATAGATTTTCCTGCGCCAGTCTCACCCGTGATGACTTCCATACCTTTGTGAAGTTGGATGTCGAGGTGGTCAATCAGCGCAAAATTCTGAATAACAATTCTTGAAAGCATAAGATAGTTTTCCTCTGTGGAGGCTTATTTCCACTTATTCCATTTTGTGTCAATCTCTTTAGGCGCGAACATTGACATCAATTGTTTAAGATCATTCATATTAACAGAACCATTGTTGTTGCTGTCAAAAATGCTGAATATTTCGTTTTTCTTCGTGTCGATAAACACGTTGAAAGCAGGATTCATTTGGAAGTCATTTTCGTAGACTTTTAGTTGCATCAACGCATCTGCTATATTCTTCTTAGCAGGATTTTGATCTGGTTTCGCCATATTATCAAGACCAATACGATGATAATTATAATAAACAGTTCTCAACGTGCTGTTAGACTCTTTTTGGATTGCGTCAATAACAGAACCACGAGATTTAAGACCTTCCACTTGAGACCAGCCTGCGTAGTTGTTGTTCATTGAGTTTTGCGAAATTTTCAAAGCTTTATCAAACCAAGGCTGACCACCTTTTAGTTTAAAACTATCGCCGTCATAACCCAAAATAACATAAACATAGAAGCTAATAACATCGATTAAGTTTTTTCCTGAAAATTGTCTTTCATTAAAAACTAAGTTCTCATTTTCACTATATTCAAAACCGAAGTTGTTATCGTTGAAGTTGATAAGTGGTGACTCATACTGTGAGTTAAAAACAGGTCTATTGGCTTGTACAACGATACTTGCTTTGTAAGTGTTCCCCGATTTTTCGGAAATAACGATCGCAAAATTTGATTTTACTTTTTCAAAATTTTGAAGTCTTTTGCCTGTCCAAGACGTGTTGTTGATGAAATCTCTTAAGGATTTTTCTAAAGTCTTATAGGTCTGTACGTTGCTACCGCCTAATTGCTGATAGTTGATTTGGACGGTTGCTAAAAGTTCTTGTGATTGTGCAAATCCTGTTAAAACCAATAAAATAAATATGCTGAATAACTTTTTCATTCTAAAATTAAACTTTGAAACGTAAAAATACACTTTTCGATTGAATAAAAAACGTGAAAAATACGGCTTTCTTATATAATCTGACTATAGCTTCATTTTTTCTTTAACCAAATTAAGAATATCGATGGCGACTTCTTCTTTTGACTTCAAATCAAAAACTCTTTTTTCGTCTTTTGTAAAGATTTTTATTTTATTAGTGTCGTTTTGAAAACCTGCACCTTCATCTCTTAAAGAATTAAGGACAATCATGTCAAGGTTTTTCTTTTCTAATTTTCCTTTTGCATTTTCTTCTTCATTTTGAGTTTCTAAAGCAAAACCGACCAAAAACTGATTTTGTTTTTCCTTTCCCATTTGGAGAAGAATATCTTTATTCTTTACTAACTCAATGCTAAATTCTGAGTCGTTTTTCTTGATTTTTTCTGAAGCGACAACTTTCGGCGCGTAATCTGCAACTGCTGCACTCGCAATTGCAATGTCAACATTTTGATAATATTTAAACACTTCATCAAACATTTGTGAAGCTGATGTCACACGATGGATTTCAATGTTAGGATTTTCGGGTTTTAGTTGCGATGGTCCCGAAACCAGAATAACCTTTGCGCCTTGCGAAGCTGCTTCCTCAGCTAATGCAAATCCCATTTTACCAGAAGAATGATTCCCGATAAAGCGCACGGGATCGATGTTTTCATAAGTTGGACCTGCAGTTATCAAAACTGTTTTTCCTTTAAAAGCTTTTTCACCTTGTTCTGAGAAATGACGTTTAATATATTTTAAAATCGTTTCATTTTCTGCTAAACGTCCTTGCCCAACTAATCCACTTGCTAATTCGCCATATTCTGCTGGTATAATTGTAAGACCAAATTCTTCTAATGTCGCTAAGTTTTTATTAGTTGACGGATGTTGGTACATATCCAAATCCATTGCTGGCGCAATTATCACAGGACATTTTGCAGACATATAAGTTGCCATGAGTAGATTGTCGCAAAGTCCAGTAGTCATCTTTGCCATTGTATTTGCTGTGCAAGGCGCGATCAGCATAAGATCTGCCCACAGCGCCAATTCTACATGGTTGTTCCAAGATTGGTCTTGGTTGTAAAAATCGATATATGCTGGTTTTTTAGAAAGTGTCGACAGCGTTAACGGACTTACAAAGTCTGCAGCGGATTTTGTTAAAATAACTTGGACTTCGGCGCCAGATTTTATTAAGTCTCTTACAAGATAATTTATTTTGTAAGCAGCGATTCCGCCAGTTATTCCGATTAAAATTTTCTTTCCAGAAAGTGTCATAATTTGGATTTTTAACTTAACAAAAGTATCAAATTTAAAACAAAAAAACCACAGAATAATCTGTGGTTTGTCTATTGGAAGTTGTATTCTTCTAGTTTTTTTCTCCAGTTTCTCTGAAGTAGATTTCGTCGTCTAACCATTCTTGGATAGCGATAGATGTCGGTTTTGGAAGTTTTTCGTAATGTTTAGAGATTTCGATTTGTTCTCTATTTTCAAAAACTTCTTCCAAAGTAGAGTTATGCACAGCAAATTCATCCAACTTATTATGTAACTCGGTACGGATCTCGGCATTAATTTGCTCCGCTCTTTTACCCATAATTACGATAGCTTCGTAGATGCTTCCTACTTTGTTCTCGATTTTGTTTCTGTCGTAGGTAATGGTATTAACCTCTGCTTTAGTATCTTTTACACTCATTGTGCGAAATTTTTTAGAATTGCAAATATACAAATTATCTTCTTATTCTGAAAGTCGAGTTAGGATCACTAACTGTTGCGCTATCTTTCTTAGCTTTTTCGATGTTATTCTCGATAGCCTCTTGGTTGTTTTCTTCTTTCTTAAGCTCAGTTTTTGCAGCATTTTTAGCTTCCTCAGCTTTTTGTTTTGCTGTTAATTCTGCTTGTCTTTTCTCAGCTTCAGCAACGATTTTTTCAAATCTTACTTTTTCTTCTTCCAATTTTGGACGGAAAGCTAAAGCTGTTTTTGTATAATCCGTGTTAGGAAGTTCTTTTTCAATTGTTCTTGTATAAGCAATAGCGTTGTCTAGACGATCTTTCTTTTTTTCAGGCATCGAGAACATTGCTAACTCATATTTAGATTTCATTTTAAAATCTAAAATTTTTGGTTTAAGCTTTGTCGCAGGAAAATCTTCTAAAACATTGTCAAATGCAATATCCGCAGAAAGATATTCTCCCATTTTGTAATACTGACGAGCGTTTTCATAAGCTTTGAATTCTAACTTATAACCCAACTCATCCAACATGGTTTGGATATTTTTTGATCTTTCAGAATCTGGATAGTTGTTCAAGAAGTCTTGAAGCTCTGTAATCGCAGATTGTGTATTAGTCTGATCAAGATTATAATCGTTAGAACCTTGATAATAACAGATCGCGGACATATAAGAAGCTTCTTCACGACGTGGATCCTGAGGGAAGCTTACTGCAAAGTTTTTGAACTGATGTCCAGCAAGCTTGTAGTTTTTATCGTAATAGTTAGCATAAGCCGTGTTGTATCCAACATTTTGGAATTCGTCGGTTCCTGCAACAAGATTAGAAACTCTTTCGTACAAGGCAATCGCGTCGCTCCACTTTTTGTTTGCAAATTTTTCATTGGCAGTTTTCAAGATGAAATCTTTGTCGGCACTTTTCAATGCGCGATCCATTTCACGATTACATGATATAATAAGGCTTGATGCCAGAGCAACAATAATTAATTTCTTCATAAGGATGTAGTAAAGTTGACAAGGTCCAACATTACGATTTGCAAAAATAAAACTTTTTTGATAATAGGATTTATTATTATGATAATATTAACGTTTGTAAAAGCTAAAAAGTATTTTTAACTTAGAAAACTTACGCATATAGCTCAAAACCTAACAATGCAAAAGTTGTTTGTAGAAGATGTGATTTTACTTTTTTCTCCGCTTCCGAAAGATAATTGGCTTCGGTTGCACTTGGAAGATAAAGCTCGTAAAAATTTTTATTTCTAATAACAAATAAAGTAGAACCAATAATGTTGGTAAGGATGTCTTCGGATTTTGGCGCGTTGGTAAAAACCCCACTAATAATACCTTTTTTGATGATTTCTTCTAATCGACTGACGCAGATTTTGTAAAAGTCTAAAAGATCGTCTTTAATAAAATCGTTAACGCGAATCTCCTGCGTTACAAAGCCATGGAAGTAATTGTATTTGAAAAGAAGTCCAACAATGTAGTTGATAATTTCCTTCATTTGCATTTCTGCTTTTCCTTCTTTAATAGTCTCAGCAAACTCCGAAAAACTTTCTTTAGAGCGTTGTACACGATATTGGTACAAGAAAGTCATCATTTTCTCTTTAGAACCAAAATAATAAGAAATCATGGCGACATTAATGCCAGCTTTGCTACAAATATCTCTTACAGAAGTTGCGTCAAAACCTTTGGTAGCAATAAGTTCTTCTGCAACATCTAAGATTTTTTTCTGCTTATCGGTAAATTTTTTCTTGACCATATTAATTGTAAATTTAAGTAAAATTTTTAATTGTAAGAATTTGATTTTAATTTCATTAAATTATCTTTGAAAATGGATTTTTTTGACTTTCATCACCATCATCTTGGACAATTTGGGATTTATAATCTCGATTTGTTTTCTGATGATAATCCTGAGTTTTTTTCTGTGGGCTTGCATCCAAAAGACATTACTAATGATTTTGAAAGTGCTTTGGATTGGGCTAAAAGTCGTGCGCAAGAACCGAATTGTCTAGCAATAGGAGAGTGTGGTCTCGATGCTTTGGTAGAAGTCGATTCGGCTTTGCAAGAAGAGCTTTTTACGCAGCAAATTTTATTGGCAAATAAATTACAAAAACCAATCATTATCCATTGTGTGAGACGACATCAAGATTTGTTGAAGTTTCAAAAAATAGCTAAAATTCCGTTGATTGTTCATGGTTTTAATAAAAAAGAAAATATCGCAACAAGTTTATTAAATGCGAGATTTTATTTAAGTTTTGGAAAATCTTTGTTGGAAAACTTATCTTTGCAATCTGTTTTTAAAGAATGTCCAGACAATCGTTTTTTTTTAGAAACTGATGCGGCGGAAATAAACATTTCAGATATTTATGAAAATGCATCAATCATTAAAGCGATGTCTACTCGTGAAATGCAACATCTTATAAAACAGAACTTGAATTTAATTTTAAAAAATGAGTGAAATTTGGTTAGAACGCACCGAACTTTTATTAAAAGAAGAGGGTCTTAAAGTACTGAATGATGCAAAAATATTGGTGGTTGGTCTTGGTGGCGTTGGGTCTTTTGCTGCTGAATTTCTAGCTCGTGCTGGTGTTGGGCATTTGTATATTGCAGATGGCGATACCGTTGATATTACTAATATTAATCGACAATTGCCAGCGTTAACCTCGACAGTTGGTCAACATAAAGTGGATGTTGTTGCTGATCGATTGATGGATATTAACCCAAAACTAGATTTAATAAAAATCAACGAATTTCTTAGTCCAGAACGAATGGAAGAATTGGTTGTCTCGGAGAAATTTAATTATGTTTTAGATTGCATAGATTCTTTAACACCGAAATTAAGTTTGATAAAAACTTGTCGCCGAAATAAAATTAAGTTAGTTTCTGCGATGGGCGCTGGTGGAAAGACTGATCCGAATAAAGTGATGGTTCGTGATATTAGCAAAACCAACAATTGTCTTCTTGCTAAACAAGTTAGAAAACGTTTAAAAAAAGAAGGCGTAACCAAAGGTTTTAGATGTGTTTTTTCAACCGAAATTCAGGACGAGAATAGTTTGAAATTAACTGATGGTAGTAATTTTAAAAAATCATTTTATGGCACAATCAGCTTTATTCCAGCATTGTTTGGACTTTATGCTGCTGCCGAAGTGATCAATAGTTTAACAGGACGAAAATAATATATGACAGACTTTCGATATCCAAAATCTGAAAAATTAAAAAAGAAATCTGATATTGATTTACTTTTCAAAAAAGGAAAGTGGATGTCGTATGGTAATGTTCGATTAATAGTTTTAAAAAATCTTCCCGACCAAAAGAACAATCGTGTTGGTGTTTCGGTATCGAAAAAGTTTTTTAAAAAAGCGGTCGATCGTAACCGTATCAAAAGATTGTTGAAAGAATATTATCGCTTGAACAAATCTGATGTTACAGAACAATTTGGAAGTTCGGCTTCCATCATGTTGTTTTGGGTTTCAAAACAACTTCCGGCGAATCTACAAACTGTAGAACAAGAATTCAAAAATCTTTTTGCTAGTAGAAAACACTAGATCAAGTCTTTGCATAGTTTTTGATGCACGATGAAGTAAATAAAAAACTATGTCCGAATTTCTTCCTTATGTCATCAGTATTTTTGTTGGTATTGGTTTGGCTGCTGCAACAGGTTTCCGTGTGTTTTTGCCAATGTTTGCTGTGAGTCTTGCCTCTTACTTTCATTGGATTCCTGCTAATGAAAGTTTCCAATGGCTGGCGTCTTTGCCCGCGCTTATAACAACTGGTGTTGCCACTGTTATGGAAATTTTAGCCTATTACATTCCGTACATTGATAATATTTTGGATAGTATTTCAATTCCGTTGGCTACTGTTGCTGGCTCTGTGCTTTTTGCAAGTCAATACATGGGACTTGATGGTGTGTCGGAGTGGGCTTTGGCATTAATAGCTGGTGGTGGAACTGCTGCAACTATTGCTTCTGGTTTTGCTGGTACGCGTGTCGCATCGACCGCTACAACAGGCGGCATAGGAAATCACGTTGTCGCTACTACCGAAACTGCTGGTGCTAGTGTGATGTCTATTTTTGCTTTAGCATTACCTGTTTTAGCATTTATTTTTGCAATTGGTCTTGTGATTTTAGTCTTTGTATTTGGTCGAAAAATTTGGAATAAATTCCGAAAGAAAGAACCCAAAATAGAAGATGCAGATTATATATAAATAAAAAAGCCTCGAATTATTCGAGGCTTTTTTGTATTAATTAGTCAGTAAAATGATTAGTCTATTTTGATATTATCAATATGTATATCGAATTTAGTAGCAGAACCAGCTTTAATTGCCATCATGTCTCCAGTTGTTTTCAATGTTTTTCCTGTAAGATCAAGAGTGACTAGACGCCATTCGTTTTTGGTGTCGATTGTACCTCCATATTGATTGTTCTCTGCTGGAGCTAATGTAACATCTTTGTCACCAACTGATCCAACATTATAGAATATTCTTCCAGCTGTCGTTTCAATATTTATTGATATTGATTTTGCTGCGTTACCTTTTATCCAGAATGTAATTTTCTTAGGAGCCGCTGGAATTGTTGACGATTCTGCTTTTGTAGTGAATACAAATGCATTGGTTGCCGGTGTTCCATTTAAATAAAAAGAGTTTGACCCATTTCTACCTGTTCCATTACTCTGCACTGCTAAACCTGCTGTTAGTCCAAAAGAGTTAAGTGAAGATAAGAAAGTATTCCAATTTTCGAAATCAGCACCAGAAAAGAATAAGTTAGTAGCTTCAACACCACCAGGGTTAGTACTTCCTCCAAAACGGTCCTTTGTAAAGTTGATATCAGATAGGTTTCTAATATACATTTGGTAAGGTTCATTACATCCATTTGGATTTGTACAATATGCACTTACAACAAAAGTAATATCACCACTTTTTGTAGGTAATATTTGTGCACCAAATGTAGAGAAACCAGAATTTCTAAGAGCAACTGAACCACCGTTTTTCGCAACTAAAGTTCTATTCGTATCTACTCCAGCTTGTGCTACAAAGTCAACAAATGTTTTAGGATTAGGAGACACTTCATCTTGAGAAAATTGAACATCAGTTACAGCAACTAATGTATTTAAGTATTTTGGATTTTTAGCTTCTGTTATGCTGTTAAGTTTTGTAGGAACCAATTTTGCAATATCAAGAGCATTACCATTACATACACCGGCAATATAACGTGAGAACAATACACCTGGAATACGCCCTATCGCATATTGAGGGTCAACAGATCCTATTTTTTTAGTACCTCTATCCATACCAACTACTAGACCATTAGCTTTTATTCTTACATGAGAGCCAACTGGAAAATCCGCATAGTTAGACGCTTTGTCAACCTCAATAGAAAGTCCAATTGTTGGATTTTCTGGTTTATCTTGGATAGAAATAGTTTTATAGAAATTACCAAACTCATCTGATGATACTATATATGCATCAAATATTACAGGTGCCCCATCTACAGGAACTTTATATATACTAGTGCCCGATGCTAAGGCTGCAAAATTAGCCATGCTGATTGTTGGTGCATCAAATTTATTATTACAAACGATTGGCGGTGTTTCCCAATCATCGTTCTTTACACATGATGTCATTGCCGTTGTCGCTACAACAGAAAAAACAAGGCTTTTAAGAAGTGAATTTATTTTCATTGCGATATTTTTAAAAATTAGAATCTGAATTGTACATTAACAAAATAAGAACGCCCTTGAGTGTACCAATACTTTGGCCCAAACAATGTTTCTGCTCTGCTATAGTCTTTAATAAAACCGTCGTATTTGATGTTTCTACTTTGTTCGAATCCTCCAGTTATGTATTTTTTGTTATCTAAAATATTATTAACAGTTGCGGAAATCAAAACATAATACTTTCCAATTAACCAAGATTTACCAGCATTTGCATTAAAGAAGAAAGATGAAGGTAATTGTTTTGGAGCCATAATTTTTCTTAGTACAGCTGGGTCAACATCTAGATCTGGAGTATGTGATGCACTGTTCTGTACAAAATTTTCTGATCTTAGAATCGCTGAAGGATCTAGGAAGTTTTGATCTAGATAGTTCCAGTTAGCACCAAACCACCAGTATTTCGGCGAGTTATATCTAAAACCTAAGGAGTAAGCCTGTTGTGGCGTTCCTCCTAATTTATAGTTCTTAAGATTAGCTTTACCAAAATTCATGTAAGGTAATCCGTTTGAGAATTCTCCTACTGCATCAGAAGAGAAGTAGATTGTTGGATCGTTATTATATGTATATTGTCCAACACTTGCTAAACCTTGTAATGATAAAGTTGGAGTAAGCTTGTAATCGATACCTAATTCTAAACCAATATTACGTTTCTCTACATTTGACATAGCTTGCGTTAAGAAAGCACTTTGGATTGGTTTGGACGCATCGTCAGAATCAAATTGTAATCCGTCAGCGAAGAATCTTTGTGTATTGGTTTCATTTTGAGTATCAACCCAATAACCAGTAAGTCTTAACTTTAGGAAAGGTGTAGACATTACGTAGCTTAAGTCATTAGCATTAACAATTGTATTCTTAATGTTAGGCGCTGTAGAAGCGTTAAGTCTCGGATTGATAAATAAATCCTCTAAGAAAGGTGCTTGTGAGAAATAAGCGCCGTTATATACGATAAAGTTACGGCCATCAACTTTGTAAACCGCTTGACCTTTCATACCAAAGTTCCAGAAGTTTTGATCACCACTTTTTCCGTACGAATCTTTATAAAGGAAATGTTTGAAATGTCCTTCTCTACTAGATGAACTATAGCCAGCTAAAGCAGAAACAAATACATCAAATTTTCCAGTTGAGAACTTTAATCCTGGATTAACTTTTACTTCTTGTCTTGAGAAAGTATAGTCATAACCAATTTTGTCTCCCACTTTTTTAGCAACAGATCCATTTTCCAGATCAAGTTCGTTTAACAAACCTGAAGTTCCTGGTTGGTTAGTTGCTGCGAAAGGATCTTTGTTCCAAGCGAAGTCAGCACCTAGAAGGTCTTTTACTTCACGATAAAGATCAGACTTGTAGTTTTGATATGATAAGTTTAAGATAAATCTTGTTCTATCATTAAAGTTATATGTATAATGCGTGTTAGCATTCCAGATTTTGTCATCACTAACATCATTAACTTGGAAATACAAAGCTCTACGACCAGTTACTCCATATTGGCTTACAGGAGATTGGTTCATGTTTGCACGATACATTGCATCCCAATTAAGTTGTGTATAAGCAGGATCTCCACTTTGCCACAATTGTGTAGCCGTATTATAAGCATCTCTAGCAGTAGCCCATCTTGTAGGATCGTTCGGGTCGATAACCTCCATAGAAGGATCAAGAGATAAGAAGTAACTAGGAAGTCTTCTGTAGTAAGTAGGAGAAGGGTTGGTTACATTTTGCCAATCCAATCTAGCACCTTTATCTTTACCAAATTGATAAGATAAGCTAGTCGTTAAACTTGACCTTTTATTAATTTTCCAGAAGTCTGTTAGTTGTAAAATTGGTTGGAAGCCAGTTCTAACTCTTTCGCTTCTTTTTTCACCGTTTTGCCACCCCCAATATGAGTTGTAATGTACACCTCTTAAGTCAAAAACTTCTTGTGTACTTGGGCTCGCAGTAGATCTTCTGTAAGGTGCTCCAATGGCATTGAAGGTAATTGTATGGTTGTCAGATAATTTCTTTTCAACACCGATGTAACCTCCCCAAGCATCATAAAAAGTACCTTCTTGGATACCTTCTTGCGCCCAACGTCTAGCTGCCATAGCTGTAATAGCCCATCCACTTTTTGACATTCCAGAAGAGTATCTTAGAGAAGCTCTGTTACGATAGTTTCTGTTGGTTAATGAGTAAGTTGCTTGGAAGCCTTTTCTGTATTCGCTAGCATTAGTGTACTTATTAAGCACTGAACTTGCGCCACCGAAAGCATATTCTGAAGGAGCATGATTAGAAGCAATCTCTGGGTAACGAGTAATCTCATTAAGACCACCCCAGTTAGAGAAATCCACATTTCCGTTATCAGCTTTTACCATGCTGATACCGTTAAGCATTGTTTCACCAGATCTTCCATCAATTCCTCTTGGACGGAACCAATAGAAGCCCAAATCAAAACTTGCTAACTTATTGAATACATCTTGAGAAGATTGTAACAAACCTACAGTAGAACCTTGGCTTGAGTTTTCCTCATCTCCAGTACTTTCAATAATTGCAAGACCCTGGTCAGCACCAGTTAGGGATGAGTACATTGTAACCACACCTAGATCTTTTCTCTTTTCAGTTGAGATATCAAACTCCATTACTTTTGTTTCGTAATTAGATTTCGAAATAACAATCTGATAATGACCTGGCTTAAGATCAACAAATTGGAAGTATCCAATCTTGTCTGCCGTTACATCATTGGCTTCTCCTTTTAGGTCTACATTAGCCCTTTCTACTGGCTTACCTTCAGCATCCTTTAGATACGCAAATACAGTGGTTTGCGCATAATAAAATGATGCAGGCATCAGTGAGAATAAGGAGATTAATGATAATTTTTTAATCATACTTTCAACTATTTATAATCTCTTTTTTATACTTAATTTTCAATGCATTATGAATCGGGGGCACAAATGTACTTAAAAAAAATATATTTAATAATTAATATCCTTAATTTATGATTAAATTTAGTTAATACCTCTTATAGGCTCTGTTAATTTTTTTAGATTTGCTAACAATCTATAGAATAATATAGTACATTTGTCGTCCTCAATTTTAATAAACTTTATACAATGAAAAAATATCTAAGTATTTTGACCTTAGCTCTTGGATGTTTGGTTTTTGCACAACAAAAAGGACAGCTAAGAAAAGTGGCGACCGTTGGCTTTCTTAACGTAGAAAACCTTTGGGACACTATCCAATCTGCTGATTACATAGATGGAACAAAGGATAAAAGTAATCCTTCTTTCCATAGAAGTGTACCGATTGACTCTATCAAACATCTTATCGTTGATGAGACACCCTTCAAGGGAGAATGGAGTGACGAAGCTCTTAAAGGCAAGCGTGTTGTAAAATATCAAGGTGGCTCGGACGAATTTACTCCCAAAAGTACTAAAAACTATAACTACAAAGTATACAGCCAAAAACTTGAAAACGCTGCAAGAGTTATTTCTGAACTTGGACAAAAACAAACAGGCACAGCGCCAGCTATTGTTGGATTATTAGAAGTTGAGAATAGACAAGTTGTTGAAGATTTGGTAAAGCAACCAAAGCTTGCTAAATATGACTATGGTGTTATTCATTATAATTCTTATGATTATAGAGGTATTGACCCAGCGTTTATTTATCAAAAAAGAAGATTCACACCAACTAATTCTTTAAAGAAAGAAATTAAAATATATGGTGAAAATGGTAAGAGAGAATACACACGTCATATTTTAGTCGTTACGGGGATGTTGGATAATGAGCCAATTGCTCTATTTCTTAACCACTGGCCATCTAGAAGAGGTGGAGAAGCGGTTTCTTTACCGAAAAGAAATGCAGCTGCGGCCGTTCTTAAACAACAGATGGATAGTATTCGTATCCAATCGCCTAACACGAAAATGTTAGCAATGGGGGATTTCAATGATGATCCAGTAAGTTCAAGTCTTAAGAATGTTCTTAAAGCAGCAGGCTCACCAAAAGACTTGTCAGAGTCAATGCCTTATCTTAACTTAATGTATCCGTTATATAAGAAAGGTGTTGCTTCGTTAGCTTATCAAGATGCACCTAACTTATTCGATCAAATTATTGTTTCGGGTAACCTATATGCTCCAGCTAACGAGCTTAAAAAAGATTATACGGTACTAAGAACGGAAATCTATGCGCCAGATTACCTGATAACTAAAGAAGGTAATTATAAGGGTTATCCTTTCCGTTCTTGGAGTGGTGATAAGTTTACAGGAGGATTTAGCGATCACTTCCCAGCATTTGTAATCTTACAGAAAGAACCATAACTTTGAGTTCTTCAATATAAGACAGAAGCGCCCAATCTCCGATTGGGCGCTTCTGTTTTTATAATTTAATATTAATTTTAGTTCAAGAAAATCAAAAATCCCGACTTGCAATATTGCAAGTCGGGATGTCTTATAATAGAAATTGTTTGTAGCTTATTTGTTGAAAAGTTCTTCAACTTTATCCCAGTTGATAACGTTAAAGAAAGAACCAACATAGTCAGGTCTTCTATTTTGATAGTTTAGGTAGTAAGCATGCTCCCAAACGTCAAGACCAAGAATTGGAGTTCCATTGCAATCTGCCACGGGCATTAGTGGGTTATCTTGGTTTGGTGTAGAACATACAGCAACGCTACCATCTTCTTTTTTACATAACCAAGCCCATCCAGACCCGAATCTTGTTTTAGCAGCTTCAGAAAAATCAGTTTTAAATTTATCAAAACCACCATAATTTTCGATAGCAGCTTTTACATTTCCTACAGGCTCTTTGCTACCACCAGGCGTCAAAATTTCCCAAAAAAGAGAGTGGTTGTAGTGTCCACCGCCATTATTTCTAACTGCAGGTTTGTCAGTTCCAACTTTGCAGATTTCTTCAATCGTTTTACCTTCTAGATCCGTACCTTCAATTGCTTTATTAAGATTGTCAATATAAGCTTGGTGGTGCTTAGTATAGTGGATCTCCATTGTTTTTGCATCGATGTTTGGTTCTAGAGCATCGTATGCGTAACCTAATTTTGGTAATTCAAAAGCCATAATAATTGTTTTTTTATGTTAATGTTCAATTGTTCCCCAAATTTAATCAAATAATATGCGAAGCCTCGAATAATGCCGTTAATTTTATAAATCTTTAACATTGTTTTCATGAATCATAATTTTTTTTGGCGGACATTTCGGGCTATCCGCTATATCTTTTCCCTTCGCTCGGTCGGCACCGCTCCGCTCCGCCGCCTCACTTCGGCAAAAGGATGCCGCTTCTATCCCGGCCGCGATTTCGGATAATTTAGGAATCGATGTTATATAATAGTAATAAAACTAAAAAAAATGTATTTTTGCAAATTACAAGAATTATACATGAAAAACATAAGAAACTTCTGCATCATTGCACATATCGACCACGGTAAAAGTACATTGGCAGACAGACTTTTAGAATATACCAATACCGTAACCCAAAGAGAGTTACAATCTCAGACTTTGGATGATATGGATTTGGAAAAAGAACGAGGAATCACCATTAAATCTCACGCCATCCAAATGGATTACGAATTAAATGGTGAAAAATATGTTCTCAATCTTATCGATACGCCAGGACACGTAGATTTTTCTTACGAAGTTTCTCGCTCTATCGCAGCTTGTGAAGGTGCTTTATTGATTGTTGATGCTGCCCAAAGCATCCAAGCACAAACCATTTCTAACCTCTATTTAGCCTTAGAAAATGATTTAACAATTATTCCGATTCTTAATAAAATCGATTTGCCATCTGCCAATCCAGAGGAAGTAACCGATGAAATCATGAATTTAATTGGTTGCGAATATGAGGATGTTTTAAGAGTTTCTGGTAAAACAGGAGAAGGCGTTCACCATCTTTTGGAGCAAATTGTTGAGAGAATACCAGCACCAGTGGGAGAGCCAGATGCGCCGCTTCAAGCTTTGATTTTCGACTCTGTTTATAATCCATTCCGTGGAATTGAAGCTTACTTTAAAGTAGTAAACGGAAGCATTAAAAAAGGTCAAAAAGTAAAGTTTATGGCAACAGGAAAAACCTATGATGCTGATGAAGTGGGAACTTTAAAGCTAAAACAAGCGCCTAAACAAGAAATTAAAACAGGAGATGTTGGATATATTATTTCAGGGATTAAAGATGCTCGTGAAGTAAAAGTAGGTGACACAATTACAGCCACTGAAAACCCTGCTGCAGCTGCAATCGATGGTTTCGAAGAAGTAAAACCAATGGTTTTCGCAGGTATTTATCCAATTGAGTCTGAAGATTTTGAAGAATTAAGATTTTCATTAGAAAAACTTCGCCTGAATGATGCTTCTTTGGTTTTCGAGCCAGAAAGTTCTGCCGCTTTAGGATTTGGTTTCCGATGCGGATTCTTAGGAATGTTGCACATGGAAATTGTACAAGAGCGTTTGGATAGAGAGTTCAATATGAATGTTATCACAACCGTTCCCAACGTATCTTACCACGGTTACACCAAAAAAGAACCAGAAGTTCCAATTTTGATTAACAACCCATCCGAAATGATGGATCCAATGACAATGGACAGAGTGGAAGAGCCTTATATTAAAGCTTCTATCATTACAAAATCCGATTTCGTGGGTTCTGTAATGACGCTTTGTATTGAAAAACGTGGCGAAATTGTTAACCAAAGTTATTTAACAGCGGATAGAGTTGAATTAATCTTCAATATGCCTTTGGCGGAAGTAGTTTTTGACTTTTATGATAGATTAAAATCAATTTCTAAAGGTTATGCCTCTTTCGATTATCATCCAATTGGTTTCCGTGCATCGAAGTTGGTGAAAATGGATATCCTTATTAATGGTGATATGGTAGATGCTTTATCGTCGTTAATTCATGATTCTAATGCATATTACATCGGTAAAAGAATGTGCGAAAAATTGCGTGAGTTGATTCCGAGACAACAATTTGACATTGCTGTTCAAGCAGCTTTAGGAGCAAAAATTATTGCGAGAGAAACCATTAAAGCCTTAAGAAAAGACGTTACCGCAAAATGTTATGGTGGAGATATTTCCAGAAAGCGTAAACTTCTTGAAAAACAGAAAGAAGGTAAAAAGAAAATGAAACAAATTGGTCGTGTAGAAGTTCCACAATCTGCATTTATGGCAGTTTTGAAGTTGAACGATTAAAAATATTAAAATAAAATTTCGAGAATTGATTATTTTATTAACTTTGGTAAAAACAATAATGTTATGTATCTAGCACAAATCGACACTAAACAAAGTCAGATTCCTTTTTATATAAACATTTTTTCTGATATATTAAAAGGAGAAAATGAATATAAAAAACAGATGGATACTGCTATAAAAGAAGCAGCATTAATTTCAACTAAACAGAAAGAAATTTATTCCGTTGAGAGAAATCATTATTTTTTAATTACCTCTTTGCTAATGTATTACAATGATAAACTTTCTGAATTATCTATTGAAGATACCATTTCAAGTTCTGTTTATACAGAAATCATAGCTCTTTTAAGTCAGAATTACGGAAATGACTGCTAAAGCTATTGAGCTACAACTTTTGCAGCTGGAGGGTATTTTTTCTAAAAGTAAGGCAAATATTTATTCCGATAACAAAAAGGAAAAATATTTTGAAGAACTCCATTCTTTATTTGATGCTATTAAAAATAGTGATTTGACTAAATTTGATGATAATTTACTTGAAATTCATTATGGTATATTATATTATCTTTTTGAAGCATTAGAGTTTTTAGATAATAGCACACTAAACCTCATTCCTTTTGAAACAGTTTCTTGTTTAGAAAAAGTTTTGGATGAATGGATTTCCGATGATAATTTTATAATAGCCACTTCTTTATCAAACACGAATTTGGATTTTCGATTTAAATCTGAAGACATTGAGTTTTTCAATTTAATGAATCACATAATCTTTGATTTATATGGGGTAAGAATTTCTAAAAGATTAATAAGAATTGTCTTGCCAAGAGTTTTATCAAGAGATTATCTTTCAATAGTTGTTTTGTATCACGAATTGGGACATTTTATAGATATTGAATTGAAAATTAGTGAAAATATTTTTTATAATAAATACGGATTTAAATCCCATTATGACAATTCTGAATTACAATATCTTTATCATGCTAGGGAGTATTTTGCAGATACATTTGCAGCTCAATATATAAATGATGCATCCAATTTATTTTTAAATTACATTGCCGGCAAAGCTCCAGATTCTGAAACACATCCGTCCACAATAAAGAGAATTGATTTTGTAGATAAATTTCTTTTGGAAGAGAAAATTGATTTAGTTGATAATTTTAATATGGTTTTAACTGCACAGTCAAAACCTTTAATTAAAATTAGACATAAACTTTTTGATACAGACACATCAGAGTTCAATCAATTTATCCCTCAGCAAATAAATAATGATGAAGAATTACATTCCATATTTAAACTAGGATGGGATTTTTGGAATAACTCTGAAACGAACAAACTTAATAAAGTTCCCAAAAAGCAGAGATATTCTATTATTAATAATCTTGTTGAAAAGTCAATTTCTAATTATATTGTAGTGTCAAATTGGAATAAAGCAACGATATGAGTATCATTACCAAAACAGAATTACAAAAGCTTATTGAAGATAGAAGTTTAATTATAACACCAATTTTGGATAATAATCAATTTGGTGAGATTAGTTTTGATTTTCGAATTGGAACAGACTTTTTAACACAACACCAAGGGCGCAATGCATTTATTGATACTACAAAAAATAATAACATCACTAGATCAATTAAAAGCAGTTATTCAGAAACTAGAAGGAAATTAGGAGAGCCTTTTTTGATTCATCCGTCTCAACCAACTTTATTTTCTACCCTAGAATATGTAAAATTGCCTACTGATGTTTATGCAGTATTAAATCTTAGAAGCTCATATAGCAGATTAGGATTATCAATTTCAACAATAGTCCAACCAGGCTACTGCGGTTGCTTATCAATAGAAATAGTGAATTCGGGTAATACAAGTATAAATATTTTAACTGGTACAAGGTTTCTGCAAGCACGTTTTTTCAGAGTATCAAATGATACAGATTATTTCAGTTCAAATAGAAAATATACGTGCCAAGTTAGGCCTATGCCATCAAAAGCAAATGAGGATGAAGATTTAGAAAAGCTGATAAACATGAGTAGATGATAGCTCTTTGATATCCTTAAAATTAAAGAAAATGAAACAAATTGGTCGTGTAGAAGTTCCTCAATCTGCATTTATGGCAGTTTTGAAACTGAACGATTAATTTTATTTTTGCATAAATATCAAAGCCGTTCCAATTGGAGTGGCTTTTTTAATTTTTTATTGAAACATGTTTTTTCTTTCTGTATTTTTACAAGATTAGAATACTTGCAATGGGCAAAATCTTCCTTTTTGTTTTTATGATATTTGGTTTTTTCGGAGCGAAAAGTCAAGTCAATGCGGATTTTCGAGAAGTGAAAGAGAGGTTCCAGCATCATCGTACAATGTTGGAAACCGAATTTAATAAAAAACAAAATCAATTGTCTAAATCTGGAATGATGGAGATGGTTAACCAACAGAAAGAATATTTTTTAAAAAAACTTGATAGTGTCGAAAATGCTGCATTGGTGGCGACTTTGGTTAAAGTAAAAAATCTTGAAGATCTATCTCGCAACATTCCTGAAAATTCGGATGCTTCCAAAATAGACGATTCGAAAACTGAAGCTTTAGCAAAATATCCTGGCGGAATCGATGCTATTCGAAATTTTATCTCTGAGCATCTTTATACAGATAGCGTCAATTTTGATGAACAAGAAAAACTGTCTACCAAAGTCAAATTCATTGTCGAACGGGATGGTAGCGTGAGCCAAGTAAAAGCCTCGGGAAATAGTGCTAGTCTCAATCGTCAAGGCGAAATTGTATTGTATTTATTACCCGAAAAATTTTCTCCAGCAGCCATTAATGGCATTCCTATACGTTCTAATTATTCGATTCCTATTACAATTGCTAAAAATTAAAAGATGTTTACCGACGAATATTTTATGAAGATGGCGTATCAAGAGGCGGAAGCGGCTTTTGAACGTGATGAGGTGCCAATCGGATGTATTATTGTATCCAATAACCGAGTGATCGCGAAGTCGCACAATTTAACCGAGGCGCTTAACGATGTTACAGCGCATGCTGAGATGCAAGCGATAACTTCTGCGGCCAATTATTTGGGAGGTAAATATTTACAAAACTGTACACTTTATGTGACTTTGGAGCCTTGCGTGATGTGTGCTGGCGCTTTAACGTGGTCACAGATTTCTAAAGTTGTCATTGGCGCTCGAGACGAACATCGAGGTTACATCAACAAAGGATTATCATTACATCCAAAAACGGAAGTAGAAATTGGTGTTTTGGAGCAGCAATGTTCACAAATTGTAAAAGATTTTTTTAAGTCTAAACGATGATAAACTTTCCAAAAGATATCAGTTTCAAATATCCGTGGAGAGATTATCAGCAAAGACTTTTAGAAAATTTTAAAACCTATTTGCAAGATAACCAAATACACATTATTGCACCTCCAGGTTCTGGAAAAACAGTGTTAGGCATCGAAATGCTACTACGTATTAACAAGCCAACATTAATTCTGGCACCAACCAATACCATTAAAAATCAATGGCTTGATCGTTTTCTAACTTTATTTTTAGATTTAAAAGAAAAACCTGATTGGATTTCTTTAGATGTCAACAAACCTGCTTTTCTTACAATTGATACTTATCAGGCGCTTAACGCGGTGGAGAAAGATCCAAAGCGATTCGATGTTTTGGTTAAAAATTTAAAAGGAATAAAATTTTCTTGCCTTGTATTAGACGAAGCTCACCACCTTAAAAAAGAATGGTATCGGAGTTTAGCTCAATTGCAAAGTCATTTCGAAATCGTCAATATTTCGTTAACAGCAACGCCGCCTTATGATAGCTCTTACGCCGAATGGCAAAATTACATCACACTTAACGGAAGTGTAGATGCAGAGATTAGTGTTCCAGAATTGGTTAAAGAAAAGAGCTTGTGCGCGCATCAGGATTTTGTCTATTACAACTTCCCAAGTCGAACAGAATATGAAAGCATTGAAAAAATAAAAGAAAAATCCAACAAAACTTATCTGGATTTTATCAATGATAATACGTTATATGAGCTTTTAACGAATTTAAGTATCGTTAAATCACCTCAAGAAAACGAGCAGAAAATATTTCAGGATTTTAGTTTTTATTCAGCAGTAATTATTTTTTTAAAGTTTAAAAATTTTAGATTTCCACCTGAGCATTTTGAAGTTATCGGAGCTACTGTAGATAGTATTCCAGATTTGACGCCTGCTTGGTTAAGTCTTCTCTTAACGAAATTACTTCTGACTTCTGATTACGAAAATTATGTCAATGAAAAACAAAAAAAGCAATGGATTCAAAATCTGAGAAATGCTGGTGTTTTGGGCGAACAAACGATAAGTTTTAGAATTAATAATGAAGTCGAAAGTCTACTTGCACAAAGTATAAATAAGCTGGAAAGTATTATTGCTATTGCAGAATTAGAGTTTTCTTCCTTAAAGGAAAATCTTCGTTTGGTGATTTTAACCGATTATATAAGGAAAGAATTTATCAGTCAATCTTTCGAAAATAATATTGTCCTAAACCGAATTGGTGTTTTTTCAATTTTTGAAAGTTTGCGACGTAAGAACTTAGATGGTTTTACAATGGCTGTTCTTACAGGTAGCTTGGTGGTTTTACCAAGATCTGTGGAGGAAGCATTTTATAAGAAATGTGCGGCGCAAAATATTCTTAATTTAAAACTAGAAAAACTCAGCTATGATGAGAGTTTTTTGTTAGTAAATGTTTCTAATAATTTTCAAAATAAATTAGTAAGTATTGTAACAGAACTTTTTGAAGAAGGGCATTTCCAAGCAATTATCGGGACCAAAGCTTTACTAGGAGAAGGTTGGGATGCGCCTTGCATTAATTCAATAATTCTCGCGAGCTTTGTTGGATCTTTTGTTTTGTCCAATCAGATGCGTGGTCGGGCGTTGCGACTTCCTACTAACAACTTAACAAAGACCAGTAATATTTGGCATTTGATAAGTGTCAATCCACTTGGTGATAATGGTGGAAGCGATATAACTACGATGCAAAGGCGTTTTAAAGCTTTTGTTGGTGTCGATTATAATAAAGATTTGATTTCCAATAGTTTTTATAGATTAAATCATCTAGAAAATAGTTTTAATATTTCTCAAATTGAAAGAACAAATCAAGCGACTAAAATGCTTGCCATACAACGTCATTCACTTTTAGAAAAATGGGAACACGCAATATCTAATGGACATCAAATGATTGATGAATATGCTATTCCAGAAGAGGTTTTTAAAGTCAAAAAGACCAAACGCTTTTATTTTGACAAGTCTGTTCGCAATGTTTTTGCAATATTAACATTAGGAATAATGAGTTTTAGTTGGCAGGGTATTGAAGTCATGCTTAAGAATTTTTTAGGAAGTCAAAATCTGGGTAGCATTTTACATTTGGGTTGGATTTTTACAGTAATTGGTGCTTTAATGTTTGCTAAACCGCTTTACAAATCTGTTAGACTTTGGTATCTTTATAAAGAGCCTATTGGGTTTTTTTCAAAAATTTGTGAAGTTGTTTTTGAACAATTGAGAGAGGAAAAAATGCTGACATCCAAAGATGTAAACCTTGTCACCGAAACGAAAAATGGACAAGTTAGCTGCTATTTAGAAAATGCAAATAGCAACGAAAACTCTATATTCTTTTCTGCCATTAATGAAGTATTTTCAGCCATAGATTCGCCTAAATATTTTATTAAAACCGAAGACAAACTTTGGAAAGGTCGTATGGTGCACAATTATTTTAACGTTCCACAAGTTTTTAGTAAAACGAAAAATCAAGCACAAAAATTTTCTACACTTTGGGAAACGCAAATTGGCGCTAATACTTTATATCTTTCTTGGAACCTTGAAGGACGAAAAGAATTGGTAAAGGCGAGATTCAATTCTTATTTTAACCAATTCGAAAACCAATCGCAAGTCATCACCGAATGGAAATAAAAAACCACTCCATTTGAGAAGTGGTTTTAATTTTTATAAATCTTTTCCGAGGAAGTAAAGTCCCTTCAATGTGTGAAGCCTATCCGCTAAATGGATTTTTTCGGTTAGAGGTTTGTAAACATGGCTAACGCCGCCAGTTGCAACAACAAAACAATCATCGTTAACTTCAGCATTTATTCGGTCAATAAAACCTTCTACCATTCCTAAAAATCCGTAAACCATACCGCTTTGCATACATGTTACGGTGTCGAGTCCTAGAACAGATTTTGGTTTTTTAAGTTCAATTTCTGGAAGCTGCGCCGTTTGATTAATCAAAGAATTAAGAGAAGTGATAATGCCTGGCGCAATGATAACACCCAGTGTTTCTCCAGTTTCGGTGACGCAACTTGCGGTAAGTGCCGTTCCAAAATCGAGGACAATTTTCTTCTTAGCGGGATAAAGATTATGAGCTGCAACTAAATTCGCATAAATGTCAGTTCCCATTTGTTTAGACTTCGCTTGTACACCAGATGGCGTTGTGCGATCCACCAAAACAGGTTTTTTCCCATGGATTTTTTCCACCGCACTCGATATATCTCTTGTTAGTTGAGGTACAACCGAACCAATGATAATTTTTTCAATGCTTTCTGGCTCTATTTTGTAGGTTTGATAAAGCATTAGAAATTGCGCATACATTTCGTCTCTCGTGCGATAAGGTTTGGTATTAATTACCCAAGAAATGTCGCAATTATCATCATCGAAAAGTCCGAAACGAATGTTAGTGTTACCTATATTTATTACAATTGAATTCATTAGTTACTTGCTATCAAAGCTTTATTATTGATTTTAAACTAAATTTTTAGAGCTAATTTTTTTAATATAAAAATTACTTAACCTCCAGATAATTATCTTCGGGATTAACATCTGCTAATCTTTGGCTAAAATCTATACCCATCGCAGAGATTTGCTCTTTTCCGTAAGGGATTGTAAAGCTGTATTCTTGTTGTGTCCAAGGCCAATAGGCCAAACTTTGGATGGGGCCATAGATGTCGGCTTTTTTCCAAGTATGTGTCATATTCAACGGGATGTTATAATTGATCACTTTTTTATCTTTAGTCAAGATGCTAAAATCAATAGGCATTGGCGTTGCACCTTTATTGACAAGTGTAATCGTTGTTGAGTTGCCATCGTATTTTACATTTTTAATACCGTAATCAATTGTCTTGGTCGTATTGATCCAGTAGTTATAAAACCACTTGAGATCCATCCCTGAAACTTGTTGTGCGATATGCATAAAGTCACGCTCTGTTGGGTGTTTCATCGCCCAATCGTCATAATAACGAAGCATTACTTTGTTTAGATTATCTTCACCAATAATGTAACCTAATTGTACTAAAAATAACTCTCCTTTAACATAGGAAGCAAAAGAATAAGCCGTTCCGTTATCGTGATGGTCTGCGAACCAAACTGCAGGTTCTTCTTTTCCTGTTTTGGTAAAATCAGCATATCGCGCAAGACTTTCTACGAAAGGATTTGGTTGAGGCGATTTTGGCGGAAATAGCTGATTCATTACAAAGTTCTCGGCATAACTTGTAAAACCTTCGTCTAGCCAAGGTTTTTCACTTTCGTTGGTTGCTAACATTTGCTGGAACCAAGAGTGCGCGCCTTCATGAAACATTAGTCCACAAAGACCTTGCAAAGATTTTGATTCACCTAAAATCATGGTACACATTCCGTACTCCATGCCGCCGTCACCACCTTGTATGAAAGAGTAAGAAGGCCATTTATAACGGCCGAATTTGTTATTCATGATTTGGAAAAACTTTGTTACATAAGGTTTCGACTCTTCCCAATATTTAGTTTTCTCAGATTTCTGATACACAAAGTATACTTTTGGACCATCTAAAATTGTGAAGCTGTCAACAGAATAATCGCGATCAGCAGCCCACGCAAAATCTAACATGTTTTTCGCCGTCCACTTCCAAGTTACTTTGTTGTTGGCATCAGGTTTTAAAGTTGGATTCTTAGTATAACCAGCGACCTCGTTAGGATTTTCTAAAGTGCCACCTGCACCAATTATGTAGTTTTTATCGATTTTAATATTGATGTCAAAATCAGCAAAAGGCGCATGGAACTCTCTTCCGACATAGTCAAAAGTTGCCCAGCCGTCGTAGTCGTATTCAGCAATTTTTGGATACCATTGTGTCATCGTCATATCGACACCTTCGCGGTTGTTACGACCAGCGCGACGAATTTGCATCGGGATATTGGCGTCCCATTCCATCGTGAAAGTTGCTGTAGATTTAGACTTTATTTTTTCAGGAAGATAAACTTTCATTATCGTCTCCTGAATTTCGAATTTCAATTCTTTACCATTCAGTTTTATCCAATGGATATTTTGGCGACCTTCTTCATTTTGTGGGATGCTCGCTAATCGGCTGACAACGCCATTTGCCGTTTTTGCCGCCAATCTTCCGTCGGCATTTACACCTTGGTTTTGTACACGTTGATCCATCATCGATCCCGCCTTAAATGCGTTCCAATACAAATGAAAATACACCACATCCAAGTCGTCTGGCGAATTGTTGGTGTACTGCAAGGTCTGCTTACCTTGGTAGGTGAAATTGGTTGCATCGACATCGATGTCCATTTTGTACTTCGCATATTGTTGATAATAAGCGTCTTTTTGCGCTGATAAAAACAACGAACAAAGTACCAATAACAAAGAAAATTTCAAGTTTTTCATAACAAATTTTTTAGGGCGTGTCCCTTTGTTTTTTCTCCATGGCTAAAGCTCTCATCCAAAAAAACAAGCGGGTCGCTACGTTCGCTTCAATCTTTGGTTTGTCGCTCGGACGACTCCGCTACGCTCCGTCGCCTCACTCCAACCCAAAGGATTTCCGCTGCCATCGCTCACGCAAACACAACTTTTTATTTCAAATTTTCTCAAAAATACTTAATTAATCCTGAAAACAGGGTACAATCTGTGGGTTTTCTCGTAATAAGGCGAGTTTTTGTAGACCCAATCCAATTGTGCTGCGCCATCTTGAGCAAATTTAGGATCCTTTGCTTTTTCTAACTCGAAAGCCGTTTTTAGCGCTTTATCATTATTAATTAATTGCTCAGCCGTATCTTCAAAAACATAAGCCGAATAATATTCTTTTTGACCAAGAATAGCATCGAAAAAATTCCAGTTAAAATAAGAATCCACGGCTTCGGGTTCCAAAATTTCGAGTAAGAACTTCATGCCGTTTTGGTTGAGATTGAGAAGCACGTCACCAGTACGGAAAGTCTTTTGCGTATTTTCTTTACCAACAACAGTTTCGTAATGAAGATAATGACCTTCGTATGGATTTTGCACCGTTTTAAAATCTCGAATTCGATATTGCTCAACAGAAATTAAACTGTCTTTTTTAATGGTTTTCATTTCGATGTTATTTAGTTTTAAAAGGTCAATAACATGATATTCGGATTGCGGAATCACATAATATTTCGGGATTTTCACAAAACTTATTGGTGTGTAAGTGTCGTAATACAAAATCGGTTTTGAGAATTTTTTGTTTCTATCATAATACAGCCTTGGCTTCCCCGAAATGACGCTTGGCTTATATCCAGCTTCAAAACCTTTAAAGTCCAGTTGACTGTATTTTGTAGAATCCAACTTCCAACGAAGCGGATAATCTTGACCTATTTTGTATTCGTTGCGAGCTTCTTGGCGCTTTTGTTTTATTTGTTGATAATTTTTTTCCATATAATTAATGCTTTCCAACATATAATCATAAGTCACGGCAACACGATCTTTATAAGGTTTTAGCATGTGTGTTTCCACAACGGTTCCAATCGAGTTAAACAAAGTCGTGTAGCCAGTCGCATAACGTGGCGAATCTACAAAAGCAGGGAATCCTTTATCTGGAACATCTCCATGAATATTAACATAAGGCACCGAAAGAATATTGCGTTCCGTAAAAGTTTTTAAAATTTCGGGTTGCATATTTTGATGAAAATAATTGCCAAGCGGTTTTCCTAAACGCTCTTTATTCGTTGAAATATAAGTGAAAGTATATTGATAATCTGCGCCATTGCTAACGTGATTGTCAATAAAAACATCAGGCTGAAAATATTGATAAATCTTCTGAAAACTCCAAGAATTCTTAGTGTCCGTTTTTATAAAATCTCTGTTAAGATCGTAGTTGCGGGCGTTTCCTCGGAAGCCATATTGTTCTGGACCATTTTGATTGGCACGCGAAAACTGTCCACGATTCATCATGCCGCTAACATTATAGGCTGCAATTGCTGCAATCAATATATTTTGTGGAGCCTTTAGTTTTTTTGTTGCAAAATCACGCATCATCGCCATGGTCGCATCGATGCCATCTGGTTCTCCAGGATGAATTCCGTTGTTGATAAGCAACACAGATTTGGTCTTGATAAGAGTTTCAACATCTTGTTTGTAAGGATTAAATATCACAACTTCGATAGGCTCGCCGTTGTCATCTTTACCCATTTTTAGATAGCTGATAGTTTTAAAATCCTTTGCTAATTGTTGGTAGTAAGAACGCATCGTTGCGTAAGTTGTTGTTTGGTTGCCATTGCCTTGTTCGAAAGGCGTTTTGTAAGATTGTCCCCAAAGAATTGTCGAGACAAATAGGCTTGCGATAAAAATTGCTTTCATAAAAGAAATCTGATTTCGAACTCAAATTTAAGAAGTAATTTCTTTTATGACCAATGTTATAATCTTATTTAAAACTAAATTTTTGAGTTTTCCAAAATGAGTTGATCAATGAGTTGAACACTTTTTTCGAAACGTTCTTGCCAATTTCCAGAAATTTCGATGAAGTCAATGTTAGATTTTTGGAGATGCTTTCGATGATGAATATCAAGGGCATTTCGGTCAGATTCGTTGAGTCGAGTTCCGTCTTGAAAGTAAGGCGCATCTGCTGAAAGATATAAATAAAGATTGGCCTTTTGTTCTGCTTTTATATAATTAGGAATATCTAATTCTTTATTAAAAATGAATTCTGAATATGATTCTGTAATACGGAAATCTGTATCAATAATGTTTAAGTAATTGTTTAAATTAGATAATTTAATTCGTTTATAATGTTCAAGGTATATTTTTGAAAGATCATTAAATTCGAAATTTTTAGAATCATCAACAATATCCCGTCCTGCTTCAAGAACAAAATTACAATTATAATGTTTTGCTAGCTTTACGGTAAGCGTGGTTTTGCCTGTGCTTTCGGTTCCTAGCAAGACGACTTTTAACGAAAAATATTTTTGAACAGCCTTTGGTAAAAATTCCCAATGTTTGTAAATGTTAGCTCGGATTTCGGAAGCAGAAATATGATGTTTAAGTCGTTTAATATCAAATAATTGATGTTGAATATTCATTAATTCTGCAATCATTTCTCCATAAGGTTCAGACGTGACAACTCTTTCAAAATCAGGGAAATAAGTTTTAAAAACCTCACTCCACTGTTTAGAAACTTCCCAAGAAGCTTCTGACGTATTGGCGTAATCTTCTTCTTTGTATCTGAACACAATAACTTTTAATCGGTCGTTGTTAGTAAAACTCTCTTCAATCCAATTTTTTCTTAGTTCGCCCGAAAGTCGTTCTTTTTCTTCTGCGCAAACCATAACTTCTACATAATTATTGTTTTGTAAAGCAAAATCTATCAAAGCTTTGTGTCCAAAATGAAATGGGTAAAACTTTCCAAATACGAAGGTTTTCATGATTAGAATGCTTTATATTTAATACTTATCATAAAGTTTCTTGGCATTTGTACAAAGTATTTTGCGGTGCCATCCGGCTCAACGTAAGCGTGATTAAAATATATATTATTGAAAATATTATTGACAAGAATACCAACTTCCCATTTTGTAAAATTGTAGAATGCGGCTGCGTTTACAAGTTGAGAAGATGGGATTTTTTTATCATTCGCAAAATTAATAAAAGATGTTGCTTGGTAACGATAACTCGCTTGTAGTTGCAAAGCATTTTTTACATATTTAATTTCTTGATTTACAATTAAGTTAGGTGTTAGTATCGGAGTAAAACTTTCAGTTCTTTGTTTGATTTTTGAAGACATCCAAGAGCTGTTATTTGATAGCATCCAATTGTCATTAAGCTTATAATCAGCTGAGAACTCAAGTCCCATTCTGTAACTTTTGTCCACCTTGTTAGTTAGTGCAATTCCGTTAGGTCCAAATTGTCCGTTTAAAACAATTTCATCTTTAAAATTCATGAAAAAAACATTCGTAGTTATTTTTAGTTTGTTACTTAAATAACGATATCCAAACTCGTAATCTGTAACATATTCTGGTGTTGTCGTACCCAAAATTAATTCATTGTTCTCGTCAATCGATAAATTATCATTTCCTGCAAAAATGTCGTTTCTAGTTGGTTCTCTTCCAACTTTTCCTAGACTGAAATATAGTTCTTGATTTGATTTTAGGCTATAAGTTATTCCAAATTTTGGGTTTAAAAAATCCCATTCTAACGGTGTAAGTTCTGCGTCACCTTTGTAAGAGAATTTTGCATGACGGTATTGAAGGCTTACAGAAAGTTTTAATTTTTCCCAGTGATAATCTGCCTTTGCAAAAGCGCTAAAGTCATTTTTATAACCTGTATTTTCGTAAAGTTGGCCTAATTGCTTTTCTGTGAAAATATGGTCGCGATTATACCAATTGGCATTAACTCCACTTTGTACTTTTAAGTGGTTCCATTTTGTTTCTAAATTTGAATAAAAACCGCCAAAGTTAGATTGGAAACCATAATTGTAGATTTCAGCATCTTCTTGAAGTCCGATAAAGTTGTTGAGGTTAAAGTCATAATTTCCTTTTAAAAACGTGTAATGAACCGAATTTTGCCAAGTTGTATTTTGCCCAAGTTTAGTTTGATTTGATAATTGGAAAAAACTCTGGAAGAAATGATCTTTTTCGTTTCTATTTGCATTGGTACGAGGATCCTGATCAATTTGTTCTTTGGTAACGCCTAGCCAAGCCAAATCGTTATTTTGATTTCCGATAACTGTGTTGAATTTCCACGTAGATTTCGGATTAAAAATACCTGTGCTTATCATTGCAGATTGCCCATGATTGGTCGAGTTATACTTGTAACCTCCGTTGTATATTTCGCTAAATCTTACGTGGATTGCCTTATTTTTTACCAAACCGGAAGTGTATTTAGCATAAGCTCGAAATGCATTGTAAGATCCGTAATCTGTCCCAAATTCTAATGCTCTTTGATGAAGATTTGGTGCATTAATTTGTAAACTTCCACCATAACTGGCCGTTCCGTTTTTGCTGAGTCCAATACCTTTTTGAATTTGCAAAAAGTCAACGGAATTAAAAAAATCAGGGAAGTTAGAAAAATAAGCACCTTGATCTTCTGGCTCGTTCATGGGAGCGCCTTCGAAGTTAACATTAACGCGTGTCTGATCGATGCCTCGAATTCTGTAATATGAATATCCGTTGTTGCTACCAGTATCCGAGTAGGCGGTTACAGCAGGGAGTTTGTTGATAAGAAAGGGAAGTTCTGTACCATTATTCTGAACGTCTTTTTGTGGAAGATAATTGAGGTAATTGACTGCATCTAACTTTTTGGCTTGGCTTATAATAACAATACTGTCAATATTTTGGATGCTATCTTGTTTTTGAGCATTAGTTTGAATAGCTACAAACAAAAAAAGGATTATGATTAAATGTTTCATTTTGTGTTGATTTTACACAAATGTATAATTGATTTTTTAACTTTCAAAATTTTAATTAATGTTTATTTTACGCAAATATTTAAAATGCTGAAAATCAATCTATAAAATTAAATTTCGAAATAAAAGCCTTGTTGTTCTAAACTCTGATATTTCTCTTGATTAAATTGAAATAGTTTAGCCGGTCTACCGCTTCCTTCTTTTCTTAAATTTTTTGTTTCGATTAGAAGATTGTAACTCATTACTTTTTTTCTGAAATTACGACGATCAATGTCTCTTCCCAAAATACTTTGGTAAAGACTTTCTAGATCCGAAAACGCAAATTCAGTTTTTAAAAGATTAAAACCAATCGGTTGATATTGGATTTTAGTTCGTAGACGCTCTAAGGCTTTTGTAACAATCGTTAAGTGATCGAATGCGAGATTGGGAAGATTATTAATACTAAACCACTGTGCGTCCGATGCATCTGTGGAAGCTTTAAGGTCGTATGATTTTGGATTAACAAGACCAAGATAAGCCACCGAAATAACGCGATTTCTAGGATCCCGATTGAGTTCTCCAAATGTGTATAGCTGTTCAATGAAGGTTGTGTTGACACCAGTTTCCTCGTGAAGTTCCCGAGAAATAGCTTCCTCCAAAGTTTCTTCATTTTTTACTAAACCACCAGGTAATGCCCAAGAGTAGAGGAAAGGTTCTATATTTCTTTTAATTAAAAGAATGTGCAATTCTCTATTTTCGAAATACCCAAATACAACTGCGTCAACGGCTACTTTTATATTTTGCATTTTGTGTTATTTTCACGCAAAGATAGGTTTTATTAAGTTTGTTATACCAGTCTTTTAAATATTTTAGACATACAAGATTCAAAAACATTAGTAAATTTGTATCTCAAAACACAAAAAAATAGAACTATGAGAAGTTTAACTATTATAGGTTTGGTCCTATTTGGGATTGCAGCTTTACTATTTTACGCAACAACCAATTTTTCTATAGGAGAAATGAAACTGTCCCACTTTATGGGAATTATGGCCGGTGTCGGTTTGGGTTTGATAATCGGAGGAATTGTTGGCTATGTGAGTAAGGGAAGTGCTATTAAGGAGGATGAGCGTAGAAAAGCTTATAAGCAATTAGAAAAAGATAAGTTGGAGCTTGAAAAGCAACAACAAACTTTGGCTAAAGAACTTGAAGAGGCGGCTAAGCAACAAAACAAAGAGCAGAATTATTTGTAATTCTGCTCTTTTTATTTAATGAAATTTTTTTATTAGAAATTGTAACCCAAACCTAGGATAAAGAAGCTTGGTCTATTGTCATAGTTTATCTCTGTATTGTTACCACCAACTGTGTTGATGAATTTTCTTTGATCTTTAGAGAAGGCTCCTTCGTATCTTGCATTGATAACGAATTTCTTAAGTGTTACATTTGCACCAAATTGGTAACCAACACCAAAGTCTTTAGTTTCTGATTCTGTAAAGTTTTCAAACTTATTGTCTTTTGAAGTGTTAACTGAAAAAACAGGACCAACAAAAGCGCTCAAAGTTTCTCCCATTAGATTGTAACCTAACAAAACAGGAATGTCTATTCTATCGTTTTTAGCTTCAAGTTCTATATTTTTACCAGCAACAGGGTCATTAACTTCAACAGAGTTTTTGATACTTGTGTAATAGATTTCTGGCATTACAAAAAGAGAAGTTACAGGAAGATTAATTTTAGCAGATAGACCAAAATTAAATCCAGTGTTGCTCTTTCCGTTGCTTTCCCAAGCATTAGAAGCTGTGTTTTTAATATCCTTCCATTTTGCTGAAGACGTATTGAACAAAAGGTTAGCTCTCGCTCCTAGTGTAACTTGAGAAAATGCTGCAACACTTGCAAACATTGCCATCGCTGTGATTAATTTTTTCATGAATATATAATTTTACGTTAAACTTGTTTGATCATTTTCAAGCATAAAATTTCTTAATTGCTTGAACAATTCTGATGAATAAACGAAGTCAATTAAGTTTTTATTCTTAGCTGTGGCCAAAATATCTTTATTGCCTTCCCATTCTTTAACACCGAGACGAAGATACAAAATCTTTTCTCCAATGGTCATTACCGAGTTCATATCGTGGGTGTTAATGATGGTTGTAGTGTTGTATTCTTTTGTAATTTCCATTAAAAGATCATCGATAACATTAGATGTATACGGATCTAGACCAGAGTTAGGTTCGTCACAAAAAAGATACTTCGGATTGTTAACAATTGCTCTCGCGATGGCAACACGTTTTTGCATTCCACCAGAAATCTCTGAAGGGAATTTTCTATTGGCATTTTGCAAATTAACACGCCCAATTACTTCTAAAACTTTACGTTTCTTTTCACGGAAAGTCATATTCGTAAACATATCTAGCGGAAATTGTATATTCTCCTCAACAGTCATCGAATCGAAAAGTGCACTTCCTTGGAAAACCGTTCCAATTTCTGATCTTAATAATTGCTTTTCGTCACGAGACATATCAACAATATTACGACCATCAAATAAAATAGCGCCACTTGTAGGTTGATACACATTAAGTAAACTTTTCAGGAAAACCGTTTTCCCAGAACCACTTTGTCCGATAATGAGATTAACTTTTCCTGTTTCAAAAGTTGTAGTAATACCTTTAAGAACTTCAGTTCCGTCAAAGCTCTTTTTTAAATCTTTAACTTCAATCATTAGCTTAAAAGCATTTGGGTTAATAATAAGTCACAAATAATAATTGATACGATTGTCCAAACAACCGCCTGCGTACTTGCCCGACCAACTTCCAATGAACCTCCTTTTACATTATATCCAAAATAAGCAGGAATTGTGGCAATTAAAAAAGCAAAAACTGCAGTTTTCAAAAATGCATACCAAATAAAGAATGATGGCATATACATTTGGATACCAGTAATATAATCTGCTTCCGTCCAGTTTTTAGTAACGATACCTGCAATATGTCCGCCCCAAATACCTACAGATATACTTATTGCAATTAATAAAGGATTAAAAATAACGCTCGCAAAAATTTTAGGTAAAATCAAAAAATTTGGAGAGTTAACACCCATAATATCTAGTGCGTCAATCTGTTCTGTAACACGCATTGTTCCTATACTTGAGGCAATATATGATCCTACTTTACCTGCAAGAATTACCGAAATAATCGTTGGTGAAAACTCAAGGACTAAGACAACCTTTGTTGCATATCCAATAAAGGATAAAGGAATCGGAAAACTAGAAGCTGAGAAATTGTTAAACATCTGGATGGCTACAACTGCGCCCACGAAGAAAGATGTGAAAAGTACCAATCCAAACGAATTAACGCCTAGGTCGTATATTTCTCTCATGAGTAGCTTCATGAAAACCTGCATTTTTTGCGGTTTGCTTATTACTTTTCCTAACAAGAGAACGTATTCGCCTATTGCCTTAAATAATCTTCTAAACATTTTGTAAAATTAAACTTTTTGCGGAGATTATCGTGCATTTTTATCTCCAACAATTACCAAGTATATGGTTTTGAGAATAATAACAAAATCTAGGCTAAAGCTCCAATTTTTTACATAAAAAGCGTCGGCAAGTGCTCTTTTTTTCATTTGGATGTTCATGTCGCCATCATCACCACGTAGTCCATTGACTTGGGCAAGTCCTGTTATTCCTGGCTTTACAAGACTTCGAATACTGTAACGACTAATCTTTGGTTTGTAAAATTCGTCAACTAAAAGCATGTGTGGCCTTGGTCCGATAACAGACATTTCGCCCTTAAAAACGTTAATAAATTGTGGCAGTTCGTCGATGCTAGATTTTCGAAGAAATTTTCCAAGTTTAGTAATGCGTTTATCACCGACTTCTGTTGTTTTGGTTGTGGAATCTGCATTGTTGACCATTGTACGGAACTTCCAGCATTCAAAAATTTCTTCATGAAAACCATAACGCTTTTGTTTAAAAAAGATAGAACCTTTACTGTCTAACTTTATTAAAATAGCAATAATGGGAAATAGCCAAGAGCAAATTCCAAATAATACAACTACTGAAAAGACAATATCAAAACATCTCTTTAATAATGCATTTGTGAAATAATCCAAAGGATATTTAGTAGGAGATAGGATTGGTAAGGTTACAATATAGTTAATGTCGTATTCAAAAAAATTATTCTGAATGATATTCGGTACTAATGAAATAATGACTTTGTTACTTTCAGCAGCAAGAAAAATTTTTCGTTCTAAATCTGCGTTTAAACAATTTTCAGAAGGAAGAAAAACAGTGTGGATTCCTTCTTTCTTCCAAAAATTAATAAGCTTGTCTATATTGTAATTTTCTTGTGGGTATTCAAAAATCTTGTAACCATAATCAGAACGAGTTTCAATGATTTCTCTTAGGATTTCCGTTGAACCATTTTCACCAATGAACATAACGTTTCGGTGGTTTTTCCCCAAAGTTCTGATGTACTTTAAAAGAGAAAAAACCAAGCTTTTAAAAGGAACCATCACTAAAAGCATGAAGCCAGCTAGATAGAAACGTTCTGTTTTTAAAAATTCGTTATTACTTACCTTTCCTAATAGAATGACACCCAAAAAGAAAATGAAGATGTGAACAATAATCCTCTCGAGGTAACTAGTAAATGTTAAGCTCCTTGGGACATCATATAGCCGAGTACGTCCACTCAACAGGATCCAAAATAAACATAATAAGGCTGTAGAAAGTAGATTTTGTTCAATCTCAACCGAGTCGTATTTCCATTCAAAATTTCGATAATAAAATATCACAAAAACAGATGCTACTAGAATCATATCTAATAGTATCATAAGGCTTTTAAAATATCGAGAATATCGAAGTTTTTGCATCTACATTATAATCAATCCGCTAATATAATATTTTTTTTAAGGAATATTTAAGTATTTATGCGTTTGGATTGAGGAACGCCATTCTGGATGTTCCAATATAAAGTCGGTTATCTTCGGATAATTAGCATCTTTTTTACTCCATTCACTTTGTAAAAACAATTCGCAGTTAGGATTTACCTTTGCGGCTTGTTCTTCAGCGAATTTTAAATCACTGTTGTTAAATACGATGACTTTCAATTCATTAGCTACTTTGTAGATGTCTTCTAATGGTAAGCCTGTCTTTTTAGGAGATAATGTAATCCAATCCAATTGTCCCGACATCGGATAAGCGCCAGAAGTTTCGATATGAATGGTGCAACCAAGTGATTTTAACTTAGATGTTAGTAAATCTAAATTCCACATCAAGGGTTCGCCACCAGTTAATACTATAGTTTTACAATATTTGGCTGCGGTTTCCGCAATTTCTTCGGTTGACATTAATGGATGAAGTGTCGGATCCCAACTTTCTTTAACATCACACCAATGACAGCCAACATCGCAACCACCTAATCTAATAAAATAAGCTGCTTTTCCAGCATGAAATCCTTCTCCTTGAATAGTGTAAAAATGCTCCATCACTGGGAGCATTTTACCTTCTTTTAATAATAAATCTTCTTGTTCTTTAGTCATTATAAACTGAAGTTTTGTAAGCGATAATCGTGTTTTTCATTAACATCGCTCGTGTCATGGGACCAACACCACCAGGTACTGGCGTTATCCAACTTGCCTTTGCAGCGCAACTGTCAAAGTCTACGTCGCCTGCAAGATGATAACCTTTTTCTGAGTCGTCGTCAACACGTGTAATACCAACGTCAATAATTACAGCGCCTTCTTTGATCATATCACCTTTTAGGAAGTGTGGATCGCCTAAAGCGGTAATCACGATATCTGCTTTTTTAGTATATTCTTCTATATGTTGTGTGTAAGAATGCGTCAACGTCACAGTCGAATTCCCTGGGAAATCTTTTCTCCCCATCAAAATGCTCATTGGTTTTCCAACGATGCGACTACGACCAATAATTACACAATTTTTTGCTTTTGTTTCAATATTGTAGCGCTCTAGCAAAGTCAAAATTCCAAAAGGAGTTGCAGGTAAAAACGTGTCCATTTCTAAAGCCATTTTCCCGAAATTTTCTGGGTGAAAGCCATCCACATCTTTTCTAGGGTCAATTGCCATAATGATTTTTTCTTGGTCAATTTGCTTTGGTAAAGGTAATTGAACAATAAAACCATCCACTGCTTTTGATTTGTTAAGTTCATCAATTTTTTCTAAAAGTTCAGCTTCAGAAACTGTACTTGGGAATTTGATTAAACTTGAACTAAAACCAACTTCCTCACAATCTTTTACTTTGCTATTGACATAAGCTTTACTTGCGCCATTGTTACCAACTAAGATGGCAACTAAGTGTGGAGCACGTCTTTTGCTAGCCAAAATTTTTTCGACCTCCTCGCGGATTTCTTGTTTAATTTCTTTTGAGACTTTTAGTCCGTCTAAGATTTGCGCCATTTTTCTTTCTTTTTACTTTTTATATTAGAATATTTTTACTTCTTTTTTAAAATCAAAACGTCTTGAAAATCTCGATCTTTTCTATCTAGACTAAAATCTCTCCAAAAACCAACTATGTGCTGCTCGATTTTGAGACCTGCATCTTGTATCATTTTTTCTAAAAAAGAATATTCGAGCGCAATGTTTGCACCTTGTACTTTTTCATCGAGTAGACGGTAGCCATCTTTTTCATAAGGAAATTTAAATCCAGGGAATTTACTCAAATCCTCATTTTTTCTATAAATAAAGAATGTCGCCAAGCACATTCCATCTATTTTTAAGACACGTTGGATTTCATTAAGATAGTTATCAATTTCATTAACTCTCATGTGTGTAAAAACCGAGAATAAAAAAGATTTATCAAATAAATTATCTTGATATGGGAACTTAAAATTTTCAGCTTTTCCTTCGTACTCATTATATAGATCATTATTTAATGGAACGAACTGAAATTTAAAATTCGGAAAATCTTTGCTAATTGTTTTTTGACACCAATTTACTCCTTTTTTTACCACATCAAAACCGTCGTATGTAGCATCAGAATTTAGATATTTTGTAAGATGAATGGCAGTTCTACCCATACCGCTACCTATATCTAGAACTTTGTCATTGGGCTTTAACGCTATGTATTTTTTAAGTAAGGATAATTGTTCTTGTCCCTTTTGTTTAAAATCGCCAGGTCCAATAAAAATATCTCCTTTTTTAGGAATATACTTTTCTCTTTTACCAGTAATGCCTTCATAAAAGTCAATAGGAGAGAAGTATAGCTTTCTAACGAAAAAACGATACTTTGGTGATAGTTTATAAAAAAGATTCCTTTTTAACATAGTTTAGATTTCTTATAATAATTCATCAAACCATTAGTTGATGAGTCGTGGCTTGTAACGTCTTGATTGTCTTTTAATTCTGATAGAATTTTGTTGGCTAGAACTTTTCCTAACTCAACACCAAATTGGTCAAAACTGAACACATTCCAAATGACACCTTGTACAAAAATCTTATGCTCGTAAAAGGCAATCAATTGTCCTAAAGTGTAAGGTGTTAATTCTTTGATTAATATAGAGTTAGTCGGCGTGTTACCAACAAATATTTTATAATTGATAAGCTTTTCTATATCTTCTTCAGAGAGACCTTGATTCTCTAATTCTACTAAAACTTCTTCTTCGGTTTTTCCAAATGCTAAAGCTTCCGTTTGAGCGAAAAAATTGGCTAAAAGTTTATCTTGATGATCAGACACATCATTGCAAGATTTTGAAAACGCAATAAAATCTGATGGAATTAATTCTGTGCCTTGATGGATTAATTGATAAAATGCGTGTTGTCCGTTGGTTCCAGGTTCACCCCAAATAATAGGTCCTGTTTCATATTCGACAAAATCACCATTTCTGTCCACCGATTTCCCATTACTTTCCATGTCGCCTTGTTGCAGATAAGCCGCAAAACGATCAAGATATTGAGAATAAGGTAAAATAGCGTATGTTCCTGCCGCGTAAAAATTTCGGTACCAAATCCCCAAAAGTCCCATCAACACAGGGATGTTCTCTTTAAAATCTTTAGTTTTAAAATGAATATCTGTTGCTTCGGCACCTTTTAATAATTGTTCGAAATTATCATAACCAACTGCCAAAACAATGCTTAATCCAATCGCACTCCATAAAGAATAACGACCCCCAACCCAATCCCAAAACTCAAAAGTATTTTCGGCTAAAATTCCGAATTCATTAACTTTTTCTGTATTTGTAGAAAGCGCAACAAAATGTTTAGCAACATCAGCGTCATTTGCTCTAGATTTTAAGAACCAATATTTTGCAGACTGCGCGTTGGTCATTGTTTCTTGCGTGGTAAATGTCTTAGAAGCGACAATAAATAAAGTCGTTTCTGGATTTAGGTTTTTAAGAACTTCAGCAATATGATTGCCATCAACATTTGAAACAAAATGAACATCCAAACGTGTTTTAAAATGCTTCAAAGCTGAACAAACCATTACTGGACCAAGATCTGAGCCGCCAATCCCGATGTTGACAACATCCGTAATTTCTTTTCCTGAAAAACCTTTGTGCTCACCAGAAATTACTTTTTCTGAAAAAGATTTCATTTGGTTCAAAACCTTTTTGATAGCTGGTTTAATGTTTTCGCTATCTACCAAAATTGGTGTTTCCGAAAAGTCGCGTAAAGCAGTATGCAGAACGGCTCTGTTTTCAGTTTCGTTGATTTTTTCACCAGAGAACATTTGTCCGATGGCTTCCTTTAATTGCGTTTCTTCTGCTAATTTTAACAACAGATCCAAAGTACGCGAATCGATAAGGTTTTTTGAGTAATCAAATAGTAAATCTTCTGTTTCAAGAGAAAACTCTTTGAAACGTTCTGGATTGTATTTGAAAAGTGTTCTCAATTCAAAATCGTTGTTTGCGAAATGACTTTCTAAGTCTTCCCAAGCTTTGGTATGAGATGGATTAATTTTTGGAAGCATAATCACAAATGTTTTTAATCTACAAATTTACTGAAAATTCGTCGGATGAGCTTGCAGATTTTTATGCTTTTCTAAATAAAAAATTCCGCCTCGATAGACGGAACTTTTATTATGATTTTAGCTCTTTCGAAAAACGATTTAAGAAGAGTTTCTTTTTGTTTAAATAAATTAAACCAGCAATTATTAGTAAAATTGGCCAAATAGAAACCAAGAAAACCACAATCTGCTGAATCATATAAAAGCCTTCTACCAACCCATTTTTTAATTCGAATCCGAAGTTGCTTTTGAATTGATTATCATAGTTTTGCGTATTTGGAATTGGGATTTGTGCAACACTAACATTTGGTTCTTTTAGATAAATATCAACTGTACTGTATTTCAGTTGGTCGGCTATACTGATGTTGGCAACTTTTTGATTGTTGGCTTCGCGATAATTGTCGTCGGCCAGTTCTACTTTATCTTTGTTGGCTTTAAGTTGATTGATGTTTTCTTCGTTCTTTTGTTGACGTTGCGCATCTAGTTTTGCTAAAGCAATATTTGCGGTAACATCATCTGCATTGATAATTCTTGCATTTAGAAACAATTTATTTTGATTAATATCATTTAAAAAATCCCCTAAAAATTCAGTCGGAACCCGAACTTGCATCGTGTTTTCGTTTTGATATTTTCGAACTAAAGTCGCTTCAGTATCAGAAGTGTTGAATGTTCGTTCTGAAACCGTTTGCGCTTTCATTTGGCTTTTCGTAACAAAACCGCCCAATTTCACCAAAGATTTTTCGATAGCCACCGAAGCATCGTAGACATTCTTAACTTCCATGTCAATGTTGGCGGTTTTAATGAATTTCTTACCTTCAACTTGTTGAGACGCCGCAACAGAAGCGTTATCTGTAGTTGCCATTTCTGCTTTAGACATTTCCATTGTAGAAGCTTCTCCTGTTTCGTGTTTAACACATGAGATAACACCTAAACTAATAAAAGCTGCTGCGATTGAGATTTTAATAATTGATTTCATAATATATGGGTTTTAGAATTGTGATAAAGCTAAAACCAAACTGAAATTTTCTTTTTGTAAGCTTTTTGTTTTTTAGTTGTAAAGCTTAGTTTGCAATTTTAAACGATTGAAAATCTGTATTTTGTAAAATATAATTGTATTGGCTGAAAACTTATTATTGCTAAACTTTAGGAACAAAATTTGTTCTTTGTTTTTCAAAATCACAGCTTATGTCTTCTAGATTTTCAAAAATTAAAAATATAATAGAACTACTTCGTCATTTGGACATCGAAAAAATTTCTGAAATTTCTTCTAAAGTTAACCTTCCAAAATTGGTTAACAATGTTTCTCATTTAAGCGAAAAACAATTAAGTGCGATGATGAAAATGATGGATCCTAACAAAAAAGAAAAAATCCTTCCCGAAATAGATGGCGATTTTTACGACGTTAATCACACCTTAAGTCCAGAGCATCGAGAAATTCAGTTAAAAGTTCGTGCGTTTATGGAAAAAGAAGTAAAACCTTTGGTTAACGACTATTGGCTTCACGACGAATTTCCGTTGCAGTTAATTGAAAAATTTAGAGAATTAAATATCTGTGGTGTGACTTATGATGGTTATGGTTGCCCGAATTTACCATTTTTAATGGAAGGAATTTTAGCAATGGAAATGGCGCGTGTGGACGCCTCTATTGCAACATTTTTTGGTGTACAATCTGGATTGTCAATGGGATCAATCTATATGTGTGGCTCGGAAGCTCAAAAAGAAAAATGGCTTCCCGCTATGCAAAAATTTGAAAAGATTGGCGCTTTTGGTTTGACGGAACCAGAAGTTGGTTCTGGTGCTGCAGGAGGACTGACGACGACTTGCAAAAAAGTGGAAGGCGGCTGGATTCTTAATGGTCAAAAAAAATGGATTGGAAACGCAACCTTTGCAGATGTTATTATCATTTGGGCACGCGATGTTGATAGTGATGAGGTTAAAGGCTTTATTGTTGAAAAAGATAATCCTGGTTTTGCAGTCGAAAAAATCAAAGGAAAAATGGCACTTCGTATTGTACAAAATGGTTTGATAACCTTGACAGATTGTTTTGTTACCGATGAAAATAAATTAGTAAACGCCAATTCTTTTAAAGATACCGCTAAGGTTTTACAAATGACTAGAGCAGGTGTCGCTTGGATGGCTGTTGGTTTATCGCGTGGCGCCTACGAAAATGCCCTCGAATATACGCGTGAAAGAAAACAATTTGGAAAACCGATTGCAAGTTTCCAAATGATACAAGTACATTTGGTGGAAATGTTGTCCAATTTAACAGCGATGCAAACGATGGTTTTCCGACTTTCAGAAATGCAGGATGAGGGAATTTTAAAAGATGAACATGCTTCTCTGGCAAAGGTTTTTTGTACGATGAGAATGCGAGATATAGTAAGTCGTTCGCGAGAAGTTATGGGAGGCAACGGGATTTTGTTGGAACATAATGTTGCGCGATTTGTTGCTGATGCCGAGGCGATTTATTCTTATGAAGGCACAAAAGAAATTAACTCTTTAATTGTTGGTCGAGCTATTACAGGCTTCAGTGCTTTTGTCTAAATTTGTGTCATGAAATTTATTTTTTCATTTTTTATATTTTTAAGTTTGATTAATTGTAGTCAAACACAACAACCTATTAAAACTACCAAAACAATGGAACATCAGGACAATCCTTACTTTTCACGAACGGATAGAACTAAATTAAATGTTAGTAATGACGAATGGAAGAAAATTCTTCCTCCCGATTTATATGCGGTGGCGCGAGAAGCAGCAACCGAAAGACCTTTCACAGGGAAGTATAATGATTTTGACGCGATTGGCGACTATTATTGTGCGGTTTGTGGCAATCACCTTTTCCGTTCAACTTCGAAGTTTGCAAGTTCTTGCGGATGGCCAAGTTTTTTCGAAGCTGATAAAGAAGGTGTCATTTATAAAAGAGATTCTTCGCACGGCATGGAGCGTATAGAAGTTTTGTGCAAGCGTTGCGATTCCCATCTGGGACATGTTTTCAACGATGGACCACCACCAACAGGAACACGTTATTGCATGAATTCCATAAGTTTGGATTTTGAAAAAGATTAAAATTTAAACCATAAAAAACAAAAAGGCTGCTTCATTGCGAAACAGCCTTTCTTATTATAAGCCGATTTTGTATTTATTTAAAAATATTAAAACTTAAAATCTACACCAACATACATATTGATTCCCATGATTGGAGCATAGACCATTCCGCCGTCAAAGTTGTTGCCGAAAGGGTTTTGCGCATCAAGAATCGCATTGTGTTGTTTGTAATTGGTTAAGTTTTCGCCACCCAAATACACTCTAATTTTATCAGTAAAGTTTTTAGAAACCTGTGCATTAAGTGTTGTATATGGTTTTGAATAATTTCCTAAATGTCCAGCCGCAGCATTATGCCCCATATTTGGAAGTCGTTGTTCTCCAATCCAGTTAAGTGTTGCATCAAAATTCCAGAAACCACCTTTTTCGGATTTGTTGGTGGCGTAGGCTGCGTTAAAGAAAGCTCTGTGTTTCGCCATGAAAGGTACTTTCTTCAATCCACTAATGTAATCTGTTGCCACATCGTAATATTTGTATGCCAAACGGAAATCTAAATTTTTCGCAGCGTTGATGTCCCATTGCGTTTGGAAACTTGTTGCAAAAGATTTTCCTTCAAGGTTATAGAACAAAATTTTATGCGCCGATTGGTCAAGGTCAACAACAACTTGATCTTGGAAATCTGTTCGGAAAACGTCAGCAACAATGCTGTTTTTTCTATTAAATAATCTAAACTCTTGTTGTAAGCTGATTCCATAATTCCAAGCGATTTCTGGTTTTAGACCATAAATTTTTCCACCGTTGTTAACAATTTCGATCTTACGATTCGATGCGAAATATTGTTGATTTTCTGCAAAAACATTCGCTGTTCGGAAGCCTTTCCCTCCTGATAATCTCAGGATTGTTTGAGGTGTGATGTCATATTTAAAATTAAGTCTCGGCGTAAATTGCGTCCCAGCCAAATTATGAAAATCCACTCTTGCACCAGCAACCAACGTATATTTAGCTCCAGTCAACGTATATTCCGCAAAAAGTCCAGGCACCGTCTCTTGACGTTCGATGTTTTGGTTTAAATAATCTTCGTTGTAATTATCCAATAGGAAGCTCGCACCAACTTTGTACTTGTGGTTGGTATTTCCAAGAATACTTTCAAAAATTAAATTGGAATAAAAAGTCGATTGCTTTCCAAAGTAATTTCTAAATCCGAAAAAGCTATCTTGTTGATGATAAGTAAATTGATTCATCCAGCCCAAACTTTGGTAAGGTTTTCCTTTAAAAACATAACCTGTTTTATTCCAAACCTGAAATCTAGAAATGTCGATCCCTACACCATAAAGATCTTGTTCCTTTTGAGAAAGTCTTTTGTTATAGCCAACTTGTCCTGCAGTTCTTTGATCTTGCAAAAAGTTAACGCCAAAGTGCGATCCCAAACCAGAATGATCAAGGTCATTATAGTTTAATAAGTAAGTAACATTAAGTTGCGTGCCTTTTGGACGATCCAGAAAGCCATCTTTGTTCATATCCGTATTGCCCAAAGTTGCGTTGCCGTGTAGCAAAATACTTTGATTCCAATGGTCTGATAATGGGGAAGTATGCGTAATGTTGGCTTCTGTTCTTCCTTCAAAATCTGCAAAAAGATTGATTTCTGTCGCCGATTTTTCGTCGTTGGATTTTAGAAGTTCGGTGTTAATTTGTCCAGTAATACTTTCGTAACCGTTAACAACTGTGCTTCCGCCTTTTGTCAGTTGGATGCCGCCAATCCATTTTCCAGGAATGAAATTAAGTCCATAAGCTGATGCCAAACCACGAATTTCTGGTAGAAGTTCTTTCGTTAAACTCGTGTATTTTTGGTCAAGACCTAACATTTTAAGTTGTTTAGTCCCAGTCACTGCATTGCTAAACGAAACGTCAACCGTCGCATTGGTTTCAAAACTTTCGGAAAGATTACAACAAGCTGCTTTTAGTAATTCCTTAGAATCGATATTAAATGTCAAACCAACTTCTTTTTTGCTAAGAGCTGTTGCTGCCTTAGTTTTTGTAACCGTTACACCATCAATTTGGTTGGCTTCTTTGTCATGCCCATGACCAGCGTGTTCATCTTCAGTTTTAGTGGCTTGTTTTGGAGCTTCTTCCTCTTCATCCATATGGACAAGTGGATTTTTTTCGCCCCATTTGAAGTTACGATCATAAAGACAACATTTTGGAAGTTTGTCATAGACTTTAGTTTCAGACGTGTATTTTTCGTTGTCGTGACCAACATCTGCAATATGTTTTAATATCTTATCTGATGAGGTTTTTGTAGAATCGTAAGTGATATGTATTTTTTGTTCGTTGGCATCCCAATTTACAGAGGAAGTTCCCATGTCTTTGGCAGCCTTTTCGATACGCATTTTACAAGAGATGCAATTTCCTCGCACGTAAAAAGATTCTGTTTTCAGAGTTTCTTGTGCCCAAATTGTTATGGAACAAAGTAGCATAACAAAAGTGAGAACACTTTTATTTAAAAATTTCATTTGAAAAAAATTCGGAGGTTATTTTAATTTACAAACTTTGTTAGGATCACAATCCGCAGACATTTTGGAAGAATTGTCTGGACGCTTGTACTGACAACATTCTTCTAACGAAGAATATTTTTTGTTAGCCGCACGGAAAGCTTGGTTGTCGTAACCTGCATCAGCAACGTTTTTCAAAACATTATTGACAGAAGTATTAGCTGTTTTGTAAGTAACTGTTAAGACTTTTGATTTTTTGTCCCAAGTTGCAGTTTCAACATTTTTATCTGCTTTAGCTGCAGTTTCGATGTTATCTTTACACATACCACAATTACCTTCTACACGATAAGTTTCGGTTTTGGATTGCGCTGAAAAGTTTGAAAATAAAAATATAGATAGGATGAAAATCCCTGATTTAATAATAGATTTCATTTTTAAAATAATTTAATTGATAATAAAATTCGCTCGAAAAAATACTTCTCAAGCCTGTGATAATACAATTAAGCTATTTTGGGCGGTTGCCAAATGTTAAAGAAATTATTATTAATGAAATTAAAAGAATACCCAAATGTTTTTTGAGTGTTAAAAACATTAGCAAGACTATTCTTTGCGTTAAAATCTGTTAAAAATAACGGCATGTAGCAGCTATGACACGTGTGACATTGCTGACAATGGTCTTGACAAGAGTCTTTGGTGTTGTCCGATTTGGAGTCTGTATGACAAGCGTCTTTTTCTTCAGAGTGTTTTGTACAACAATCATCAGAGTTGGTTGTCATTTCGCAACAAGTGTCATCAGCAATAGAAAGTTCGATAACCTGCATTGGGAAAACCATACTTCCCAAACAGAACAGACTAACGAAAAATAATAACTTTCTGAACATTTATTTTAACAAATCATTGCAAAACTACAAAAAATATAATAAATGAAAATTCGTTTAAGTTAAAAATTATTAAAGTTTAGTTAAACTTCGTGATGTATAATCCTTTGATAATCTTATAATTGTAATTTTGCCCTCGCAAATGTAAAGTATATATGAAGAGACTCCCAATTTTTCTTTGTTCGGTATTTTTGCTAGGAACATCTTTTTATCCTAGTACAAAAATCAAAATAACTTCAACAACAACCAAAGAAAGTGACAAGACTGTTGTGGTTGAAAAAAGCAAAGAGGAAAACAAAACAACATCAGCAGAGACGATCTACAATTCGATTTCTTTTGAAGGTAATGATGTTTTAAATTTTGATGTTTTTAATAGAGCTTATTTAGGGTTTCAAAATTTAAAAAAATCAGGCGCTCTTAACCAAGATGCGAGATTGTTAAGTGTCTGCGATTTTAGCCTTTCGTCTAACAAAAAAAGACTTTGGGTTATTGATGTAGAAACAAAAACCGTGCTTTTTAACTCATTGGTTGCACATGGTAAAGGGACGGGTGAAGAATTCGCTTCTAACTTTTCCAACACAGAAAATTCTCACCAATCTAGTCTGGGATTTTATGTCACAGAAACAACCTACAATGGTGACAATGGCTATTCTTTACGATTAGTTGGGATGGATAAAGGTTACAATGATGCCGCTATGAAGCGCGCTATTGTAATGCATGGCGCCGATTATGTAAGTGAAGATTTTATAAAATCCGAAAAGAGATTGGGTAGAAGTTGGGGTTGTCCAGCTGTGCCAAGAGCTTTGGCTGCACCAATTATTGATAGAATTAAAGATAAGACTTGTCTGTTTATCTATTATCCAGATCAAAATTATCTTTCACAATCCGAGTGGTTGAAGGTGGCAGAACCTTTGTCAAACGAGGTTCTTGCAAAGCAATAGATTAAATAATAATTGAAAGGAAGCCATCATGATTTGATGGCTTCTTTTATTGTTTTAATATTTTTAAAATCTTGACCGTCCCACTGATAAAGGTTTTTTATCTTTTCGCCAGTCGTCACATCGTTATCATCGGTTTGTCCTTTTTCTAAAATATAATAGAATTGATTGTTTAGTTTGTTTTCTGCGCTCGGCAATTCGATACTTTCGGAATGATAGAAAATTCCGCCATCAGCAACGCTTTCAGTTTTAGGTAACAAAATCAAATTATCTTTAGTCACAAAAATCGTCTGTTCGTAAGTTGGAATTCCGCAAGCTTCTCCCGAAACCATAGTTTTAATGGTATAATCAATATTTTTCAATCGAATTGCTTTTTCAACAGTTAGAGAATGTGCAGAGAGATTTTCTGTGGTTCCGGCATCAAAATTCTTTTCTGAAACCAGAGTTTCATTTTTAAAATATTTGATACCGCCAACAAGACCTTTGTAGCTAATGTTATCAGGATTTATTTTTATTTCCGTTGAAGGAATACCAAACAGAATGTCAACACCGTCTTTTGAAAACTGAGAAATTGCAAGATTACCACTCCAGACAAAACCAGTCTTGTTATCGTATGCAACGCGTAGCCAATTTGCTGCTCGTTCGCCAAGTTGAGTGACAGCGCCCGTCAGTTCTATAATTTTTAAACTTTTGTTATGTGAAACACTGTCGACAACTTTTGATGTCAAAGTTGGAAGCTCACGGATTTTGGTTTGGTCAACATAGACTTTAATCATTTCATTTTTTTGATGATTAAAAACCGAATTCGCATACAAGCCATTATCAACATAAGCGTAAGCGACGTCGCTTTGTGCGTTGACAAATCCAATCGTAAATAAAAAACTAAATATTAAATAACGTAACATAAATTAATTATTCAAAAAAAACCTGTAATTAGCAGGCTTTATATTGTTAAGTAAGTGGCTCTCCGACAGGTATTGCACAGTCATGATGTGGCTCTCCATGTGCCGGATTAAGTGCGGGTTTTGGTCCAATCGCTTGTGGTGTAGCTGGTTGTTGCGGTGCAACAGGCGTTATCTGCTGTACCGTTGGCGCTGGATTCATACCAACTGCAGGCGCCGGCGATGGTGCCGAGTTTAGCGGTTGTCCAACAGGAATGTCGCAACGGTGGTTAGGCATGCCATGTTCAGGATTTAGTCCAGCAGTTGTTGGTGCTGGAGTTGCAATTTGAACTTGATTTGGCTGCGCAACTTCAGTTTTAGCTTCTGTATTCGTGCTATCAATTTTTGCAACTTCAGTTGATTTGTTATCTGGTGTTGGAGAGATTTTATCATTCTTCCCACAAGAAATAACAGAAACGCAGATTATTGCTAGACTAAAAATTTGAGATTTCATAACTTATATTTTCTCAAAGATACAAAAGAATTAGTTTTTCACTAATAGTCGGAAACCTTCACCATGAACATTGATAATTTCTAAACCTTCGTCATCTTTAAGAAGTTTTCTCAGTTTAGCAATATATACGTCCATACTTCTTGCGGTAAAGTAATTTTCTTTTTTCCAGATTTTTCTAAGAGCTAAATCTCTAGGCATGAAGTCGTTACGATGTAAGCAAAGTAGCTTAAGAAGTTCATTCTCTTTTGGAGAAAGCTTGTATTCTTTTTCGCCAACACGCAGTTGTCTTAACATAGAATCGAAGAAAATATCACTAACCTTGAATTGCTCCTGATCTTCGTTTTCTAAAACTGCGCTTCTTTGCAGAATTGCTTTAATCTTATAAAGAAGAAGTTCTGTATCAAATGGTTTTGTGATATAATCGTCAGCACCAATTTGATAACCCTTCAAGATATCTTCTCTCATGTTACGAGCAGTTAAGAAGATAATCGGTGTATTTTTATCAATTTTTTTAACGTCCTCAGCAAGGCTAAAACCATCTTTTTTCGGCATCATTACGTCGAAAATACAGATGTCGAATTCTTTCTCTGTGAATTCCTTAAGACCCATTTCTCCGTCTGTCGCCAAAGTCACCTCGAAGTTGTTGATGCTAAGATAATCTTTAAGAACCGCACCAAAACTTTGATCGTCTTCTACTAATAATATTCTGTTGCTCATAGCCTTAATATTTTAATTGGTTAATCGGAATTGCTTCCTATTTTATTTAATTGTTTGATTTGTATTTTAACTCATAGGCAGTTTAACAACAAATGTGCTACCTTTTCCTTTTTGAGATTCTACCTGTATTTGTCCGTGGTGGATTTCTATGATTTTTTTAACATAAGAAAGTCCAAGTCCTTGACCTTTAACGTTATGGATGTTGCCAGTCTCTTCGCGGAAGAATTTTTCAAAAATCTTCGCTTTGTTCTCTGCGTCCATTCCCATGCCTTTGTCAGAAATTTCAATGACATACCAATTACCATCATTTCTGGTTTTAATAGTGATTTCTGGCGTGTCTGGCGAATATTTGTTAGCATTATCTAATAAGTTAACCAAAGCATTCGAAAAATGGAATTCATCTATTTTAAAATTATATTTCTCCGCTGTAAAGTTGGTTGTTAATATACCTTGACGTTCTTCAACAATTAATTTGAAAGACTCAGTAATCTTCTTAATCAACTCACGGACGTTGGTTTCTTTTAAAAATAGTTGCATCTCGTTACGTTCTAATTTTGACATATTAAGAACATTTTCGACTTGCTTTTTCATCCTTAGATTCTCTTGTTTTATTAGGCTCGAATAGTATTTGACCTTTTCTGGATCAGTTGCTATTTTATCGTTTGATAAAGAATCTGTCGCCACCGAAATCGTTGCCAAAGGCGTTTTGAATTCGTGTGACATATTGTTGATAAAGTCTGTTTTGACATCAGCAATTTTTTTCTGACGCATCATATAGTTGATCGAAATAATATAAATCCCCAAAATCGTCAACAATGATACAAAAGTCCCCACCAACATTGGTAAGTTGTGTCTCACCAACGAGTAATCTTTTCTCGGAAACACCAAAGCCAACGTGTATAATGTTTGGTCTTTACTGTTTGTAAAAAGAGGATACGTATAGTTGGTTTTATCTTTTTGATCCAAATAAGTGTTGTTGCTAATCGATGTTAACTTGTTGGTTTTATCGATCACGCCGAAACCTATTTTGGTGTCAATACCTTTTAATTTTAATTCTTTTGTTAAAACAGAATCAATCGTTTTATTGTCAACACGTTGTTCAATTGGAAGGTTGCTGGCATTTAGTTTTGCAAATTCTTTCAGTTGTAATGTGCTGTTGTCTAGGTCTTTACCGATTTGTGAAGTCAGTAGTTCTGGACTTTGTTTTTTAATCTTGTACAAACCTTCATCCTTGTATAATTTGGTGATATTAAGAGAGTCACCTTGCTTAGAAATTGGGATTTGTTGTTTTTCGATGATGCTTTTTTGAAACAAAATCGAGGTTCTGTTTGCAGAATCTTTAGTCTGCTGAATATAAGTCTGCGTCGGCTGATTGTTGCTTACAATTTCTGATTTTAAGTTTGTAAAATCTTTGTTGTAATATTTGTCAACTTCCAGTTCTTGTATTTTTTCCGAAGAAGTTTCTAAGGCAGAATAGACTTTATTAGAAAAATCTTGCTCCAGCGCGCCATATAATTCTTTAATCCAATATAACTGCAATGAGACGAACACAATGAGTGATATCGTCATAAAAACAGAGATAATCGGAATGAATTTATTGTTCATTGAATTGTTTTTGAAAAGTTAAAATTAAACGATTCTATATGCAGATAACAAATATTGTGCTAAAAAAATATATTTTGTTTCTTAAATCTTATTTTTTTAACATTTTTTCGTGAATCGTAAATGGTTTCGCTTAGAATGAGTTGAAATTCAAGCTAGTCCAAAGGGATTTCTTCATCCAAAAAGTATTGTACAATTGCTTTTCGCATCAAGATGCTTTGTTCATTTGGTTTTAGTTCTGGAAGATTATCCGTTTCATCATATTGCGGCCAACCATCAATATAATGTGAAAATTTGTAATAACCAAAAGGTTCCAAAAGTCTGCAAACCGCGATGTGGATGAGGTTAACCTTGTCGTCTTTGGTATATTTTTGTTTTCCACTGCCAAGCTCTTGCACGCCAATTAAGAAAAGCATGCTTTCGATGGGTGGATTTTTTTCGGTATCAAAATTATTTTCGAAAAAAGATTCTATCTTTTTCCAGATTTCTGCTTCATTCATATTAATTCTTATTTTCAATTTTTAAAAGGAAAGCATATTCCAAAGCGATTTCTTTTAAGCTTTCGAATCTGCCACTTGCGCCACCATGACCAGATGTCATATCGGTTTTAAAGATTAATATATTATCATCGGTTTTTAAATCTCTAAGTTTTGCTGTCCATTTTGCGGGTTCCCAATATTGAACTTGGGAATCGTGGAAGCCTGTCGTTATCAGTATATTTGGATAATCTTGCGCTACAATATTATCATACGGCGAATATGATTTCATGTACTGATAATATTCTTCCTCATTTGGATTTCCCCATTCGTCGTATTCTCCTGTCGTTAAAGGAATACTATCGTCCAACATTGTAGTAACAACGTCCACAAACGGAACTTGCGCCACAACACCTGTGAAAAGTTTGGGTTCCATATTAATAACGGCGCCCATCAAAAGTCCCCCAGCACTTCCGCCCATTGCATAAAGATGTTTTGGAGAAGTGTAATTGATTTCTGTTAAATATTTTCCAGCATCGATAAAGTCGGTAAAGGTATTTTTCTTTTGAAGCATTTTTCCGTCTTCGTACCATTCGCGACCAAGATATTCTCCTCCTCTGATGTGAGCGATTGCATAAATAAAACCTCGATCCAAAAGTGATAATCTAACATTCGAAAAAGTCGCATCAATCGTCACACCATAACTTCCATAACCATAAAGTAATAAAGGAGTGTCCGATTTCTTCGCAGTGTTTTTATGATAAACTAAAGAAATAGGAATTTTTTTACCATCGCGAGCTGTTGCCCAAATTCTTTCAGAGATATAATTGTCAGCGTCAAATTTTCCTCCTAAAACTTCTTGTTGTTTTAACAATGTTGAAGTTTGGGTTTCCATATCATATTCAAAAGTCGAATTTGGTTTGGTTAAAGACGTGTATCCGTAACGCAAAATTTTGGTATCAAATTCTAAATTGATGCCGATGTAGGCGGTATAAGTTGGATCTGAAAATTCTAAATAATGCGCATTTCCAGAGTCGTTGTTGATGATTTTAATTTGTAAAAGACCTTCAGTTCTTTCTTCAATGACAAAATAATTTTTAAAAATTTCAAAACCTTCCAACAACACCTCTTCACGATGCGGAATATGGTCTGTCCAGTTTTCTTTGCTTGGTTGCGAAACAGGTGTTGTTACGATTTTAAAATTAGTGGCATCATCAGTATTTGTAATAATATAGAACAAATCACCATAATGCTCGACAGAATATTCGAGGTCCTCAGTTCTCGGTTGGATAATTGTCCATTCGGCATTAACGTTATCTGCTGGGATAAAGCGTTGTTCGTCCTCGTTGGTGCTAGATGTTGCAATGAAAATATATTCCAAAGATTTAGTTTTGAACAAGCCAACATCAAAAGTGTCATCTTCTTCATGATAAACCAAAACATTTTCCGGCTCTCCTAATCTATGACTATAGACTTTATCAGCGCGCAGACTTTCATCTTTAGTAATATAGAATACATGCTCGTTGTCATTCGCCCAAACAATTTTTCCTGTATTATTTTCAATTTTATCAGTGTAAAGTTCTTTAGTTTCTAAATTTTTAAAATTGATTTGGTAAATTCTTCTTCCAATTTTATCGTAAGAAAATGCTAGGGTTTTGTTGTCAGGACTAACAGTCAAACTTCCAATTTCAAAATATTCTAAACCATCAGCTAATTGGTTAGCATCAAGTAAAATTTCTTCTTCTGCTTCTAGGGTTTCTTTTTTTCTTGTGAAAATAGGATAGTCTTTTCCGTCTTCATAACGCACGATATACCAATAGCCGTTAAAAAAATAGGGCAGTGATGCATCATCTTTTTTGTAGCGCGCTTTCATTTCTTCAAACAGTTCGGATTGCAAAGTTTCAGTATCCTGCATTACAAAATCCGCGAATTTGTTTTCATCTTCCAAATACTGCAAAACGTCAGGGCTTTCACGTTGGTTCATCCAGTAATATTGGTCGTTTCGCACGTCTTTGTGCTTTTCGATAATATGGTCGATTTTCTTTGCTTGAGGCGCTTTCATATAGAAAAACTAAAGTTCTAAATTAATAAAAAAACCACCTTCCATGTAGGACAAGTGGTTGTAAATTTATAGATGCGTTTGATTTTATTTGTTCAAACTTCTAACGTATTTTTCAATTGCCATTGTCATCGATGGCGATTCTTTTGTTGGAGCCATAACGTCAACTCTTAAGCCGTGTTCTTCTGCAGCAGCTTGAGTTGTTGGTCCAAATACAGCGATTTTTTTATCACCTTGCTCGTAGTTAGGGAAGTTTTGTTTCAAAGATTTGATCCCTTGTGGACTAAAGAACACCAACATATCATATTCGTTAATGTCAATATCTGTCAGGTCGCTACAAACGGTACGGTACATAATCGCACGTGTCCAATCTACACCAGCATTATCTAGCGTTCTTGGAATGTCATCGTTAAGAACGTCCGATGAAGGTAATAGATATTTCTCGGTATTGTGCTTTTTAAGAAGCGGTGTAAGATCCGAAAAGGTTTTTTCACCAAAACTAATTTTACGCTTTCTGTACACAATATGTTTTTGCATAAAGTTGGCAATCGCTTCGGACTGACAAATGTAACGCATTGTGTCTGGCACCGTAAAACGCATTTCTTGAGCTAAACGGAAGTAATTGTCAATAGCATTTTTACTCGTAAAAATTACACCTGCGTATTGAGAAAGGTCAATTTTTTGGGTTCTAAGATCTTTGGCATCCACACCTTCGATATGGATAAAAGGACGAAAATCAATTTTTATTTTCTCTTTTTTCGCAAGTTCCAAATATGGAGAAGACTCTTTGGGAGCTGGTTGCGAAACCAATATAGACTTAATTTTCATGTGTTTTTGAATGTCTTTTATTAATTAGCTAAAAAGAAATTTCCAAAGCACAAACAAGGGTGCTATTTGGAGGGTGCAAATATACAAAATTTTATAATACCATTCGTTTGGCATTGTTTGAGGTTTGTTAAACCAATAAAGAAATAGTTTTAAAATAAATAAGAATAATACCGAAATCATCGTAATGTAAAGGTATTTTAACTCATCTATTGGGAAGTAGAAAAAAGTAAAAGATGCAATAATTAACAAAATGCTACTCAAAAAATAGTACTTGTTTGCCAGTAGATAAAGGTTAATTAGCAGCTTGTTGTAGCCCAAACTTGTGAAGAAAAAGTAGGTCATTATTGTTTTAATTAAAAAAAATAAAACAATACTAATGAAGACAAAACCAAATTTGTTGAGAGTAAATCCACCGATTTGTAAATCTGTAATAAATTTTGGAACAACAGGTACAAATTGCGAAAAAGCGACTGTTGACATCACGCAAAATACAATGGACGTCAATATCCATGACAATACAACGTTGCTGCTCTCGTCTTTTTTTAGTAGTAAAAATTCTTTGATGGAAGCATCGCGATGAAGAAAAATAAAACTAAAAATGAAGATGAAAATACAACCTAAGATGCAAAAAATTACCCAATCATGTTGTTCGTAAAGTCTTACCACTTCAAAATTTTTGCAAAAATACGGAAATAATTAAAGCCAAATATCGATTGTCGAATTTTGATTGGTGAGATTATTGTATGCTTCGAAAATACTATCTTTGCACATTGATTTTTTTTAATGAAGAAACTGGTCATTATACCAACTTATAACGAGAAGGAAAATATAGCACGAATTATCGCTGCTGTTATGGCATTGGACGGAGATTTTGAGGTTTTGGTAGTAGACGATTCTTCACCAGATGGCACGGCGGATATTGTTAAATCTTTACAAGGACAATATCCCGAAAAGCTTCATCTTACAATCAGAAAAATTAAAGATGGACTAGGGAAAGCCTATATTCATGGATTTCGTTGGGCATTAGATAATGGCTACGATTATATCTTTGAAATGGATGCCGATTTTTCACATAATCCAAATGATCTTCCTAAATTATATGAAGCTTGTTTGGATGCTGATATGACAATTGGTTCGCGTTATAGTAAAGGCGTTAATGTTGTTAATTGGCCGATGTCTAGAGTATTGTTGTCCTATTTTGCTTCGAAGTATGTGCGTTTTATTTTAGGAATTCCTGTGCACGATACAACGGCGGGTTTTGTATGTTTTTCAAGAAAAGTTTTAGAAGGTATTGGACTTGATAATGTTAAACTTAAAGGTTATGGTTTTCAAGTTGAAATGAAATTCCGTGCTTTTAAAAAAGGATACAAAATAAAAGAAGTTCCAATTATTTTTACAGACAGAACAGAAGGCGAAAGCAAAATGAATGGCGGCATCATCAAAGAAGCGGTATTTGGCGTTTTGGATTTAAAACTGAAAAGTACTTTCGGTAAGTTATAGACTTATGAAAAAATGGTCTTTTTTAATATTATTTGTTTTGATGGCTTGTTCCAAATTAATGGATAAGCCCAAAAACTTAATTCCCGAAGATCAAATGGCAGAAATTATGGCAGATTTTGCAATCAATGATCAAAGCTATATTTTCAATCAAAAAGATAATAGAGAAGGAGCAACTAAGTTTCTTCTCAAAAAATATAAAATAACATCTAAAGATTTTAGTGAAAGTTATACCTATTATGTAGCAACAGATCAATTGGATGCTATTGTAGAAGAGTCGAAAGAGTATTTGTTTAAAAAAGAACCAAAACTCGAAGACTATATCAAAAAGAAAGAGCAAGCTAACTTGCCACCAGAAAAGACGAACTAGAAGAAATATAATGTCGAAGTTTTTTGAAATTGAAAAAACATCCCAAAGCAAAGCTAGAGCTGGGGTTTTACATACAGATCATGGCGATATTCAAACGCCAATTTTTATGCCGGTTGGCACCGTTGCAAGTGTTAAAACTGTGCACCAACGCGAGTTGAAAGACGATATCAACGCACAAATTATTTTAGGAAATACTTACCACTTGATGTTGCGTCCAGGTATGGATATTATGCAACAAGCAGGAGGTCTTCATAAATTTATGAATTGGGATCGTCCAATCTTAACAGATAGCGGTGGTTATCAAGTTTTTTCACTTTCTAAAAGTCGAAAAATGACGGAAGAAGGTGTTAAGTTTAAATCGCATATCGACGGAAGTTACCATTTTATTTCTCCTGAAAAATCAATGGAAATCCAACGTCAGATTGGCGCTGATATTTTTATGGCTTTTGATGAGTGTACGCCTTATCCTTGCGAATATAACCAAGCAAAATTGTCTATGGAATTGACACATCGTTGGTTAAAAAGATGTGTGGATTGGACTAAAGAAAATGAAGAATTGTTCGGGCACAAGCAACGTTTATTCCCGATTGTACAAGGTTCAACTTATTCGGACTTAAGAAAAATTTCTGCAGAAGTTATTTCTGAAGCTGGTGCCGAAGGTAATGCTATTGGTGGTCTTTCTGTTGGAGAACCTGAGGAGGAAATGTACAGAATTACCAATGAGGTAACTGATATTCTTCCAAAGGATAAACCTCGTTATTTGATGGGTGTTGGTACACCTTGGAATATCCTAGAAAGTATTGGGCTTGGCGTTGATATGATGGATTGTGTTATGCCGACAAGAAATGCGCGTAATGCGATGCTATTCACTTGGCAAGGTGTTATCAATATGAAAAACGAAAAGTGGAAAAACGATTTCTCAGCTTTGGATGAGTTTGGGACAAGTTTTGTGGATCGCGATTATAGCAAAGCCTATGTTCGTCACTTATTTGTTGCGAAAGAATATTTAGCAAAACAAATTGCATCGATCCATAATTTGGCGTTTTATCTAGATTTGGTGAAGGTTGCGAGAGAGCATATTGTTGCTGGTGATTTTTACGAATGGAAAAATTCTATTATTCCTCAACTTAAACAAAGACTTTAATTCTTCGTAGGTTATATGAAAATTATCGACGCATATATTATCAAAAAATATCTTGGCACCCTCTTTTTTATGTTGGCGCTTTTGTCGATAATTGTATTAATCATCGATGTCCAGAGTAAAACACCTCGTATTGAAAACAATGGTTTTTCGGTGACTTATTTCTTGGTGAATTTCTATCCGTTTTGGATCCTTAATTTGATTATCACTTTTATGTCGATTTTGGTTTTTATCTCGGTCATTTTCTTTACATCGAGGTTGGCTAATAATACCGAAATTGTTGCAATTATCAGTAGTGGCGCTAGTTTTCATCGTTTTGCAAAACCTTATTTAATTGCATCTTTAATTATTGCGGGCTTTGCTCTAGCGACCAATCATTTTATTTTGCCTTGGGCTAATATTAAAAAGAATAAATTAGAACCTTACACCTACAACCAAGTTAACAAAGACGAGTTGTTGGGTAACACCACAATTGCAACCAATCTTAACCCTTTCGAGTATATTTTTATTAATAATTATAACCGCGAACAGAAGAAAGGTTTCGGTTATCTTTATCAAAAATTTGACAAGGATAAAAAGTTAACATACCAGATTATCGCGAATGACGTTACTTGGGACGCGAAGTCAAAATCCTTTTTGCTAACAAGTTATATGGAGCGTTGGCCGCAAAAAGACGACTCCGAAAAGCTAGCTGATGGTGATCAAAAAAAGCAAGATTTCGGATTGCCACCAGAAGAGCTTTTCCCGGACAAATTAGTTGGTCAGAATAAAATTACACCTGATCTTATCAAGCTTATCGAACGAGAAAAAATAAAAGGAAATAACAACGTTAATACCTTTTATAATGAATTGCATCAACGCACCTCGATGCCTGTTTCTATTATAATTTTAACCTTTTTGGCTTTGTCGTTGTCCTCGCAAAAAAAGCGTGGCGGACTTGGGATTAATCTTGCTATTGGTATCGCATTAGCCTTCGTGTTTGTGTTTTCTTTCCAAGCCTTAAGCGTTGTTTCTGAAAACAAAAGTATGTCACCCCTTCTTGCAATGTGGCTCCCGAATATAATATTTGGTCCCATCGCATTTTATCTTTATTGGAAGAGGGCCAATCAATAAAGTAGCTCAACTTGTTTGTGAAAAACGCGTTGTAGACCATCGTTTTCAAAATCAACCCAAAGATAACCATCGGCATCGGCGTGTTTTATTATGCCATTTTGTCTTATGTCATCTTTTACGAATACCGAAATTTCGTTTTTTCTAAATAAATGACGGTTGAAATTATTTAGAATTTCCGCATCATCAGTTGTTTTTAAAATTTCATTTTTAAAATAATCATGAAAAGCTTCAGTAAAGTTTTTAATATTGAAAGCTTGACCAGTCGTGGTTAAAATGGAGCCTGCCTTTGGGAGGTTGTCGTAGTTTTCTTGCAAAATATTAATACCAATCCCGATTATAAAATAACTTTCGTGTGCTACTTTTTTCTTTTCGATTAAGATGCCGCAGATTTTTTTTTGGTTTAAAATTAAATCATTCGGCCATTTGATATTGACAGCACTTTTGGTCATTTTGGCTATAAAATCCCGTGTAATAAGCGCGGTACGATAATTGAAGCTGACATCGTCAAGATTTATGTTCTTCGTTTTTATAGCAAAGGTGTAGGCGAGGTTTTTGTCAATTTGGATATTCCATACATTTCCATATTGTCCACGGCCTTTAGTTTGGTTAAAACTGTACAGCGCCAAGTGTTCTGGAGTGTTAATTAATAGGTCAAGAATTTCTTCGTTTGTAGAAGTTACTTCAGATTTGTAAATTAGATCGGTCATTTAAGAAAACTTTAAGACATCCAAAGCTAAGAAGACAAAGCTTAAATAGATTAAAATCAATAAATTTGCAGATATATAATTTTTGAATGAGTAAAAATACAGAAAAACAACTATTAGTAGAGAAAATAATAGAAGCAATACAAGATACAAAAGGTGAGGACGTTTTAGTTTTTGATCTTTCGAATATTGAAAATGCAGTTGCAGAGACATTTATCATCTGTAGTGGTAATTCTAATACACAAGTGTCGTCGATCGCTGGTAATATCGAAAAGAAAGTGAGAAACGAACTTAAAGATCGTCCATGGCATGTAGAAGGTAACGAAAATGCCATGTGGGTGTTGTTGGATTATGTATCGGTCGTTGTCCATGTTTTCCAAAAACAAGTTAGAGAATATTATGATATCGAGACGCTTTGGGGAGATGCGAAAGTCACACGTATCGAAGACACACACCCCAACTTCTAACATATTATTTCCAAATATTTCAAAGTAAAAAATAATGAATAATAATAAAGGTTTTAATTGGTTTATTCCCATTATTATTTTGGTTATGGTACTGTTTTTAGTACCAGGATTTCTAGGAGATTCTAATACCAAAAATATCGGTGAGAATGACTTCTATAAGCTTGTCCAGTCTGGTAAGGTTGGAGAGGTTATGGTGTATAGAGATACACCAAAAGCAGAAATTTATCTTAACAAAGCTGCTAAAGCAGAACAAAAATCTGTCGCTAAAAAAGACGAAAATCCATTGTCGATGTTGGCAATGAAGCCAGGTCCCGATTACACCTTGACCTATGGTGATCTTCGTTATTTCCAAGAAAGATTTAACCAAATCAACTCGGAGGCACCAGCTGACAAAAAAGCAACCATGGAATTTGGGACTAGCAAAAGCCCGTTCTCTGAGTTGTTGTTTACAGCTCTGTTCTGGATCGGAATTATGGCATTGTTCTACTTTTTCTTGTTCAGAAAAATGGGCGGTGGTGGCGGTCCTGGCGGACAGATATTCTCGATCGGGAAGTCAAGAGCTAAACTTTTTGATGATAAAGAAAAAATTAATGTAACCTTCAAAGATGTTGCTGGTCTAGAAGGCGCAAAAGAAGAGGTTCAGGAGGTTGTAGATTTCCTTAAAAACTCAGAAAAATACACAAAATTAGGAGGTAAAATTCCTAAAGGTGTGCTTTTGGTTGGTCCTCCTGGTACTGGTAAAACTTTATTAGCAAAAGCTGTTGCTGGTGAGGCTAAAGTACCGTTTTTCTCTCTGTCTGGTTCAGACTTTGTAGAGATGTTTGTAGGTGTTGGGGCATCTAGAGTTCGTGATTTATTTGCTCAGGCTAAAGCAAAATCACCTGCTATTATTTTCATTGATGAGATTGATGCGATTGGTAGAGCAAGAGGTGGTAAAAACTTTAGCGGTGGTAACGACGAGCGCGAAAATACACTTAACCAGTTATTAACCGAGATGGATGGTTTTGGTACAGATACTAATGTTATCATTATGGCTGCAACCAACCGTGCTGATATTTTGGATAAAGCCTTGTTAAGAGCAGGACGTTTTGATAGATCAATTTATGTTGACCTTCCAGAACTTCATGAGAGAAGACAAATTTTCGATGTTCATTTAAAGAAAATTAAATTAGATCCAGAAGTTGATAGAGATTTCTTAGCAAAACAAACACCAGGATTTAGTGGTGCTGACATTGCAAATCTTTGTAACGAAGCTGCGCTAATTGCTGCTAGAAATAGCCATGAGGTTGTTACTAAACAAGATTTCTTAGATGCAGTTGATAGAATTATCGGCGGTCTTGAAAAGAAAAATAAAGCAATTAAACCTTCTGAAAAGAAAAGAATTGCTTTCCACGAAGCTGGTCATGCAACGGTGTCTTGGTTGACAGAACACGCTGCGCCTTTGTTAAAAGTTACGATTGTGCCAAGAGGACGTTCTTTAGGAGCAGCTTGGTATCTTCCAGAAGAAAGACAGATTACAACAACTGAACAAATGTTGGACGAAATGTGTTCTTTATTAGGTGGACGTGCCGCAGAGCAAGTTGCTTTGGGAGATTACTCTACTGGTGCGCAAAATGACTTAGAAAGAGCTTACAAACAAGCTAATGCAATGGTTACCATCTATGGATTGAGCGAGAAAGTTGGTCACGTATCTTACTATGATAGCTCTGGTCAAAATGATTATGCGTTTTCAAAACCATATTCTGAGAAAACTGCGGAGATTATCGATGACGAAATCCAAAGATTTGTACAAAGTCAGTATGAAAGAGCAATCCAAATTCTTACAAATAACCAAGATAAATTAACTGCTTTAGCTAACAAATTATTAGAGAAAGAAGTTATATTCCGAGAAGATCTAGAGGAGATTTTCGGAAAAAGAGCTTGGGATCCAGAGTTGACAGAGAAGCCAGTTTCTAACGCAGAAGTTCTTCCTACATCAGCAACGGACGCTAATGTTGAACAACAGAACGAAACGCCGCAAGCGGAACCCCCTTTAGAACATTAATATTGTTAATTTTCTAAAAAATAATATAAAAAATCCTGATTCTGCATCTCTTATATGTGGTAGTCGGGATTTTTGCTATATTTTTGATTTTTAAATTTTTAATATTACAGATATTTTATATTTTTGTAATTGTATCAAAATCTCTCATCCAAATTGAGTTTATTCAAAAAAATTGTAAATAAGATACTTAACCAACAAGAGGAGGAAGACGATCCTAATGTGACGAAGTTGGGCGACGAATTGCGTGACGCAGATTTGGACTACAAATTTGCCCAATTGTTTACGCATTCTGGTGGCTATTTTAACTATTGTGGCGATGACGCAGAGGCGTTACAGACGCTTAATCAGATTCTGAAAATAGAAGGCATTAACTCCGTTTTTTGTTGGGATAAGCAATTGCAGGATTTTCTTAATGTTACTAAAACTAAATACACTTCGCAATTAGAGGAAGAAAATGATGCTGCTTTTATCACGGCAGAATATCTTATCGCTTTTGATGGTAGAGTTATGTTATCGCATAACAATATTATGCATTATCATTCTTCTAGATTACCCGAAAAAATTATTATTATCGCAAATGTTTCACAAATTGTAACCAATCTTGGTGAAGCAATGATGAAGGTAAAACGTGCTGGTAATCTTAAAAATTTAACTTCAATTAGCGGAAGTCAATCAAAACTTGACACACCTAACAAAGACAGTTCAAAACTTTTCTTACTTTTGCTGGAAGATTAATTTTTAAACTCAAACTTTGGATAAAAATCTCATTCAGCGACTTATTTCGGGAGCGATTTACGGTTTAGTCATTATACTTTGTTGTACCCCTTTGGGTGGATCATGGCTTAGTTTTATTATTCCTGCTATCAAACAACAATATCTTTTTTACGGATTAATGACGTTCTTTATGCTTGTTGGCGTTTGGGAATGTATCCGAATTATGAAATTTGATAACGGCATTTACAAATGGCTGGTTTTGCCATTGGTAGCTTTTATTTATTATCAATTTTCAAAACGCTTTTTCTACCACGGATTTTTCTTTAATTTTAATTTGTCCGAAATACTTGCATTAGGTTTAATTGTAATTGCTTGTATTACACTTTTCAAATTTCCGAAAGAACTTTATTTTGAAAGTGGTAAATTTATTTTTACTGTTATATATACAGCTTTACCATTTAGTTTTGCGTTAGGCTTACCGAGTTTTAGCACATTAGATCCAGTTAACAAACCTTTTACTCTAGAAGTGATGATGTTGTTTATTCTTATTTGGAGTAGCGACAGTTTCGCTTATTTTACAGGAAAGTTTTTTGGCAAACATAAGATGGCGCCAACCATTAGCCCGAAAAAAACTTGGGAAGGTTTTGCAGGGGGTGTATTTTTCACCTTGATTCTTGGTTTCTTTGTTGAAAAATATTACCCAGAACTTCGAGGTAACTGGATGATGGTCGGATTTTTAGTGTCGGTTTTCGCGCCTTTAGGCGATTTGGTAGAAAGCCAATTAAAACGTTCTTTTGGTGTTAAAGACAGCGGAAACATCATTCCAGGACATGGTGGTGTGTTAGATAGATTAGACAGTTTCATAATTTGTGCGCCTGTTGTATATTTGTATTTTATTTTAGAAAAATTTGTATAGAATCTTAAAGGTTCGAAAATATAGACTATGAAGCTTCATAAAGAATCCAAAGGCACCTTAACGGTTGCGATTTTAGCCATTTTAATAATTGGAGGTATTTCTATTTACTTTCTAAAAATGTGGTCATTGTTAATCATCGTTCCATTATTGGTGATTTTAGGATTGGTATTTTGGTTTTTCCGTGTTCCGAACCGTCATATTTTGGAACATGTTGAGAATGTAATTGCACCAGTTGACGGTAAGGTTGTAATGATTAAAGAAGTAGTTGAAGATGAATTTTTAAAAGAAAAATGCATTCAGGTTTCTATCTTTATGTCGCCACTTAACGTTCATATTTGTCGTTATCCAGTTTCTGGAGATGTTGTTTATAAAAAATATCATCCAGGAAAGTATTTGGTGGCGTGGCACGAAAAATCTTCAACAGAAAATGAAAGAACTACAGTTGCCGTAAAAAGTGAAACCAATCATAATGTGGTGTTCCGTCAGATTGCAGGTTACGTTGCGAGACGTATTGTTTTCTATTGTAATATCGAGGACAAAGCGAAAGCTGGTCACGAGTTTGGATTTATTAAATTCGGCTCCAGAATGGACGTTTTCTTACCACTTGACACCGAAATCCTTTGCAAAATCGGAGACAAAACTAAAGGTGGTCTAGATGTCATCGCGAGATTAAGAGATTAATTTTACAATCAATAATATTAAAGAGACTTTTTTTGAAAGTCTCTTTTTTTTACCATTCAGTTTCCGAAAATTACCATTCAACATATTTTTTTTCGGTTTAAAATATTTGCGTTTTACTTTTGAAGCATAAATCAAAATCTATTATGAAAAACGCACTATTATTTACTTTTGTTCTCGTTTTATTTTCTCAGTTTTCAAAAGCTCAAATGGATGATAAATTTTATCAACCAAGTAAAATTTTGAAACCAATAGAATTTAAAAATTTTGAAAATATTTCTCTACCAGTTGAATCGGACACAATAACTGCCATTGTCTTAAGACCTGAAACTAAAAGTCTTAAAAAGACGATTTTGTTTTTTCATGGAGCAGGTGGCAATGTGACGAGTTATCAATTTATGGTAAAGCCTTTGGTGGAAGTCGGTTATCAAGTTGTGATGGTAGATTTGCGTGGTTATGGAAAATCTACTGGGACACCAACGCATCTTAATGTCGCTGCTGATGCACAAAAATTTTTTGATGCAATGCTTGTTCGTCCCGATATCAAAAACAATAAAATCTATATTTACGGTGCATCTTTAGGAACACAAGTGGCTACAAAAATTGCAAAAGACAATCAAAATAAAATATCAGGATTGATTATCGACGGAGGCATGTCATCTTTCACGGATATCGCAGCTCATTTTGCACCGCAATACAAAGATGTTATCGAAAAAATGTTGATTTCTCCGTATTCTGTAAAAGAAGACATTAAAGCATTAAAAGGTCTTCCAAAGCTTTTTATTTATGGTTCCGAAGACAAAACGGTTCCGTTTGAGCAAGGTAAAACTAATTTTGCTAATGCCGCCGAACCAAAACAATTTTTGGAATACAAAGGCGATCATCTTCTTGGCATCAAGGTTATCAAAGATGATATTATCAAAGCCATTTCTAATCTATAAAACCAAAAGAGAACCAATTAATTGGTTCTCTTTTTTTTCTTTTTGGAAGATTTCTTTTTCGGCATTTTTGACTTCACAAATTTTTCTCGATTTTCCAAAAACTCGATTATATCCATCCTTATTGTACGAAATTTTTTTCGCTTCCTTAATTGTTTTTAGAGCTTCCTCATAATCCTCATTGTTTAAAAGGCAAGAAACATAATATTTCGGAATCGTTACATTCCCGACATCACACGCAAGAGCTTCCTGAAAATAGGTTTTCGCCTGCTCATAATTTTTCAACTGCTCGCTATATATTCGTCCCATCAGGCAAAGAGCATCCGAATCTTCCGGATCGTAGGACAAAGCGTAATTCAAGGCTCCCAAGCAATCCGCCAAATTGTACGGATAGCAATCCAAAGCTTCAAAATAATATTTGTTTTTAGTTAAGCTCATTTTTTTTTACATTATTAAGTTTGTTTTTTAGGAGCTGTTTCCCGCTTTCCGCACTCGCTTTTGCAAACCTTTCAAAATCCATTGCATTTGCAAAGAGCTCAAACAATTGCTACAATCGGGGCTAAAAAAGTCTCCTTTCTTATAAAGTTTCGACTTTAAAAAGTCAATTTTGTTAACGTCCCTTCGAGTAAAAATCTGAAAGATTTTGTATCAAGAAGTCCATCAAAAAAAGTTCTCGATACGCTCGCTAATCGAACTGACGACCGTCTTTCTATTTGACGGGGTTTTGTCATAGCCCCGATTGATTCTGACTTATATATTTTTATAGTTGAATCATCGAAACTCGTTCCTCGTTTTGAAGCGGCATCCTTTTTTTGCTTGGGCTTGAAAAAAGCGTTGGCAAAAAAAGATACAGCGGAAAGCGGGAAACAGCTTCAAAAAATAACTGAACTGCTGTTCGACAAAGTCAAATAGCTTCTAATAAAAAATATTATCTGCTATTCGACGTAGTCAAACAGCTCCTAATAAAAATGATTTCGGGAAAAACTTAAGTTTGGCTTTTGCGCAAAGAAAAACCCGAAATCGCAAGATTTCGGGTTTTGATATTTCATTATACTGTTCTTCTAAGAATCTACCAAACCACGAAGCCTCGCCTTTATAAAAGGCAATCCTAATGTTGAAGGTTGATTGAATCTGAACATTTTTGCTTCGTTTTTTTGTTGGTTAAACTTGATTTTCAGGTGCAAATATAGAATAATTTTTTAAAGCGCAAATTTTATTGAATTTATTTTTGATCGGGAAGATTCTTCCAATATTGTAAACTTTTTTGCACATTGAAGTGATTGGCTTTGTTGGGTTGCGTTTCTAAATAAGTTTTAAATTCTTCTAATTCTGAGATAATCCAGTTTTGTTAAGGTTTCATTTCTCCGTCCCAACTGTAATGATAAATTTTTGACATATCAGTAGAAACGATAAATACAGCATCGCTTTCTTTGCTTTGATTAACATAGCCTTGAACAACGTAATAAGGAAAATATTTGCGAGGTTTCTCTGTGATTTCGAAATCGAGGAGATGGTCTTTTTTATCGCAATTATCACACGGTGCCAAATGTAGTATATCGTTGAGGATATCGAGATTTTCAAGACTATTCAAAATTTTTTGTTCTGTGCGGGTGTATGTAAAAGGATATGGATAATAAACGCCACCAATTTCATAATCTTTCGGATGTTTTTTTGTTTTGTAAGGCTCTACTTTTTCACCTTTTTTGTTGATGAGATAACTTTCTGATTTTTTGGAAGATGGCACAATAGACCAATGTTCGCCGCCTTTTTTATATTGTTTTTTCCAACCACCAACATAGACTTTCGCATAGCCATACTGAAAAGGTTCTGCAAAATCCCATTGCGCGGGAATTGTTAGATTTCCGTCTTTGTCTGCAAAACCAACTTTGTTGCCATCGACATAACGACGAAGACCTTCTTCGTAATAGTCGATTCCGTTGTCAAACCATTGCGGATAATAAAGTAATTTTCCGTGTCTATCGTAGACTTCGCCAGCAGGCATTAAAGGTAATTTTGATGAATAATCTTTAGCTTTTTCGGTTCCGATAAATTCTATTATGGCTTCCTCGATTGGTTTTTTGAAATCGTAATTTCCATAGTTGGAAAATTTTGCGGGTACAATGATTTTTCCTGATTCTGTTTTGGCACCTACTTTAGTGCTGTCCGCAGTTGAAAAGTAATATAGCTTTTCGTTGTTTTGTGCCAGCAAAAATGTGCTTTGAAGCAGTATCAAAGCGAAGATCAAACGTTTTAAAAGAATATTTTGAAAAATCATTTATGCCTTTTTGTTAATTTAGTTTTTTGGATTTTTAAGTTTTTTCACAATGAAAACAATGCAAAATACTAGAACGGAAATCAAAGCTAAAAGTTTTAGAGCCATGCCAACATAAAGATAAGCGTAGGGTGGATCTAGTCCGTAGAGTTTGGTTAAATATTCGCCAAGGGAAAATACTAAAATGCAGAGAATCAGAATTAAAAGAGACTTTTTTAAATTCATGTTTTAAATTGTTAGTCCTTGTTTAAAAGTAAGTAATTTTGTGCAATTTGATTTAATTAAATAAAAAAGTGCAACAATTATTTGCTGCACTCTTGTTGATATTCGATTTGAAAAATTATTTTAATTGCTCAAAACTTCGTTTGATAAAGTCTGTTAAATCCTTTCCTTTCAGTAGGTTTTGAGAAAGTTTTGCTAAGTCCAAAGCTTGTTGGATTTTTGCATTTTTAGTTTCTGAATTATCAGTTTTAAGAATGTCAGAAGCCAAGTCGCTATTTGCATTTACCACCAAATTGTACATCTCTGGGAAGTTACCAAACATCGAAGGCGCGCCCATCTGCTGCATGTCCTTCATACGACGCATAAACTCTGGTTGTGTAATGCTAAATGGTGCATCGTTGCTATCCAAATCTTCTAACTGAACCGTATAAGTTTGCGAGTTAATCGCTTCTTCAATAGATTTTTTAAGATTTTCTTTTTCGCCGTCGTTAAGTTTTGCAATAACAGGTTCATCTTTCTCAATCAATTTGTTGATGTTATCTGCGTCAACTCTTGCAAAAGTAACTTTGTCTTTTGTACTTTCCATTTTCTGAATAAGATGCGGCACCAAAGGCGAATCCATCAACAGAACTTCGTAGCCTTTAGCTTTCGCAGTTTGGATGTAGCTGTCTTGTAAGTCTGTATTGGAAGCATAAAGAATAACTGTTTTTCCGTTTTTGTCGGTTTGTTTGTCTTTAATGTTTTCGATTAATTCGTCCCAAAGAAGATACTTGCCATCGGTTGTTGGATAGAGCATGAATTTGTCCGACTTCTCGTAGAACTTGTCTTCCGTCACCATTCCGTACTCGATAACCACTTTGATGTCGTTCCATTTTTGTTCGTAATCTTCACGGTTGTTACGGATAAGTTCTACCATTTTGTCCGCCACTTTTTTCGTGATATAAGAAGAAATTTTCTTAACCGCGCCATCTGCTTGTAAGTACGATCTAGAAACATTTAGCGGAATATCTGGTGAGTCGATAACACCGCGTAGCAACATTAAGAAATCTGGAACAATACCTTTAACTTCGTCGGTTACAAACACTTGATTTTGATAAAGTTGGATTTTATCTTTTTCGATGTTTAAGCTGTTTGACAGTTTTGGGAAAAATAAAATCCCTGTCAAATTAAATGGATAATCAACGTTAAGATGAATGTGGAACAAAGGATCCTCAAATTGCATTGGGTACAACTCGCTGTAGAATTTTTTGTAATCTTCATCAGTTAAATCAGAAGGATTTTTTGTCCAAGCTGGATTTGGGTTGTTGATGATGTCATCCACTTCGATGGTTTCGGGTTTTGCATCTTCGGCAGCGCCTTCAGGTAAAGGCAGCGTTTCCGTTTTTGTTCCGAATTTAATAGGAATTTGGTTGAAGCGGTTGTATTTAAGAAGTAATTCTCGGATTTTGAAATCGTCTAAAAATTCGGTAGAATCTTCTGCAATGTGGAGTAGGACTTCGGTGCCGCGATCCGATTTGTCCGTTTCTTCCAAAGTGAATTCTGGACTTCCGTCGCAAATCCAGTGCACTGCAGGCTCGTCTTTATAAGATTTTGTGAAAATTTCTACCTTGTCTGCTACCATAAAAGCAGAGTAGAAGCCAAGACCAAAATGTCCGATAATGCCAGCATCTTTTGCAGAATCTTTATATTTTTCTAAAAACTCCTCGGCACCCGAAAATGCCACTTGGTTGATGTATTTTTCAACTTCTTCGGCCGTCATCCCAAGACCTTGGTCTTTGATGCTAATAGTTTTTGCATCCTTATCAATTTTAATTTCAATCTTTGGATTACCATATTCTACTTTGGCTTCACCAATGTTGATAAGGTGTTTTAGTTTGGTCGTAGCGTCCGTCGCGTTAGAAATAAGTTCTCGTAGAAATATTTCGTGGTCGCTGTAAAGAAATTTTTTAATTAGTGGGAAGATGTTTTCCACTGATACATTAATCTTTCCTGTAGACATAATTGTGTTTATTTTATGAGTTAATTTTCTTGAAATTGCAAAACAAAAAATTCTGAGTTGTGTCAAATGGCGTCGTGTGATCTTCGGTAAAACATTCGACTTTTTCGAAATGGTTTTTCAAAAGATTTTCCATGCTACTTTCGCTGTATTTTGTGATGCCGAGACCGCTGCATATAGTTGGTTCATTTGTTGAAAAGGTGCCATTATTCAAATCAGATTTGATTGTACCGAGCTGCCATCGCCACCTCCAACATCAATAATTTTTGAATTTTTATCGGCATTAAATGACTGAATAAGCTTAAGCGACATTAGGTATTCGTCTTGCGTCCAGCTTATTTGTTCTGGTGTTTTGTTTTCGTAGACGTTTTCCCAATCTTGTTGACTCATACTTTTTGTTTGTTTTTAAAATTCAAAAAAAATACCAGTCCCGACAAAGTGACAATTTGTCTTTTTGGTGGAAAATATTGCTAAGAATATGCGCCCCGACGGAGCCGAAACTCCTTTTGCGAGAGGCTATGCCGAGCAAAAGAGTGGGAGACGAAGGCGGAAATGGCGCCCAAGAAAAAAGGACTCTAAAAATCTTAGAATCCTTCTTTAATATAATCGTGAAAAATTTAATCTAATGCGAGGTTAACAACTTCACTCATTTGCGATACATAGTTAACTTTTAGATTTTTGAGATAGTTTTTGTTGATTTCTTCAACATCTTTTCGGTTGGCTTCGCAAAGGATGACTTCTTTAATACCCGCACGCGTAGCAGCCAGCAATTTCTCTTTGATACCTCCTACAGGTAGGACTTTACCACGAAGTGTGATCTCGCCGGTCATCGCCAAATGAGGTTTTACAGATTTGTTTTTGTAGCTCGACACCATCGACGTCAACATTGCGATACCAGCCGAAGGACCATCTTTTGGTGTGGCGCCTTCTGGTACATGGACGTGGATGTTTTTGCTTTCTAAATCTTCGGCGCTAATGCCTAATTCTTCATAATGTGCTTTGATGTATTCTAAAGCAATCGTCGCCGATTCTTTCATCACGTTGCCGAGGTTGCCCGTCATCGTTAAAGTACCCTTGCCTTTTGATAAAATACTCTCGATAAACAAGATATCGCCACCAACGCTAGTCCAAGCCAAACCTGTCACAACGCCAGGAACTTTGCTGACTTCGGATAACGTGCTAGGACGCGGAACACCTAATATTTCGTCGATTTTCTCAACGGAAATTTTTGGATCGTAGTCATTTTCCATGGCGATTTGTAAAGCTACCCAACGCGCGATGGAGGCAATACGTTTTTCTAAAGTTCGGACACCACTTTCTGAAGTGTGCGCATCGATGATATGTTTGATTTCAGGGTTTCCTAGCTTGAAAGCTTTTGCGTCTAAACCAGTTTCTGAAAGTTGTTTTTTGATAAGGTGACGTTTTGCGATTTCGATTTTTTCTTCCAGCGTATAACCAGCAATACTAATCAGTTCCATACGATCCAAAAGTGGTCGTTGGATTTCGTTAAGGTTGTTGGCTGTCGCAATGAACATCACTTTCGACAAATCGTAACCCGTTTCTAGGAAATTATCATAGAAATTGCTGTTTTGTTCTGGATCCAAAACTTCTAACATGGCTGAACTTGGATCGCCATGCATGCCTTTTCCTAATTTGTCGATTTCATCTAAAATAATTACAGGGTTTGACGTTCCTGATTTTTTGATAGATTGAAGAATTCGTCCCGCCATGGCGCCAATGTAGGTTTTTCTGTGACCGCGGATTTCGGATTCGTCATGGAGACCGCCAAGAGAAACACGAACGTATTTTCTTCCCAAAGCATCGGCGATTGACTTTCCTAGCGAGGTTTTACCAACGCCAGGAGGGCCAGACAGGCAAAGAATTGGGGATTTCATATCGCTTTTTAATTTTAAAACTGCGATGTGCTCTAGAATTCTTTTTTTGATATCTTCTAAACCGAAATGCTCTTTGTCCAAAATCTTTTCGGCTTTCTTTAAATCGAAAACGTCTGTAGAATATCTTTCCCAAGGTAAGTCCGTGAAGAAATCTAAATAATTACGTTGTACGTTATAATCTGGCGAATTAGGATGCTGGCGTTGCAAACGTTGCAATTCTTTTTGGAAATGCGTCTCAACATCTGCTGGCCATTTTAGTTTAGCCGCTTTATTTTTGAACTCGTCTACGTCAGAATCTGGACCGCCACCAAGTTCTTCTTGAATAGTTCTTATCTGTTGGTTCAGGAAATATTCGCGTTGTTGCTTGTCAAGATCTTTACTTGTTTTTTGATGAATTAGATTTTTTAATTCTAAAAGACGGAAATCCTCATGCATCATTTCGTAAAGCAATTCGGCACGTTTTGCTAAAGATTTTTCTTCTAAAAGACGTTGCTTTTTCTCAAATGTAAAGTTGCCATTCGCTGCAATAAAGTTGAGTAAATCCTCTGTTTCATTAATGTTTTTAATCGCGAAATTTGCGGCATTTGGGATGTTAGGATTGATTTCGATAATCTTCATCGCCAAGTCTTTGATGTTCTCTATCAAAGCTTCAAATTCTTCTTTGTTGCGAGAATTAGTGTCTTTTATAAGCGTTAATTTCGCTGTTAAATAAGGATCGCGTCCTTCAAAATTTTTGATTTTGAAACGTTTGATTCCTCGAGTTATCGCCGTGATATTGCCTTCAGGAAGTTTTATGATTTTTACAACTTTCGCTAAAGTTCCAATTGTGTAAAGATCTTTATCAGCAGGATTATCTTCATTCGGGTTTTTCTGAGTCAAAATCCCAACCAGTTGGTTAGATTGCATCGCATCTTCCAATAGTTTTTTTGATTTTTCGCGTCCTGCGGTAATTGGTGTTACAACTTTTGGGAACATCACCATATTGCGCACTGGCAAAATAGCGTACATCTCTTGGTCTAATTCTTTTTCAGTTGGTTCCGAAATATTAATTTCTTCAGCAACTAATCCGAATCCGTCTTCCAAAATAGCGTCAAAGTTGATATCTTCAAATTCTGTCATAATGTATGATGATGACAAATTGTCATTTCTTTAAGGTGATAACTTATTATCTTTCTATAAATTGCGGATAATAAGTCGATTATATATTGAGTCGTATAATTTCACAATTCCTATGCCACAACATTTTTTGTCATAGAAAGCAAAAATCCTCCGCAAGTTGGGAGGATTTTCAGATTATATTTTTTAGTTGTTAAGCTAACATTCGTTGCGCTTTTTTAACGCCTTCGACCAATCTGTCGATTTCTTCAAACGTATTGTAAACTGCGAAACTTGCTCTTACCGTTCCTGCGATATCAAAATACGCCATAATCGGTTGCGCACAGTGATGACCAGTTCTTACGGCAATTCCTTGTTTGTCGAGAATCATCCCTACATCCGACGAAATCCCAACGCCTTCTAGATTAAAAGAAATGGCGCCAGCACGATTGGCTTTTTCAGCATAAATTCTTAAGCCTTCGATTTCTAATAATTGTCTTTGCGCATATTCTAGTAAAGAATGTTCGTGTTGTTGGATATTTTCGAGACCTACAGATTCCATGAAGTCGATGGCTGCGCCAAGTGCGATATTGCCACCAACATTGGGTGTTCCGGCTTCAAAACGGAAAGGTAAATCAGCGTAAGTTGTCTTTTCAAAACTACAAGTTGCAATCATCTCGCCGCCACCGTGGAAAGGTTGAAGTTTATTTAATGAAGACTCTTTTCCGTACAAAATCCCGGTTCCCATTGGTGCGTACATTTTGTGTCCAGAAAAAACAAGGAAGTCGCAATCCATCTTCTGAACGTCCAATCGCAAATGTGGTGAAGATTGTGCTGCATCGATTAATACGAAAGCATTTGACAGTTTTCTAGTTTTTGTAATAACTTCTTCAACAGGATTGATAACGCCAAGCGCATTTGAAATTTGATTTAAAGAAACTATTTTCGTTTTTTCATTTAACCAAGAATCCAAAACATCGATTTGTAAAATGCCATTTTCGTCCATCGGAATAATGCGAAGTTTCGCACCAGTTCTCTCGCAAAGCATTTGCCACGGAACAATATTCGAATGGTGTTCTAGATACGAAATAATGATTTCGTCATCTTTTTTAATCAAATTCGTAATCGCATAAGCAATCAAATTGATGCCTTCGGTCGTACCTTTTGTGAAAATAACTTCGTATTCGTGCTTTGCATTAATGAATTTCTGAACCTTTTGTCTTGCCAACTCCATTTCGGTTGTTGCAAGTTGACTCAAGGTATGGATGCCGCGATGTACGTTGGCGTTAATCGTTGTATAGTATTTTTCCCAAGTCTCTAAAACCGAAATTGGCTTCTGAGAAGACGCACTGTTATCCAAGTAAACAAGAGGTTTTCCGTTGATTTCTTGGTCTAAAATTGGGAATTGGTTTCTTATATTTTGAATGTCTAACATGTTCTTTATTTAGAATGCTTCAAAGTTACGGCAAATATTATTAATGAAGTTTAAATTGGTTTTAAATCATAATTTTTAAATAGTCAAATAGAAAACTTACATTTGTTTGGAAAGCTATTTGATACATCAAAACTATGACAGATTCTGAAAAAAAAATACAACTTCGAAATTATAAGTTGCTAGCAACGGGATTATTCTTGTTGATGGCTATCACATTTATCATCATGAATATAATTCAAAAATCGACGCCATCGCATTGGGTAGGTTACATTCGTGCTTTCTCGGAAGCGGCGATGGTTGGTGCTTTGGCGGATTGGTTTGCAGTGACGGCTTTGTTTCATCATCCGATGGGACTCAAGATTCCGCACACTAATTTGATAGAAAATAGTAAAGCAAAAATCGGTGATAATCTAGGGAATTTTGTTGTTGATAATTTTTTAGCACCAGAAAATATTCGACCTTATATTCTAAAATTAAAAGTCTCAGGATTTGCGGGAGAATGGATTGGTAAAGAGAAAAATCAGGATTTGTTTGTGAATGAAGGTTCCAATATTTTGCTCGATATTTTATTAAAATTGGATGATAAAGAGGTTGTCAATTTTATTTCGAACAAGGTAAAAGACATGATGGCTTCTATTAAAGTTAATAAACTTCTTGGTAATGGTTTGGAATATCTTATTCAGAAAAATGATCATGAAACTTTGATTACAAATCTAAGTGGTCAGATTAAAACTTATATTCTTCAAAACCAACAAATGGTGGATGAACGTGTTGAAAAAGAAAGTTATTTTTTCGTTCCTAAATCTGTTGACCGAAAAATTTCGGAGAAGATTGTCTCGGGTTTAAGCCATTATTTTGAAGAAATTGAGAATGATCAACAACATCCTTTACGAAAAGAAATTACATCGAAACTTTTGGTTTTTGCGGACGAAATAAAAACGGAAGCGAAATGGGAAAATGAATTTGATGTTATTAAAAATGATTTTTTGAATGGTGAAAAACTCAATGAATATGCGTCTGATATTTGGTTGTCTATAAAAGATTCTTTGCGAACAGAATTAACTTCAGAAGCTTCAAGTTTAAAAACTTATATCAAAAAAAATCTTAGCGAGTTATCCAATAATCTTCAAAATGATGAAGTTCTACAAAAGAAAATTGACAGCTGGATTCGATTAACGGCTTACAAATACATTTTAAAAAACACCAAAGAAGCGGGAAACCTTATCAGTAATACCGTCGGAAACTGGGAAGGAAAAGAGCTTAGCCGAAAACTAGAATTAGAAGTAGGCAAAGATTTGCAATTTATCCGTATTAATGGGACAATTGTTGGCGGTTTGGTTGGACTTCTAATTTATACTGTGGCGCAGTTTCTATAATTACATTTCTTGATTTAAAACTAAAAGCGGATCAATATATTCGCGGTCGTTACTCAATCTTGGGACTTTATTTTGTCCTCCTAATTTGCCACGATTTGACATCCATTGGTAGAAAAGTTTCGGTTTCGCAATATGGACGACAGGACGTTTCAAAGTAATATTATTATAACGTTTTGCCTCGTAGTCGGAGTTTAAAGTTTTTAAAGTTTCATCAAAAATATTAATGAAGCTGTCCAAAGATTCCGGTTGAGAAGTGAATTCGAAAATCCATTCATGGGCGCCGCTTTCATTGCCTGTCATAAAAACTGGTGCGCCAGTAAAATCCGATACAAAAGCGTTGGTCTCGCGACAAGCTTTCGCAATGGCATATTCGACATTATCGATCATCAATTCTTCACCAAAAGCGTTGATGTAATGTTTGGTACGACCAGCGATTTTAATTCTGAAAGGACTTAATGAAGTGAATTTTACTGTATCGCCAATCATGTATCGCCAAAGTCCGCCGTTGGTTGTAATCACCATGGCGTAGTTTTTATGAAGTTCAACTTCCGAAAGAGGAATCGCTTTTTGTAAACTTGTGCCGAATGTATCCATCGGAATAAATTCGTAGAAAATGCCGTAATCCAACATTAATAACATTTCGTCACTATCAGATCTATCTTGAATGCCGAAAAATCCTTCCGAAGCATTGTAGATTTCGTAGTAACGAATAGGCTTTCCTGTAATTTGGTTGTATTGATCACGATAAGGTTTAAAACTAATTCCGCCGTGAAAAAATACTTCCAAGTTTGGCCAAAGATCCGTAATGTATTGTTGGTTAGAGTCGTGAAGAACTCGACGTAAAAGTACCATCATCCAACTCGGGACGCCTGTTAAACTGCCAACATCTTGTTTAACAACTTCGGAAATAATGGCTTTTAGCTTGCTTTCCCATTCGGACATTAATGATACTTTTTTGCTCGGTGTATTGATGATTTCTACCCAAAAAGGTAAGTTTTCAATAAGAATTGCAGAAAGGTCGCCAAATTTTGTATTGAAGTTTTGATACATTTCTGAACTTCCACCAAGTCTTAAATTTTTATGTTGGAATAAACCACTTTCTGGATGGTTGTTGACATAAATCGAAATTAAATCTTTCCCAGCTTTGTAATGACAATCCTCGAGACTTTCATCAGAAATAGGAATGAATTTGCTTTTGGCATTAGTTGTCCCAGAAGATTTTGCAAAATGTTTAATTTGTCCAGGCCAAATAATATCCTTCATGCCTTGGCGAGCTTTTTCGATATAAGGCTCGTAATCTTCGTAGGTTACAATTGGGACATTATTTTGAAAATCTCGATAATTCGAAATATCTTTAAAACCATATTTTTTCCCGTAAACAGTATCTTCGGCGTGAAACAATTGCGAGAATAAAACACCTTTTTGAGTTTCTATAGGATGATCTATAAAATTATTGATTTGGTCTATTCGTTGTCGAATAAACCAGTTAACTACGGTGTTAAACATTGCTTTGGTCGCCATATCAACAAATATAATAATTTTGAGCCTATTTTGTTAGTTGAAAATTAGATTTAACAAGATTTTTAAAACAAAAAAACCTGCAGCATTGCTACAGGTTTTATATTTAGAATAAAATTCTTTAAAAGAATATTAAGCTTCAGTAGATTTCTCTTCTGTTGTAGGTACATCAGGATTTTGATCCTTAGCTTCTGCAACTTCTTCTTCATCTTCTTCATCTTGAGAAGCAGCACCACCTTTCATTGCATTTCTAGACATCTTAACAGCTACGATAACCGCGTTGTCTGGATGCATGAAAGTGTATTGTTCGTTCTTGATAGAACCAACATAAAGTTTGTTACCAATTTTAAGAGGTGTAACGTCAACAACAACTTCGTCAGGTAAGTTAGCTGGGATAGCTTTAACTTTCAACTTACGGTAAGTTTGTCTTAACACACCACCAGAAACAACACCTTTTGCACGACCTGTAATTCTTACAGGAACTTCCATGATAACTGGCTTGTCAGCAGCTAATTGGTAGAAGTCAGCGTGTAAAATTTTGTCAGTAATTGGGTGGAACTGGATGTCCTGAAGTACAGCAGCGATCGTTTGACCATCAACCTCAATAGATACCGTGTGTGCTTCAGGAGTATATACTAATCCTTTGAAAGCTTTCTCTTCTGCAGAGAAGTTCAAATTTTCTGTACCTCCGTAAACAACACAAGGAACTAATTCAGCATCACGTAAAGCTTTAGTAGACTTTTTGCCCACGTTTTCTCTTTTTGTACCTTGAATTGTAATAGATTTCATTTTAAAAATGTTTAAATTTTAAGTCTGCAAATATACAGAATTTTCTGAAAATGCGAAATATTTATTTTTAGATGATAAATTTATCACTAATTGAATGATGCTCGTGTACGCTTTTCATAACATCTGCGAAAAGTGGTGCACAGCTCAATACTTTTATTTTTGATGATAAACCTTCTTTAATAGGAATAGAATCTGTCACAATAACTTCCGAAATTTGAGAATTCTGGATATTATCATAAGCTTTTCCAGATAAAACTGGATGCGTTGCAATAGCTCTTACAGATTTTGCACCTTTTTCCATTAGGATGTCAGCCGCTTTGCAAAGTGTACCAGCTGTGTCAATCATATCATCGATAAGGATAACGTTTTTGTTGGTTACGTCACCAATTAATAACATTTCTTCAACAACATTAGCTTTTTTTCTTTCTTTATAACAAATAACAACCTCAGCTCCTAAATGACTTGCGTAGTTTTTTGCTCTTTTTGCGCCACCCATATCCGGCGAAGCAATTGTTAAATCATCAAGATTAAGTGACTGGATGTAGTCTACAAAAATTGTAGAAGCATAAAGGTGATCAACAGGAATTTCGAAGAAACCTTGGATTTGATCAGCGTGTAGATCCATTGTCATGATTCTTGTAGCGCCTGCAGCGGTTAAAAGATTCGCTACTAGTTTTGCACCGATTGGTGCTCTTGGTTTGTCCTTTCTGTCTTGTCTTGCCAAACCGTAATATGGAAGTACGACAGTAATGTTTTTAGCAGAAGCTCTTTTAGCAGCGTCAATCATTAACAAAAGTTCTAAAAGATTGTCTGCTGGAGGAAAAGTAGAACCGATTAAAAATACACGTCCTCCTCTTACAGATTGTTCTAAAACAGGCTCGAACTCGCCATCGCTAAAGTCTTGAATAATGATGTGACCAAGTTCTTGACCGTAATTTTCTGCGATTTTTTCAGCTAAGACTCTACTTGTTCTTGTGGAAAATAGATAGCTGGGTTGTAGATCTGACATTTTACTTTTTATTTTTTGCAAATTTAATAAAAAATAAACCACTCGATAATCAAGTGGTTTATTTTTATAAAGAATAATTGGTGTCTTTTCGATTAAGGGAATTTCACGCCAGAATACTTGTTAACATCTACTAATGGTAATGTTGACTTGTATTGTTTGTTAATTGCGTTAACGAATTCGTTAGCAACGATTGCGTAGCCTCTACCTGTTAGGTGAACACCATCAAGGGAAAATGCTCCACCAGTCACAAATGTTGCAGTGTATTTAACACCATTCCATTGGATACCTGATTTTTGTGCCAACTCTTTCATTTTTGCATTAGCATCTACGAAGGCATAGCCATTAGCAGTTGCTGCAGCTTTAATTGTTTCGTTGTAACTAGCAATTGCAGTGTTAACCTCAGTAACTTCAGTTGATGTAAGGATGTATTTATCTGCAAAAGGATATGCAATACCTCTAGCACTTAAATCTGCTGGAACGCCTGCTTCTGCTGTTCCAATTGCATTTTTTGTAGCTAATGGAATTAAGTCACTTGCTTTGGCTTGTCTTGCTTGTCCATAAGTAGCACCAAGGTAAGTTGCTAATGCCGCTAAAACTGGGTTGCCAGAGTTAGCTGCTGCATATGTAATTGCTGGGCCTAGGTTATTTAAACTTTCGTCCTTTATTAAAAGAGGATTAGCTGCCGTTTTGCTTAGCATTTGTATTCTGTCGCCTCCACCAACAACTTTTAACAGTTGTACTAAAGGACCATAAAGGTTTGCGTTCAGTTTGTCGATTGTTGCTTCACCTACTGCAATATTTCCTCCACCTAGAACAGAAGATGTTAAAGGGTTGTACGGAACAGTTGTAAGATTAGGGATGGTTGTCACGTCAGGAATATTTGCAATAACACCTTTTGCTTTAGTAGACGCAATTTGTGCAATTAACATATTGTAATATGTTTTAAATTGATCAGCTGGTGTTAAAGTTTCTACAGAAGAGTCAGCCCCTGCTAGTGCGTATAGAAGTGCATCATTGTTCCCAATCCATAAAGAGAAAAATGTTGGTTTTTGAGCTAAGAAATCTGCTATGACAGATGTCTGAGCATTAGATGCAAATCTTGTAAAATATGGGTTAGCTGTTGCTGGATTAGATGCAAGTCCTGCAGGATTTCCGTAGCCAGGAGCTAATAGATGCGCTACTTTTGCGCCAGGAACTCCCATGTTTTGGTATGGTCCACCTGCTGAAATATTATCTAATGTTCCGCCAGGATTGCTTGCTACAGGAGCTAAGCTTCCATTAACAACTTGAAGATTTAGTTTCCCACCAAAGCCTGGAAGGTTTGAGAATCCTCCAATGTTATTTGGCATCATTGGTTGTTTGAATTCGCCGCCGCCGGCTAATTTCATTTGTTGTGCAATCATCGATGGATAAGATTCGTTTTGCCCATCAGAGTATAATGCATTATCTCTATAACCAGAAGTAAGTGAGTTACCTAATGCTACATATTTTGTAAAATCTGCATCGCCTTTAGTTACGACAACATCAGTAACGTCGGTGTCAAAATCTGTTTTACAACTTTGCGTTGCTAATAAAGCAGAAATGCTAAATAGTGAAAATAATATCTTTTTCATAATGATTTAAAATTTTAGAACGCGTTATAAGATAGACCAAGGCCGAAGTAGTAAGCTTTCGCTTTTGCTTGTCCAACGAAGTTATAATACGTGTTGTTAACTTGACGACTTTGTGGCATTGCGTATGCTCCAGCAATGTCTACACCCAATTTGTTGAATTTGAATCCAAGACCCGCAGTAATAACATATGAATTAAATGATGGCGTTTCTGGGATGAAGTTTTCATTAGAATAAGGCGATTCATCGTAATAAGCTCCCAATCTACCAGCAATCATGTCATTAAACATATATTGTGTACCAAGTCTGAAAGTTTTAGTGTTTTTAAATTTCTTAGGTGTTACCAAAACTGTTGGGTCGGTTGGTTGGTTACCAACTGGAGCATGTTCGAAATCAAGCGTTAGTCGCTCGTATCTTGACCAACCTGTGTAGTTGAAGTCAGCTGATACTAACCATTTAGGTGTAATTTTATAAGTTGCACCTAATGTATACTCGTCAACCAATGGAAGAGTTGCTTTAAATTTGTCTTGACCATTAGCGTCAATACCTAGATTTGGATATAAAGATTTTGGAACGTTGAATGTTGCGGTTCCGTTTTTAGCTTTCATATCGATTGGAGAGCGGTAAGCAACATTTAGATCTAACTTGTCGTTTGGTTGGAAATAAAAACCAAACCCGAAACCAGATCCAGATGCTTTTTCATCATTAATATTAAGACTTCCTCCGTAACCAGTAATTGCTTTGTCCCAATCTACTTTTCCTTTTGCGTAAATATAGCTAGCTCCGAATGAAGCCCAAGGCGCAAGTTTAAAAGAAACCATTGGTTGGAAAAAGAAACTCTTTAGCTCCATTTTTTGTACCATTTCAGCGCCTTCCCAAGTGCTTGGCCATTGGATGGTGCTACCAAATGGTGTTGCGAAGTTAAAACCTAATGACACATCATCTGTTACTTTATAGGCTACAGCCGCATATAAAGGTGTACCAATTGGGTTGTCAGTTTCTGCAGATTGTAGCGTAGAAAGATTTTGGAAAGTCACTTTATTTATGGCTCCGAAACCACCTGCAACAACGCTTAGTTTAGCTGGGATGAAAGACATACCTGCAGGGTTAAAGAAAGTCACACTCGCATCTTCGGCATGTGCACTTGTGTGTGCCATCGCAAGCTGCTTAACTCCTTGTAACGAAACTCGGAATCCACCTGCGTATGATAAAACACCTGCTGCTAAAGCCGTTGTTATAAGTAATTTTTTCATAGAAGTAATGTTATATTATGGTCAAATATAAAATTTATTTTTTTAAGAATGTTAAAATTTTATAAAATTAACTAAACAAGCATTTAGTTTTTATGTTTGTTTAAATTTTAAAATGATTAAAATACATCTTAAATATTGGTTTAATTAGGATTTTATTATGTTTAATTAATATTTTGTTTAATGTTAAACATTGCAATGCAAGCCATAACAAACCATGTTAAGTTTAAGTTTTGATGTGTTAATAAATTGAATATATCATTATTAAATATTGATTGTTTTTAATAAAAGTTTAGATGAAATATAAAACCAGGATTTCTAAAATCTGCAATACAACTTTAATCAAAAAAAGTTAACTTTGCGAGAATAATATATTTTAATATGAGTTGTGGATGTAAGACATCCGGCGATTCAGGACATTCATGTGGAACAAAATCCTCGAATGGATGTAGCAGTGTAGATACTTGTGGAAATAGCTATAAATTAAATGTTTTCGATTGGTTGTCTGATGTCAAAAACCCAGGCACTTCTTCTAACGAATATGTAGAAGTAAGATTTAAAAACGATCGAAAAAGTTTTTTCAAAAACACAAATAACTTGCCTCTTGCGGCAGGTAACACCGTTACGTTAGAAGCGAATCCCGGTCATGATATTGGCGTAGTTAGTTTAACTGGAGAACTAGTAAAAATCCAGATGAAAAAGAAGAAAACCTCTACAGAAGGACTTCTTAAAGTGTATCGACACGCTACACAAAAGGACATCGAAGTTTGGCAAGAACTTCGCAAAAAGGAAAACGATGTGAAAATTCAGGCTAGAAAAATTGCATATTCAATTGGTCTAGCGATGAAGATTACAGATGTAGAATACCAAGGTGATGGGTCCAAAATCACTTTTTATTACACCGCCGATTCTCGTGTAGATTTTCGTCAGTTGATTAAAGAATATGCAGGAGCTTTCCGTACAAAAATTGATATGAAGCAGATTGGCTTCCGTCAAGAGTCAGCGAAAGTTGGTGGTATTGGATCATGTGGTAGAGAGCTTTGTTGTTCGACTTGGCTGACAGATTTTAGATCTGTTAATACCAATGCAGCGCGTTATCAGCAATTAAGTATCAATCCTCAAAAATTAGCTGGTCAATGCGGAAAACTTAAATGTTGTCTTAACTACGAATTGGATAGTTATATGGACACGTTGCGCGATTTTCCGGCGACCAATACCGTTTTAAATACCGAAAAAGGAAAAGCTTTCTGTATTAAAATTGACGTTTTCAAAAGAAAAATGTGGTTTGCGTACGTAGAAAACTCTATGGCTTGGTATGATATTGATATTTCTGATGTGAAGATGATGATTTCTGTTAACCAAGAAGGAAAACCATCGCCGGCTTTGGAAGATTTCAAGGCTCAAAACGCGCCAGTTGCTAATGTGGATTTAATCCAAGAAAGTAGCCTAGATCGTTTTGAAAAGAAATCGCGTCCAAATAATAAAAAGAATCCTCGAAATCGTAATAAAGATCGTAGTTCTAATGATCAAAATAACAGTGATCGACCGAAGAATAATCGCGAAAGAAGAGAACGTAGCACCTCTGGACAAAACCAAAACCGAAACGCTTCTAAGCCTAACCAAAATGGTCAAAATAACCAAAATGGAAATGCTCAAAAAGAAGTGAGAAAAGAGGTGAAGAAAGTTGAAGTTTCTGCGGAAGCTAACAACAATTTGGAGACGCCAAAGGCTAAAAAACCTTTTAACAATAAAAAGAAGTTTCATAAAAAACCAAATTCTAATCCTAATTCCAATAATGGGAACAATGTGTAAGTTTTTAGGAGTCTTTGTTTTGGGACTATTTTGTATTAGTTGTAATGATGCCAATGAGGTTGTTAGTATGCAATCTTTGGCTGGTTCTTGGAATAAAAATAAAATCCAAGAATTAACTTTTGAGGTGAAAGATCATCAAAATCCGAAAAATATTATATTTGTTGTTAGAAACAATGACAACTATCCTTATAGTAATCTGCGATTAATTGGTACAATTCTAGATGACAAGAAAAAAGTTTTGTCGAAAGATACGCTCAATTATGTCCTTTCAAAACCTAATGGTCAATGGCTTGGAAGCGGATTTGGAGATACTAAAGAGATATTGTTTCAGTACAAATCAGATTTCAAATTCCCGAAAGATGGTCAATTTAGCATTGGCGTAATACAAGCGATGCGAAAAGATAATCTGCCAGGGATTGAAGATTTGGGCGTTAAAATTGTAAATGTAAAGCCATAAATAATATATGGAAGACAATAAAAAATCAAAACCTGCCAGTGGATTTCCATTACCACCAAAGAAGAAAAAAACATCTTCTGGTATTAAAAGATGGATTAAATTTATTTGGCTAGGATTAATAGCAGTAATTCTTGGGATTTCGGGATTGTTTTTTGCTGTTTCACAAGGATTTGTCGGCGATATGCCAGATGTTAAGGATTTGGACAATCCAGATATCTATGTTGCATCGGAGATTTATTCTTCTGACAATCAGCTTCTTGGTAAGTTCGAAAAAGAAAAAACTATTCCGGTTACTTACAAACAGTTACCGCCTTATTTGGTGTACGCGTTACAAGCAAAAGAGGATGAACGTTTTAAGGAGCACTCTGGTATTGACTTAAAGTCGATTGCGAGAGCTGTTTATTTCGGTGGCGATAGAGGTGGAGGTTCTACGATTTCTCAACAGTTAGCGAAGTTGTTATTCACTGGTCAAGCTTCTCAAAATAAGTTTCAACGTGCGTTCCAAAAGTTGAAAGAATGGTGTGTTGCAGTAAGTTTAGAAAAACGATATACCAAGGAAGAAATCATCACTTTGTATTTTAACAAGTTTGATTTTTTGTTTAATGCAAAAGGTGTTGAAATGGCTTCTAAGGTTTATTTCAATAAATCAACTAAAGATTTAACGCTTCCAGAAGCTGCAACATTTGTGGCAATGTTGGAAAATCCACGTAAAAATAATCCTTACCGTAAGCCAGAAAGAGCTAAAGAAAGACGTAATGTTGTACTTAAGCAAATGTTGGACACTGGTTATCTTGATCAACAGACTTATGATAAAGCTATTGATGAGCCAGTAACTGTAACTTTTTCTCCTGTTGAAAAGGTTGAAGAAGATTACTCTGCTTACTATAAATTTTATTTAAGAAAAGAGATTCAACAATATCTTACAGAATACGAAAAGCAAACTGGTAAAGAACTTAACCTTTATAAAAACGGTTTAAAAATTTATGTTACTCTAGATTCTAAAATGCAAAAATATGCCGAGGAAGCTATTAAAGAACACTTGACTTCTCTGCAGAAGAATTTCGATAACGAGATGAAATACAACTCTAATCGTCCTTATTATAATTTGAGTAAGAAACAGATTGATGAATTGATGATGTCCGCCGTTAGAAGAACTGGTCGTTACAAGCAAATGAAAGCTGAAGGCATGCCAGAAGATTCTATTATGATGGATTTCAAAACGCCAACTAAAATGACGCGTTTCACTTGGAATGGTGAAGAAGAAGTTGAGATGACGCCATGGGATTCTATCCGTTATCATAAACAAATTGCACAAGCTGGATTGATGTCGATGGATCCGCAAACAGGTGATATCAAAGCGTGGGTAGGTGGTATCAATTGGCAACATTTCCAATATGATCACGTTAAACAAGGTAAACGTCAAGTAGGTTCGACCTTTAAACCCTTCGTTTATGCAACGGCGATTATGCATCTTGGGATGACGCCATGTTCTCAAGTATCGAACGGTACATTTACAAAGGGAAATTGGTCTGTACCTGGCTCTGGAGGTATGTTAACACTTAAAAATGCAATTGCTTATTCTAAGAACCCTGTGGCAATTCGTCTTGCTGAGATGGTAGGAACAAAGAATGTTATCCAAACAGCTAGAGATCTCGGAGTTACAGATCCTATTGATACAAGTTTACCAATGGCATTAGGTACTTCGGATATTACGATTTACGAAATGTTGGGAGCTTATAGTACATTCGCAAACTTCGGTAACTATACCAAGCCAGAGATGATTTGGCGTATTGAAGATGCCAACGGACGCGTGATTAAAGAAGTAAAACCTCTCGTTAAAGAAGTCATGAACGAGATGTATGCTTATACGATGATTGACTTAATGAAAGGTGTAACCGAATTTGGTACGGCTTCGGGAGAGCTTAAACGTCGAGGTGTACAAGCTGCTGAAATTGCTGGTAAAACTGGTACAACTCAGAAAAACTCCGATGGTTGGTTTATGGGGATTGCTCCTAAATTAGCGACTGGTGTTTGGGTGGGCTGGGAAGACCGTGCAACGCACTTTAGAAGTACTGGCGAAGGTCAAGGTGCGAAAATGGCATTACCGATCTGGGCAATTTTTATGAAAAAAGTATACGCAGATAAAACATTAAATATCTCACCAGAAGATAAATTTATAAAACCAAGCGATTGGACAGGAAGCTGTTCTGACCTTAGCGGACTTGGTGGTGGTTATGGTGACGAAGGCGGATTAAGGACAATGGATGAAATCAAAAATCCAACACCACCGCCAACTAATCATACTAATTCTGGACCTAAAAAGGAAGAGAATATTAATGAAAAAGTTAATAAGACTGACGATATAGATTTTAATAAATAAATTCCGAAGCCCACAATTTGTGGGCTTTTTTTGACAATGAATATTAAAAATATTACACATAATTTTGTTGACTCTTTTCCAGGAGATTTTTCTGGAGATCTACATCAAAGACAAACACCAGGATTTATTTTCGCAAAAGTGCTTCCTGCCGAATTTAATAAAATTGAACTCATTGCTTTTAATGAAGAGTTAAGTCAAGAAATTGGTCTTGGCAATCTAAATCAAGATTTAGATTTTTTGGCGGCGCAAAGTTTACCCGAAACTATCGAAACTTATGCAACTGCTTATGCAGGTCATCAGTTTGGGAATTGGGCGGGACAATTGGGCGATGGACGTGCAATTTTTGCTGGTGAAATCAAGAATGAAAATAATCAAAGTTTCGAATTACAATGGAAAGGTGTTGGTGCAACTCCATATTCGCGTTTTGCTGATGGACGTGCCGTTTTGCGGTCGTCGGTTCGAGAGTTTTTAATGAGTGAAGCGATGTTTCATCTTGGTGTTCCAACAACCAGAGCTTTAAGTTTGGTTAAAACCGGCGAGTTGGTAACGCGAGATATTGCTTATGATGGCCATTCCAAACAAGAGCAAGGCGCTGCAGTGCTTCGCGTTGCAGAGTCTTTTTTAAGATTTGGGCACTTCGAATTGTTGGCTGCGCGCAAAGAATTTGACACGTTGCAAAAACTAATTGACTTTGCAATCGAAAACTATTTTGATGAGGTTGATAGCCACTCCGAAACAAAAAACTTAGATTTCTTTAAAGCCATTGCCGATCGTACTGCCAAAATGATTATCGAATGGTATCGTGTTGGTTTTGTGCATGGTGTGATGAATACCGATAATATGTCGATTCTGGGTTTAACAATCGATTACGGTCCATATTCAATGATGGACGAATACGATTTGGAGTTTACACCAAATACAACCGATTTGCCTGGGAAACGTTATGCTTTTGGAAAGCAAGCCCAAATTGCACATTGGAATCTCTTACAATTGACCAATTCTTTATTTCCTGTGATTAAAGATGAAAAAGCTTTGCAAACGATTTTGGAAGATTATGCTTCTAATTTCTGGAAACTTCATGACGAGATGCTTTGTAAGAAATTCGGTTTCGATGCTTTATTAAAAAATGATGATCAATTTTTTACGACTTGGCAACAAATGATGCAAGATCTTAAGTTAGATTACACTTTATTTTTTAATGTTTTGACTGATAATATTTTGGAAGAAAATCTTGATGCTCAGAAGTTTATTTCAACGTTTTATTCCGTTACAAAAACAGAAGATTTAGAAAGGATTAATTTGTTTTTACAATCTTATCAAGAGCGTCTATCGCAAAATAAATTTTCAAAAGCAGAAGCACAGCAATTGATGTTAAAAAATAATCCGCAATTTATATTAAGAAATTATTTGTTGTACGAAGCGATTCAGGATTTGGAAAACGACGACCAAACTAAATTTGATATACTTTTAAAAGTTTTAAAAAATCCTTATCAAAAAGTTGACAAAAGCCTTAACCAAAAACGTCCCCAAAAGTATAATATGATCTACGGCTGTTCGCAATTGTCGTGTAGTTCGTAGAATTTTTAAATATGTGAGGACTTTCAAAGCTCAAAATTCTGAAAGGCTTTTGATATTTAATCGCTTTGTTTTGCTACGATTCTTATTTTTGCAAAAATTTTTCAATTGAAGATTAAGACTTATTTTATCAATATTCTGAAACTTGTTTTTCCATCCAAAAAATGGGAGTGGATTGTTTTCGCAGCTGCATTAACATGTTATTCGAGTTTTGCATATTTTATTGCTAAGAATTTCAGGATTGTTTTTGATGATCGTATTCCGTGGGATGCTTATTTTAGTTTTGATAATCGCGCAATTGTCATGACTGGCGGCGGCTTTGAGAGACATCCGCTTTCCAATTATTTTTTTAATTGGATCCGCGAATTTGCACTTTGGATTACTGATGGAAAAATGAATGCTGATTTCCGAATTGTCTTAGCACTTTGTTCAAGTTTTATTGTGAGTTTATCTATCGTTCAGGTTTTTAAGTATTTACAAAACATTATTAAACTTCCACTTTGGTTAAGTCTTTTAATTGTTACCTTTTTTGGACTTTTTACGACTAATATTTTATTGTCCTTCACGCCCGAGAATTATACTTACACATTATTTTTGCTTTGTTTGTTTAATTATTATGTAGCAAAACAATATCAAGCTGACAAGACTTTATCTTTTGGAGCTGTTACATTTTTTGGTGTTACAGTTGGTGGATTAACGATTACGAATATTGTTAAAGTTTATTTACCAATGCTTTTTCAACCCAAATTATATTGGAACTGGAAAAAAATCGGTCTCGAAATTTCTAAAGTATTAGTTTCTATAAGCGTTTTTGCTTTATTATTTTTAAACAGAATTAATTTTAACATTCAGAATTTCTTTATTAAAACTGAAGAACAATATGATAAGTTTTCGAATCCGAAGGTGACGCCGCTTTGGGATATGATTTATTCTTGGTTTTTTGGAGGTAATATGTTGTTCCCGTCTTTCGTTTTGCGAGATTATCACAACAAAAAAGGCTTCGAATATAAAGCCATTTTTATGGATGTTTATTCCAGTTTTTGGTCTTATCTGGTTGTTGGTTTGATTGTGGCGTTTGTGATTTGGAGTTTTGTTAAAAATTTTAAAAATCGATTGGTACAGATTTTATTTTGGTCATTGTTTATCGATGTTGTGATACACTGTGTTCTGAAATTTGGTCTACATACATCTTACATCTACGGTGGACATTTTGTGTTCGTTTTTCCATTACTTATTGGTTGGTTATTTTTTGCATACCGTAAAAACTCGATTTTAATAAGTAGTTTAACAACAAGTTTAGTATTGATAACAGTTTATCTTGGCATTAATAATTTCGTTAGACTCGATGAGTTTATTGAATTTTTAAATGTTTATTACAAATAAAAAAGTCCGAAGTTTTTGTTTCGGACTTTTATTTTATATTAAGTTAATTTTTACTTTGCTTCGACACAGAAGATTCTGTATTGAACGGTTGTTGCAGATCCGTAAGTAGCTTTAACACGTTTTAAATCGCTAGAAGCACTTTGCTTATTAAAATAACTTCCAGCTAATATTTTATAGTTTGGACGAAGAGAAGCATCAATTTCAACTTTTAAAGAAGGGAAATTTTTTCTGAAATCCGCGCCAATTGTTCGAGCTTCTTCATTGCTTTTAACAACCGCCACTTGGATTTTGTAACCCATAATTTTTGGATTTTGGCGACATATCTCGGCTTGCGTTAACTCTCTACTTGGTACCAAAATTTTTGTTGGTTGCTTTATCATTTCGGAATCGGAAGAGTATGATCCACCTTTTGGACGTGCACAAGACTCTTCTTGTTTGCTGATAAGATTGTCAATTCTTGAATCCATAGTCATGCTTACAGGTGTTCCAGAAATGGTGTCGGTTTTAACAACGAGTTGAGCAGTAGCCTTATATGAAATTACAAAGATGAAAATAAGTAGTGCTTTCGAAAGGATTTTCATTTATTTTATTTTTAGCAAATTTAATATAAATAAAAAAAATGCCAAACTTTCTTATTTAGAAGTATTATAAATTATTAACAAGTGAGAAAAAGCAGATATAAGATTCTCATAAATTTATGTTAAAGTCTTATTTTTGCCTAATTGAATGTATAATCAATATATTTTACTAACCCAAGATTAATTAAATGATTAGTTGGAGAAAGCATTATAAAAAGAGTTTGATAGCAATAGGTTTGTTGCTATCGACTAGCGCTTCTATTCATGCACAAGGAGATCCAAAGAAAGGCCAAGATCTTTTCAAAGCCAATTGTACGGCTTGTCATGCCTTGGACAAGCAGATGATTGGACCTGCTTTGGGCGGTGTCGTTGACAGGATTAAAAAGGAGCAAGGTTTGGAAACGGACTGGTTGCACAAGTGGATTAAGGATAATAAGGCGCTTAGAGCATCGGGCGATAAGTATGCTAACAAGATCTACGAAGATTTCAACAAGGTGGAAATGTTGCAATTCCCGAATTTGTCAGATCAGGATATCGACGATATCCTAGCTTATACGACAGATCCGCCAAAAGAAGAACCTAAAGCTGATGCTGCTGCAACTGCAACAGATGCTTCTGCTAACGTTCAACAATCAAAAGATAGTCAACTTAATTCTCAAGCGATTTTAGCAGCATTTGTTGTTATTGCTGGTTTATTACTTTGGTTATTAGTGAAAATCAGACAATTAGTTAAATTGCAACAAACGCCTGAGTTAACAGATCTTAATTCTACTAGAGTTAATAGTTTCTCAGAACTTTATAAGAAATACAGCTTCGTAGGTAAAGGTGTTATCGCTATTCTTGCGGTATTAGCATTGTACGGTGTTTGGAATTCATTAATGTGGATTGGGGTTTACAAAGGTTATAAACCTGAGCAACCTATCCATTTTTCTCACAAGATCCACGCTGGAGAAAATAAAATCGACTGTCAGCTTTGTCACTCAGGCGCGAAGTATGGTAAGGTTTCTGAAATTCCTTCAGTTAATGTATGTATGAACTGTCACAGATCTATTTCTGAGTACAACGGTAACTACATGGAATCAGGAAAAGATAAAGCATTCTACGATGGAGAAATCCAAAAGATTTATGCTGCTGCTGGTTGGGATCCTGCTAAACAACAGTATACAGGAAAGACTTCTCCAATCGAATGGACAAGAATCCACAATATGCCAGATTTCGTGTACTTCAACCACTCACAACACGTTGTAGCTGGTGAGAAGGCGATTATTTCGTCATTCAACAAGAAAAATCCTAACAATCAAATTGATGTTGTTTGTAAAGCTTGTCACGGTAAAGTTGATACTATGAATGTGGTACAAATGGCTAACGACTTTACAATGGGATGGTGTATAGAATGTCACAGAACAACAGAAGTTGACATGACTAACGGTTACAACCAAGAGTATTTCAAGAATCTTCACGACAAGTTGAAAAAACAATACGGCGAAGGTGCTAAAATTACTGTAGATGCTATCGGAGGTCTAGAGTGTGGTAAATGTCATTATTAATAACAAAAATTAGAAGTATCAATGGCTTCAAATAAAATACAATTCAGAAGTATTCACGAACTAAAAGACCAATCGCTTAATGCGAAGTTGGCTCAGAAAGAATTTCAGAACGAAATTCCAGTAGATGAATTCTTGGGAGATGCGGAAAAAATGAATAATTCTGGGACTTCCAGAAGAGACTTCCTAAAGCTTTTAGGTTTCTCAACGGCTGCTGTAACACTTGCAGCTTGTGAAGCTCCAGTTATTAAGACAATTCCTTATGTGGTTAAGCCGCATGACATCATTCCTGGTATTCCTAATTATTATGCGTCGTCATATTTTGATGGTTTCGATTTCGCTAGCGTTTTAGTAAAAACTAGAGAAGGTCGTCCTATCAAAATTGAACCAAATCCAACTGCTGGAAGTTTAGGTAAAACAAATGCAAGAGCACAAGCGAGCGTTTTGTCTTTATATGATAATGACAAACTAAAACAACCTAAACTAAATAGTGCTGATGAGTCTTTTGATAAAGTAGATGACTATGTTATCAAAGGTCTTAACGAAGCGCAAGCGGCTGGTAAAAAAATAGTCTTATTATCGCACACTTTGCCAAGTCCAACTTTCAAAAAGTTGTTCGGAGAGTTTAAAGCAAAGTATCCATCTGCGGAGTTAGTAACTTATGAGGCTTATCCTCATGCAGCTGCTTTGGATGCAGCTGTGGAAGTGTTCGGACAAAGAGCTTTACCAGTTTATGATTTGTCAAAATCAGAATTAGTAGTTTCTTTCCGTGCAGATTTCTTAGCTGATTACAACGCAGGAAGTTTAGAAACTTCTTATGCTGAAGCTCGCAAGCCAGGTGCTAATATGTTAAGACATATCCAAGTGGAGTCTAACATGTCTTTGACTGGTGCTAACGCGGATTCAAGAATTAGATTAAAACCAAGTGCTGTTAACAAAACTTTGGTTGAAGTCTATAACGGTCTTAATGGTGGAACTAATGATAAAGTTGCACAAGAAATCGTTAAAGAACTTCAAGCTAAAGGATCAAAAGCAGTTGTATTTGCTGATGGTTCTAAAGCGGCTTATGTTTTAGCACATTTAATCAACCAAAAATTGGGTTCTATAGCTTTTACTGGAAAAGCTAACATGCTTAAAGATTTTGATGGTGCTAAATTCAATGAGTTAGTAGCTTCGATGAATGCAGGTCAGGTTGGTGTATTAATTACAAACAATGTTAACCCAATTTCTACAAGCGCTAACGGTGAAGCCTTCAAAACTGCAATGTCAAAAGTAACTTGCACAGTTGCTGTTGTGGACAAGAAAAATGAAGTGTTCAAAGCTTCAAAAGCTATTATTCCTGTTGCACATTGGTTAGAATCTTGGGGGGATATCGCTCCAGAAACTGGTTCTTACTCATTAATGCAACCAACAATTCAAAAGATATACAAGTCAAGACAGATTGAAGAATCTCTATTGGTTTGGATCAATGGAAAAGGAAGTCCTGCTAACGATTTTTATACTTATCTTAAAGCAAGTGCGGCTTCACTTCTAGGTGGAACTTCATTTAATAAAGCTTTATATAACGGCTTTACTGCTGCGGCTGTAGGATCTTCTTTGTCTTACGTTGGTGGTAACGCTGCACAAGCTATTTCTGAATTAAATGCTTTCAAAGCTTCAGATTTAGAACTTCAATTATACCTTAGCACAGCTGTCGGTGATGGTACACAAGCTAACAATCCTTGGTTACAAGAGTTACCAGATCCAATTACGAGATTATCTTGGGATAATTACTTAACGATTTCTCCAAAAGATGCGGAGCGTTTAAAAATTGAAAACGAACTTAACGGAAGAATGCAGTTAGACGGTTCTGTTGTTGACTTAACAGTTAACGGTAAAGAACTTAAAAACGTACCAGTGTTCATCCAGCCAGGTCAAGCTGAAGGATCTTTAGGTTTAGCTTTGGGTTATGGTAAAAAAGATTCTGGTAAAGTAGCAGAAACGGGTGTTAATGCTTATCCTTTATTTGATGGATCTAATACAGTACTTTCTAACGTAAGTATTAAGATAACTGGCGATAAGCATGAGTTTGCAGGAATGCAGCTTCAGAATACCCTAATGGGACGTTATGAAATTGCTAAAGAAGCTACAATTACAGAATTCTTAGGTGATGTTAACGAGTGGAACAAACCATTAGAAATGCATACTATCGGAGGTGCTTTACCAATTGGTAAAATTGACCTTTGGGATTCTTTCGATGATACTGATGGACCACACTTTAACCTTTCTGTAGACCTTAACTCTTGTACTGGTTGTGGTGCTTGTGTTATTGCTTGTCAAGCAGAAAACAACGTACCAGTTGTTGGTAAAGAAGAAGTAAGAATGTCTCGTGATATGTATTGGTTAAGAATTGACCGTTACTACACTTCGAAACTTCCTAAAGAATTCGATACTGTTAAACAAGATGGTAAGTTATCTCAACAAGAAGCTGTTGATGGTGGACTAGACGTACCAGGAATGTATAGCATGTTGATCGAGCCTAGCGAAAATCCAGATGTGATCTTCCAACCGGTAATGTGTCAACATTGTAACCATGCACCTTGTGAAACTGTTTGTCCAGTTGCGGCAACATCACACGGTAAGCAAGGTCAAAACCAAATGGCTTACAACAGATGTATTGGTACCAGATATTGTGCTAACAACTGTCCTTATAAAGTAAGACGTTTCAACTGGTTTACATATAACCTTAATGATAAATTTGATTTTAATCAAAATAATGATTTAGGTAGAATGGTTCTTAACCCAGACGTTGTTGTAAGAACAAGAGGGGTTATGGAAAAATGTTCTATGTGTATCCAAATGACGCAGAATGTTATTCTTGAAGCTAAAAAAGAAGGAAGAAAAGTTGTTGACGGAGAATTCCAAACAGCTTGTTCTAAAGCTTGTTCTACAGGAGCAATGAAGTTCGGTGATATGAACGATGTTAACTCTGAGGTTAGAGCATTATTCGGCGACAAGAGAAAATATACTTTGCTAGAAGAGATTGGTACTAAACCAAATGTATTCTACCATGCAAAAATTAGAAATAGAAAAGAAAACAACGTTTAAATAATAAATAGGTAAAAAATGTCAGGACATTACGAAGCTCCGATAAGGGAACCTTTAATTATTGGTCATAAGACTTATCACGATATTACAGAAGATATCGCAAGACCTATCGAGGAACGTGCTGGTAAATTATGGTGGGCATCACTATACGCAGCATTAGTACTTTTCATCTACGGATTCGGTTGTATCGCATATACAATTGGGACTGGTATTGGTGCATGGGGATTGAATAGAACTATTAACTGGGGTTGGGATATTACCAACTTCGTATGGTGGGTGGGTATTGGTCACGCCGGTACACTAATCTCTGCCGTACTATTATTATTTAGACAAAGATGGAGAATGTCGGTTAACCGTTCTGCAGAAGCGATGACAATTTTCGCGGTATGTCAGGCAGCGATTTTCCCGGTTATCCACATGGGTCGTGTATGGGTAGGTTATTGGGTTTTCCCTTTGCCAAACCAATTCGGATCTCTTTGGACTAACTTTAATTCACCTCTACTTTGGGACGTATTTGCAATCTCGACATATTTCTCAGTATCAGTAGTGTTCTGGTTCATGGGACTTATTCCTGACTTTGCAATGATTAGAGATAGAGCTAAAACACCCTTCAACAAGAAGATGTATACAATTCTTGCTTTCGGATGGGGTGGTAAAGCAAAACACTGGCAAAGATTTGAAGAACTTTCTTTGGTTCTTGCAGGTTTAGCAACGCCTCTTGTATTCTCTGTACATACCACGGTATCTTTTGACTTTGCAACTTCGGTTATCAAAGGTTGGCACTCGACAATCTATCCGCCGTACTTCGTTGCAGGGGCTATTTTCTCAGGGTTTGCGATGGTACAGACCTTATTATTAGTAGCGAGAAAAGTTTGTCACCTAGAAGATTATATTACAATGTATCATATCGAGATTATGAACATCGTAATCATCTTAACTGGTGGTATGGTAACTGTAGCTTACGCTTGTGAATATTTTATCGCTTGGTATTCAGGATCAAGATTCGAAGATTTCGTATATCTATCTCCTGGTGCTGCAACTGGTCCTTACTGGTGGGCATTTTGGGCATTGATTATTTGTAACTTGGTAGTTCCTGCAGCATTCTGGTTCAAGAGAGTTAGAACTAACATTTTTGCAACATTTATCATTGCATTAATCATTAACATCGGTATGTGGTTTGAGCGTTTTGATATCATTGTTATCAACTTATCAAGAGACTACTTACCATCATCTTGGACGATGTTTATGCCAACAATTATTGACGTAGGTGTGTACCTTGGTACAATAGGATTCTTCTCAGTATTGTTCTTATTATATGCTAGAACATTCCCTGTAATTGCACAGGCTGAATTGAAGAGTATTTTGAAAATTTCAGGTGAAACTTATAAAGCAAAAGAAGGAGATGAGCACCACTAAAATTATTTACGGACTTTACGGCGACGACGATGATTTAATGCACGGCGTTAAAGCCTTCAACGATAAAGGTATCAAGATTAACGAAGTATATACACCTTTTCCTGTACATGGACTAGATAAAGCTTTGGGGCTTAAGAAAACTAGAATTTCGGATGCTGCTTTTTTCTACGGTGTTTATGGTGTTTCAATTGGAGCTTTAGTGACATACTATACGATGATCCACGATTGGCCTCAAAATATTGGTGGTAAACCATCATTCGATTGGGGACATAATATGCCAGCATTTGTGGTACCTATGTTCGAATTAATGGTATTCTGTGCAGCGCACTTGATGTCATTAACTTACTTAGTTAGAAATAAAATGTATCCTGGGGCAAAACCTCAGAATCCAGATCCAAGAACAACAGATGATAAATTCCTTATGGAGTTTGTATCTGACGATGTTGAAACAATCAAACAGATTCTTGTAGACACTGGTGTTGAAGAAATAACAGTTAAAGATGCTTAAGATGAACAAGAATATTATTAAAATTACAGCTGTTTTAGGCTTTGCAAGTGTTCTTTTAACTTCTTGTAGTAAAGAGAATCCACCTTTGGTTTATTTCCCGGATATGTACTTTCCAGTAGCTTATGATCCGTTGATGAAAGCTGAGGATGCTTATTCTAAACACGAAAACGAAATTCCTTTGTTTGTAGCTAATGCAGGAGCAACAGGATTATCGCCAGTAGATGGTACAGTTTCTCAAAACAAAGACGGCGTTATTGACGAAGAAGGAAGTCCTAAAAACGTTGACGAATACAATGCTGGTTATGATAAGTCTAAGACTTTAACAGCATCTCCACTTAACCCAAAAAATCTTGAAAAAGATTTAGAAAGAGGTAAAATTTTATTCGATCATACTTGTGCTGCTTGTCATGGTACAGGTGGTGATGGTCAGGGACCAATTGTACAAAGTGGTGCTTACTCTGGTGTACCAAATTATAAGGATCGAGAAATTACTGTAGGATCTGTACATTATGTTCTATCACATGGTAGAAATGCGATGGGATCTTATGCAGGACAACTTAATCCTGGAGACCGTTGGAGAGTAGCAATGTATGTGATGAACGCTTTTAAAGCTGGTGCAGTACCAGCGGCAGCACCGACATCGGATGCGGCACCTAAAGCTGATGACATAACAACTACAAAAGAGAATAATACTAACACTAAAAAATAGAAGTAAGAAATGTATAGTTTTTCACCTAAGTTAAGATTATATTCCATTATACTGATTGTTGTAGGATTAGTGTTATTTGCTGCAGGTTTTGCTTTGAATAAAGGAATTGACGATACTACTATTACCCACTGGATGGAAGCTGTTCATTCAGGAGGTCACAATAACCCGTCTCACTCTAGCGAGTTGGTAGGTCCTCAAGATCATGCTGCACATTTAGAACATGCAAAAATGCAAGTTGGTAACCAACCTTTAGCTGCTTTACACGTTGCTGCTGTGTTTTTGTTTGGTGTTAGTTGTGCTGCTTTATTCTTCTATAGTATTCAGCATGCTGCACACGCAGGTTGGTCAATTATTGTAACAAGAGTTATGGAAGCTGTTGCTTCTTTCATTCCTTATGGAGGCGCAATTCTTTTAATCATTGTATTATTAAATGCTTTTCACATGGGACATTTGTTTCACTGGATGGATCCATCTTTAACAGATCCTAAAGACCCTAACTTTGACGTAATTATTTACGAAAAAAGTAAATTCTTGAATGTGCCTTTCTATGTTGTAAGAACATTTATTTATGTTATTGGTGCTAGTTTCTTCGCTTGGAAGCTTAAGCAAGTTTCTAAGAAAGTGGATGATACTAATGGAGATAGAAAAGTATATGCTAGTTTGTATAACTGGAGTGTTGGTTATATCGCATTCTTCGGTTTTGCTTCTGCAGCATGGGCTTGGGATTGGTTAATGTCTATTGACCCACACTGGTACTCGACACTGTATATTTGGTATTCTATGGTGAGTTGTTTATCAACTGCTGTAGCGTCAATTATCTTAGTGGCAGTTTTTTTAAAGAAAAAAGGATTTTATCCTCAATTTAACGATAACCACTTACATGATTTAGGTAAGTTTTTATTTGCTACAAGTATGCTTTGGACGTACTTATGGTTCTGTCAATTCATGCTTTATTGGTATGCTAACGTACCAGAAGAGGTTAACTACTTCTTTGGTAGATTCGAGTATTACGCACCAACATTCTTACCAATGTTGATCGTTAACTTCCTACTTCCTTTGCTAATCTTAGTAAGTAGTAGTATCAAACGTAACTATAAAGTAGTTACTACGATGGCTGTTGTTGTAATTTTCGGACACTGGTTAGACTATTTCAACATGGTAATGCCAGGAACAGTTGGACCTTACTGGAATAACCTTCCGACATTATTACTAACAGTAGGATCGTTTGCGGCAGTAGTAGGTTTATTTGTTTTCGTAGTGTTTACTGCATTAACTAAATTAAAACTAATGCCAACTGGTAACCCTTTCTTCCACGAATCAGAGATTTACGAATATCCTTTCTAAGAGATATTGTTATTTAGAATTTGAAACCCGACTATTTTGTTGGGTTTCTTTTTTTATTTAAATTAGAAGTAAATTCACAATCATGATTAAAAATATACCTATTGAAAAGATAATGTTTCTTGATATTGAGACAGTTCCTCAGTCTGAAGCTTGGGCGGAACTAGATGAGCAAACGCAATATCTTTGGGATAAGAAAACCAAATCCCAACGGAAAGAAGATATTAGTGCTGATATTTTCTTTGAAGATAGAGCTGGTATTATGGCTGAATTTGGAAAGATAGTATGTATCTCAATTGGGATGATAGATGGTCATGATCAACTTAAGATTAAATCCTTTTATGGTGATGGTGAAAAGGATATACTTTTAGAATTTTGTGAAATTTTCAACAGTCCAAGATTGCGGGATGTTATTCTTTGTGCTCATAACGGCAAAGAATTTGACTTTCCCTACATTGCGCGGCGTCTTTTAGTAAACGGAATTAATCCGCCTTATGTTTTCCAGATGTTTGGTAAAAAACCATGGGAAATTCCGCATCTTGACACTATGGAGCTTTGGAAATTCGGAGATTGGAAGTCTTATGTATCATTAGAATTGTTGGCACATATTTTCAAAATTCCTACGCCAAAAGACGATATTGATGGTTCTCAAGTAGCTCAAGTTTACTACCAAGACAAAGACTTATTAAGAATAGTTAAATATTGTGAAAAAGATGTCTTAACTTTGTGCAATATTTTTAGACGTATGCGTCAGGAAGATATTGTAAAACGTTTAGAATAAAATGAAATATACAGACGATCAAATTGCAGACATTGGCGATAATATCATTAGAGAATTAAAAACGATTTTCGATCCCGAAATTCCGGTTGATATTTATGAATTAGGATTGGTGTATGATGTGCAGATATCGGATGATGGAGATGTTGTTGTGGTAATGACGTTGACTTCTCCCAATTGTCCAGTTGCAGAGTCTTTGCCCATGGAAGTCGAAGAGAAGGTTAAGTCGGTGGAAGGGGTTAATTCTGCCAAAATTAACCTTACTTTCGAACCTACATGGACAAAGGATATGATGAGCGAAGAAGCACGCTTCGAGCTCGGAATGTTGTAATTAGTCTTGATATTCAAACAGCATTATCACCTTAATATCTGGGTTTAGACTCAGATATACGGGAGAATTATATGCTGTATCTTCTATAAATTGTTTTTCTTCTGCGGTATAAGTATGCGGAAATTTGAAAACACAGAAGATTTCACCAATTCTTCTTGGTTGGAAGTACATTGTCTTTTTCAATTCGCAAGTAGCTCCCGAAATATCGATGTTTCTATCTTTTCCTAAAACACTAATGGCAGCAAAAATACTTTGTGCTAAAGATGTTGCAAATAGATCAGTAGGCGAGAAGTTTTCTCTTTTATTAAAGGCATCTTGTGGGATTACAATATGCATCGTATTGCCAGAATCTTCATGTAAAGATTCCATCTTGTTGTCTCCTAAATAAGTAGTTTTTGAAGTCATAGTTTTCGATTTTTATCTTTATAAATTTAATAAAATATCTTTAAATTAAATAATAATATTGGCTGATATTTTCCAGAATTATTAAAAATGAAATATATCTTTTGCTTTATTGTAAGCACTTTCGAAATTCAGCATGTTTTGATTAATGTCGATCTTTTCAACTGCCATAAAGTTAAAAACCTGCTCTGTAGGCATATTTCCTACCAGATCATCTTTCGCCATTGGACAACCACCAATTCCTTTAATAGCACTATCAAATCGAGTACAACCTTGGTCGTAAGCGGCTTTTAGTTTTTTATAAGAATCTTCGTAACGATTATGTAGATGCGCTCCAAAGTTAATATTTGGATATTTTAAAGGGATTTTGTTAAATAATAAACTTATCCTGTCAACATCGCCAACACCTGTGGTATCAGATAAAAGAATCTCTTTAATCCCTACTTCGTCAAAACGTTTTGCCCAAAAATCTACATCTTCCCACGACCAGTTTTCACCATACGGATTACCAAAAGCCATCGAAAAATATAAGTTAAGTTGGCGACCTTCTTTTTTTGTCAATTCAAAAATTTGAAGAATTTCTTCGAAAGCATCCTCTCTACTTTTATTGGTGTTACGATGTTGAAAGGTCTCCGAAATTGAAAACGGAAATCCTAAGATGTCAATACTATCATGTTCTAATGCTTTTTCGGCACCACGCAGATTAGCAACGATAACCGAAAGTTTTGTATTTGATAATGATTTATCGATTTCATCAACCACGATTCCAGAATCCGCCATCTGTGGCATCGTGCGCGCATTAACAAAGCTGGCACAATCTAATACATCGAAGCCAACTTCCATTAAAGAATTAATGTAATTTATTTTTTTTTCGGTAGGGATAAACTCGCCCCAGCCCTGCATAGCGTCTCTTGGACATTCTGTTAAAAACAGTTTTTTCACAATAAGGATTTTTAATCAACCAAATTCTTAGATGGCAATATATTTTTTGCCTTTTAAATCAGAAATTCTATAGAGAATCTCTATTTAGAAAAGCCTGTTTGCATTTGCCATTCCATGCATAAATATATAACTTTGCTTTAATATACCCAAAAAGGATGATAGCAATAGATTTTACATCAGATTGGCGCAAAAAATTGGTCGATCGATTTATTACATACGTTAAGATATTTTCAACAAGTGATCCAGAAAGTGATACGACGCCGTCAACACCACAACAATGGGACATGGCGAAATATCTATTTAACGAGTTGCAAGAGCTAGGTTTGGAAGATGTTAGCATGGATGAGCATGGTTATGTTTTCGGATTTATTCCTTCAAATATTGATGTGACAGTTCCGCAAGTTGGTTTCATTGCGCATTATGACAGTACGCCAGACTTTAATGGCGTTGATGTTAAACCTCAAATTTGGGAAAACTATGACGGAAAAGATTTGTTATTAAATAAAGAAACAGGTTTTGTTTTATCACCTGAAAAATTTACAGATCTTAAAAAATATATTGGTCAAACAATTATTACAACAGACGGTACGACTTTATTAAGTGCTGATGATAAAGCTGGTATTGCAGAAATTGTTACTGCTGCTGAGTATCTTATGGCGCATCCAGAAGTTAAGCATGGTCGCATCTCGGTAGGATTTAATCCAGATGAAGAAATCGGTCGTGGCGCGCACAAATTTAATGTAGAAAAATTTGGTGCCGAATGGGCTTACACAATGGATGGTGGTGAAATTGGCGAGTTGGAGTACGAGAACTTTAATGCAGCAGGAGCTGTTATTAAATTTACAGGTGTTTCTGTGCATCCAGGTTATTCTTTCGGAAAAATGCTAAATGCGGGTTTGGTGGCTTCGGAGTTTATTCAATCACTTCCAGCTAACGAAACGCCGGCAACGACTAAAGGTTTTGATGGTTTTTTCCATTTAACAGATTTTACAGGTGATGTAGCTGAAGCCAAATTGCAATATATTATTCGTGATCATGATGATGCAAAGTTTGAAGCGCGTAAACAATTAATGGCTGATAAAGTAGCTGAAATTAATGCTAAATATGGCGCGAATACAGCAACTTTGGAAATTAAGCCTCAATACCTTAACATGAAAAAGCAGTTCGAGGGCAAAATGTACATCATCGATATTGCAGAACAAGCGATGAAAGATGCGGGTGTTGCACCAAAAATTAAGGCTATTCGCGGTGGTACAGATGGTGCACAATTGTCGTATATGGGATTGCCTTGTCCAAATATTTTTGCAGGTGGGCATTACTTCCATGGACCTTATGAGTTTGTTCCGGTAGAGAATATGGAAGCTGCTGTTAAAGTGATTGTTAATATTGCGCAGTCTATCAAATAATTTTTGAAAATGACTATTAAAGAAAAACAACAAGAATTGGTGGATGAGTTCGCTTTTTTAAGCGACTGGGAGGAAAAGTATGAATATATTATAGACCTTGGAAAATCTTTGAAACCAATTTCTGAAGATAAAAAAACAGAGGAAAACCTTATCAAAGGTTGTCAGTCAAAAGTGTGGATCGATGCTCGTTTTGAAGATGGAAAACTATATTTCGATGCAGATTCTGACGGGATTCTTCCCAAGGGTATTGTCTCGATGTTGGTGAGCATCTACAGCGGACATTCAACTCAAGAAATAATGGATTCTGATTTTGATTTTATTTCTGAAATCGGTCTTCAAGAATTTTTGTCACCTTCTAGAGCTAATGGCTTGATGGCGATGACCAAACAAATTAAATTTTACGCAGTCGCTTATCAACTCAAAAAGTGAAAAGAATCCTAGCATATCGATTCTCGGCATTCGGTGATGTGGCGATGACTGTTCCTGTTTTTAGAGAATTTCTAGAGCAGAATAAAGATGTGGAAGTCATTTTCGTTAGCCGTAAAAACTTTGCTGATTTATTTGATGATGTCCCGAATCTTAAATTTCATGGGGTTGATTTTGACCAATATAAAGGACTTATCGGGATTCGTAGGTTGGGACGTGAAATTTTAAAACTTTACAAGCCCGATTACGTCGCAGATTTTCATGATGTTATTAGAACTAAATTAATTGATTCAATCGCAAAACGTCATGGTTACAAGGTTTTTAAAATTGATAAAGGAAAAGAAGAAAAGGAACATTTAACCGATGTTTGGAATCTTGATAAAATCCAACTCAAAAGAACCGTTGAGCGCTACGCTGATATTCTCAGAAGTATGGGCTATCAACTGGAGTTGTCTCAGGAGTTACGTAGTCGAGTGTCAAATAGACAAGGTATTGGGTTTGCGCCTTTTGCACAACACAAAGGGAAAATGCTGCCAATTGAAAAATCTTACGAACTTGTCAAGCATCTTGCAAAGCGCGATAAAGTTTATTTTTTTGGAGGAGGAAAAGAGGAATCCGAAATTCTACTACGCTGGGAAACAGAAATCCCGAACACGCAAAGTCTTGCGGGTAAATTGCCTTTAAAAGAAGAATTGGACCTTATTGCTAGGCTGAAACTTATGATTTGTATGGATTCTGCCAACATGCATTTGGCGAGTCTTATGGGGACGCGCTGCGTTTCTATTTGGGGGGCAACTCATCATTATGCTGGATTTTTAGGTTATGGACAATCTTTGGATGATGTTGTTCAGGTTAAAGATTTGACGTGTCGACCATGCTCTGTTTTTGGAGATAAAGAATGTTATCGAGGTGATTACGCTTGTTTGGAAGAACTTCATGTTCAACAGATTTTGGATAAAATATGAAGCTTTCGATTTGTATACCGATCTATAATTTTGATGTTAATGCTTTAGTTTCGTCACTTAAAAATGAGATTGAAACCAAGAATCTTGATGCTGAAATTTTGCTGTTAGATGATGCATCCGCTGTTGAATTTCAAAAGATAAATTCAAAAGCTAATTCGAGTGTAGATCAATTTAATATTCTTGAAAATAATATTGGGCGATCTGCTATTAGAAATTCGTTTTTAGATTTGGCGAAAGGTGATTATCTTCTGTTCTTAGATTGCGATGGTAAAATAATTTCCCCAAATTTTATCAGTGATTATCTTGAAGATATAAATGCAAATCATTCTGATGTTATTTACGGTGGGCGAGTGGTAGATTCTCATATTCCTGAAAAAAAATATCAACTTCGCTGGAATTACGCGCAAAAAAGAGAAAATTTAAGTTTAAAAAAACGACGTCACAAACCTTATCTAGGATTTCAAACCAATAATTTTGTTATTAAAAAATCAGTATTTAAAGATTTTAGATTTGATGAAAAACTAAAAAATTATGGCTACGAAGATCTGCTTTTTGCAATGGAATTAAAAGCCGCTGGTGTCAAAATTCAACATATCGATAATCCTATTTTTAATAACGATATCGAAACTAATCAGGTTTTTACAGGAAAAGCGTCAGAAGCTGCAGAAAGTCTAGCTTTAATTCTGAAAGATGTCAAAACTAAAGATAAAGTTTCGGATCTTAAACTGACAAAAGCTTATAAAAAGGTTCGAGATTATAGATTGCAAGGAATTTTTAATCTAAGCTTTTATCTTTTGGAACCTTTTTTAAAAACACGATTAAATATGGGAAATGCTCACCTTCGTATTTTAGATTTTTACAAATTGGGTGTTTTATCACGCACAATGTCTAAGAACTAAGCGTATTCCATCGTAGATTCTCTTTCGAACATCCAATCTTCATAGAAGTATTTTACCAAACTGTAAAATAAGTAACCAAGTATCATCCCAACAGTATTCAGGAAAAGATCATCAATATCGGCTGTTCCTCGATGTGACCAGTATTGTGTTAATTCGATTATTGAAATAGCAATAGGAAAACCAATTAGAAGTTTTGGAAACGAAAAAAATTTTTGTGATAATAAACCTAACCACCCAAATGGCATGAAAACCACAATGTTTCCTATGATATTTACTGCAAAATGTTGGGCAGCAACGTTAGACGAAAAAAACATATTTATCGTTCGGAATGGATGTAATTGTAGGTAACCAACGGGTCCTGGTAGGCGACCACATCCATAAAACATCATATATAATAAAAATACGGTATAAAAACCAAGCAAAGGGCCATAATATCTCTTCATAATCTCTCTTTTTTGCAGTCTTTATATCGACTTTAAATTCTCGGGTAGATTTTTTATTTGTTTGCGTGTTAATTTGAACGCAAAAACGATTCCTTTGTTTAGTTTTGAAGATAAAAAATCTTGTTTTTAAGATTTTTTAATATTATGATAAATAAAAAGGCCTCGATAGATTCGAGGCTAAACAATATATATTAGTTATGGTGTTATTTTTTAATTAGCTGATTAACAGATATCTTATTGTTGCTGTTAATTTTGATTAAATAAGCTCCTGCTGGTTGATTCGAAATGGCGTATTTTTCTAAAGATGTGTTAAATTTTTGAACCAAACGTCCATCAATACTATATATTTCTATACCATCTATTTTTGATTTTAAACCTTTTGGTAATATCTCACTAACTGTGTAAGTTAAAAAGTTATTTCCGAAAATTTTTTTGAGCCCTCAAAGCTCAAAAAAATTTTCGGAAACCTAAGGAAGTGGTTCGGCGAAGCCAAATAATTTTTTACTATTTTTAAACATTATACAGTTGTGATCGACAAAGAAGAATTATTAAACAGCAAGGATTTCTACAAATCCTTTAAGAATGGAGAAGATTTAACCTCGTTCTTCAAACAAATGC